>NZ_BMFF01000006.1:0-192287 GCF_014637955.1 Halopseudomonas salina | reverse complement strand
CAAGCTGCAAGCTGCAAGCTGCAAGCTGCAAGCTGCAAGCTGCAAGCTGCAAGCTGCAAGCTGCAAGCTGCAAGCTGCAAGCGAATCAGTGTGGGGGCTGGGGTGGTATTGGGGTCAAGGGTTTTTTGCTGGAAGCTGGAAGAGTCTTGGCGATGGTGCCTATGACGTTAATCGTGGGTGCACATACACCCAGTCATACCCGCGAAGGCGGGTATCCATTTTGACGTTGAACTTGGGTGACTGTGTAACGGGCCTGGGTGCCTCCTGAAACCGACAATGGATCCCCGCGTTCGCGAGGATGACGAGGGTGCAGTGGGCCAGCGCGGAGGCGGGGTTGGGTTCAGCTTCAAGCTTCAAGCTTCAAGCAAAGCAGCATAGGTCTCAGGGTAGCTTGCGGCTTGCGGCTTGTAGCTTGCGGCTTTTATTGCGCGCAAAGAAAAGCCCCGCGCTGTTTCCAGGCGGGGCGTTTCAGTATAAGCGCTTGACGATGACCTACTCTCACATGAGGAAACCTCACACTACCATCGGCGATGCATCGTTTCACTTCTGAGTTCGGGATGGGATCAGGTGGTTCCAATGCTCTATGGTCGTCAAGCAATTCGTTGCTGTGGGGCGTTAGCCACACGGCGTAAAGGGGGTGGGCGGTGATAGTTGTATAGATTTAGCTTGGTAACCTGGATCTCATGCAGTTCCAGACTGTCGTTCATCGGTGTCATGACCACACCAAATTGCTTGGGTGTTATATGGTCAAGCCACACGGGCAATTAGTACTGGTTAGCTCAACGCCTTGCAACGCTTACACACCCAGCCTATCAACGTCGTAGTCTTCGACGGCCCTTTAGGGGAGTCAAGCTCCCGGTGAGATCTCATCTTGAGGCAAGTTTCCCGCTTAGATGCTTTCAGCGGTTATCTTTCCCGAACGTAGCTACCCGGCAATGCCACTGGCGTGACAACCGGAACACCAGAGGTTCGTCCACTCCGGTCCTCTCGTACTAGGAGCAGCCCCTCTCAAATCTCAAACGTCCACGGCAGATAGGGACCGAACTGTCTCACGACGTTCTAAACCCAGCTCGCGTACCACTTTAAATGGCGAACAGCCATACCCTTGGGACCGGCTTCAGCCCCAGGATGTGATGAGCCGACATCGAGGTGCCAAACACCGCCGTCGATATGAACTCTTGGGCGGTATCAGCCTGTTATCCCCGGAGTACCTTTTATCCGTTGAGCGATGGCCCTTCCATACAGAACCACCGGATCACTAAGACCTACTTTCGTACCTGCTCGACGTGTGGGTCTCGCAGTCAAGCGCACTTTTGCCTTTATACTCTACGCACGATTTCCGACCGTGCTGAGTGCACCTTCGTACTCCTCCGTTACTCTTTGGGAGGAGACCGCCCCAGTCAAACTACCCACCATACACTGTCCTCGATCCGGATAACGGACCAGAGTTAGAACCTCAAAGTTGCCAGGGTGGTATTTCAAGGTTGGCTCCACGTGAACTAGCGTCCACGCTTCAAAGCCTCCCACCTATCCTACACAAGCAAATTCAAAGTCCAGTGCAAAGCTATAGTAAAGGTTCACGGGGTCTTTCCGTCTAGCCGCGGATACACTGCATCTTCACAGCGATTTCAATTTCACTGAGTCTCGGGTGGAGACAGCGCCGCCATCATTACGCCATTCGTGCAGGTCGGAACTTACCCGACAAGGAATTTCGCTACCTTAGGACCGTTATAGTTACGGCCGCCGTTTACCGGGGCTTCGATCAAGAGCTTCGCCGAAGCTAACCCCATCAATTAACCTTCCGGCACCGGGCAGGCGTCACACCCTATACGTCCACTTTCGTGTTTGCAGAGTGCTGTGTTTTTAATAAACAGTTGCAGCGGCCTGGTATCTTCGACCGACGTGGGCTTACGTAGTAAATACTTCACCCTCATCGGCGCACCTTCTCCCGAAGTTACGGTGCCATTTTGCCTAGTTCCTTCACCCGAGTTCTCTCAAGCGCCTTGGTATTCTCTACCTGACCACCTGTGTCGGTTTGGGGTACGATTTCTAGTTACCTGAAGCTTAGAGGCTTTTCCTGGAAGCATGGCATCAACCACTTCTCTTTCTAAAAGAAAGATCGTCATCAGTTCTCGGCCTTGATCTCCCGGATTTACCTAAGAAATCAGCCTACCACCTTAAACACGGACTACCAACGCCGTGCTGGCCTAGCCTTCTCCGTCCCCCCATCGCAGTAACTACAAGTACGGGAATATTAACCCGTTTCCCATCGACTACGCCTTTCGGCCTCGCCTTAGGGGTCGACTCACCCTGCGTCGATTAACGTTGCGCAGGAACCCTTGGTCTTCCGGCGTGGGAGTTTTTCACTCCCATTGTCGTTACTCATGTCAGCATTCGCACTTCTGATACCTCCAGCCAACTTCTCAATTGACCTTCACAGGCTTACAGAACGCTCCTCTACCGCTCATCCTAAGATGAACCCGTAGCTTCGGTGTATGGTTTGAGCCCCGTTACATCTTCCGCGCAGGCCGACTCGACTAGTGAGCTATTACGCTTTCTTTAAAGGATGGCTGCTTCTAAGCCAACCTCCTAGCTGTCTAAGCCTTCCCACATCGTTTCCCACTTAACCATAACTTTGGGACCTTAGCTGACGGTCTGGGTTGTTTCCCTTTTCACGACGGACGTTAGCACCCGCCGTGTGTCTCCCGTGCTCGCACTCGCTGGTATTCGGAGTTTGCATCGGTTTGGTAAGTCGGGATGACCCCCTAGCCGAAACAGTGCTCTACCCCCAGCGGTGATACACGAGGCGCTACCTAAATAGCTTTCGAGGAGAACCAGCTATCTCCGAGCTTGATTAGCCTTTCACTCCTATCCACAAGTCATCCGCTAACTTTTCAACGGTAGTCGGTTCGGTCCTCCAGTGCCTGTTACGGCACCTTCAACCTGCCCATGGATAGATCGCCCGGTTTCGGGTCTATACCCTGCGACTAAACGCCCTATTAAGACTCGGTTTCCCTACGCCTCCCCTAGACGGTTAAGCTCGCCACAGAATATAAGTCGCTGACCCATTATACAAAAGGTACGCAGTCACGGAACAAGTCCGCTCCCACTGCTTGTACGCATACGGTTTCAGGATCTATTTCACTCCCCTCACAGGGGTTCTTTTCGCCTTTCCCTCACGGTACTGGTTCACTATCGGTCAGTCAGGAGTATTTAGCCTTGGAGGATGGTCCCCCCATGTTCAGACAACGTTTCACGTGCGCCGTCCTACTCGATTTCACGCTAAAGAGCTTTTCGTGTACGGGGCTATCACCCACTACGGCGGCCATTTCCAGGACCTTCCACTAAACTCTAAAACGCTTAAGGGCTACTCCCCGTTCGCTCGCCGCTACTTGGGGAATCTCGGTTGATTTCTTTTCCTCGGGGTACTTAGATGTTTCAGTTCCCCCGGTTCGCCTCACACACCTATGTATTCAGTGTGTGATACCCAGCTTATGCTGGGTGGGTTTCCCCATTCAGAGATCTCCGGATCAAAGTCTGTTTGCCGACTCCCCGGAGCTTATCGCAGGCTACAACGTCTTTCATCGCCTCTGACTGCCAAGGCATCCACCGTATGCGCTTATTCACTTGACCATATAACCCCAAACAATCTGTCGTTAGCCGAAGCTAGCGCCGATTATTCAAAGCGATATGTCATGACATGATTCACGACAATCCGGAACTTGCACTTGAGATCACAAGTTACCTTAGCCATAACGCGAGCAGTGAAACTCTCGTTATGTCTATATTTCTATCACCTTCCCACATTGTTAAAGAGCGACTGGCACAAAGACCAGACATCAACAATCCACTCGGAAACTTCCCGGTGATTGTTCATGTATGAACTCTGGCGTCTAGCGATATACGGTGTCTTGGTGGAGCCAAGCGGGATCGAACCGCTGACCTCCTGCGTGCAAGGCAGGCGCTCTCCCAGCTGAGCTATGGCCCCTTTTTCAAGACCTTCCACACCTCGACAATTGGTGGGTCTGGGCAGATTCGAACTGCCGACCTCACCCTTATCAGGGGTGCGCTCTAACCAACTGAGCTACAGACCCAATTGCCCGGGGACGCTCGAAACAGATAAGCCTAGACCTAGCTGCTACGGGTGAACTGTAGCTTGAGAGCTAAAGACCCTATCGCTTTCTAAATGAATCAAGTAATTCGTGTGAGTGCTTGACCGAGCGGTCAGTGATCTTTCGATTAAGGAGGTGATCCAGCCGCAGGTTCCCCTACGGCTACCTTGTTACGACTTCACCCCAGTCATGAATCACACCGTGGTAACCGTCCTCCCGAAGGTTAGACTAGCTACTTCTGGTGCAACCCACTCCCATGGTGTGACGGGCGGTGTGTACAAGGCCCGGGAACGTATTCACCGTGGCGTTCTGATCCACGATTACTAGCGATTCCGACTTCATGGAGTCGAGTTGCAGACTCCAATCCGGACTACGATCGGTTTTATGGGATTAGCTCCACCTCGCGGCTTGGCAACCCTTTGTACCGACCATTGTAGCACGTGTGTAGCCCTGGCCGTAAGGGCCATGATGACTTGACGTCATCCCCACCTTCCTCCGGTTTGTCACCGGCAGTCTCCTTAGAGTGCCCACCATTATGTGCTGGTAACTAAGGACAAGGGTTGCGCTCGTTACGGGACTTAACCCAACATCTCACGACACGAGCTGACGACAGCCATGCAGCACCTGTGTCTGAGTTCCCGAAGGCACCAATCCATCTCTGGAAAGTTCTCAGCATGTCAAGGCCAGGTAAGGTTCTTCGCGTTGCTTCGAATTAAACCACATGCTCCACCGCTTGTGCGGGCCCCCGTCAATTCATTTGAGTTTTAATCTTGCGACCGTACTCCCCAGGCGGTCAACTTAGTGCGTTAGCTGCGCCACTAAGAACTCAAGGTTCCCAACGGCTAGTTGACATCGTTTACGGCGTGGACTACCAGGGTATCTAATCCTGTTTGCTCCCCACGCTTTCGCACCTCAGTGTCAGTACCAGTCCAGGTAGTCGCCTTCGCCACTGGTGTTCCTTCCTATATCTACGCATTTCACCGCTACACAGGAAATTCCACTACCCTCTACCGTACTCTAGCTAAGCAGTTATGGATGCAGTTCCCAGGTTGAGCCCGGGGATTTCACACCCATCTTACTTAGCCACCTACGCGCGCTTTACGCCCAGTAATTCCGATTAACGCTTGCACCCTCTGTATTACCGCGGCTGCTGGCACAGAGTTAGCCGGTGCTTATTCTGTCGGTAACGTCAAGACTGATACGTATTAAGCATCAGCCCTTCCTCCCAACTTAAAGTGCTTTACAATCCGAAGACCTTCTTCACACACGCGGCATGGCTGGATCAGGGTTTCCCCCATTGTCCAATATTCCCCACTGCTGCCTCCCGTAGGAGTCTGGACCGTGTCTCAGTTCCAGTGTGACTGATCATCCTCTCAGACCAGTTACGGATCGCAGCCTTGGTGAGCCGTTACCTCACCAACAAGCTAATCCGACCTGGGCTCATCTGATAGCGCAAGGTCCGAAGATCCCCTGCTTTCTCCCGTAGGACGTATGCGGTATTAGCGTCCGTTTCCGAACGTTATCCCCCACTATCAGGCAGATTCCCAGGTATTACTCACCCGTCCGCCGCTCTCAAGAGAAGCAAGCTTCTCTCTACCGCTCGACTTGCATGTGTTAGGCCTGCCGCCAGCGTTCAATCTGAGCCATGATCAAACTCTTCAGTTTCAAACTGATTGGGTTTTGAAAAAACCCTAAACTTGGCTCAGCTTTATTACAAAAAACTCAGTGAATTCACAGAGTAACTTGCTTAGGCTGAAAATCTTTCGATCATCAAACCTCAAGGCAAGCACCCACACGAATTACTTGATTCACATTGTTAAAGAGCGTTTCGGTTCGCGTCTCCGCTTAACCAAGGTGGCGTATATTACGCTAACCTTCTAATCTGTCAAGCATTTTTGTGAGAAGTTGTTCATCACGTTTCTGCTTGATGGCCCCGAGATCAAAACCCTTTCTCGTGACCGGGAGGCGAATTCTACAGGAGTTTTAAGCCCCGTCAACCGCTTCCTTGAAACTTTTCAGATCTCTCTGACTTACCCGAATCAGCGATCGTGCTGCTGGCCCGGTGAGCGGCGTATTCTACCGCCTCAATCCACCCTGTCAACCCCTAAATTATCGCTAACTTATTGATTGTAAAGCGCTTTATGCAAAGCGCCCTGACTGGGCAGACGCGCATTATAGGGGATAGAAAATAACCGTCAACTGATTTCTGACGGTTATTTCATGCCGGGCGGTAAACCCCTATGCCTCGGAAGCAGGCTTCTGCTTCTGACGCCAGCGCCACAAGGCCTGGGCCGGACCGGACAAGCTGTAAGCGATGAAGATGAACCAGAGTATCCGCGACGGATCGGTTGAAATGATTGCGAACACCAGCACCACCAGGAGAATGACGAAGAACGGCACTCGGCCTTTCAAATCAAAATCCTTGAAACTGTAGTAACGGACATTGCTGACCATCATCAGACCCGCCAACGCGGTAAGCAAACCCACCAGAAAGCTGATATCGCCGCCATCAATACCGAAATCGCTGAGAGCCCAGACCATGCCGGCTACAAAGCCAGCACCTGACGGACTGGCCAGCCCCGTAAAGAATCGCTTGTCTTCATCACCTACGTGAGTATTGAAGCGCGCTAGACGCAACGCCGCTCCGGCGACGTAAATGAAAGCAAATATCCAGCCTACCTTACCCAGATCGCTTAGCGACCAGCTAAAGACAACCAGCGCCGGAGCAACACCGAAGGCGACCATATCGGAAAGTGAATCGAACTCCGCTCCAAAGGCACTCTGCGTATTGGTCATTCGGGCTACCCTGCCGTCCAGTCCGTCCAGCACCATCGCCACAAAGATCGCAATTGAGGCGTTGGCGAAATTGCCATCCATTGCACTGACAATAGCGTAGAACCCAGAAAACAGCGCCGCGGTGGTAAATAGGTTGGGCAGCAGGTAAATCCCCCGGTGCCTGACTTTCTCGCCGCCCGGACCTGGAACTTCCTCGATATGCTCATCAATGGGCAACATGTTATGTGCCGCTTGCATGTCGTCGTCGGTGGAATGCTGCTCTTGCTTGTCCGTCATGTATTTACCCTGAAAACGTTATCGTGAACACAGTGTGGCAACTGATCACGTGGTTTGCCAGTTATGGAGAGGGCAGGCACAAAAAACGCGGCCGTGGCCGCGTTCTTCGTCTGCTGCATCAAGGATGCATCAGTTCTTGCTCTTGTCCACGATCTTGTTCGCGGAGATCCAGGGCATCATGCCACGGAGCTTCTCGCCAACCTGCTCGATCGGATGCGCTGCGTTGATGCGACGGGCAGCAGTCATCGAAGGATAGTTGTGCGCACCTTCGGCGATGAACATCTTGGCATACTCGCCGCTCTGAATACGCTTGAGTGCATTGCGCATGGCTTCACGGGACTCGGCATTGATGACTTCCGGGCCTGTGACGTACTCACCGTACTCGGCATTGTTGGAGATCGAGTAGTTCATGTTGGCGATACCGCCTTCATACATGAGATCAACGATCAGCTTCAGCTCGTGCAAGCACTCGAAGTAAGCCATTTCGGGCTCGTAACCGGCTTCAACCAGCGTCTCGAAACCAGCCTTGACCAGCTCGACTGCGCCGCCACAGAGAACTGCCTGCTCGCCGAAGAGATCAGTTTCAGTTTCGTCTTTGAAAGTGGTTTCGATAATACCGGTACGACCACCACCTACACCTGAGGCGTAAGACAGGGCCAGATTCTTGGCGTTGCCGGAGGCATCCTGGAATACTGCGACCAGATCAGGAATACCACCACCCTTGGTGAACTCGGTGCGAACGGTGTGACCTGGCGCTTTCGGCGCGATCATGATCACGTCCAGATCCTTGCGCGGCACGATCTGGTTGTAGTGGATCGCGAAGCCATGGGCAAATGCCAGGGTGGCACCCTGCTTCAGGTTCGGTTCAATCTCGTCACGGTACAGCTGGGACTGAAACTCGTCCGGAGTAAGAATCATGACAACATCGGCAGCCGCAACAGCTGATGGCACATCGCTGACTTTCAGACCATGGGCTTCGGCCTTGGCGACCGAAGATGAACCTGGACGCAGACCAACGGTCACGTCGACACCGGAATCATTGAGGTTGCAGGCGTGGGCGTGGCCCTGTGAACCGTAACCGATGATGGCTACTTTTTTGCCCTGGATGATGCTCAGATCACAATCTTTATCGTAATAAACGTGCATGAAATTCCCCTGTTTCTAGGCAGACCCTATCCGGACCTGCTGTGTGATTAGATACTCAAGACCTTTTCGCCACGGGCGATACCCGAGACGCCGGTGCGTACCACTTCGATGACGGTGGTTGGCCCAATCGCTTCGATAAAGCTGTCCAGCTTATCGGTGGTGCCCGCCAGCTGCACGGTGTACACGCTGCTGGTCACATCGACAATCTGTCCACGGAAGATATCGGTCGTGCGTTTGACCTCCGCGCGCTGTGCACCAGTCGCTTTTATCTTCACAAGCATGAGCTCGCGTTCGATATGCGCCCCTTCGGACAGATTCACCAGCTTGACCACCTCGATCAACTTGTTGAGGTTCTTGGTGATCTGCTCGATCACCTCGTCGTGCCCAACCGTGGTAAGGGTAAGGCGCGACAAAGTCGGATCTTCAGTCGGCGCTACGGTCAGCGTCTCGATGTTGTAATTCCGCTGAGAGAACAGGCCCACTACGCGGGACAAGGCGCCTGGCTCGTTTTCGAGCAGAACGGATATTATATGTCTCATCATGTGCGCTCCGTCTTGCTCAGCCACATATCGCGCATCGAGCCATCCTTGATATGCATAGGATATACGTGCTCGGAGTCGTCAACCCGGATATCCATGAACACCAGACGCTTGGTGTTGGCAAAAGCCTCTTCCATTGCCGGCTTCAGGTCCTCAGGCTTCTCCACACGCATACCAACATGTCCATAGGACTCGGCCAGCTTGATGAAGTCCGGTAGTGACTCCATGTAGGAATGCGAATGGCGGCTACCATACTGCATATCCTGCCACTGGCGAACCATGCCAAGAGCCTGGTTGTTCAGGGTAATGATCTTTACCGGCAAGTCGTATTGCAGACAGGTCGACAGCTCCTGGATATTCATCTGGATACTGCCTTCACCGGTCACACAGGCAACCTGCGCATCGGGATAATGCAGCTTGATACCCATTGCCGCAGGCAAGCCGAAGCCCATGGTGCCCAGACCGCCCGAGTTGATCCAGCGATTGGGTTTGTCGAAGGGATAATACTGCGCAGCGAACATCTGATGCTGCCCCACGTCGGAGGTAACATAAGCATCACCCCGGGTGACATCCCAAAGGGTTTCGATAACGGATTGCGGCTTGATTATCGAGCCGTCGCCCTCGTCATAGGGGAACATCCGGCCTTCGCCACGCCATTCCCGAATCTGTTTCCACCAACTGGCCAGCGACTCCTTGGCCGGACGCAGGTTGTGCTCCTTGACCATGGCGACCATCTCGGTCAAAACGCTGTCTACCGGGCCGACTATAGGCACATCCGCGCGAATGGTTTTGGAGATGGACGCAGGGTCGATATCCACGTGCACGATCTTGGCATTTGGGCAGAACTTGCTTGCACCGTTGATAACCCGATCGTCAAACCGCGCACCAACGCAGAGAATCAAATCACTGTGATGCATGCTGACGTTTGCGGTGTAGCTGCCATGCATACCCAGCCAGCCGATAAATTGCGGGTCGGTACCCGGATAAGCACCCAACCCCATCAGCGTATTGGTAACCGGCACACCCAGTTCACGGGCCAGCTCAGTCAGTTGCGCCGCTGCGCCACCAAGGATGACGCCACCACCAGAATAGATAATCGGCCGCCGGGCCTCGACCATCAGATCCAGAGCCTTGCGGATCTGGCCGGAATGACCACGTACCGCCGGATTATACGAGCGCAGCTTCACCTTTTTCGGGTAGCTGTACTCGAACTTCTCGGCGGGATTGGTCATGTCCTTGGGAATATCCACAACCACAGGACCAGGTCGACCGGTTTGTGCGATGTAGAAAGCTTTCTTGATCACCTCCGGAATTTCCCGCGGATCCTTGATCATGAAACTATGCTTAACGATGGGACGAGAGATACCGACCATGTCGGTCTCCTGGAAAGCATCAGTGCCGACCATATCGCTAGCAACCTGACCGGACAGGATCACCATGGGAATGGAATCCATGTACGCCGTCGCAATACCGGTAATGGTATTGGTTGCACCAGGGCCTGATGTCACCAGCACAACGCCGGCCTTGCCGGACGCACGCGCGTAACCGTCGGCCATATGCGCGGCTGCCTGTTCGTGGCGCACCAGAATATGTTCGACTTCGTCCTGACGGAAAATCGCATCATAGACGTGTAACAGGGCACCACCGGGATACCCGTAAATATACTTAACACCCTCGTCACGCAATGAGCGGACGACCATCTCAGCGCCGGATAAAAGCTCCACTTTAGAATCACCTCTAGCTCGTCACCCGTCTGGGACGGGCAACAGGGTACCTGTTTACTGCTCGGCAGAGCATTGACAACGGTGGTTGCCATGCATCAGCTTGACTACGTGCAATGGAGGCAGACCCTGTTGGTGCCGGGTCTGACTCACCCAGCGCGAGGTAGCGCGTGCGGGTGCCAGGCCAGGAGCTGGCGGATTTCGCCACCTGGTTTGAGCAACAAAGCAGCCTGATTCGGTAACCTGTTGGGCACCAATACCAGCCTGCTCATGTGAACCACGAATTGTTTACACTCAGGCGCCACAAGTCAAGCCAAGTTGGACGAAAGCATGATATCCGACACGGCCTGGACAGAGACCTCTGGTCAATCATTCGGGGTCGGTTATATTAGGCGAGCCAGAAGCCCTCAACACACGGATGGACAGGATATGCACAAGACGCTAATCGCACTCACTTTCGGCCTGCTGAGCAGCGTCGTTGCTGCCGAACAAATGTATCGCTGGATTGATGACCAGGGCGTACCACAATTCGGGCAGCAGCCACCCGAAGGCAAAGCCTATCAACGGATGGACATCAGCTCACCGCCCCCACCCGGCGGCACATTGCGCGCACCGGCGCCGCTACCGAAAAGCGCTGACAGTGAGGCGCAAGCGGAGGAAGACCCTAGCACCACTGATGAGGCGCTGGCTGCCAAACGCGCCGAGCAGTGCGCCAAGATCCGCCGCAATCTGCAGACCATGGAGCGAAACCCTCGTCTGAGTAAGACAACTGATGATGGTGAAACCGTTCGAATAGGGGAAGAAGAGCGCCAGGAAATGATGGAACAGGCTCGCTCAGACCTGGAAGAGTTCTGCAATTGATAATACTGACACTCCGAGCCATCTATCACTCAGATCACTCCAGGTTGCCTGCCAACTGATCGATGCGTGCGAGAAGTGCCAATAAATCGGCCTGCCTGCGCCCCAGGTGCCGGAACGCTTGCTCGCCCATCGGCGTTACCTGGCAGCCACCGGGTAACGCAAGCCCCTGATCGGCAAGCAATCGCAATCGGGGTATGAACACCCATTGCAGCCACTGCTCGAAAGCCATGGTATCCACGCAAAAAGGCTGGGTACTGGCCAGCTGGATTCGGGAAGGCGCCTGCAGCGACCACAAATCCAGACTATACAGCTCACGTTCCAGCTCTTTCAGAGCCAGACATATTTCCGACCAGACAGCTTCTCTCACAACGCTACGCGTGCCCGCTGGCGAGCTTCGGCCGCACCCGCCCCGTTACCCTGCTGCTCACGCGCTTTGGCAATCAACTCCCACAACCCGGCTTGCAATGCGGGACGGCCGGAAGCGTAACTGAGTCCACGCTGGGCCACCTGTTCGGCCTGAGGAGCATCACCCTGCGCCAACCGCACCTGCGCAAGACGATAGAACACCTGAGGCTCGCGCGGTGCGATACGCATGGCACGTTCGAGACTGGAAGAAGCACCACCCAGATCACCTCGTCCTTCCTGGTCACGAGCAGCGGTCAACAATGCCAGCACCGGGCCGTCAAGTTGCTCGTCCTGCTGTAATGCCGAGCCCGTCGAAGGACTCTGAACACTCCCCTGGCCCTGCGTCTGAATATCGACCGGATACGACTGAATGGCCTGCGACCCCCCGGCCTCATCCGGCACCATGACAACGACACCACTGTCTGCGGGCCGCTCAACCTGCTGTGGAGGCGGCATCCCGGGCGAGTAGGTAATGTCTTCGCTGGATACCGGTCGACCGGAGTCGACCACCGGAACCGTACCTCCGGTACCAGCGCACCCCACCAATATTGTCGCGATGGCCAGCAGGCCGGGAAGTCTCATCTGCATTACTGTTTCCTCATTGTTTTACTGCAACCAGCCACGAATAGTGTCCATCAAGCGGTTGGCTCCGTCCTTCAATCCTTCCTCACTCAGTATCGGGTTGCAACCCGGGCCGGGTAACGGCTGATAGCCTGCCTTGAACGGCATCTGCACGCTGCCTTCACAACTCGGATCACTGCCCATTCCCGTCTCGCTATCTACCCAGGCCATGACCACACCCTGTACCGGGGCACTGCTGAGTCCCCTGGGATTGGCCTGGGCCATAAAGCCGCTCCAGACCTGCAAAGCACCGGACGCCCCGGTCAAGCCGGTATTACTGTTATCGTCTCTTCCAATCCAGCTGACCGCCAGCAGGTCGTCCGAGAAACCGGCGAACCAGCTATCACGCAGATCATTGGTGGTACCCGTCTTGCCAGCCAACCGGATGTTGCGATCAATCTGGTTATAGGCTGATCTGCCGGTACCTTCTGTCATGACCCGGGTCATTGCCTGCTGCAAGAGGTAGATACTGGCAGCATCAAAACGCTGTTCTACCTCGAAGGGATAACGCCGCAGCGGATCCCCCTCCGTCGTCAGTACGTTGCGAATGGCCCGCAATGGCGTATTGAACCCGCCACTAGCCAGCGTCTGGTACATGTCTGTTACCTGCATCGGCGTCATCGACCCGGATCCAAGCAGCATGGATGGAAATGCCGGCCAGTCATGCTGAACGCCCATTCGCCTGATGGTATCCAGCACCTCGGCAACACCTACATCAACGCCCAGGCGCACTGCCGCCTGGTTATAGGAGTGGCTAAGCGCTTCATGCAAGGGTACCCATCCATGGGACTTGCGATCGTAATTCTGAGGCGACCATGTCTGACCAGGTTCGGCCTGCAGGGAAATGGGTGCGTCCTCGACCAGCGTGGTCAGCGCGTACTCCTGAGGCCGCTCTAGCGCGGTCAGATAGATCGCCGGCTTGACCAATGAACCGATGGGACGTGAAGCGTCCAGCGCTCGGTTGAACCCCTGGAAGCGTGGATCAGTACCCCCCACCAGCGCCAGCACCTCGCCGCCCTGGGCACTTGTGACCACCATTGCCGACTCAAGCGGACTGGCCGCATCAGCAGGCGTCAAACGTTTAACTGTCGCCTGGACCGCCTGCTCGGCTTTCTTCTGTAATAACGGATCGAAGCTGGTAAAAATACGCAGGCCTTCGCTGGTCAGATCCTCGTCGCGGTAGTCCTCCCGCAGCTGGCGCTTGACCAGATCCATGAAAGCGGGATAACTGGTATCTGCCATGCTGCCGCGCACAGAGATGTCCAGGGGCTTGGCGATTGCCTCGCTGGCCTGCTCTGCGCTTATCATTCCCTGCTCGGCCAGCATTCCGATCACCAGATCACGGCGGGCCTTAGCGCGCTCTGGATGGCGACGCGGGTTGAACATTGACGGGCCTTTGACCATACCCACCAGCAATGCCACCTGGTGCAATTGCAGCTCGTGCAGGGGTTGAGCAAAATAGTACTGGCTACCCAAACCGAAGCCATGCACCGCTCGGCGCCCATCCTGGCCAAGAAAAACCTCATTCAGATAGGCCTCGAGAATGTCTTCCTTGGAGTAATGCGCTTCAAGCAAGACCGCCATGATCGCTTCGGTACCCTTGCGGATCAGACTGCGATCACTCGTAAGATAAAAATTCTTCACCAATTGCTGGGTCAGAGTGCTACCACCCTGCACCACACCGCCAGCCCGGACGTTGGCATACATTGCCCGGGCAATACCTCTTGGAGAGACACCGAAGTGCTGGAAGTAATCACGATCTTCCACAGCCACCAATGCTTCAACGAGAAAAGGCGGTGTCTGCTCGAGACGAATGAGAATCCGGTCTTCGTTATGAGCCGGGTAGATGCCACCTATCAACAAGGGCTCTAGGCGGCCCATTACCAGCCCCCCGTTACCGGCCAGACTCGTCACCTGACCGCCCTGAAACTGCAACTTCAGCAATTGTGCAGGCTCAGTCCCCTCGAAAAACTGGAAGCCGCGAGTGTAGACATTGACGCTGTTGCCATTGACTGAAATCTGACCAGGCTGCCTGGCAGCCGTGGCCCTGCGATAGCCCAATGCACCCAGCTCAGTAAGAAAATCGTCGCGACTCAGCTTCTGACCGGCAAACAGCTCCAGCGGCCGAGCAAATACCTTGGCAGGAACAGCCCAACGTTTACCCGTAAACTTCTCCTGTACCACCGCGTCCAGGTAAATGGTCAGGCCCGCGAGCAGCACCAGGCCCACCAGCACGAGTTTGATGAACAGCCCGGACCAGCCATGCCAAAGCCCTTTCTTTTTGCTGCTAGCGCGTTTTTTAGCCATAACCCTCTGCACTTAAGTAAACAGCGTCATCGACCTGTATCGATAATCGCATCTGTTTGCGGTTGGCCAGAGCCCGACCAACCCGCATAATGACCTTTTTGCCTTTCAAAGCAAGGATACACCGTGAGCCAGACACTGCTGAAAGCCCTGCAGAACCCCGACCTCTTCGACCACCCGGTTACCAGTTTCACATTGATGGAAACGCATATTTCCTGGGTCTTGCTGACTGGTGACTATGTTTACAAGATAAAGAAACCAGTCAATTTCGGTTTCCTGGATTATTCCACACTCGACCGTCGCCAGCATTTCTGCCATGAAGAAGTACGCCTCAACCGCCGGCTTGCACCTGAACTCTATCTCGACGTGATCAGCGTTCATGGCAGTGAAAACAAGCCCAACCTGCATGGCGAAGGCCCTGTTGTCGAATACATGGTCAAGACCCGGCAGTTCCGCCAACAAGACCTGCTCGGCAACATGCAGCGGGCCGGTCAGCTCGAAGCACGACACATCGACAGCCTGGCTCAAAAGCTGGCTGGCTTTCACCAACACATCGAGCGCGCGCCCCTGGAAACACCATGGGGCGAACCGGACAACCTGCATGCTCCGGTGGCAGAAAACTTTACCGACATTCGCGGCCTGATTTCCGAACCAGCTGACCTTGAACAACTCGAACAGCTGGAGCAATGGGCGCATAGTACCTTCCAGCGCCTGACTCCCAAATTCTCCCAACGCAAAGCTGAAGGCTTTATACGCGAATGTCATGGTGACATCTATCTCGACAACGTCACCCTGATAGACGGAGAGGTAACCCTGTTTGACGGAATAGAATTCAACGATGCGTTCCGCTGGATTGATGTCATGAGCGATGTCGCTTTCATGGCCATGGATCTGGAAGACAGGGGCCTTAACAACCTTGCCCAACGGTTCGTCAATGGCTATCTGGAGCACACTGGCGATTACGCCGGCCTGGCACTGCTCGACTACTACAAGGCCTATCGGGCAATGGTTCGCGCCAAGGTGGCCCTGTTACGCCTGACTCAGCCAGATGTCAGCGAAGTGGAACGCAAGGAAGTGCTCGCCCGTTACCACAGCTATGCTGACCTGGCTGAGCGTTACACCCACGTACCACAGCGGTTCGGCATCCTTACCCAGGGCGTGGCTGGCTCAGGTAAAAGCACCATAGCCCTGCACTTGGTACAACAGCTGGGGGCCATTCGTCTGCGCTCGGATACAGAACGTAAAAGACTGTTCGGCACCCGAGGCAGCGGTAACCTGGATGCAGGGTTGTATTCAACCGATGCCAGCGAGAAGACTTACGCCAGGCTGGCAAATCTGGCCACTCAGGTCCTGGCTGCGGGATACCCTGTGGTTATTGATGCGGCCAACCTCAAGCAGTCCCAGCGCGACGCGCTGCGTCTCGCCATCGAGGATCAGGGTGTACCCTGTCTGATATTGCAGTGCACGGCCGCCCTGGAAGTCCTCGAGGAACGCATCAGCAAACGGCAAAGCGAGGCGACCGACCCCTCCGACGCGGACATCAGAGTCGCACGGCACCAGCTCGAACACATGGAAGAGCTGACAGAGGACGAAAAGCTATGCAGCATGAGCGTTGCCACTGATGTGGAAGACAGTCTGGAGCAACTGGTAAACCAGCTACGCGAGCGGTTCTAGTTGTTCCAGCGACGTGGCTGTACCTATCAGCCACGTCGCACTACACTCCTTGCTGGGAACCAATAAAAAGAAGCCCAGACCATGCATACAGAAAAAGTCCAAGGCCGCGACGAAAACGTCCGTGCCTGCATTACCCCGCCAAGGTGTTTTCGAGCATCTTCCAGATACCATGAGTACCCTGCCCACCAGGCGCAAGGGGGCAGATCATGATCGATGATGAGCTCCTGGCCATGCGCAATCTCGGCAAGACCTCCGCCCAATGGCTGCACGCCACAGGCATCCACGATCGCGACGAACTCGATCGCCGGGGCCCCGTCGGGGCCTATTGCGCCGTGCGTGAAAGAGGCTTTCGGGCATCCAAGTCATTGATGTTCGCCATAGCCGGCGCGCTGCAAGGCGTGCACTGGAATGACCTGGACCCGGAATACAAAGAGCAATTGCTCGAGCAGCTGAAACAACGCCAGGCAAATCATTGATTCGGCGTAAATTGCGCTGGAGCCAAGGGTGCGGCACGCTGAATAGTTGAAGCTGATCACGCTCACGACAATTTATATTGGCAGTAGCAGAACCCACTGCAGTATCTTAATGCCAACGGCCAAGATTTCCCGAGCTCGTGCGACTTTCAGCTGCAGGTCTTGCCGAAAACAGGAAAACAAAAAGGAATTCGCACATGTATCTCATCGGTGACCAACCCCCCTACGCAGAAAAACTCATCAATGCGCTGCAGCTCATACCCGAGCAGCTGCTGGATGGGCTGTCACCGTGCGGGGAGCCCATATCCCTTGATGCAGTAAACGATCTGTACGAACACGTAGGCAATAATCGCATCTATCTGCTTCAATCCGGCCTGCTACATGCGGTTATCGAAGACAAACCCCTGTTCTACATTCAGGAGGGCGACCTGATCGGGTTACGTCAGGGCCTCAATACCGCCCCCTGCACCTACCGCAGCGACGAACCATTGATACTGGTCCCCTACGATCGCGAACTGTTGTTCAAGCACATTCATGGCAACAGCCAACGACAGGAACAGTTCACCCAGTATATCCTCGGCCAGGCGGCCCTGATGTCTGACGCGCTTGCCTACAGCCGCCCCCCTGAGGTACGCCCGGTAACCGGTTTTCAGCATTTCCCGGCCGGCGCCGAACTCATTCGTCAGGGCGACGATGCGGATCATGTATTCATTATTACCGAAGGTCACGCCGAGGCCTTTGTGCAGGGTATAAAGGTAGGTGACGTGCAGAAGGACGAAATTTTTGGCGCGATGGCCCTGTTTACCCGCGAGAAGCGTTCGGCGACCGTAATCGCCAGCGCTCCGACAACGGTAATGATGATCCCCAAGGAACAGTTTCTCGCTCTGATGCAAAGCAATCCGCGAATTGCCCATAGCCTGATCGAAAGCATGGCTCGCAGAATAGATCTGATGAACAAGGAACTCACCCAGTACAAACAGGCTACCCGCTAATTACTGCACAACGCTTGACATGCGAATGAGAATCTATATTATTAGCAACAAGTCGTCGCGAGATGACTTGTTGATAGCAGCTTGCTCCAAGCCGTTATCTCCTCATCAGGCTAATCACGGATTAGGCCCGCTCAATGAGCGGGCCATTTTTTTGGCTGATTAACTGATCAACAGAACAGTGCGATCGCCAGCTCTACTCCCATTGCGCACAGTAATCGGTTTCCGGTAGCGCCGCCGTCAACCAGATAAAATCTGCCTGCGTCCTGTCCGGTAACGGAGCTCCGGCTTCCACCAGGATCACGACCAATGGCACCGCAGGCCCATCTGCCGGCCAATACAGGGGCACGCCGAGGTCCTTGCGCACGTGATAACTACCTGCCAGCAGCAATGCAGGCGTCGGTGCTTCCAGCAACTGCTGCGCCATTCGCTGATCACGACCCTGTTGGATAGCCAGCATCGCGGGCAACTGGTCTTCGGGCATCTTTCCGCAATGGGCGGTAGCGATGGTTTCATTGAGTAGCTGTAGCGCCTCGGTGCTGTAAACGTCAGTCTCTAACGCAGGTTCCTGGTAGATTGCGCGCATCTCCTCTTTGGTAAGATTTGCTCCCAACAGACGCTCCGGGTTAGCCAGGCCCCACTTGACCAGCGGGCCGTATAAATTCCAGTCCCAACCGGGACTCCAGTCCAGTTTATCGTGCAGGACTGTATCGTCATTGTCGGCCCTGCCCTGCAATTCGTCTGCCGCCGCCTGCTGCGAGGGGTCGATCATTTCCATCAGCAGGGCGCCCTGGGAACGATTGCTGTGCAATTTCTGCAGGAGCCACAACTGCAAACGGTGGTGATCGGGATTGTCGTGTTTCTCTCCAACCAGCACATGGGGAGCGGAAGCCAGGCTCTCGACCAACATGGCCGGAGTCAGCCAGATACCGTTCGCTGTATCCAGCACCTGACCCAGGTGCGGGTCATTCAGCCCTTCCGGACTGACCCAGTCAGGCAACTGCTGTGCCTGCACCGCGAAACTGCAAACGCATAACCACACCAGGAGCAAACGGCGCATCGCGATACCTCAGCTGATAATTAATGGGCAATCCAGTTGCGGATGGGGTGCGACCTGTACCTCGACACCAAACACCTGACTGATCCGCTCTGCCTTGAGCACATCCCAGGGGGTACCCACGGCAGAAACCCCTCCACGATCAAGCAGTAGCAACCTGTCAGCGTAGCGTGCCGCCAGATTCAAATCGTGCAATACCAACAATACCGCATTGCCGCGCCCGGCGAGCTCACGGGCTTGTTGCAGAATCAGTCGCTGATGGGCCAGGTCCAGCGAGGCAGTAGGCTCGTCGAGTAGCAGGCAGGCAGGCTCCGCATTACTCCATATCTGCGCCAGTACCCGAGCCAGATGCACCCGCTGGCGTTCGCCACCAGACAAAGCAAGGTAGCTACGCTGACGCAAATGCGTGATGTCGGCTGCATGCATCACCTCTGCGGCTATACGCGCATCCTCGTCCCGCCCGCTGGCGTGGGGCAGCCGACCGAGCAGCACAACCTCCTCAACACTGAAGGCAAACGCGAGCGAGGAAGCTTGCGGCAATACGGCAAGACGCTGCGCGCGCTGGTTGGCGGCCCAGGACTCCAAGGGCCTGTCTGCCAGAAGAATATCGCCAGCAGCGCGGGGCAGCTCGCCGCTCAGGGTAGCCAGTAGCGTACTTTTCCCGGCCCCGTTGGTGCCCAACACCGCCAGCACTTCCCCAGCCTGCAGGCGGAAATCAATACCAGCAACAACCTGGCAGCCACCCCGCGCACAACTGAGCCCCCGAACTGCCAGCATTACCACCCCCGGCGCTGTGAGCGCAGCAACAGGATCAGAAAGAATGGCGCACCCAAAAGCGCGGTGAGAATCCCAATCGGCAGCTCCGCCGGTGCAATCACCAGCCGCGCCACCACGTCAGCCAGCAGCAGCAAACCGCCACCCAGCAGCATTGACCCAGGCAGTACCAGGCGATGATCAACGCCCAGCATCAAACGAATCAGATGCGGCACCACCAAGCCGACAAACCCGATCAGGCCCGCTACCGCCACGCAGGCCCCCACTCCCAGGGCAGTCAGCAGGATCAGCTCACGCTTGACCCGCTCAACGTCGACGCCCAGATGCCGAGCTTCGGACTCACCAAGCAGTAAAGCGTTAAGTGCGCGAGCCTGACGCGGCAATCGCCAACATATCAGTGCGCAACACAGCGCAAGTGCAAGGACCCGTGGATAGCTTGCCGAGCCCAGGCTACCCATGTTCCAGAAGGTGAGCGTGCGTAGCATACGGTCATCGGCCAGATAACCCAGCAGACCGATAAGCGCGCCGCTGATCGCGGCGATTGCGATACCGGCCAGTAACATGCTGGCGACCGAAGTGCCTTGAGCCGTCTGCCCCAATCGATACACCAACAGCGTAGTGACAACCCCTCCGCCAAACGCTCCGATAACGGTTGCGTAGGGCAGTAAAGCATCAGGCATGGCGGAAAACAGCCAGCCCCCCAGCACAATAACGACAGCCGCGCCGAGTGCCGCACCACTGGAAACGCCTATCAGGCTGGGATCGGCCAGAGGGTTGCGAAACAGTCCCTGCATAACAGCTCCGGTCAGCGCCAGCGTTACGCCGACCAGCAATCCCATCAGTGTGCGCGGCAACCGGATCTGTTCGATGATCACTTGAACTTCGCCGGGTGCCTCAGTCAACCCCAGCATGTTCCCCAAAGCCGCGAGGGTATCCAGCGGCGCTACAGTGACCGCCCCCAGCCCGAGTGACAATAGAATAGTCGACAGCAGAAAGATAAAAAGCACTGTGAGAATGGCTGGGCGCATCCGCGCATGCATAATCATCAGCGTTTCACCGACAATCTGCAGGGCCGGAGTAGTCTGCGAGACTGGCGGCGGCATGCGCCGGCGGAGATAATGGATCCATGACTGACAATGATGATTTTCTGCCCGCCCCCCTGTGTCGTCTCGACCAGCTCGCCGACCCCGGCAGTCTGGGAGTGGAACGCGATGGCGAAATGCTGATGGTGATACGCCAGGGCAACCGTGCCTACGTTTACGTCAACCGCTGCCCCCATCGCGGTATCCCCCTGGAGTGGGTCCCCAATCAGTTTCTCGACAGCTCCGGCAGACTGATCCAGTGTGCCAGCCACGGCGCGCTTTTTCTGCCGGAAAACGGCGAATGTGTCGCCGGTCCCTGTGCTGGCGCGTACCTGCAACCGCGCCGCTGCCATATCGGCAATGGTCAGGTCTGGCTTGACTGAACGCCCATGTCCGTCGCTCTGGCTCATATCTCCACCGGCAGTTGACCTGCCACTTCCAGGCCATGCGGTGAGGGGACTACCGACCAGGCGATGACCTCCACACCCTGGGCTACAGCCTGACGCAACAGCCGACCGTATTCGGGGTCTATCTCATCGGCGGGCCTCACCCACTCGATGCCAGAATGCATGACACAGAACAGCAGGCAGGCACGCCTGCCATTGGCGGCCAGGCTGGTCAGCTCGCGCAGATGCTTCTGCCCCCGCAGACTGACGGCGTCCGGAAAAGCGCCGCCGCCCGCACCCACCGCCATGGTTACGCTCTTGACCTCGACCACACATTCCCCCGGATCGCTGAGCAGAAAGTCGAAGCGGCTCTCGCCGCCTGGCAGCCTGACCTCCGGCCGCACCACACGATAGCCCACAAGTGGCGTGATCAGATCCTGCGCCAGCGCGGCAGCCACCACCTTGTTGGCCCGTGCACTGTGAATACAGGCCAGACCACCAAGCGGTGTTTCAACCAGCTCCCAGCTACCCGGCAGCTTGCGCCCGGTCTTCTGTTCCAGGCGCACCCAGACGGAGCTGCCCGGCTCGGCACACCCTTTCATTGATCCCGTGTTGGGACAGTGCACGGTCATTTCGCGGCCATCATCCAGGCGCACATCGGCGAGAAAGCGTTTATAGCGCTTGAGCAGGATGCCGCTGTGCAGGAGGGGTGAAAATGGTATCGATGTTGCGGACATTATCTGAGACCCCGCTCCAGACGCTCGACTGCCTGCCCGAGTCGATCGAGGGATGCGGTGTAAGCGAAACGTACATGCTCATGCTGGCGATAGTCACCGAAGTCCAGACCCGGTGTAATCGCCAGATATTCGCTTTCAAGCAAGCGCCGACACAGCGCGCTGCTGTCTGCGGAATGCCTGCTGATGTCGGCATATAGATAGAAGGCGCCCTGCGGGGTGGTCGGTATCCCGAAACCTAGATCACGCAGCGCAGGAAGAAGAAAATCCCGGCGAGCCTGAAAAGCTTTCCGACGCTCCTCGCAAATGGCTTGAGTTTCCTCTTCGAACGCCGCAAGCGCTGCCCACTGAGCCATGTGGGGCGCACAGATGTACAGATTCTGAGCCAGCTTCTCCAGTTCGGGAATCGCAGCCTCGGGGGCGATCAACCAGCCCAGTCGCCAACCGGTCATGCCGTAGTACTTGGAAAAACTGTTGAGCACGAATGCATCCGGCGCCACCTCAAGCACCGAGCTTGCCTCACAGTCGTAGGTCAGGCCATGGTATATCTCGTCAACCACCAGATGCCCACCCAACCGTCTGACTGTATCGGCCATTCCACGCAACTGGGGCTTGCTCAGCAGAGTACCTGTAGGATTGGCTGGAGAGGCCGCCAGTACCGCTGAACAACTGTCATCCCAGTGCTGCTCGATCAACTCGGGAGTCAGTTGGTAAGCGCTCTGCGGCCCAGTGGGTATCATCTTCGCATTGGCTCCGAGCAGGCGCAGAAAATTGCGATTGCAGGGATAGGACGGGTCGGCCATCACCACACTCTGTCCCGGATCAACAAGCAGCGAGGCTATCAGCAACAGAGCTGCCGAGCCTCCGGGGGTGACGACCACTCTACCTGGATCGACCTGCACACCGTAGCGGTGCGCATAGGAAGCGGCGATAGCCTCGCGTAACGCTGGCAAGCCCAATGCCGGCGTGTAGCCGGTATGTCCGTTGTCCAGGGCAGCCTGCCCGGCGCGAATAATCGGGGCAGGGGTTGCAAAATCGGGCTCGCCGATCTCCATGTGGATCACGTCGCGACCCTGCGCTTGCAGCGTCTTGGCCCGCGCCAGCACACTCATGACATGAAACGCCTGAATATCCCGCGTCCGCTCTGCCCACCCCTGCCTGCGCATGCCTGCTCCTGAATCTGTGATCGTTACCTGCGTCGAGACTGCGGATGATACCCGTCCAGCCCCGGCCCGGCAGCCTGTTTACACTGACTTGCATCAACTGAACCAACCATCTGACGGCAAACAGTAGCGCGGTTGGTCAGGTTCTGGTAGTTTTGCCGCCTTGCATGCCACTGGCTGCACCCTCAGGCCATCCGCGACGTGGGCCTGGCACAGAAAGATAGAGCAAAAAAGTGAGGGGTCCTCATGCCCAGCAATGCCAAAGAAAAAAGTTCAATGTTGATCCGTGGGTTCGCACCCTATAAGGAAAAGAAAGGCGAAGAGTATATGAACGAGCAGCAGCTCGAGCATTTCGCCGCCATTCTCAACGGCTGGAAGCGCGAGCTGATGGAAGAGGTAGACCGCACCGTGCATCACATGCAGGACGAGGCTGCCAACTTCCCGGATCCGGCCGATCGCGCCAGCCAGGAAGAGGAGTTCAGCCTTGAACTGAGAGCCCGCGACCGCGAGCGCAAGCTGATCCGCAAGATCGATCAGACCCTCGAGCGCATCGAGGATGACGATTATGGGTTCTGCGATTCATGCGGTGTCGAGATTGGTATTCGTCGCCTTGAAGCGCGGCCAACCGCCACGCTATGCATCGACTGCAAGACGCTGGCAGAAATCAAGGAAAAGCAGGTAGGCAGCTGATACGCCGCCTGTTAACCAACCCTGCCCGTCATCGGCGCCAGGGTTGGCAGCGTTCCTTTGCCTGCTGAAACAGGCCACCTGCCATGACTTTCCAACAAGAACCCTACGTCGGCCGCTTCGCTCCGACCCCCAGCGGTCACCTGCATTTTGGCTCGCTGCTCGCCGCTCTCGCCAGCTACCTGGACGCACGCCACCAGCGTGGACGATGGCTTGTGCGTATGGAAGATCTGGATACTCCCCGCAACATGTCCGGCGCTGCAGAACACATACTGCAAACGCTAGAGGCCCATGGCCTGATCCGGGATGGCGACGTGCTAGTCCAGAGCCAGCAAACCGAACGTTATCAACAGCAGATCAATAGCTGGGTTGGCCAGGGCCTGGCGTATTACTGTAATTGTTCGCGGGCCGACCTCGCGGTATTTGGGGGCGTGTATCCCGGTACCTGCCGCGGGCGTAACCTGCCTCCCGCCGATGACCATGCGGTGAGGTTACGGGTAACAAATGACCCGATCGTTTTTACCGACCGCTTGCAGGGCAGAGTCACCCAACACCTGGAAAGCGAGATAGGCGACTTCGTGATCCGACGACGCGATGGTGTGGTTGCCTACCAGCTCGCCGTGGTAATGGACGATATAACCCAGGGCGTTACTCATATTGTACGCGGCGCCGACCTCCTCGACTCAACGCCCAGGCAGCTGTGGATTTACCAGTTACTCCAGACTACCGCACCTGAATACCTGCATATTCCCCTCTTGATGACGCGGCGCGGGCACAAGCTCAGCAAGCGCCTGAATTCAGCTGCGATCGAAGACTCTCAGGCACCGGCGAGCCTCTACTCGGCCCTGCTGGCACTCCGGCAACAGCCGCCCGCCGAGCTTCAGAACAGGCCGGTGGCCGAGGTCCTCGCCTGGGCAATCGAACACTGGCAGCCAGGCCAACTGCCCGCCGTGCGTGAAATCATGGTGCAAGACCCGCAATGAGCGAGCTCGCTGAACATCGCGGAGCTTGGCAAGCAAGGCCGGCCTGATTACCCTATTACCTCATTCAACCCGTCGCCGGTGGCGCTCGGGCAACCCACGGCAGTGCGCTGTCGTCGATCTCTGGATGCCCATGTATATCTACCGCCTGGTACTCTTGCTGGTGATCGGCATATACCTGTTCTCGCCCGCCATCATGGATTGGTGGATCGAGCCGCAGGGTGCCTGGTATCGCCCCTATATGCTCTGGTTGATCCTGATCATTGCCGGCATTGTGCTGCAGAGTCCGAAAGATGCCGATGAGCTTTGAGCTGAGCCACCTGCTGCTGGTCAGCATCCTTTATCTACTCACGTTATTTGGCGTTGCCTGGGTAACTGAAAGGGGCATGCTGCCGCGGGCGCTATTGCAGCATCCTGCGGTTTACACCCTGTCGCTGGGGGTTTACGCCAGTGCCTGGGCTTTCTACGGCACGGTCGGGCTGGCCTATGAGTACGGGTATGGGTTTCTTACCTACTATCTCGGCGTATGCGGTGCTTTCCTGCTGGCCCCGGTACTACTGGGACCCATCCTGCGTATCACCCGCACGTACCAGCTCTCGTCCCTGGCAGACCTCTTTGCCTTCCGTTTCCGCAGCACCCTGGCTGGCACCCTGACGACACTGTGCATGCTGATTGGCGTGTTGCCACTGCTTGCGCTGCAGATACAGGCAGTCGCTGACTCGGTACAGATTCTCACCCAGGAGACCGGGCAGAATGCAGTGGCTCTGGGCTTTTGTGTACTGATTACCCTGTTCGCAATCCTGTTCGGCGCGCGTCACATTTCCACCCGGGAAAAGCATGAAGGCCTGGTCATGGCCATTGCCTTCGAATCCCTGGTCAAACTGGTCGCCATCGGCGCGGTAGGGCTGTACGCCCTTTACGGTGTTTTTGGCGGCCCAGCCGGCCTCGAGTCCTGGCTCGCCTACAATCAGCAGGCACTGCAAACATTGCACTCACCTCTGCAAGAGGGCCCCTGGCGCACCCTGCTTCTGGTTTTCTTCGCCGCCGCCATCGTCATGCCGCACATGTATCACATGGCCTTTACCGAAAACCTCAACCCCCGGGCCATGGCCACGGCAAGCTGGGGGCTGCCCCTGTTCCTGTTGCTGATAAGCCTTGCCGTACCGCCGATTCTCTGGGCCGGCCTGCACTTGGGCATCCCCACCAATCCTGAATATTTCACCCTGGGTCTGGGTGTGGCTGCCGGGGCCGACTGGCTGACGCTGCTTGCGTTCATCGGCGGGCTGTCAGCGGCCAGCGGCCTGATCATCGTGGTTACCCTGGCCCTTTCGGGCATGGTACTCAACCACCTGGTTTTGCCTGTCTACCAGCCCAGCGCCGAGAACAACATCTACCGCTGGCTGCTCTGGACCCGCCGCACGCTGATCGCGGCCATCATCATGGCCAGCTACGGCTTCTATCGTCTGCTTGGAGCTGAGCAGGACCTGGCCAATCTGGGTATTGCCTCCTTTGTCGCCACGGTTCAGTTTCTGCCCGGCGCGCTATCGGTTCTTTACTGGCAGCAGGCCAACCGCCGGGGCTTCATCGGCGGACTGATTGCCGGCATGCTGGTCTGGGCAATCACCCTGCTACTACCTCTTGTCACCGAGGTAACCGGACTGCAGATTCTCGGTCAGACACTGAGCTTCAATGCCGACACCTGGCATCTGGCAGCCATTGCCTCACTGGCCGCAAATATCTTCGCATTCACCAGCATATCGCTGTTCACCCAGCGCTCGCGCGAGGAACAGAGTGCAGCCGAAGCCTGTTCGGTGGATAACGTCAGCCGCCCACAACGCAGGGAGCTGATCGCCGATTCACCCCAGGAGTTCGCGCAACAGCTGGCCAAGCCGCTAGGCAACAAGACCGCGCAACAGGAAGTAGAACAGGCCCTACGTGATCTGCAGCTACCCTTCGACGAGCGCCGCCCCTACGCATTGCGGCGTCTTCGCGACCGACTCGAAGCCAACCTGTCTGGACTGATGGGCCCCAGCGTCGCACAGGAAATCATCAGCACCTTCCTGCCCTTCAAGCTGGCCCGCGAGGGTTACATCACCGAAGACATTCACTTTATCGAGAACCGGCTGGAAGACTATCACTCGCGCCTTACCGGTCTGGCTGCGGAACTCGACGGTCTGCGGCGCTACCATCGTCAGACCCTGCAGGATCTGCCCATGGGCGTGTGTTCGCTGGCCAAGGATAACGAAGTGCTGATGTGGAACCGCGCCATGCAGGCACTTACCGGCATCAGCGCGGAGAGCGTAGTGGGCTCACGCCTGGACGATATAGAAGCACCCTGGAACGAGCTGCTCGGACGCTTCGTCAGCGACCAGTCAGCCCATTTGCACAAGCAGAAACTTGTCGTAAAAGGACAGACGCAATGGCTGAACCTGCACAAGGCAGCCATTGACGAGCCTGGTAACGTTGTCAGCAGCGGCCTGGTATTGTTGATCGAGGATCAGACCGAGACGCAAATGCTCGAGGAGGAACTGATGCACTCCGAGCGCCTCGCTTCCATCGGTCGCCTCGCCGCAGGCGTGGCCCACGAAATAGGTAACCCGGTTACCGGTATCGCCTGCCTGGCGCAAAACCTGCGGGAGGAATCGGACCAGCCCGAGGCCAGGGAAATGGCCGACCAGGTAATGGAGCAAACCCGACGCATTTCCCGAATTGTCCAGTCTCTGGTCAATTTTGCACACGTCGGCAGTCGCCACAATAACAGCAACGAGAGAGTCGATCTGGCGAGCTGTACCAGCGAGGCCATTCATCTACTGTCACTCAATCGTCAGGGCCCCGAGGTTATTTATGTTAACCTCTGTAACCCCGAACATGTGGTCGCTGGTGATAGCCAGCGCCTGGTCCAGGTCCTGATAAACCTGCTGGGCAATGCCCGGGACGCCAGCAACAATGCCGACACGATTACCATTTCAACCCGGCAGAACGAGCATCAGGTCCTGCTGCATGTCGAGGATCAGGGCAGCGGAATAGACAAGGCGATCATGGATCGGCTGTTCGAGCCATTTTTCACCACCAAGCAACCAGGGACAGGAACAGGGCTCGGATTGGCACTGGTCTACTCGATTATCGAAGAGCACTATGGACAAATAACCATAGACAGTCCGGCAGATCCCATACTCCAGCGCGGCACGCGATTTATCATCACCCTGCCCCGCTACAGCGTTTTGAGCAACGGTGCCAACGCCTGAAGTCCATTCGGCAAGGCATCGAGCACGAGGAACCTATGTCACATATCTTGGTTGTAGAAGATGAGGCAATCATCCGCTCGGCACTACGGCGCCTCCTTGAGCGGCACCAGTATCAGGTCAGCGAAGCTGGATCCGTTGCCGACGCAGTTAACCAGTTCGATCTCGGCACCTTCGACCTGGTGATCAGCGACTTGCGCCTACCCGGTGAGCCCGGCACGGAAATGATTCGACGAGCGCCCGACACGCCGGTGCTGATCATGACCAGCTACGCCAGCCTGCGGTCAGCCGTCGACTCGATGAAACTTGGCGCGGTGGATTACATAGCCAAGCCCTTCGACCACGAAGAAATGCTGCAGACCGTTGCCCGAATCATCAAGGACAGCCAGGAACGCCGTAACCCGCCCCAGGTCCAACCTGCGACAGACGCGGAGATTTCCAGCTCCTCCGCTACGCAACAACCTGCAGTCGCCAAGGGCTCGAGCATGGGAATCATTGGCACCAGCCCGCCAATGCAGCTCCTGTTCAAACGTATCGGCAAAGTTGCACCTACCGATTCCACTGTACTCATTCAGGGTGAATCCGGCACCGGCAAGGAACTGGTTGCCAAGGCCCTGCACGAGCACTCGCGACGAGCCAAGGCACCGATGATTTCCGTCAACTGCGCCGCCATTCCGGAAACCCTGATCGAGTCCGAGTTGTTCGGTCACGAGAAAGGCTCCTTTACCGGCGCTACTGCCGGTCGCACGGGTCTGGTTGAAGCTGCCGATGGCGGCACACTGTTCCTCGACGAGATCGGCGAACTACCCCTGGAAGCGCAGGCGCGTCTGCTGCGCGTACTCCAGGAAGGCGAGATACGCAGAGTCGGCTCTGTTCAATCTCACAAGGTAGATGTACGCCTGGTAGCAGCGACGCACCGCGACCTCAAGACACTCGCGCGCCAAGGGCTGTTTCGCGAGGACCTGTATTACCGTCTCAACGTGATTGAACTTCGGCTTCCGCCGCTACGCGAGCGAGGCGAGGACATCATGCTCATAGCCGAAGCGCTGCTCGCACGCGCCGCGAAAAACATAAACCAGAGTGGTCTGCACTTCAGCGCAGAAGCCAAACAGGCCATCAGCCTGCATACCTGGCGCGGCAACGTCCGAGAACTGGAAAATGCAGTCGAGCGCGCGGCCATACTATGCGATGAGGACGAAATCTCTACAGAGCTTCTGGGCATAGAACTGGATATCGAGCACGAGCGCGCGTCCCAGGCAGCGAATGCGCTGCAGACCATGAGCCATGAGCAGAGCGTCAGTAGCGAACCAACCGAAGATCTGTCGCTCGAAGACTATTTCCAGCATTTCGTACTCGAGCATCAGGATCGAATGACCGAAACCGAGCTGGCCAATAAACTGGGCATCAGCCGCAAGTGTCTTTGGGAAAGACGGCAACGACTTGGTATCCCGCGTAAGAAAACCGCCAACTCCTGAGCTACCTCCCAGGTTCTGGCAAGCGCTTTGGCTCAACGCTTTTCGCTTGTCAGACAGAGTGTTACCCGTTAACCGATCCTAAACCGGGCAAGTGTTACCCCCAACCCGCCCCGCCGTAACACTTGTACGGGTTGATAGGTAACGTCACCCGCCTATCAAGCCTTGAACAAAACACCATAAAATCCTAAGCTCTTGTTTTATAAAGGATTGCAAAAGTTGGCACGACGAATGCTTTATATCTGGCACAACAAAAATAAAAACCAAGCAAAACACAATAAAAATAAGATCTGACTACACACACAATAAAAACAAGACGTGAGAGTCGCAGCAAACTGATTTTTTTGGAGAATGTGTACTTGCCGTGCGGACAGGATGTCCGTCTGGATAGAAGAATAAAAGTTGCCTGAGCAACCCGACAATCCAGAGCCAATGATAGGCCTCGTGTTTTGACATAAGCTTCCAAAGCAATCCGTTTGTTTTGGGCAACCCGGGATGGGTAACCACTATAGCGGCGTTGCCGCTTCTGCCTAAAAAGAAAATCGCTGTTATAAAAACAAGAATAATAAAACCATTGGGGGGAGTGCATGCTCCCCTTGAGTTTATCTGCTTACCCCCTCCGTTATGCCCCAATTTCCGCACTTAATTTAATTTCCGAACCATTCAGGCTAGAATGCACCAGTCAAGTCAGGCCAAGCGCTGACCCGAGCCTATCTGCGCGTTCAATACAGCGTAGAGCTCCTCTGTCCGTTACCCCTGACATTCATGCTCACTACAGCCCCATGAAACCGGGTTGAAAAATGCCGGTGGAAAGCCTGAACCTATGATTCGTAAGTTGTTGAAGAAACTGCCAACGCCCTTTGGCCGTCAGGTCCACAGGCGCACAACGCCGTCGGTCATCCCCGCCAGTCAGCACAGCCTGCGGCGAGAACGGCTGAGCAAGAACGCAGTCAATGTCGTCGAACGGCTCCAGCAAGCGGGTTATCAGGCATTTGTTGTCGGCGGCTGTGTCCGCGACTCCCTGCTCAACATGTCCCCGAAGGATTACGATGTAGCCACCAGCGCTACCCCGGAGCAGGTACGAGCCACGTTTCGCAACGCACGACTCATCGGCAGGCGTTTCAAACTGGTGCATGTTCACTTTGGTCGTGAAATCATTGAGGTGGCCACCTTTCGCGCCAACCACGCGGATGACGAAGCAGGCGAACCCCAGAGCGACGACAAGTCCCGCCAAAGCGAGTCCGGCCGTCTGCTGCGTGACAATGTCTACGGGAACTTCGAGCAGGACGCCCAACGTCGCGATTTCACCATCAATGCCCTGTATTACGATGTCAGCACAGGTTATATCCATGATTATGCCAATGGCATGCATGATATACGTAATGGATTGATACGCCTGATTGGCGACCCAGAACAGCGCTACCAGGAAGACCCTGTGCGCATGCTGCGCGCCGTACGCTTCGCCGCCAAACTGGACTTCGAGATCGAACCGCACAGCGCCGCACCGATTCCGGACATGACCGATCTGCTGTTCGATATACCGCCTGCACGTCTGTTCGACGAGTCGCTGAAACTACTGATGAGCGGCCAGGGCGAAAAGACGTTCGACCTGCTGCATTATTACTATCTGTTCGAGCCCCTGTTCCCGGATACCGAAGAAGCAATTGAAGCGAATCCGGATTACAGCCTGGCGCTGATCCGCCAAGCCCTGCGCAATACCGATGATCGCATTCGCGAAGGACGGCCCGTCACTCCGGCGTTTCTTTTCGCTGCCCTGCTGTGGCCAGCGCTCGCGCCACGCATCCAGGCTCTGGAAGCCCAGGGCATCCCGACCATACCGGCCCAGCAGCAGGCAGCCCAGGATCTGCTGACCGAGCAATGCCAGCATATTGCAATCCCCAAGCGGTTCAGCGTGCCCCTGCGCGAGATCTGGGATATGCAGCCTCGCCTCGAACGCCGCAGCGGCCGACGGGCCGACCAACTGCTCGAACATCCTCGCTTCCGTGCTGCCTACGACTTCCTGTTGCTGCGCGAAACAGCGGGCGAACAGACCGACGGCCTCGGTCATTGGTGGACCCTTTATCAGGAAGCCTCACCGGACCAGCGCCGCAAGATGATCAGCGCACTGGATGACAAGGCCGCCAGCCCAAAGCGCCCACGCAACCGCAAGAAGCGCAAACCCAGGACCTCGGCAGACTCATGAGCCTGCGCTGTTACGTCGGCCTTGGCAGCAACCAGGCGGAGCCGGCAAAGCAATTGCAGCTCGCCTGCAAGGCGCTGGACGGTCTACCAGAAACCCGTTTGCTGAGCTGTTCGCAGCTATACCGGAGCAAACCCATGGGCCCCCAGGACCAGCCTGATTATCTCAACGCAGTCGCCCTGATCGAGACCAGCCTCGCACCACTGCTCCTGCTGGACAAGCTGCAGCAAATCGAGCAACAGCAGGGTCGTGAACGCAAAGCCGAGCGCTGGGGCCCCCGCTCACTGGATCTGGACATGCTTCTGTACGCAAATCAGCAGATAGACACTGACCGCCTGCGGGTGCCTCACTACCACATGCATGCCCGCCCTTTTGTGCTTTATCCCTTGGCTGAACTGGAGCCTGACCTGATAATGCCTGACGGCACTCCTTTGCAACACCTCTTGAAAAAATGCCCCCCGCTGGGCATAGAAGCCCTTGCTGATATGCCTGCACAAGGGTAAAAGATGTTTCCCGAAAACAGACACCAAGTTGCGCTCCACCATGCGCCTATGCACCAGGACTATACTGCCGGCTATAACGTCAGGATCCTGAGCAACCAGAGCCCAGGCTGTGACACAATCCAGCCCAAGCCCAAACGCCCGACGCCTCGCCGAGGCCGAACCAATGGAATCAGCCATGCCTAACGTAACCCTGACAACGCTGAGCAAGCTCAAGCAGACTGGTGAGAAGATCACCTGCCTCACTGCCTACGACGCCACCTTCTCGCAACTGGTCAACGAGGCCGGGGTGGAAGTGATCCTGGTTGGTGACTCACTGGGAATGGTATTGCAAGGCAATGACAGCACTCTGCCTGTGACCGTGGCTGACATGGCCTACCACACCCGGGCTGTAAAGCGTGGCAACAGTAGTGCTCTGATCATGGTCGACCTGCCGTTCATGTCCTACCCCAACGTAGACCAGGCGTTGGCCAGCAGTGCTCAACTGATGCAGGCTGGTGCCCATATGGTCAAACTGGAGGGGGCCGGGTGGCTTGCACCCATCATCAAGGCCCTGGTACAAAATGGCGTACCCGTTTGCGCCCACCTGGGCCTGACTCCGCAAGCGGTGAACCTGCTCGGGGGTTACAAGGTACAAGGGCGTCTTGATGAGCAGGCCCAGGTAATACTCGATGACGCCAAGGCGCTGGAAGCTGCCGGCGCGAGTATGTTGCTGCTCGAATGCGTTCCCAGCGTCCTGGCCAACGCTATTACCGAAGCGGTATCGGTACCGGTGATAGGTATTGGTGCCGGCAGTGGTACTGACGGGCAGGTGCTGGTAGTACACGACATGCTCGGCCTGACACGGGGTCACCGTCAGCCGCGTTTCGTCAAGAATTTCATGCTCGACCAGCAGGACGTGCCCGGCGCATTGCGCGCCTACGTCGAAGCAGTCAAGAAAGTCGAATTCCCCGCCGCCGAACACGAGTTTTAACGACGATGAACACCCTGCACACTATCGCTCAGTTACGCGCAGCGCTTAACCGGGCCCGCCAGGATGGCAAGCGTATTGGCCTGGTACCCACCATGGGCAACCTGCATGCGGGCCATGTCACGCTCGTTGCCAAGGCGCGGCAGCGTACCGACTTCGTGGTCGTCAGTATTTTCGTTAATCCTCTGCAATTTGGCGTTGGTGAGGATCTGGACAGCTACCCACGCACCCTGGAAGAGGATCAGCGCAAGCTGTTGGATGCTGGCGCGGATCTGGTGTTTGCTCCCAACGTCAAGGAAATGTATCCGGAGGGTATGGCCGGCCACACCCGCATCAGCGTGCCTGTGGTGTCCGAGGGGCTTTGCGGCGCCAGCCGACCGGGGCATTTCGAGGGGGTTGCCACGGTCGTGTGCAAGCTGCTCAACATTGTCCAGCCCGATCTGGCGGTATTCGGTCAGAAGGATTTTCAGCAACTGGCTGTCATCCGCAAGATGGCCCACGATCTCTGCCTGCCCGTGCAGGTTATGGGTGAACCCACAGTACGCGCCGATGACGGCCTGGCATTGTCATCACGTAACGGCTACCTCAGCGAGGAAGAGCGCAAGATTGCTCCTGTTCTGTTCCAGACCCTGCAGGACACAGCCAAGGCCATCCAGGCAGGAGAGCGGGACTATCCAGCTCTGATCGAGTGCGCGCGCCAGCGTCTCGCAGACGCCGGTCTGCGTGCCGACTACCTTGACCTGCGCGATGCCCTCACCCTTGACCCGGTCAATACCGGCACCCGTGACATGGTGATTCTGGCAGCCGCCTACCTGGGCAAGACACGACTCATCGACAACCTTCTGTTCCAACAGGACTGATCTCTCCACTCTCTTGAAGCCCTTTTTTGCCGCTGAACAGGCCACCGCTACACTCCTTGTGGCGACCTCGTATCAGACCAAAGAAGGGTTGAATTGCCTGCGGTAATGGCCGACGCTTAAAGCAAGAATGCTTCCGGCTGTGCCGCAGAAAATAACAAGAGGACCCGAGTCATGTACAAGATTGAAAACCATAAGGTATCCGACGCCGCCCGCTCGAATACACACGTCGATGAAGCCGGTTACAACCGGATGTACAAGCAGTCGATCGAGCAACCGGACCAGTTTTGGGCAGAGCAGGCTGAGCGCTTTCTGACCTGGGACAAGCCCTGGAGCAAGGTGCACGAAAGCGACATGACAAAGGGCGAAGCCGCCTGGTTTATCGACGGCAAACTCAATGTCAGCACCAATTGCATTGACCGCCACCTGGCCACCCGTGGCGACCAGACAGCCATCATCTGGGAAGGCGACGACCCGTCCGAGTCGCTGAATATCACCTACCGCCAGCTGCACGAACACGTTTCCCGACTGGCAAACGTACTGCGCGCCCGTGGCGTCAAAAAGGGCGAGCGCGTCTGCCTGTACATGCCAATGATCCCCGAGGCGGCCTATGCCATGCTCGCTTGCGCACGTATCGGCGCGGTGCATTCCGTGGTATTCGGCGGCTTCTCCCCGGATGCCGTGCGTGATCGTATCAACGATTCCGACTGCCAGGCTGTGATCACCGCTGATCAGGGCGTGCGCGGAGGCAAGAATGTGCCACTCAAGCAGAACGTCGACAAGGCGTTGAAGGAATGCCCTGGCGTACACACCGTGGTGACTGTCAAACGCACCGGTGGCGACATTGGCTGGAACGAGAACCGCGACATCTGGTACCACGAGGCCTGCGCCGCGGTCAGTGCCGAATGCGAACCCGAGCCGATGGACAGTGAAGACCCGCTATTCATCCTCTACACCTCAGGCTCTACCGGCAAGCCCAAGGGCGTATTGCACACTACCGGTGGCTATCTGCTAGGCTCGGCGATGACCCACCACTACGTGTTCGATTACCACGAGGGCGAAGTTTACTGGTGCACCGCGGATGTGGGCTGGATCACCGGCCACTCCTATATCGTTTATGGCCCCCTGTGCAACGGCGCCACTACCTTGATGTTCGAGGGCGTGCCGACCTACCCGGATGCCTCACGCTGCTGGCAGATCGTCGACAAGCACAAGGTCAACATCTTCTATACCGCGCCCACCGCTATTCGTGCACTGATGGCTCAGGGCAACGAGCTGGTTACCGGCACATCCCGTGAAAGCCTGCGCCTGCTGGGCAGTGTCGGCGAGCCGATCAACCCCGAGGCTTGGGAATGGTACTACCACGTAGTTGGCGAAATGCGCTGCCCGATTGTGGACACCTGGTGGCAGACCGAAACCGGCGCGATCATGATTACCCCCCTGCCGGGTGCCACTGATCTCAAGCCCGGTTCGGCCACACGTCCCTTCTTCGGTGTAGAGCCAGCCCTGTATGACCCCGAGGGCAACGAGCTGGAGGGTGCTGCCAGCGGTAACCTGGTAATCAAGCGGTCATGGCCGAGCCAGATTCGCACCGTCTACGGCGATCATCAGCGCCTGGTCGATACCTATTTCAGCGCCTACAAGGGTGTGTATTTCACCGGTGACGGCGCCCGACGCGACGAGGACGGTTATTACTGGATTACCGGCCGCGTGGACGACGTTCTCAACGTATCCGGTCACCGCATCGGCACCGCCGAAGTGGAAAGTGCCCTGGTACTGCATGACTCGGTAGCTGAAGCGGCCGTGGTCGGCTGCCCCCATGACATCAAGGGCCAGTGCATCTATGCCTATGTGATGCCCATGCGTGGAATAACGCCGAGCGACGAGCTGGTCAAGGAACTCAAGGCGTTCGTTGCCGAGCAGGTGGGCTCCTTCGCCAAGCCCGATTTCATCCAGTGGACGCCCGGGCTGCCGAAAACGCGCTCAGGCAAGATCATGCGCCGCATTCTGCGCAAGATTGCCTGTGATGAGCTCGAGACCCTGGGCGACACTTCGACACTTGCTGATCCAGCGGTCGTCGAGGAACTGATCGAGCATCGACTGAATCGCGCATGAGACACATCTTGTCCTGACCTGGCGGGCCCTCTATGCTTGTGCCCTTTAAAGCATTCGCATAGAGGAATCGCCCATGCAAGATGTCGTAATTGTCGCCGCAACCCGCACTGCCATCGGCAGCTTTGGCGGTCAGTTTGCCAATATCCCCGCCCATGAACTGGGGGCGACGGTCATTCGCGCCTTGCTGGAAAAAACCGCTATCGATCCTGCGATAGTCGATGAAGTCATTCTCGGCCAGGTACTCACCGCCGGCTGTGGCCAGAATCCGGCCCGCCAGGCAGCCATTCACGGCGGCCTGCCCTTCAGCGTTCCCGCTCTCAATCTGAACAAGGTCTGTGGCTCCGGTCTCAAGGCGCTGCATCTGGGCGCCCAGGCAATCCGCTGCGGGGATGCAGATGTGATCATCGCCGGTGGCCAGGAATCCATGAGCCTGTCGCCCCATCTGATGCCCGGCTCCCGAACCGGTTTGCGCATGGGTCACGGCAAGCTCATCGACAGCATGATCCATGATGGTCTATGGGACGCTTTCAACGATTACCACATGGGTATCACTGCCGAGAATCTGGTCAACAAGTATCAGATCAGTCGTGAAGAACAGGATGCCTTTGCCGCCGCCTCGCAGCAGAAAGCGGTCGCCGCTCAGGAAGCCGGCCATTTCGATGCCGAGATCACGCCCGTCAGCGTTCCCCAGCGCAAAGGCGAGCCGCTGCAGATAGTGCGCGACGAGAATCCCCGCGCCGGCACCACTGCCGAGTCACTGGGTAAGCTGCGTCCGGCTTTCCAGAAAGATGGCAGTGTCACTGCTGGCAACGCCTCCGGCCTGAACGACGGCGCCGCCGCGGTAATGCTTATGAGCGCAACCAAGGCCAAGGAACTGGGTTTGCCAGTATTGGCGCGCATTGCCGCCTACGCCAACGCCGGGGTGGATCCGGCCATCATGGGGATTGGCCCGGTTTCAGCTACCCAGCGCTGCTTGCAGAAAGCTGACTGGCAGATTGCCGACCTTGACCTGATCGAAGCCAACGAGGCCTTTGCTGCGCAAGCGCTGGCGGTCGGCCGTGAACTCAAGTGGAACGCCGACAAGGTCAACGTCAATGGCGGTGCGATTGCGCTGGGCCATCCGATTGGGGCCTCCGGATGCCGGGTGCTGGTTACCCTGCTGCATGAGATGATGCGGCGCGATGCCAAGAAGGGTCTGGCTACATTGTGTATCGGTGGTGGTCAGGGTGTAGCCCTGGCGCTGCAGCGCGACTGAATGTCCGGCGCTGCTGGCTAGAGCCTGTCGCCCTTGAAACGTGGCGGGAACAGCCAGCAGCAGGCCAGCACCAACGCGCCAAACAGACTGTAAACCAGAATGAAAACCCAGGCCGGCAGGTCAAAATACAACACCGACTGAAGCCAGTATTGGATGAAACTGCCGGCGTAGGTAATCTCTCCTCCCTGTTCACGCAACCACATTTCAAGCGTGGTCAGTGGACAAACTATCCCCAACCAGGCCTCAGCGACCACGATTGCAATAGTCGCCAGATGTGCCAAACGGAACCACAGGTTGTTAACCCAGCGCCAACCGCGCAGGTTCCCACCAATAATGATCACCAGGCCCAGCACAACGAATGCAACCAGTCCAATATGGATAGCCAACACCAGATTGGCCAGGGTCTGGTAGGGAAATGACTCAGTCAAGGATCGCTCCACTCAGAGAGGCTCACTCTTCTCTCTTTCTGGCTGCCATGGCCAACGCCCGGTCAGTTCCACGTCCAGGGTAAAACTCAGGAACGTGCGCACCATAACAATCAGCGCCAAGGTGCCGACTGACTCGAAGGTAAGATCCACCGTCACGGTCATGATAATGTCCGCGGCCACGAGAAATTCAAGACCTAATAGAATGCCTCGCCCCAGCCTCTGTCGTACCTCCTGGAACACACCTCTGGCATCGTATTGCTTGGCTATGTGATAGCCGGCAACCGCGATGGAATACACAGCGGTCAGGGTAATGATTCCAATCCCCAGAAGCTCAATAATGGAAACAGCCCATTGGGCGACCAGGATAACGCTGTCATGCATAAAACCTCCGTGCCCCGCGGGTATTGAATCTGCCCGTAATCCATAACACGAATGTCGGCGGCAGTCATTCAATCCGGCAGTGCAACCATGCCAGGCAGGTTCCAGCGACCTGGGTAGATCTTGAATCAACCAGATACCCTGGGTTGGTTACCAGAATGTACTTCACGTGCGCATCAGCGACTCCTGAGGCGAATCAAACCCGTAAAAAGCCGGCCCTGGCGTTGGGACCAGAGCCAGCCACCTACCTGAATGCTGACTGATCCTGGCGGGAAAAGTTTCAAGCACGGTTCGCTGGGGGCCTATCACTTCTTGTTGCCTCCCAGGAACTTGCTAGCCTTTGGGTAGCCACACTTACAAGAACAGTCCTCCGGATTGGTTAACCTAAAAGGAAAGTTCAATGGCAACTCGCGATCAGACCGCCGCCGCGGAGCCGGTTTATATTATCGACGGTGCTCGCACGCCGTTTCTCAAGGCACGCGGCAGGCCCGGACCTTTCACCCCTGTGGATCTCGCAGTGCAATGCGGCCGACCCCTATTGTTGCGCCAATCCTTCGCGCCGGACGCCTTTGATCAGGTGATCCTGGGCTGCGTCAACGTGATTTCCGAGGAAATGAATCCAGCGCGAGTGGCGGCCCTGCGTCTTGGCCTGGGCGAGGACATGCCAGCGTTCACCGTACAGATCAACTGCGGCTCGGGTATGCAGTCCATCGACACCGCTGCCAGATACATCCGTGAGGGCAGTTCAGATCTGATTCTGGCGGGCGGCGCCGAGGCCTTGAGCCATTCACCTTTGCTGTTACGGCAGGATGCCGTGGAATGGCTAAGTGACCTGCAGCAGGCCAAGAGTGTGGCCGCAAAGATGCAGGCAGCCAGCCAGTTCCAACCAGGCATGTTGAAACCTGTCATCGGCATCGAACGGGGCCTGACCGACCCCATCGTCGAGCTAAATATGGGCCAGACCGCCGAGGTGGTCGCGCACCTGTTTGGTATCACGCGCCAGCAGGCGGACGAATATGCACTGGAAAGTCACCAGCGTTTGGCCCACGCCCAGGATGAAGGCTGGCTGGATGACGAAGTAGTACCTGCCATGTCCAATGACGGGGAGTTCTATCGTGCCGATGACGGGGTGCGCGCGGACAATAGCCTGGGCGCACTGGCGAAACTCAAACCCGTCTTCGAGCCACCCCATGGCCAGGTGACTGCAGGCAACAGCTCCCAGATCACCGATGGTGCTTGCTGGGTCATTCTTGCCTCCGAAAAGGCAGTGAAAGAGCACGGACTCAAGCCTATAGCCAAAATCGTCGACAGCCAGTGGTCTGCCCTGGATCCGAAAATCATGGGCCTGGGGCCCGTACTGGCTGTCACCGAGATGCTCAAGCGCAGCGGTCAGACCAGGGATGATATCGATCTCTGGGAGATCAACGAAGCCTTCGCGGCGCAAGTGCTGGGGTGCCTGGCAGCGTGGGAAGATCCCGAATTCTGCCGCAGCGTATTGGGGCTGGATCAACCCTTCGGCCCGATAGACCGGGAGCGGCTGAACGTCGACGGCGGCGCGATAAGCCTCGGCCACCCGGTAGGTACCAGCGGCAACCGTATCGTTCTTCACCTGGTCAATGCCATGCGCCGCAAGGGGCTCAAACGGGGTATTGCCACCGAATGTATCGGCGGCGGTCAGGCCGGGGCCATGTTGATTGAAATGCTACAGGAGACAAGCTGATGACAGGCAAGGTCTATCCCGCGCTGGCTCAGCGTGATCGAGAGTTGGGTCCTTTCAACGCGGCACCGCTGACGTCGGATGGCGAGCGGCAACATTGGCATTTCAAACGCGATGATCACAACGTCGCCTGGCTCCTGATGGACAAGGCGGATTCCAGCGCAAACGTACTGTCCGAAGAGCTGCTGCGCGAGCTCGACGGGATACTGGATAAGCTCGCAAGCGACAGACCCGCGGCCCTGGTGATTCGCTCCGCCAAGGCCAGCGGCTTCTGCATGGGGGCCGATATTTCCCAGTTTCGCCATCTCGCCAGTCAGGATGAGGCGGTAGCGAAACTGAACGAGGCCCACCGCGTAGTGCAGAAACTCGCCGACCTGCCGTGCCCGACGATAGCTGTTATTCACGGAGCGGCGCTGGGGGGCGGCCTGGAGCTAGCGCTATGTTGCGATTATCGGCTGGCGGTGCCCGGGGCGAAGTTCGGCACACCGGAAATTCAACTGGGTCTGCATCCCGGTCTTGGCGCCACCGTGCGCCTGCCCGCACTGATCCCGCCGATTGATGCCATGACCATGATGCTTACCGGCAAGACGGTACATGATCGCAAAGCCAAGTCGCTCGGGCTGGTAGACCAGTTGGTGGAGGAGCGTCACGTAGCCGCGGCGGTCACTGCCGCGGTGCAGGGCGAGATTGACCCATCCGAGCAGAAGGCCTGGAACAGCAAACCCTTCGAACACGCTATACCTCGCCAGTTGGCGGGCAAGCGAATGCGCTCCCAGGCGGCCAGCAAGGCGCCCCCTGAGCATTATCCCGCGCCAGAAGCGTTGATCGAACTGTGGGAAGAGCACGCAGACAATCCGGAAAAGATGCTGCACAAGGAAGTCGAATCCTTCGCCCGGCTGCTGCAGACCCCCACCTCGCAGAACCTGGTAAGGGTGTTTTTTCTGCGTGAAAAACTCAAAGCCCAGAGCAAGGCGGGCCTTGAGGAAGATCGGGATCTGCCCGAGCTGCGCCACATCCATGTGATTGGCGCCGGCGAGATGGGCGGCGACATCGCCGCCTGGTGTGCCCTGCAGGGTCTGCGCGTCACCCTGTTTGACATGAAACCCGAGGTGATTGCCAAAGCCGTAGGCAAGGCAGCCAAACTCTGCGATAGCAAACACCTCTCCCCCGCACGTACCCGGGATGTGCTCGACCGGCTGATCCCTGATCTGGCCAATCACGGTATCCGCCATGCGGACCTGGTGCTCGAAGCGGTGCCAGAGGATCTGGAGATCAAGCGCAAGGTCTACGCCGAAGTTGAGCCCCAGCTCAAGCCCGGCGCCATTCTCGCGACCAACACGTCGAGCATTCAGCTTGAGCAACTGCGTGAAAACCTGCAGAAGCCAGAGCGTCTGGTCGGGATTCACTTTTTCAACCCGGTAGCCAGCATGCAACTGGTCGAAGTCGTCGCCCATGACCAGGTCAGCGAGAGTACCTTGGCCCAGGCGCGACATTTCGTCGGCCGCATAGACCGGTTGCCGGCACCGGTCGCCAGCGCGCCAGGGTTTCTGGTCAACCGCGCACTGACGCCCTATCTGGTGGAGACCATCTGCCTGCTGGATGAGGGTGTCGACGCAGAGGCCATCGATCAGGTAGCCCTGGATTTCGGTATGCCGATGGGCCCGGTCGAACTGGCAGACCAGGTAGGCCTGGATATCTGCCTGGATGTGGCAGCCATGTTGCGCGAGCGACTGGACACCGAGCAACCAGCCACGCCCGACTGGTTCTCTCGCAAAGTCGAAAAAGGCGATCTGGGACGCAAAACCGGCAAGGGGTTATACAACTGGGAGGACGGCAAACCGCAGAAGCGCGATACATTCGATCCCGCGCCTGAAGACACCCTGGATCGGCTGATCCTGCCGATGCTCAATGCCTGCCAGGCGTGCCTTCGGGAGAAGGTGATAGAGAACGAAGACCTGCTGGATGGCGCGATGATATTCGCCACCGGTTTTGCGCCTTTCCGCGGCGGTCCGATGCACTACGCCCGTGACCGCGGCACCGAGGACATTGCTGCTCGCCTCCGCCATTTGCAGGACAAGCATGGCCAGCGTTTCCAGCCGGACCCGGGCTGGGACCAGCAGGAAACCGCGAGCGCCTAGGGCGCCACCTGTGAGGAGACCGCATCGCGCGCGGCGATGGCCTGCGCGGTGTGTTCCTGCCGGGCCCGGTCAATACCGTAAAAGAAATACGCGCAGACCGAGGCGAAGCCGAACAAACAGGCTGAAAGATTCAGCAACGCCAGCCGCGTGACCTCTGCCAGCGTCACCTGACTGGGCTCGGCCTGCACTGGAAAGGCGATCAGGTCCAGACCCACGCCAGCGACCAGATAGCCCACCGCAGCTGCCAGCTTGCCGGTAAAGGCCACGGCGCTGAACAGGAACCCTTCCTGGCTGCGGCCGGTGCGGAACTGATGCTCCTGCGTCACATCGGCCATCATCGAGGCACCCGAAATCATTGCCAGCCCCGCCGCCACTCCTGAAATAAACAGCACGCAGAAGATCAATGGGACAAAGAGTGCGCTGCCCTGCTCTGGAAAAATCCCAGCCAGACGGGAGACGACCGCAATATTGCCCGCTATCGGCCCGATCAGCGCCGCCACAATGATGGTGCGCTTCTTGTCGAACCGTTTATGCAAAGGCGCCGCGAGCATGATGCCGACCGGCCAGCCAACCAGCAAACCCACTGCAAGAAACGCGATAGACGAGCTCGACAACTGCCAGAAGTAGACGTTGAGATGCATGTTCAACGTCTGCACGATACCGATCGAGATCGCCACCAGCATGGTGCCCAGAAATAACGAGCGAAACGAGGTATTGCCCCAGGCTGCGGCAAGATCCTCGCGGACGGGCGCCCGAGCCAGGCTTTCCGAGGCCTGTGGTAACAAAGCGATGCGGTCTCGGGTGCCCCAGGCCGAGAGCAGGATGGCCAGCGCCATGATGATCGCCCCGGCAAGAGCCACTTTCGGATAACCCGCCGGATTCAGCAGACCGTTCTCGAATTCAGCGCTGTCGGGAAAAAACAGCGATAGCCCCACCACTGCCACCAGCGCTGCCGCCATCACTCCGCAGACGCCCCGCCAGGCCGCTACAGAGGTGCGTTCCTGGTAGTCCCTGGTCAACTCCGCGCCCAATGCCAGGTAGGGAACGTAATAGAGCGTCATGGTGCCGCGTACCAGAATTGCAAAGCCGGCCAGCCACAGGAATAGCCCGGTTTGCGACAGTGACTGGGGAGGCATGAATAACGCGAACCAGGCAACCGCCAGAGGCAAAGCCGCGACAACCATAAAAGGATGCCTGCGCCCATGGCGCGAGCGCCAGTGATCCGAGACGTAGCCGGCCAGAGGGTCCGTTACGGCATCGAAGATCAGGGCAATCATGACCGCTACACCCGCGAGCGTCCCGGACAGCCCCAGCACCTGAGTAAAGTAGAAAAACAGGAATATATCGAAGCCGGTGCCCTTGATGGTCTCGGCGACCTGACCTATCCCATAGGCGAACTTGGTTCTGGCTAGCAGAACAGTATGAGGGTGCATAGATTTCTTCTTGTTATTGGATGTCGATCTGCCATACCGCCCATTCGGGTGGTGCCAGCCAGTCTTTCTTTGTGCTCAACTGCCCTTCGGCTGCCAAGGATCATATAACAACATGGCCACATCAGAGCAACTTGCACACAGTATCGACTGCCGTTGGCTATTGAGCCTCTACGCGTTGATACCCGTATGCCTGCTGGCCATCTTCCTGGACATTCTGCTGCTCGACGGGCAGGCCGTTCATCAGTACCTGCCCGATAAACCGGAACAGTGGCCATTCTGGACGGTCATCTTTGGCCTACCCCACATTATTGCCAGTTTGCTGACCATGGCAGATCGCGAATACCTCAGCTTCTATCGACGCACCCTGCTCTGGCCTCTGTTGGTATTCGCGGGAATTACCACTGCGGGGCATTTCGGGCCGCAACCAGTGAGTTATAACCTGCTTTTCATATTGCTCGCTTTCTACACCATCTATCACGTATTGGCCCAGCAGCTTGGGCTGACTCTCATGATGATGGGCATAGCACCGAGCCGTATATTCAGATACTGGAAATGGACCTTGATCCTTGCCGGCTTTGCGATCTACATCAACGTATACGGTCAGCACTACTTATCCAACATGGCCTTCAGCGTGGGCGGTGTGGTAGTGGATATCTACCAGCTGTTTACCTGGATTGCGGCACTGCTGTGTGCCGCGCAGCTGATACTTGCCTGGCGACTGGCTCCCAGCTCGCGCCACCGCATCGGCGTCTGGTATCTGTGGAGCAACGTGGCGCTTATCCTGTCGGCACTGTTGATCAACCACATCGGCTACACACTTTTCGTCATTCTGATCCCGCGGGTTATTCACGACCTTACCGCTTACACGGTCTACATCACCCACGACCGCAATCGCAACCGGCAGAAGCCGGTAAATCTCTTCTACCGGCTTACCGGGTTTGGCCGGGTTCCACCTTTGCTGCTGCTACCCGCACTCTCGATAGCCATTGCTTTTGTACTGACCAGTCACCAGCAGTACCCGGCTATCAGTATCGCCATCCTGACAGTATCTTTTCTGCACTATTACTTCGAAGGCTTCATCTGGCGCGGGCCCAACCCGCATCGGCATCACGTCAACTTCATCCGCTGACCCTCTCCTCGTAACTCCCGGCATCGTCGCTATACTGGGGGCATCGCTGGCTGTGAGAGTATCGATGTCCAATTCCCCCCGCTATTTCAATAACTGTGACGCCCTGGTTGATGCCATTCTGCAGCGGCTGGGTAGTCGAATCGTCCTCGGCCTGCCTCTGGGCCTGGGCAAGGCCAATCATCTGGTCAATGCACTTTACCGGCGCGCCTGCGCTGATCCGAGCATTTCCCTGAGTATTCTGACTGCTCTGACGCTAGAGCGGCCGCGCGCGGGGAGTGAATTGGAAAGGCGTTTTCTGGAACCGGTTAGCGTCCGACTTTTCGACGACTATCCGGCCCTTGAATACGCCCAGGCCGTGCGTTCGGGCGAACTCCCCGCCAATGTCGAAATCAAGGACTTCTTTCTGCAGTCAGGCCAGTGGCTGGGGGTGCCAATAGCCCAACAGCAATATGCATCCATCAACTATACGCATGCGTTAAACGAGCTTATCGACTCAGGCGTCAATCTGATTCTGCAACTCGTCGCACCACTTAACCGGGATCCGCAAGCAACGGGAAATCGTTTCAGCCTCAGTTCCAATCCTGATATCAGTGCGGACCTGCTCAACCTCCGCAGGACCGGTGAGCTGTCCATACTCAGCGTCGGACAGATCAACTGCGCGCTCCCCTACATGGATGGTGCGGCCGATCGGCCAGCCAGCGATTTCGATATGATCCTGCAGGCGCCCGAGGTCGAGTTCGGGCTGTTCATGCCGCCCAACAAACCCGCCTCGGCTACTGATCATGCCATTGGGCTGGAGGTAGCCAACCTGATCGAGGATGGCGGGAGTCTGCAGATCGGCATCGGCTCTATCGGCGATGCCATTACCCACAGCCTGGTACTAAGACATCGCCAGAGCGCGCTCTACGACAAACTTCTCGACCAGCTGGATCAGGACAGACCGGCAAATAGCAAAGAACACAGACAGCCGTTCAATAAAGGCTTGTACGGCGTAACCGAAATGCTGGTAGAGGGTTTTCTCGAGTTGATTACCGAAGGCATCATGACCCGTGAAGTGGACGGCGCCGTGGTGCATGCCGGTTTTTTTGTCGGCAGCCCTACCTTTTATGAGCGGCTGGCGGACATGCCTACCGACACGCGCAGCAAGATTGCAATGATGCCGGTATCTTTCACCAATGAACTGTACGGCGACGAACCGGGTAAACGCCAGGCGCGTACCGCGGCGCGCTTCGTCAACAGTGCAATGATGGTGACGCTCAGCGGGGCGGTGGTGTCCGATGGCCTGGCCGACTATCAGGTGGTCAGTGGTGTAGGTGGTCAGTACAACTTTGTCGCTCAGGCGTTCGCGCTGGCAGGCGGCCGCTCCATCATCACGCTGCCCAGTACGCGAACCCGCAAGGGCAAGCGCCAGTCAAACATCGTGTGGGACTACCCGCATACCACCATACCGCGCCATCTACGCGACATTGTCGTTACCGAATATGGCGCGGCAGATTTGCGAGGCAAGACCGATGCACAGGTCATCGCTGCCCTCCTGGAAATCACCGACTCTGCGTTTCAGACGCAATTGCATGAACAGGCCCAGAAGGCCGGAAAGTTGCCAGCTGATCACCAGATCAAGCCAGCCTGCCGCGCCAATACGCCCGAGCGCATCGAGCGGGCATTGCGCGGCGCGATAGATGCCGGCGACCTGCCGAGCTTCCCACTGGGCAGCGGTCTGACGGCAGAAGAAGAACATCTTGCGGTAGCCTTATCCAGGCTATCCCCACTGGCGGGCAGCACTCGAGCATTGTTGCCACTGATACTCGCGGGCCTTAAACGCAAACCGGGGCCAACTACCCGAGCATGCCTCGAACGCATGCAGCTTGACCGCCCCTATGGCCTAAAGGAGCGGCTGTATCGAACCCTGCTGCTGGGTACGCTGGAAACCGACCGGACCTGAACACAGGGTGCGATCCAGCCATGCACCTTCGGGGTCAGCCGTACCATTGAAAAGGTGCAACGCCCTGACCGGAGAGCTCCGGGTAGTCATCGTAAATTTCCAACGGATCGGTATTCTTGCGCGCTCCGAGAAACTCCGGTCGTTTTGCCGGGGCCGCATAGGGCTCCTTCAACTGGTTCTCGACGCTGTTGTAAACAAAAAACAGATTCGAACGCGGCCAGGGCGACATATTGCCGTTGGATGCGTGTAACACGTTCGACTCGAATAACAGCAATGACCCTGCAGGTCCCTTCGGCGACTGGATTCCACCACGCTCGGCCAGTTTGGCGAGCACTTCCTGGCTGGGCACACCGGTTTCCTGAGACTTGAGGGAGCTCTGCCAGTTGTCATCCGCGGTTTCACCCACACAGGGAACAAAGTGCTGATGCGAGCCCGGAATAATCATCAAAGGTCCATTGAACTCGTTGTTGTCTGTCAGCATCAGCGAGGCACTGACGGCTCGCATGCGCGGCATGCCGTCCTCGGCGTGCCAGGTCTCAAAGTCGGAATGCCAGTCAAAACCGCTACCCTGGAAACCGAACTTGTCGTTGATACGCGACTGATGGATATATACCTCGCTACCCAGGAGTTGCCGCACCATCCCCAGTAGACGTGGATCGCGGGTCATTCGGCTGAATTTTTCGGACAATTCGTGCATACCGAAGACCGACCGAATCGCGCCGCTCGCCGGGTCGGAAATCACCTGCTCGGATTTCATCAGCTCAGGATCCGCGGCCATATCCTTAAGCTCCCGGAAAAATGGCTGCATACTTTCCTCGGAAAAGAAGCCCTCGAACCACAAAAATCCATCTCGCTCATATCGCGACAACGACACCTCGTCCAAGGGACCGTTCCAGCGGTGCTGGTTACGCGAGTGCACTACCGGATCACGACGGGGCACCATCGGCTGGGCTTCTCTGAGGCGGGAGGGGTATAAATCAAGTGGTTTGGTCATGCTGTTCACGCTGGTAACCTCCTGGGGTCATCTGTCTTTGTCATGGCACGGTCCTGGCCCGGCCTGCTGGAGATTCCCTGCAAATACTGCATGTCAGCTACATGGTGACAACTTCTCGTCTTTTTCCCGTCAGGAAAGTGATCAGTCCTGTCATCCAATCGAGCTGACCAGACTGCGGACGCCATATGAATAACAGGACATCACCGGCCAGAACGACATGGGTGTATACAATTAAAACCGTGCCGTACCGCATGCGACTGAAGAAACTGCAAAAAGTTTTTACCGTTTTCTTTTTTGTCTGCCGCGCCAGCCACCTCGACTGTCTCCCACCCTCTGGCACGCACTTATACGCTACAAGTAATAAACGCCGCTAAGCACTCTAATACTCACCGAAAGGCCCCCCAACAACCCGGGGGAACCGTTACAGGATCTTTATCGTCTATATTGAAGATACAAGGTGTGCAAGGCTGGCTTCCCAGGAAAGCACTCCCGGAGCTGAAAGGAGGACCCATGAGTACAATCATCGCAGGCAGGTTCGAGACACAGGAAGCTGCCGATAAGGCGTGTGCTTCGTTACACGATAGCGGCTTTGGTCAGGACGAGATCTCTCTGTTCTTCGTCAATCCGCACGGCCAGCACGACATGTACCCCATCGGCGGAGACGAGCCAGCTTCGCCAGGCGCCGAAAAGTCTGGTCGTGGTGCAGTCGTGGGTGGCGGCGTTGGCGCTGCTGCAGGCGTCGCCATCGGTGTGGCGGCCGCACCAGTAGTAGGCCCCGTTGGTGCAGTGGTAGGTGGTGGCATCGGCGCGTACACCGGGTCACTGGTCGGCGCCATGAAAAAGACCGATAAGGACTCTGAAGTCGACGAAATGGCTGATGAGACGCCACTCAAGGAGGAACAATTAACCGAGCGCCAATCCGGCATGTACGTTGCCGTCAAGGTGAACGGCGATAACCGCAACGATGCTGTAAGCGTCCTGCGCAAAAACCAGGCTGCCGAGCTTGAGGAAGCTCAAGGCGAACTCACCAATGGTGAATGGGTCGACTTTGACCCCCGCGAAGCCGTCAAGCTGCTGCCTGAAGATCGCCCCTGAACTCAGGGGTTTTCGGCAATAATCCGCGAGAACGAGTCAGAGCGTGTGGGCGGCCGTATAATGCCCGCATGAGACTCGATCGCCTTATAAGCAACTTCCCCGAATATAGTCATCGGTCGGCCCGTCAGTTGATCGCCTGTGGTCGCGTACAGGTAAACGGGCAGACGGTGCGTGACACCCAGGCAACGGTGGATCGCTTCGCCGCAGTAAGCATCGACGCACAGCCACTGCGCGGCGGTTATGCATCAATCTATCTGATGCTGCATAAACCCACCGGGTATCTGAGTGCCACATCTGATGACACCCACCCCACAGTACTCGACCTTGTTTCGCCCGAACTCCACCCGAGGCTCCATATTGGCGGACGCCTGGACCGCAACAGCTCTGGTCTGTTGTTGCTTACCAACGACGGACTCTGGTCTCGACGCGTGACCGAGCCACGGATCAAGACCCCAAAGGTCTATCATGTAACAACCGCCATGCCGATTCGCGATGACGACATAATCCGGTTTGCAGAGGGAATCCACTTCGTTTTCGAAGATCTGACAACTTCACCGGCCCAGCTGGAAAGGCTAGGCGGATGCAAGGCCCAGGTAACGATTTATGAAGGACGATACCATCAGATCAAGCGAATGTTTCACGCTGTAGGTAATCGCGTGACGGCATTGCACAGAATAAGCATGGGGTCCATTTTGCTGGACCCCACTCTACAACCAGGTGAATATCGCTCGCTGACTCAGGCTGAAGTAGCCTCGGTCTGAGGGATGAATATGTCTGCATCAGGGCTCGTGCGCATCTGGACATAATCACTCATATCAGTGGTCTGCATGGCTTTCTTGACCAGCATGCGACTTGAGCTGGCATCCGTCGGGAAGCGACTGGATCCCGCTCGCCACTGAATATCAACCGCACCGTTGGCCAGCGTCTTCGGTAGTTGCTGAAGGCGTTTGATCAGCGCACCCCTGGCGGACAGCTGCTGTTGATTTAACAGAAACATGAAGCCGCCAGAGGCATAGCGCGCGATAAAAATATCGTCCCCCACAAGCTGTTTCAATCCTCGCGCAAGGCTTTGAAGTGACGTTTCACCCAGGTGCTTTTCAATCGAACGAAAATTCGCAATGGACAGAAATTCCAAGCCAAACGATGCCTTGCCACCCTCACAGCGGATAATCAGGTCAAAGACTTCCTTATCAAAAGCTGCGCGGTTAGGCAGCCCGGTGACCGTATCAAAGAATGCCATCTGCTTGAGTTTCTCTTCCTGTTCAATGGCCCGTGTCTGCTCCAGATTACGTAGACGCATATCCGCTATCGCAGATATGACTGCCAAGGCAATAAACGCACTGATCGTCAGGGCCAGAGGTAGGCCTAGCCAACCGCCAGACAACTGATTCCCCGGATGCGGCATGGCATCTGCTGGAAAGCGCACCGCCATCATACCGGTGTAGTGCATACCACAAATTGCTGCCCCCATAACCAACGAGGCACCGCCTTGGAGTTTCATGGCATTACGACCGGTTGCCCCTTTTAATGCACGACAGATAACCATCGCTGCCGCCGATGCAGCTACAGCGATCACAATCGAAAGCACCAGCAGCAGCAGGTCATAACTGGGTGCCGGCGTCAGATTGATCGCCGCCATGCCTGCATAGTGCATTGTCGAAATACCGCCACCCATAACTAGGCTGCTGATAACCACATGCAGAACTCGAACGTGTTGAAGGCTGATGATGAACAGCGCAATAGCTGAAGCGAGCACCGCAGCAAGCCAGGAAAGCACCGTGATACCAAGATCGTAAGTCATCGCCACAGGCGTGATGTGTGCACGCATGCCGACAAAATGCATGGTCCAGATACCAGTACCCATGGTCAACGCCCCCAGCGCCAACCAGAATCTGCCCTTGGCACGGCTGGAAGAAGACAACTGCGAGCCAAAGTGCAGTGCACTGTAGGACGCCAGGATGGCGACCAGGTAAGACAGCAGAACAAGACCTGGATCGTAATGGCCGTTCATTGAAAAAGCCCCCTAGTGGATGGGGCAAAGTACCTCGCCCCTAGGCCCGGAATTTTCCATCACAAACCTGTACGCATTCAATGCACTGATAACTTTATGTACAATTATTTGACGTCAATAGTCTTGCGGCCCCGATCGCGCGACACTCCCCTTCCAGAGCTGTATGCACAATCAAGAAAACCCTAACAATCTGATTAAAATGGGATTTTGTGAAAATCCAACTTGACAAGCTATCCATGCAAGCCCAATTCAACGCACTCAAAAGCTTTGGAAAGCTCTAACAACTCCTTACATTTCCTGTACACAAGCAAGTCGCCGCCGATAGCGTTCGGGGCTGCTGCCGGTCCAGCGTCGAAAGGCTCTGTTGAACGCACTTTGCTCCGAAAAACCAAGCAGAAAGGCTATGTCCGTGGCACTCAAAGACGCATCGGCCAAATACTCGCTAGCCAACTGCTCACGGGTCTGGTCGAGCAACTGGCGCCAGCTAATATCCCGCTCAGCCAGACGCCGCTGCAAGCTGCGAACCGACAGATGCAGCAGAGCAGCGATGCGCTCCAGAGTTACCCGACCCTCTGGCAGGCAGCGAATCAGTGCCTGCTGTACCGAACGGTCTATCTCTCCCGCGTCTGGTGCTGCGCGCAGCAGCGCCTGGGCCTGACTATCCAGCAAAGCGCGCAGATAAGGGTCGCTGCCGGGTAGGCGCCTGTCGAGAGTTGCAACGGGCATGACAACCGCCGTTTCAGGCGCTGAAAAATACACCTGACAGGCAAAAAACGTATCGTAAGCCTGCCGTTCCAGCGGGTTATCCGGTGGCGCGAAGGCAAAGCTGACAGACTCAAGAACAAAGAGATTACCCAGCAAGCGGCGCTGAAAAGCTACCAAGGCTGCTATGGCAACGGTATCAGCGAGCTTGCCTGTGGAGGCCGAGGCCGGCCAACATAAACGGACATGCAATCGGTCCACCTCCACGGTTGCCAGGTTGGCACCATAGAACAGACGCTCATAACGGCGATAGGCTTGCATGGCCTCGCCCAGAGTAGCGCTAGACAGAATCAGATAGCCCAGTACCCCAAGATGGCGCGGCTCCACCAAAGCACCTACAGCCAACGCCGGTGCAGTAAGCTCGGGCCGCATTTGCAGTACCTGTTCGAGTAACTCTGTCCACAGAGCCAAAGGTACTGTATCGGCCGGTCGACGAATGCCGATCAATGCCCGCACACCTGGCGCGTAAAGCCTCTGATCATCTAGCCAGTCCGCCAACAGCTGGACCCATGCCCCGGTTACGCGCAACGGCGTCATGATCAACTCACTGTCCATTTGACGTATTGAGTCAAAATCATGGCATGAAAAGTCAATTTATACAGCCCCATCCGTAGCAGACTATGAACCACTCTTGCCTCCAGAGGGATACTCCCATGAACTGGACTGCCGCCTTTAACAGCGTTTACGTCGATAGTGGTCTGGCCAGTCTGGTCAACCGTTTGCCCGCCTGGCTGGCCATGGATGAGCGTCAGCTGGTTTTCATGCTGGCAACACCGGTCTTCATCGGTGTATTTGCCTGGGAATACTTCAAGATCCGCCATAACCCCCGCCTGGTGGATGGCAAGGAATCAGTGCGTAATTTCATGCTCGGTGCCGGCTATCAGACTACCGAGCTTCTGTTTGCCGGATTGATCGCCTTTCCCGTTTATGCGCTGGCCTATCACCATCGGCTGTGGGACATCCCCCTTACGCCACTGACCGCCGTGCTGCTCTGGGTTCTGACTGATTTCTGCTTCTACTGGATGCACCGTTCATCCCACCGGGTGCGCTGGCTGTGGGCAGCGCATGTCACCCATCATTCCTCCGAACGCATGAATTTCTCCACCGCGATGCGTCAGAACGCCACCAACATCTTCAACGGTGGCTGGCTGTTCTATGTGCCTCTGGCCCTGCTCGGCTTCAACCCGGTGTGGATCGGTGTGTGCTATGCGCTGTCGCTGGTATACCAGTTTTTCATTCACACCACGCTGATCGGTCGACTGCACCCGGCCATCGAATACGTGCTCAACACCCCCAACCATCACCGGGTTCACCATGGACGCAATCCCGCTTACATCGATACCAACTACGGTGGCGTGTTCATCATCTTTGACCGACTGTTCGGTACCTTTGCGACCGAGCGGGCAGACCAGCCCATTCAATATGGCATCACCCGGCCCATTGGCGGCGACGGGCTCCTGATCAGCTGGTTGCATGAATACCGGGACATGTTTCGCGACATGGCTCGCAGCGGCCCACTGAGCCAACGGCTCGGGCATCTATGGATGCCACCTGACTGGGAACGTGAGAGCTCCACGGACAGCTCGTCTGCCGCCCACCCCGAGGAAACCCGGCAGATAAAGCCGTCCCGCCCCGAGTGATAAGAAGGAAAAGCGAATTCAGTCGCGGGGAATCGCGTAGGTACCTGTGGCATGAGCGACAGGCTCATCGGAGCCTTCTGAAAAGAGTGAAACCTCGCCGATCGCCAGGGTCTTGCCCACCTTGAGCAATGTACAGACACCCAGAATGTCCCGCCCCGCGACGGGTTTACGCAGGAAATTGATATTCAGGTTAGTAGTCACAGCCAGTGGGACAATACCGATACTGCCAAGAATTGCGGCGTACAGGGCCACATCGGCGGTTGCCATCATCACTGGCCCGGAGACCGTCCCGCCGGGCCGCAGCTCAGTTACGCCAACGCTGTGCCGCACCCGAGCCGAGCCTTTGCCCAGCTCTTCTACAAAGACCTTGGCCTGGGGAAATTCACGGCGGAAAAAATCGTTGAGTTGTTCGACGCTTGGCTTGCCTGTCATGCTTTACTCCGTGCCTGATTGAGGTAGATCACAGCATGCACAGAGTCCATTCCGCACGCCAGACCCTGCCCCTCTGCTGGCAGATCAGACCTTCTGGCTGGCGGCTATAGCGTGACAATGATTCTCGTCGAGCAGATCACCACCTCGAACAGTCGACGGGGGACGCATCCGGCACATTGGCAAGGGCCTCGAAACCCAGAGCACGGGCGAGCTGTAGATGCTCTGGGGCGATCTGGAAGATACCTATCCTGCCGTCCGGGGAGCCGCACATCGCCGTATACATGTTACCGTCCGTCCCGCAGGTGGCCGCAGAAAACGGAATGTCAGCATCCCCCAGCAGCTGCTGCATTTCCTCAAGCTTCATGCCGTCGTCCCGGCACTGGGTAGATCCCGAATCCAGATAGATTCCGACTTCTCCAACCAAGTCTGTAGACCCCGCCTGGCTGCAACCCGAGAGTGCCAGCAAGGAGCCCGCGAGCAAGGTGCGCATGTGCATGTTCACATCCTCAAAAGGACGTACGCGTCGATACACGTACAGTTAATTTGTAACACATGCCGGCGCGATAGGCTGCGTAGTTCCCTTAAGCTGTCATACCCAGGGTGCTCACCCAGTTTCCTTCCAAGCACCTTCAACCAGAGGAGCGAATCCATGTTCGGCTTGTTCAAGTCAGATCCGGCAAAAAAATTGCGCAAGGAATATAACGCCAAGCTGGAGGCCGCAATGAAAGCCCAGCGTAACGGCGACATCCGCACCTACTCGATGCTTACCCAGGAAGCCGATGCCCTATGGCGCGAGCTTGAACCCCTGGAAAAGGCCGGACGCTGATAAGACCGGCAAACAAGCAATCTGTTCAAGACATCATTATTCACCATCGGGGAACACTTGTGCGTTTAAACTCTGACTGTCGGTCGTGCGTGATATCCGCCCGCGGGGTCTTGCTGTGCAGTGGACATGGCGATGCTTCAGCCACGGCCCTTCGAATTTCCGCCTAGCCGGCAATTAGGTCGAGGCACGGACTTGCGTGTAACCTGACCCAGAACCGCCTTCGACAGACCAGGAGTAACTGATGAAAACCCTGCAGATAGACATCGTATCCGACATTGCTTGTCCCTGGTGCGCGATAGGTTATGCGCGGTTGGAACAGGCAATGTCCAGCCTCGCGGGTGAACTGACGTTTCAGGTGGAGTGGCACGCCTTCGAGCTCAACCCGGACAAGGCATCCGACGGCGAGCCAATCCTGCAGGCCCTAAGCCGCAAGTACGGTCGCAGCGTAGAGGAAATGGAAGCCGCACAACGCAATATGATGGGTATAGCCGAGGGCCTGGGTCTGAACTTCAGCAAGATGCAGGAGCGCTTTACCTGCAACACCTTCGATGCCCACCGTTTAGTGAAATGGGCAGGGGAGCAGAATCGCCAGACGGATATGAAAATGGCGTTGTTTGATGCGTACTTTGGTCATGCTGCAGATATTTCTGACATTCAGGTGTTGATTGACTGCGCAGAATCAATAGGTCTGGACGGTTCCAAGGCCAGAGAAATACTCGCATCAGATGCCTTTGCCGAGCCCGTAAGAGCAGACGAAGCCTTGTACCAACAATCTGGCGTGTCAGCCGTACCTGCATTCATTATCAACAACCGGCACCTGATTTCCGGAGCTCAGGAACCCGAAACACTGGTCAACGCCTTTCGTGAAATCGCAACTCGGGGGCCCGATACCTGAGAAAGGAATCGGGAGGAATTACAAGTTCAGTGAGCATGAAAAAAGTACGGTGAAGAGAAGCGCAGAGAGTCAGTTCAGAGAGTCACTGATCAGCATTCCATGCAGCACATAACACACGCGCGTGTTTCGCTGAAGGGTCAGCGGATTGCGCTTGGCGATCACCCAGCCCTCATCGAGCAAATGGTCAATGTGACAGCGCAGCTCATTCAGTTTCCGCTGTTTACGGTCTGGCAGCTCGACGACTTCAATTCCTTCAACGAGCCCAGTTACCAGCGCTTCGCTGACGTGCAAGGGATCTGTACCAGCTACTCTGGCTTGTGCATTAAAAGGCCCAGCAACCGCCAAAGGTTGATTACGCATCTGCATTGCTCTCTGTGGATTAACTCTGGCCGCATCCTGCGAAAATCAAATATCTTAAGCTTGTAGGTAACTGACAGCATCCTGTTGAAGGCTACACTTGGACTGCAGCTTGATCAATTCCTGCGCCAGCAATCCGGACGGACCGCCTCTTTTTACTGACCAGCAGTATCTGTTCTCACACCGTCTGCCATGGCGCCTACAGGAGTTTCGCGACCTTATGCACAGAATATTCACTTACACTTTGCCAGCCGCGATCGCTGTTCTGGGCCTGTTTGTTTTTATTGCGCAAGACTCGCCAGTCACAGAGACCACCTCAGACCTGCCGGCGCTGTATACGACCAGAGTGTCGCAACAGAAACTGAAGCCGGCCTCACTCCAGATACCGGTTCCCGGCGTCGCCTTTGAGGACTTGCGAGACAGTTATCTGGATCAGCGTGGCGGAGATCAGCCCCATGAAGCCATTGACATAATGGGCTCCACGGGCACACCCGTAGTTGCTGTTGGTGACGGCAAAATCATCAAGCTGTTTGACAGCGTACCGGGCGGCCTGACCATCTACCAGTTCGATGTAGCCGAAGAGCTGGCATACTATTACGCGCATCTGGACCGGTATGCAGCCAATCTGAGTGAGGGGCAGTACGTACATCGCGGAGATCTGATCGGTTATGTCGGCGCCACCGGGAACGCTGATCCCGATGCCCCTCACCTGCATTTCGCCATTTTTGAATTGGGTCCAGAAAAACAGTGGTGGAAAGGCACGCCGGTCAATCCCTATCCCCTGTTCAAACCCCTCGGGTCAGTACCCTAGCAGTCACGCAGACAAGGAGCAGCACATGGAACAATTCAAGGAGCTGAACAATAAACTGATGGATTTCATTCGCGCCCAGCACCTTTTTTTTGTGGGTACAGCCGGCGCTGAAGGACTGGTCAACGTCTCACCAAAAGGGCTGGACAGTCTGCGAATCGTCAATCCTTCTGAGGTTGCCTGGCTGAACCTGACCGGGAGCGGCAACGAGTCCGCCGCCCACGTACTCGAAAACGGCCGTATGACCATCATGTTCTGCTCCTTTGACAAACAGCCCTTGATACTGCGCCTGTATGGCGAGGCAGAGGTCGTACATCCGCGAAACCAGGCATGGAAATCTCTGTCGGAGCTGTTTCCACCCCACCCCGGTGCCCGCCAGGTGTTCCGGCTGCGTATTTCGTTGATAACAACGTCCTGTGGCTATGCGGTACCCCATTATGATTTCCAGGGTGAGCGCGCCACCCTGACCAGGTGGGCGGAGAAGCGCGGCGAGCATGGGGTTGAGCAGTACTGGCGTGAAAAAAACCAGCTCAGTCTGGACGGCAAGATCACCGGAATTCTACCCGGTCAAAGCAATTTGTAAGCATTCAGGCCTGCTGAACTTTTGTTCATTGGCGCCAGTTCGTCCATCATGGGCAATGAATCAAGAGCTTCATAATGCGATGTAGCCGCATTAAAGCCAGCATCAAGCTGCCCCGGCAGGCTGAACTTTCGCCGCCGAGGGCTTTTCACAACAGGAACGAGGCCAGGGTTTACCCCCGAGCAGAGTTGCCTTAAGCAGTTATTCGAGGGCCCACCTCGTCCCGCTGAAACGATTTCAAACGATGGAGACGACACAGTGAACAATGCCGAATTGCAAGCGCTCAAAGAACGTTACGTGGCAGCAGGCGCTGCCAGCCCGAACAAACAGTTCGCCGCCCACGCGACCAATGCTGAGATATGGGATGCTGACGGCAAGCGCATGATCGATTTTGCCGGAGGCATTGGCGTTTTGAACGTAGGTCACCGCCACCCCAAGGTCGTTGCCGCGGTAAAAGCGCAACTGGATTTGCTGATGCATACCTGCCAGACGGTCATGCCCTACGAGGGCTACGTCAAGGTTGCCCAGAAGCTTAGCGAGATCAGCCCGGTTCGTGGCCACGGTAAGGTGATGCTGGCCAACTCCGGGGCCGAAGCCCTGGAAAATGCGGTCAAAATCGCCCGCGCTGCTACGGGACGCACCAACATCATCTGCTTTGACGGCGGCTATCATGGCCGTACCTTCATGACCATGGCGATGAACGGCAAGGTCAAACCCTACCAGGACGACTTCGGCCCCATGCCGGGCACCGTGTTCCGGGCCCCCTACCCGGTCGCCTATCATGGCGTGAGTGAGGAGGAAGCGCTGCGTGGCCTGCGTATGACGCTACGCACGGATAGTGCCCCGGAAAGCACCGCCGCGATTTTCATTGAGCCGGTACTGGGTGAAGGTGGCTTTTATGCGGCCTCCCCCACCTTCCTCAAGGCTATTCGCGAGATCTGCGATGAGCATGGCATCCTGATGGTTGTCGACGAAGTGCAAAGCGGTTTCGGGCGGACTGGCAAGATGTTCGCAATCGAACACAGTGGTGTCGAGCCGGACATGATCACCATGGCCAAAAGTATGGCCGACGGCATGCCAATCTCGGCAGTGGTGGGTACCGACAAAATCATGGACAGCTCCGGACCCAACTCGCTGGGCGGCACCTACACCGGTAGTCCCGTTTCCTGCGCAGCGGTGATGGCCGTCATGGACATTTTCGAAAGCGAGGACATTCTAGGCAGAGCCAACAAGCTTGGCGAAAAGCTGGCCAAACGATTTGCCAAATGGCAGGCAGAGTTCGAGTTCGTCGACAACTCGCGCAACCTCGGCGCAATGGCCGCGTTCGAATTGGTAGCGGACAAGACCAGTCGCACACCCCGTGCAGATCTGGCCGCAGCAATCACTGCCAAGGCCAAGGAAAATGGACTGATACTGCTTGCGTGCGGCATGCATGCGAACTCGATCCGCTTCCTGATGCCTGTCACTATCGAGGATGAAGTGCTGGAGGAAGGCCTGGATATTATCGAGAAGATTCTCGGCGAACTCCCCGCCTGATGTAAGGCAAAACCTGAGAAACCGCGGCGATTGCCGCGGTTTTTTTTGCCCAATGCTTTGCCATCGCCAAAACTCAGGTACCGCAGAACGTCGCATACACCCTTTGCTCCGGCGTGGGTGGCAAGGCGTAGCGGGCATCCTGGCTGCGATATTCAAAGGGACTGGCCAGTCGATCGATCAGATCATGGAACGGTTGTAAATCGCCCTCATCCTCGGCCGCACGAATAACCTCCTCAACCAGATGATTCCGCGCGATGTAAGCGGGATTCAGCGCCAGCATCTGCTGCTGGCGTTCTGTGGAAGATAGCGGCTGCTGCTCAAGCGCCAGCCGCCATTTTTCTTGCCATGGCGCAAACGACTCCGGCAACTGGAAAATATCAGCCACGCTGTCACCCTCGCCCCCTCCCTGGGGACCGACCAATTCGGATAATCGACGGAAAGTCAGTGTGTAATCAGTACCGGCAGCTTTCATTAGTTCAAGCAGCTCTTCAACCAATGCGATGCTGCCTTCGTCGCTCGAAGCCAGCCCCAGCTTGCGTGCCATCAGATCGTGGTAGGCCCTCTGGTAAAGGCTTACATAGTCATCGATGGCCTGCTGCGCAGCCTGCACGGCAATCTCTTCATCCTTGTCGAGCAGCGGTAGCAGTGCCCGGGCCAACCATGCAAGATTCCACTGTCCTATTCCCGGCTGATTCACGTAGGCATAGCGTCCACCCCGGTCGATCGAACTGAAGACCGTTTCGGGGTGGTACGCGTCCATGAAAGCGCAGGGGCCGTAATCGATGGTTTCGCCGGAAACCAGCATATTGTCGGTATTCATCACCCCATGAATGAATCCCAGCTGCTGCCAATGGGCAATGAGCGTTGCCTGACTGGCAATCACGGCCTGCAATAAAGCCACGTAGGGGCGCTCTGCCTCTGCAGCCTCAGGGTAATGCCGCGTGATAACGTGATCGGCCAGAATCTGTACGGCCTCGATATCGTCCATACCGGCAAAATACTGAAAGGTCCCTATGCGAATGTGACTGCTGCATATGCGTGTGAGAACGCCCCCGGGCTGAGGATGGTCACGCATGACCTGCTCGCCAGTCGTCACGGCAGCGAGACTGCGTGAAGTAGGCACACCCAGCGCAGCCATCGCCTCGCTCACGACATATTCGCGCAGTACCGGTCCCAGGGGTGCACGTCCATCGCCCCCACGCGCAAAGGGTGTGCGTCCCGCCCCTTTGAGCTGCATATCATAACGCTGCCCATCGACAGCCATCACTTCCCCCAGAAGCACTGCGCGCCCATCCCCCAGGCGCGGGTTCCAGTTGCCAAACTGATGGCCTGCATAAGCAGTGGCGATCGGCACGGAACCGGGTGCAATTTTGTTGCCTGCCAACACCTGCAACCCCTCTGGCGAGGTGAGCCAGTCTGCGGAAATGCCCAGTTCCGCCGCCAGGGCGCGATTGATACGGATAAGCTCTGGCGCTCGTACCGGCGTCGGTTTCTGCCTGGCGTAGAAGCGCTCCGGCAAAGCCGTGTAGCTGTTATCGAACCTGGGGCTATCGAGCTGACTCATTGGCTGCTCCGCTGACAAAATGAACTGACAGGATACGTGAATGTCGATACCGGGAATAAGTCCGGCTACTGCTGTTTGTGACTGACCCTGATGGCAAGGGTTCATCTGCTCTCAGTCGAGTCGCAAAATCCCCGTGAACTTCCTATGCTCTGGGCAGCGACTTTACTTACCCCACCCCTGACAGCCGGAGATATCCATCCATATGCACGCATTCAGACCCGCCGGCGCTGGAGTAAAAACCGGTCTTTTCCAGATCATCTTCGAATCCGACACGCCCCTGGGCAAGGGTTTTGATATCGCACTGGCCGTGCTGATTCTGATGAGCGTCGGCGTGGTACTGCTAGATAGCGTGGAGAGCTACCATCAGCGATTCGGTGTGTTTTTCTACTATGCAGAATGGGTTGTCACTGTTTTGTTCACACTCGAAATCGGACTTCGCGTCTATTGTCTGGAAAAGCCCCGGCTGTACCTGAAGAGCTTCTACGGGGTAATTGATGTACTGGCGGTACTGCCCACCTGGCTCGCACTCTTCATTCCCGGCGCGCAGACCCTGGTCGTAATTCGCTTACTCCGCACACTGCGCCTGTTCCGGGTACTGGAAATGATGACGCTGGTAGGTGAAGGCAAACTGCTGGTCGATGCACTCAAGCGCAGCCGTGGTCAGATTATCCTGTTCCTGTTTGCCGTGATGATGCTGGTCACTATCTTCTCCTCCCTGCTGTTTCTGATCGAGCCTGCGGAGGCCGGCTTCACCAGCATACCCAAAGCGATTTACTGGGGCATTGTGACCTTGACCACGGTGGGCTACGGGGACATCGCGCCGGTGACTCCGCTAGGCCAATTCATATCCATCATGATCATGCTGACCGGTTACTCCATCATTGCTTTACCAGTTGGCGTATTCTCGGTCGAAGTGATAAATACTCTGCGCGACGAGCGCTACTCGGACGAAGCCTGCCCTGGATGTGGAAAGCACCAGCATGAAAAAAATGCCCGCTACTGTAAATTCTGCGGTACCTGGCTCGATGAGGAATCCCTGGATCCCAACGCCGTGGAGCAGGCTGATAGCTGATCCCTGCCAGCGCTAGAGAATCTCCCGCTCGACATCCATGATCCGGCCATCGACTGTGCGCTGCAGCTTTTCCTCTATTTCACTGCAGATCGACTCCACCTTCTGTGCGGAGGTCGCGGCCACCACAAAGGACCACTCACTAGCCTCGAGACGATCAAGGTCGCCGCTCTCGCAAACTGCGATTGATGGGGTTCGGCCAAAGCGTTCGTGCAGGCCGCCCATGCGTTGACGTTTTTCCTTGAGCGAGCTGCAGCCCGGCAAGGAAAACCCGATTCTCAGAACCCCTATATTCATGCCAACTCCCGTTAAAAAATGTCTCTCAATCTGGCCATCGTGCGGGCACAACAAAGCAGCGCTCGGCTTCCTGCCAGAGCCTTGCCGTTTCGTCCCAATACATTCGGGCGAACAACCGCGGTGTCTGAGTCAGGGCGATTTGCTCAAGAGCGGCCTGCGCCTCTGCCGGGTCAGGCTCATCACTCTGTAGCCACGGACCAAGCCAATGGGGTTTTCGCAGCTGGACCCAGCGCGAAATGTCTTTGCTGCTTACGGCATCCAGATACATCCATGTACCGCGCTGATGATCGCTCGGCACATGGCAAGGCGGAGAAACGGCCTTGGCACAGTCGGTAGCGAGTGGATAGAAAAGATAACCCGGCATGAACACCCGCGACCTCACGGGCGGCTCTATACCAAGTTCGGCTAACGCCATAACACTCTCGGGTAACAGTGAGCGCTGACTCTGATGATCCAGCATGCGTGCGGTTTTCAGATCCAGACGGTCAACCGCATTGGGTCCATACCAGCGCACCTGGTCCATATTCAGCTCCAGATCCGGTATGTAGCCAAGATAGAACTTGATCGCAATCTCGTGATGCTCGATAGCGCCTGTAGCCGGGTTGCGAACCACAAAATCTAGCTCCCCCAGGGTTCTCTCCTGATTGCGGATCGGCAAGTTACGGGCCATCACCTCCCAACCCAGAACGTCCGTTAACAGGCACGCGTAGAGCCGCTCGAAATAGTAGCCCAGGCGGGGTTGGGCTGGCTGGGTCAGCATCGCAGGCGCTGTGTCCGGCATGGCCTCCCAGCTCAACAGCTTTTGCATCGTGCCGGCCGGCAACTGCGCGCGCAGATCAAACGCCAGAGGGCTATCGGTAAGCTGCGCTGCGCCGCACATCCAGGCAAGATGGCGTATCGCCGGAATACGAAAGCCTGTTGGATCAATGGGGGAGTAGCTGTCGGATTTCATGTTCTCAGCGTACCTGAAAAACGGCGAGATACCCCATAGGTGAACGCTCACGTAAACTGACGCATTACTCGCAACCGGGACCTGACCCATGGCCAGATGGCTCGTCAAAACCGAACCTGATGAATGCGGTATCGACGATTTCGCCCGAGACCCGAAGAACCCCATTACATGGGACGGCGTGCGCAATTATCAGGCACGCAACTTTCTGACAGAAATGGCCGAGGGCGATGACGTGTTCATCTATCACTCCAGCTGCAAGCACATCGGCGTGGCGGGTGTGGTTAAGGTTGCCCGCGCCGCTTACCCCGATCCAGCACAGTTCGATCCTGAGTCGCCCTATTACGATGGCAAAAGCACCCGGGAAAAACCCCGCTGGAAGGCCGTAGATATGCTATTTCAACGCAAACTGGAGCGCTTGATAACGCTGGATGAGCTTAAAGGCATTGCCGGTCTCGATGACTTGCCCCTGGTCAGGCGTGGCAGCCGCCTGTCAGTGATGCCGGTAAGTGACGAGCACTGGCAAATCATTCTGCAGCAGGAAAAACGTAACTGAGGAAGACGCCTCAGCTGGCACAAACGGCTATTTCTTCTTGCCAGGCTTGCCGACGCCACGCTGACGAGGCGGCTTGGGCAAATTTTTCTGCTCCTTGCGATCGGCCCGATCGGAATTACGTGAACCTTCCTTGAAGCGTTTCTTGCGCTCGGCGTTCTCGGCTTCCTTTTTGGCCTTCGCCTCGGCTATGGCCTGCTTTTCCCGCTCTACCATCGCGGGTGTCTCAAGCGTTATACGGCCCAACTTGCCGGACCTAAGCTCGTTGATCAGCACCTCGCAGATCTTGTGCAGATTGATCCTGCCCCCGGTTTGCAGTGCACCGCGCCGGGCGCCGGCCATTTCCAGAAAATCCAGTTCGCTGGTAGGCAGCCGTTCCAGCTGGAAATGCGCGGTGATCAATTCCGGGTAAGCCTTTATCAGATACTCGGCCAGGAAAAAGCTGACGTCATCGTATTCCATCGCTGTATTCTTGATGGCACCTGTGGCGGCCAGGCGATAACTGCTGTCAGGGTTCTCGATTTTTGGCCAGAGGATACCCGGTGTATCCAGCAGAGTGACGCCGCTGCCCAGGTTGATTCGCTGCTGATCCTTGGTTACCGCCGGCTCGTCACCGGTCTTGGCAACCATGCGGCCAGCCAGCGTGTTGATGATGGTCGACTTCCCAACGTTGGGAATGCCGACAATCATGGCATTGATGTTTTTTGCCCCGGCATCTTTTTCGGGCAGCATCTTGCGGCACAAATCCACCAGCAGCCTGATCCTGCCGGGCTGTTCGGTAGTGGTGGCAAAGGTTTTTACCCCCCGCTCGCGCTCCAGGTATTCCTGCCACTGGGCGGTCAGCTCCGGGTCAGCCAGGTCGGTCTTGCTCAGCACCTTGATACAGGGCTTGTCGCCCCTGAGTTGAGCAATGGAGGGGTTCTCACTGGAATAGGGAATGCGCGCATCCAGCACTTCGATCAGCAGGTCTACCTGAGGCAGAACCTCCTTTATGGCCTTTTGCGCCTTGTGCATGTGTCCGGGATACCACTGAATTGCCATTGTGCCGCGCCTTGAGTGTGCATGAAGCACCATTGTACGTTAACTGGTCGGCGGTTAAGCACACTCCGGTGGCAACCGCTCACTCATCCTGCGGCCCGGCGACCCCCACAGGGACGGTGGCGATCTGACCATCCTGGCGCTTGATCACACTGAAGGATCCATCGGTTTCCAGAATCACGGATGCTGCCTGAGCCAGATTGGCCATACCGGAAGAACGCACTGCTGCTTCGATTTCGTCGACTGTTACCCGAGCGCCAAGCAGCGCTTGCGGAAGCAATCTGCCCTGGTAATACAAGAGTCGTGGCTCACCCGTGACCAACCGCCTTACCCAGCGCGCCCGCACACTGGACCAGGTGACAATGAACTGAAGACCGATAAGCACCGCAAAGGCCAGCGCGCCCTCGGCCAGGGCAACGTCCTTGCTGAGCAGTACGGTAGCCAATGTCGAGCCCAGAGCAACGGTCACAATCAGGTCGAACGCGTTCATCTTCGACAGAGTGCGTTTACCAGAAATACGCAGGAAAACGATCAACACAACATACGCCATCACGCCCACCACCAGCGTGCGCGCCAGTCCGGCCCAGCCATCGAAAAACACATCTTCCAGCATTAGTCCTCCCACCCTGTTAGCGGCTGAAAAAACCGATCGGCCCAGCCTGATGCTGGTTGGACCCTGGCTGGGGTGGAATTATCCTTTCCTGGTTTGCTTTCCACCAATTGCCTGGTTCCGAGCTGTCTTTCGAGCCACACCTGTTGTCCAACTGACGCTGCTCAGGCTTGTTTGGCGATGTCTTTTTTTGCGAACTTTATGCGCTTTCGACCTCTCCAACACCTTGGAAGGTGCATCCCGTTGCACCAGTAAAATCAAGGAATTCGCCATGACAGCCACTGTCGACCGAAGCCACCAGACGCCCCAAATGACGCTTAGTCCGCTGCATGCCGTGCTATTGGCAGGTACCATACCCTTGTTTCTCGGTGCGCTACTAAGCGACATCGCCTACTTCCAGACTTATCAAATCCAATGGGTCAATTTCTCATCCTGGCTGGTTGCTGGCGGGCTGGTTTTTACCGCTCTGGCTCTCCTGTGCGGGATATCAGGGCTTTTTCGAGCGGAGGGTCACAGCGGCCGTAGCAAGCTATATGTCGTGCTTTTGCTGCTCACCTGGGTGCTCGGCTTTATCAACTCACTGGTGCACGCCAGGGATGCCTGGGCCACCATGCCTTCCGGGCTCATTCTGTCGGTTATCGTCGCATTGCTTGCAAGCATAGCTACCGCAGTTCGCTTCTCCGCCCGCCGCACCGGAGGTGCCCTATGACCCGCCCTGGCCTGCTTTCAGTATTGACCCTTTCCATCCTGCTCACCGCCTGTGGCGCAGATGACGACGCGATGGTGCTCTATGGGCCCGACCCGACACTACCGGAGCCGTCACGTGGCCTGCTTCCCAATATGACCATCGCCAAGCCGACAGGCTGGGGTGATGAACTCCCCACCGTTCCTGAGGGTTACAGCGTAAGCGCCATTGCTACCGACCTGCTCATTCCCCGGCAAACCCTGGTGCTGCCCAATGGAGACATCCTGGTCGCAGAAGGCCGCGGCGGTAATGCATCAGCGCTCAGGCCCAAGCACGTGATAGCCGGCTACATCAAGGCGCAGGGCAACACTTCGGTGAAAAGTGGCAATCGTCTGACCCTGCTGCGAGACAGCGATGGAGACGGTACCTACGAGCAGCAAGGTATTTTCGCCGAAGACCTGAACGCACCCTATGGCCTGGCTCTGATCGGTGATGATCTATACGTTGCCAACCAGGACGCCCTGGTCCGGTTTGACTACGAGGAGGGCCAGACCCGCGCCAGCGCCGCACCAGAAACCCTCACTGAACTCCCCTCGGCGATCAACCATCACTGGACCAAGGCGATGACCGCCAGCGAGGATGGTGACTATCTGTACGTGGGCATTGGCTCCAACAGCAACATCACCGAACGCGGGATGGAGGCCGAAGTGGATCGCGCAGTGATCTGGCAGGTCCAGACTGATACAGGGGCGCATAAAACCTATGCCTCTGGGGTGCGCAACCCCACCGCGTTGGCCATGCATCCGGATACAGGTTCGCTCTGGGCTGTGGTCAACGAACGTGACGAACTGGGTCCGAACCTGACACCGGACTATCTGACCTCAGTCCGTGAGGGCGGCTTCTATGGCTGGCCCTATAGCTACTGGGGCCAGAATGTCGACCACCGGGTACGACCTCAGGACCCGGATAAAGTAGCCGCCAGCATCACGCCAGACTACTCCCTGGGCTCCCATGTGGCGCCACTGGGCGTGGACTTTGCCGATGGCAAGCTAGGCGGGGCATTCGCAGACGGTGCCTTTGTTGGTCAGCATGGCAGCTGGAACCGCAAAGACCTCGCCGGCTACAAGGTGGTCTTCATACCCTTCAACGATGGTCAGCCTGCTGGCGATCCGGTCGACTTTGCGACCGGCTTTATCGATGACGAGGGCAAGGCCCGCGGGCGGCCCGTAGGCGTGACTGTGGACCCCGAGGGTGCGCTGATTATCGCGGACGACCTGTCCAATACCATCTGGCGTGTTACACAGGAGAGGTAGCTGGAGTTCAACCACAAGCGCTGACAGGTATAACCGTCAGCGCCGCGCCTCTGGCGAGCTACCGCGACTTTCCAGCTCTTCATTGAGCCGCTGTTCCCGCTGTCGATCTATGACATTGCCGCTGAAGTACATCTCTAGCCGCAGGCTGAGCGCCCAGCGAGGGTCAAAACTGGCATCACGGGGAAAATGCAGTTCGGGGATGATGTCAGCGAACAGGATGTCCTTGTGCAAGTTTCGACGGTATTGGGTGAGCAGGTAATAGTCGTTGACTTGCGGTCGGGACGCACTGTTTCCCACTACAACGGCCGCGTAACGCATTGCACTGCGACGACTCAATACCTGATTGATTTCCACAGACTCGGAAAACTCCAGCGTGTCTTCGTCTTCTTGCCACTGAATATTGGTCAGAAAACGCAGATGCCGTGTGGCATCCAGCGGCTTGCCAATATCCCAGCGGCTGCGGGCTGAATAGCCATCACTGTTGAACCACGAAAGTCTGTTGTAGGACTCCAGTTGCCAGGGCCCCTCCCCCAGATTCCAGAGGCGCTCGCTACTCAGGCGCATATAGGGATCGAGGGGTAGCCGGAATTTGACCCCTGCGCCTACCCGGGTATCCCAATGTCGGGTCTTGTCCTTTTTACTGAGCCGGCTCAAACCGATGACGGTACTGTCACTGCTGGTCTGGTCATCGCGCAAACGTCCCGAGCCCTGTTCACTGAGGGTGCCGCGTGACTCCTCCGGCTCACTCTCGATGATCAGACGCAGCCGCTCCTTGGTGGTCGGCATATCCAGTTTGAACCGGATACTGGGATCGGTACTGAAACCCTCGGATTCCTCCCAGTCGAAATCGGTGCCGATCCGCAGGTAGGACTTGTTTCTGACTGAAAGGCTCTCGTCATCGCTACCGAAAAAGCCGTCAAGGTTGCGCGAGCTGGAGTCAACCCAGCGCGAGATACCCTCGTGCACTGGTTTTATGCGCTCGATTGTCCAATCAGGCAGGTCGGAATCATCCGCAATCAGACCGCCAGCGTAAGGTAGCAACAGAACCAGGAGCATTGTCGGCAGAGGTATTTTACCCATGGAGTCCCTTTCATTTGCTTCAATACTTTTTCCGACTATAACCTGTTCGGGTAAATTCAGCCTCTTGAAGATCCTGTACTGCACATTCTGACTGCCGCTGGCCTTGCCGCCTCCATACTTTCTTAAACTTGAGCAGAGGCAGCTGCGGACTCATCAGTTGCGATAAACAGTGTTGCTGGTGCACCAGCAGTGGATAATGCATTTGCCTGATGCACAGGCAACTCGAGCCCATGCTGAGGGTCATCGATAGCCTCGATGGCGATCAGGGGCGGCGCAGAAGTCGCCGCTCCGAATAAAGTAGCGAAGGAAACATCGGCCGCGTCCCTGCCAGTGCCGATTCGTAGCAACCCCATTGTGGGCGAGACTCCACTGGGGTCGAACAGGTACCAGCGGCCACTCAGAAACACCTCAACGTAGGCATGGAAATCCGAAGGACCCATTGCAGGGTCAGCACCATAGTCAATCCCGGAGACAAAGCGCGCAGGGATGTTCAGGGCGCGGCAGGTAGCAATCATCAAATGGGCAAAATCACGGCAAACACCAACGTGATCAGTCAGCGTATCCACGGCCGAAGTGCTGCCACCTGAGCAGCCTAAGGTAAACCTGGTTCTCCGGTACACCCAGTCACGAATGGCGAGCACGCGCTGATACCCCGGCGGCATATTGCCGAACTCATGGTTAGCCAGCGCCTGAAAGCGGTCTGACTGACAGTACCTGCTTGGATAGATATAACTGAACAAATCCATCGGCAGATCGGCCACAGCCATTTCCTTGAGGGTCTCTGGCTGAGCTACCCGGTGATGAATTTCTACCAGGCCCTCATAACGAACCAGCAAAGCTCCGTTGTTGGCTCGTATTCTCATCCATCGCGTGCCGTCATCTTTCTGTACGAACAGTTGCTGTTCAACAGGTTGATTGATGGTCACTGTCTCACCGAGGACGCGCTGGCTTTCCGTAAGGGCAGGATGGATGTTGAAGAGAAAATCACAGGATGCATCAAGCACCGTATAAGCCAGCTCTATGGAAAACTTTAATCGAACCATGACGGTGAATTCTCTGGTGATACAGGACAATAGGCGGAGCTGAGCCCCGTGCAGCACTTTGCCATCCGTGACCGAGATAGCGTCCTCAGGGAGAGGAAACACTGTTAAGACTGCACCGCCGGCCCCATGTTCAAACTCTTGCGCGGAAAATGTCTGGTCATCATGGGATAGCTCTTCGCCCCGGATCAGTTGACGTGAAATCCCTTTTCCCTTGCGTCAGATTCCCACGGTATTCACCAGGCGTCATGCCGGTCCAGCTGCGAAAGGCGCGAATAAACGAACTTTGCTCGGAATAGCCAAGCAACAGGGCGACATCGGTCTGCGCCAACGCGGGGTCTGCCAGGTATTGCCGCGCCAGAGTATGGCGGGTGTGCGCCAGCAAGCCTCGGTAGCTGTAGCCCGCACTACTCAGCTGCCGGTAAAAGGTTCGCAGGGAGCAGCCAAGCATCCGGGCGACAGCCTCAGCGCTGACATCACCGTTTTTCATCGACTCGACTATCTGCTCCTGCACCTGCGTAAAGAACGCCCCTGTTTGCCCGCCCTCGATGAGCGGCTGCTGTTTGAGTAGGGCCTGTGCCTGCTGCTCAAGCAGGCGCAGCAAATAGGGGTCCTTACTGAAAATCGGCAACGCCAGTAGATGTGCCGGGAGCACCAACTCAATCGCGTTGCAGTCAAAGTCCACCGGGCAACCAAGGAGCACCGGATAGACAGCAGCATCCTCAGGTCTGGAAAAAGGCAAGCCGGCACGCAACGGGGTAATCGGCCGGCCAACCAATGCCTGACACAGGCTGACAAATACCGCGAGGCTGAACTCGCTGGCCAGCGGTGTATTTGCCACCGATTGCGTCCAGCGCATGAAAAGCACCCCGTCCTTGAGCCAGGCGCGGGAGGAGAGCCCGGCCTGCAAAAGTCCTTGATAGCGGTGGTAACGCGCCAGTGCCTGGCCAAGGGTGCCGCAGGAAGACACCATATAACCCACCACGCCAAACTGACTGGGCCTGACCGCCAGACCCAGGCGCACCCCCAGGGCATTGACCGGATCAAGCTGCCGGACTGACTCCAGCAGGTCGCAGAATCGCAGCGCCGAAACGCTTGGTGACTCAAGCTCCAGGCTCATCTCATCCAGAAGCACAGGCGCAGGCAACCCACGCTCACGCACATAGACTTGCAGCGTCTCGATAAAACCTGAGGGGATGTAATCGGTTTTGCTCATGATTGGCACTATCGGGACGCTGGCACAAAATGTCAATCAGGCACTTGTTGCCAATACGAATCAGCAAATCCCGACATAACATGCGGGTTTTGTTGTCCCATGCGTGGAGAAGATCATGGCGTACGTAGTCACTCAGAGCTGTATCGGCAACAAACACACCAGTTGCGTCGATGTGTGCCCGGTTGAAGCCTTTCGTGAGGCCCCCGAGATGCTGTTTATCGATCCGGATGTTTGCATTGACTGTAACGCCTGCGTCTCCGCCTGTCCCGAAGGGGCCATCTTCCCGCGGAGTATGGTGCCAGAGGACCAACAATCCTTCATTGCCCTGAACGCCGAAGGGGCCAAGACCCATCCGGTGATTCGCGAGAGCATCCAGGCTGGTCAACAAGCGGCTAGCCCACTGGCTCGCCTGCCCGGCCGCTTTGCCATTGTCGGTTCCGGCCCAAGCGGGTTCTATGCCGCTGAGGCACTGATGAAGCAGATGCCTGCCGCGCAGGTAGACATGTTTGAACGCCTGCCCACGCCTTTTGGTCTTGTGCGTTATGGTGTGGCCCCAGATCACCCACGCATCAAGTCCGTCACGGCCGGGTTTGAACGTATCGCCGAGTCGCCACAGTTTCGTTTTTTCGGCAACGTGCAGATCGGTCGCGATCTGACCAGCGCCGATCTGCGCCAGTATTATCATGGCGTCATCTACGCTACCGGCGGCTCCCAGAGCCGCCCGTTGACATTGCCGGGGGCCGATAGCGGCAACATCTTTGGCTCTTCGAATTTTGTCGGCTGGTATAACGGCCATCCAGATGAGGCCGCCCTGGCCCCAGCCCTGACCGGACCCACCGCGGTGATCATAGGTATTGGCAACGTGGCGCTGGATATCGCCCGGTTGCTGGTGCTGCCAAATGATCAGCTAGCCAAGACGGACATAGCCGATGATGCCCTTCGGGCACTGGCAGCCAGCGGCATTGAAGAAGTACAACTGTTAGCTCGCCGAGGACCTGCGCAGGCGGCGTTCACGCCGAAAGAACTGGAACAGCTCATGGCCATAGATGGGCTGCAGTTGTTAGTCGATCCCGCTGACCTCGAACTGGACGACGCTACCGCGCACCAGCTGGAACAACCTGAGTATGCCGAGGCTCGCCTGAACCTCGGCCTGCTTCGCGAAATCGCCGGCCGGCCCCGTGGCCCGGGCAAACGCATCCGGTTCATGTTCTACACCAGCCCTACCTCCTTTAGCGCCAGCGACGGGAAGGTAAGCACCGTGCATGCCCAGCGCACAGAGCTGGTCCGCAACGAAACAGGGCAACTGGTGGCCCAGCCATCGGAACAGACACTGGATATTCCCGCCACACTGGTGGTGCATGCCATCGGCTATCAGGGTTCGGCAATCGACGAATTGCCCTTTGATACCGGCCGCGGAGTTATGCAACACGACCAGGGACGTGTCAGCGGCCATATCGAGAGCCGCGATTACGTCGCGGGCTGGATCAAGCGGGGCGCCAGCGGCGTGATCGGCAGTAACCGTCAGTGCGCAACCGAAAGCGTTCAGCGCCTGCTGGACGACTTGGGCAACAGCCTGCCCGAGCTGGCTAATGCCGCAATCACTACCCTGCTGCAAGCGCGCGATGTGAATACCGTCAGCATGGCTGACTGGCGCCTGCTGGATCAGCACGAACAGGCACGGGGCCGAATCGAGGGCAGAACCCGCCGCAAGATAGTCAAGATCGAGGAGATGCTGGGCGTTATTCATGAGGCACGGGAGCGTGAGGCAGAACAGGCCAGGATGCCGGTCAAAACCCATCACCGTGCATGCACCCTGTGCGAGGCCATGTGTGGCGTCGTCATCGAAACCCGGGGCGAACAGATTCTATCGATCAATGGCGACCCGGATGACCCTCACAGCGAAGGGCACATCTGTCCGAAAGGCTATGCCTTGCAGGATTTGCATACCGACCCGGACCGCCTGCGTACGCCGCTGGAAAAGGTCAATGGCGAGTGGTTGCCCATAGACTGGGACAGCGCTCTGGACAAGGTCGCAGCCAAACTGGTGGATATTCAGCAACGCCATGGCGATGACGCCATTTCCGGCTACTGGGGCAACCCCTCTTCGCACAACCTGGGTCTGATGCTGGCATCCGGCTCCTTGCGCAAGGCAATAGGTACTCGCAATATCTCCTCAGCAGCATCACTGGATCAGATGCCGCACCAGTTGGTGTCCTATCTGATGTTCGGCCACAGCCAGCTATTTACCATTCCAGATATTGACCGCACACAATACATGCTGATGCTCGGTGCCAACCCGGCAGCCTCCAACGGCAGCCTGATGACAGCCGGCGATATTCTCAAACGCCTCGAGCGAATTCGTGAGCGCGGTGGCAAAGTGATCCTCGTCGACCCACGTCGCACAGAGTCCGCGCGCTATGTGGACCAGCACCTGTTTATCCGTCCCGGCACTGACGCTTTCTTCCTGCTCGGCCTGATCCGTCACGTGCTCGACAAGGACCTGACCAAGCCTGGCCGATTGCATGAACTGGCTGATAACTGGGATGCCCTTGCGCCACTGTTTGAGGGTGTAACGCTTGAGCAGGTCAGCACCCGTTGTGGTATTGCTGTCGATGAGATCAAGCGCATAGCTGAAGACTTTGCCGCCGCCGAATGTGCCGTCTGCTACGGCCGCATGGGTGTTTCCACCCAGAGCTATGGCGCGCTAAACCACTGGCTGATGCTGGTACTGAACATCCTCACCGGCAATCTCGACAGCCCCGGCGGCATGATGTTTACCACGCCGGCCTTCAACAAGGCCCAAAGCCGACCCATGGGTAGTTTCAATACTTATCAAAGCCGGGCGCGTGGCCTGCCGGAATTCGATAGCTACTTTCCCGCAGTTACCCTGGCCGAGGAAATGCTCACCCCCGGCGAAGGCCAGGTACGCGGCTTTGTTTGCGTGGCGGGTAATCCGGTATTGTCCACGCCCAACGGACGGCAGATGGATGAGGCGCTGGAACAACTCGAATTCATGGTATCGATCGACTTCTATCTGAACGAAACTTCACGGCATGCCGACATCATCCTGCCACCTACCGGACCGCTGGAGCACGAACAGTACGACATCGTGTTCAACATGCTCGCCGTGCGTAACCTGGCACGCTTCAGCGACCCGGTCTTCGCGCCGGCCGCGGGCGCCCGTTGTGACTGGGATATTGTGCAGGGCCTGGCCGAGCGTATTGCTGCGCTGAAAAACCCCGATGGCGCACCAGGACGCAAAATGCCCAGCCCCGAGCAGATTCTCGATCATGGCCTGAAGACCGGCCCCTACGGTCAGGGCTTCAGTGAATACAACAGTGGCCAGCCAGTAAAGCGTGAAGAGCCCTTGAGCGTCGAGGTACTCAAGCGTTACCCACATGGCCTGGATCTTGGACCCATGCGCGAGTCCTTCCCCGGCTACCTGTTTACCCCTGACAAGAAACTGCACCTGACGCCGGCCGAACTGGTCGCGGACCTGGGCCGTGCCATGGCCGAGTTGCGTGGAGCCCAGAACGGCGAGCTGATGCTTATCGGCCGGCGTGACCTGCGTACCAACAATTCCTGGATGCACAACAGTCAGCGTCTGGTCAAAGGCAACGATCGCTGCGCCCTGCTGATCAACCCCGCTGACGCTGAACGCCTGGGTCTGGCCAATGGCAAACAGGCACGCATCATGTCGCGCACCGGTGAGCTGCTGGTCAGCGTGCAGGTCAGTGACGACATCATGCCAGGGGTAGTCTGCCTGCCACATGGCTGGGGTCACGACCGCGAGGGTGTCAGTCTGCGCGTCGCCCAGAGCAACCCGGGCATCAACGTCAACGACATAACAGATGATCAGGTGGTTGACGTGTTATCAGGTAACGCGGTGCTCAACGGGATACCTGTGTCGGTTGTGGCGGCCTGAGACGCCATCGCCCGGCGCATTCATCACTATCTTGTATCTGGCATGGCAAAGCGCTACTTTGAACAAATAATAAAAAGAGCAAAGAAAATGAATATCTATGGCTTGGTGGCCAGCGCACCCTGGCAGACATCCTGATGAGCGGCCGCGAACAAGACGATAACTTTTTCGTTTTGCTCCAGCGGCTGCCTGTTGCCTGCATGCTTACCCGTATTGAAGACAGCCGCGTTCTGGTGATCAATCCGGCATTCGAGCGGCTGTTTGGCTGGGATGCCGAAGACATCGTCAACCGGCATTCCGCCGAACTTCCGATATGGGTCAACGCTCAACAGCGCGACGAATTCATCGAGCGCTTTTCCCGAACTGGCCGCGTGCAGCAGTGCGAAGCCCGATTCAAATGCCTGGACGGTCAAACCAAACCCTGCCTCGTTTATGTTGAACAGATTGATCTCAATGGTCAGGCCTGCCGTCTGGCCATGGCCCACGACATGTCCGAGCGCAGCAACGCCGAACTGACTCTGAAACAGAGTGAAGCCAAGTTCTCCGCGCTATTCATAGACTCACCCGAACCCTATGTACTCTTTGCCAAGCGCAGCGCGCAAATAGCCGATATCAACCATCGATTTACAGAGGTCTTCGGTTATGTACCTCAGGATGTCATCGGCAAAACCGCAATGGATATCGGGCTCTGGCGTTATCCGGAGAAACGCGCTGCGATCATCGACAAGCTGATGCGCGAGCGCTGTCTGCGCAACGAGCCCATCGACTTCATTGCCAAAGACGGCCGGGTGCTGAATTGCGAAGTATCGAGCAACTTTATCCTGATTGGTGACGATCGTTGCACTCTTTCCTGCTTCAAGGATGTAACCGAACAGAAAAACATCGAAGCACGAATCAAGCATCAGGCCTATCACGACGCGCTGACCGATCTGCCCAATCGAATGCTCCTTCAGGACCGATTACAACAGCACCTGGCCCTTGGCGAACGCCATGGTCTCGGCTGCGCCCTCCTGTTCTTTGACCTGGACCACTTCAAGCGCGTGAACGACTCCCTGGGCCACGGCTGTGGCGATGCCGTGCTGCAGGAGGTAAGTAGACGTCTCCAAGAGGGGGTGCGAAAAGCCGACACGGTCGCGCGGCTGGGCGGCGACGAATTCGTCATCCTGCTCACCGGGCTTTCAGGAGACCACGGGCAAATTGCCGAGCATGCCAGAGCAAGCGCGGCTGATTTACTTGAGGCCGTTTCTGCGCCCATGCGCATCGAGGGCCACGGATTGCAGTTGAGTTGCAGCATTGGCATTGCGCTGTCGTCCGAACATGGCAACACGCCGGAGGATCTGCTCAAGCATGCCGACACCGCGCTCTATGGGGTCAAGGCAAGTGGTCGCAACAACATTGCTTTTTTCGAACCGCAGATGCAGGTGGTGGTGAGTCAGCGTCTGCAACTGGAAACCGAACTGCGCAACGCCTTGATCGCCCAGGAGTTCGAGCTGCATTACCAGCCGCAAGTTGACGCCCGCACGCAACAGATCATCGGCGCGGAGGCTCTCCTGAGGTGGCAGCACCCCGAACAGGGTTTGATCAGCCCCGCCACCTTCATGCATGTTCTGGAGGAAAGTGGCATGATTCTGGAGGCCGGCCACGGTGTCGTTCTCCAGGCGTGCGGCTTTATTGCTCACCTGCTCAAGCAGGGCCTGATCACTGCAGACAGCTTCAGCCTCAGCATCAATATCAGCCCACGGCAATTTCGTCAGGCCGACTTCGTGGCCCGTGTTGCAGCCGCCATTGAGGCCCAGCAAATTCCGACCCAATGCCTGAAGCTGGAAATCACCGAAGGAATCATGATCCACAACATTACCGACACCGTGGAAAAAATGAACGAACTGCGCGATATAGGCATTCGTTTTGCCATTGACGACTTTGGCACCGGCTATTCGTCGCTCAGCTATCTCAAACGCCTGCCCGTGGATCTTCTGAAAATTGATCAGTCATTCATCAACGACTGCACCCACGACAGTAACGATGCAGAAATTGTTCGCGCCATTATTGCCATGGCCCGCAGTCTGAAAATGGAACTGATTGCTGAAGGTGTGGAAACGGCCGAACAGCTGGCCTTCCTGCAACAACAGGACTGCCATATCTATCAGGGCTACTATTTCAGCTGCGCGGTGACCAGTGAGGCTTTCTGCACCCTGCTCGGCCCTTCACCCGGGCCAGGCAATGTACTCCAACAGAACGTCACCTGAGGCAAGCAAGGGAGCATGATGGCTCCGGCAAAACGTATTCGACTCAACTCAGGTGCCCCCCAACAGCAAACAAACTTCGTACGACCAATAATTTTCGGTTTTACGGCTAAAAAGTGGTGGCCCAGTCACTGGCTTTGAGCGATTCGCCGCCGTATAGTCAATAAGCTTCCTGTTGGCACAGCTTTTGACTGAGCCCGCCCGTCGCGGCAATCCGGGCCTAGATATTTCGCCCTGTGAACTTTCATCAATCAGGCCAGAGCCCGCACGCCATGCGACTACACAAGTTTATCTCCTCAAACATGGAAGCCATACTCAAGGAATGGGAGGACTTCGCCCGGATCATCCAGCCGCCTGGCGGGGAAATGGAGGTAATCGAGTTACGCGACCACGCCAGAGACCTGTTGAATAACATTGTCCGAGACATGGATACGGCCCAGACCGAACAGGAACGGAAAAAAAAGTCACACGGTAAAAGCACCGCCACGGATCCTGAAGCAGACACAGCCGCCGAAGTGCATGCCGATGAGCGCTTGGGCGCAGGATTTTCTATCAGCCTTCTGGTAGCGGAATATCGAGCGCTGCGTGCCAGCGTGCTCCGTCTGTGGTTCAAGGGTGAAAGCACACGCCAGCATGAGTATGCCGACGAAATGGAAGATCTTATCCGCTTCAATGAAGCCATAGACCAGGCCCTGGCAGAATCCGTTGCACGATACACGGAAGCAGTGACCGAGAACTCCGATATTTTTGTCGGAATGCTCGGCCATGATCTTCGATCGCCGTTGCAAGTTCTCAGTTTTGGCGCGGCCAAGCTAAAGAATATGGAAGATGCCGATAACAGCCTGAACCAGCTCGGGTCTACCATGATAGCCAGCGTACAGCGCATGAAGGAAATGCTGGACAATCTGATGGACTTCACCGAAAGCCGGATCGGGGAAGGCCTGAATATTCAGCTGGAGCCTTCCGATCTCGCTGAGATTACTCGTCAATTGGTCGAGGAGTTTCGCTCCGCCACGCTCAACCACACCTTGACTCGCGTGGTGACTGGTGACTGCACCGGGAACTGGGATGCCAGTCGTATCGGGCAGATTTGTCAGAACCTGATCAATAATGCCTTGCAGCACGGCGCCGCGGATGGCGAAATAATCGTTAGCTGTGAAGGCAAGGACGACAGCGTGACCCTCGCAGTCAAAAGCCAGGGAGCGCCCATACCGCAATCCCAGCATCAGGAGATCTTCGAGATTTCGAACCGTAAGCATGTCGGTAAAGGCAACCCGAACAAGAATCTCGGTCTGGGACTCTATATCGTCAAGGAACTGGCTCAGGCGCATAACGGCAGCGTTGAAGTGGAGTCCAGCAGCGCAGGAACAGTATTCAGGGTCGAATTACCCAGAGGAGCCTAGGCGACTAGCCTCTAGTACTCCTATCATTGAGGGCTCGGGGCAATAACGGAGGGAACCCATGCAGAAAGTCGGCACAGTTCAATCAATCTGGCGTTACCCGGTCAAAGGCATGGCAGGGGAAAGCATGCAGCAATGCCATCTCTCAGCGAACGGCCTGCTCGGGGACCGTACCTGGGCAGTACAGGACCTGGAGCGCCAGGAAATCCAGAGCTGCAAGTTTCGGCCAGACCTGCTGAAATGCCGGGCGAGCCAACGACTGGATAATCATGGCGATCTGAGTGGGCAGGTAGATGTGAGCTTCCCGGGTGGGATAGTACTGGGCAGTGATGACCCCTCGGTACATAAACAGGTGTCCGACACCATCGGCTACGCTAGTACCTTGCAGTCGTTGCGGCCCTTCCCTGAAAACGCGGCTTTCTTCAGACGTCACAAGGCCGATGCGACCACCTGGCTCAAGGAATTGAAGGCTACCTTTACACGTGAACCTGGCGAGCCGCTGCCGGATCTGGATAACCTCCCCCCGGACATGCAGGAATTTGTATCGCTACCCGGTACTTTTTTCCTCGTCTCGCCATTTCACATATTGACCAGCGCCAGCCTGCAACACATGCAGCAGATCAACAGTAACGCCGACTGGGACGTGGAGCGGTTCCGGCCCAACCTGGTGATTGAGACCTTGCCTGGCATGGAGGGACTGATCGAACAGACCTGGTTGGGTAAACAATTGCGCATTGGCGACACGACCATTCAATGCACCGGGACCGCCCCTCGATGTGGCGCCGTCACCCGCGCCCAGGCCAATCTGCAGACTGACAAAAGTATCCTGCGCAGCATCGTGCAGGCTGCGGAACAGAATCTCGGAATATACGGGGCAATCGACGGGAACAGTTTGCTGAATGTGGGCGAGGAAGTGTGGCTGGAAACGCTCTGACCTGAATCACCCCACAGCCAGCTCGGCAAAATCTTCTGCCACCAGAGGTTTGGCAAACAGATACCCCTGACCCCGGTCACAACCCAGGTCTGCGAGGAGCTGTCTGGTAGGCAGATCCTCTATCCCCTCGGCAATGGTGCGCAAATTTAGGCTGTGAGCCATCTGGATGATGGCATTTACAATGGCCCGATGTTGCTCATTTTCACCGATATTCTGAACAAAAGATTTATCTATCTTCAGGGTGTCGACCTGAAAGCGTTGCAGGTAGGACAGGTTCGAATAACCTGTACCGAAATCATCAATCGACAACTTCACTCCCAGCCCTTTGAGATTCTGCAACAGCACCAGGGAAGCATCCGAGTCCTGCAGCAGCATGGACTCGGTAAGCTCCAGCTCCAGATATTGTGGCGGCAACCCCGAACTTGTCAGCGCTGCGCGCACCACTGCTTCAAGATTTCCCCTGCGCAACTGAACAGCCGAAAGATTGACTGACATGACCAGATCCGGCAAACCCGCTGCGCGCCAAGCCATCGCCTGGCGACAGGCTTCATGCAGAACCCATTCGCCAATTTCGACGATTAGCCCCATCTGCTCTGCCACCCCGACGAACAGGGTGGGCCCGACCAGTCCCCGCTCTGGCTGGTGCCAGCGTATCAACGCCTCCACCGCGATGACGCGATCACCGCTCTGCAGATCGACAATCGGCTGATACTGCAGCTTGAACTCCTCGCGCCCCAGAGCCTGACGCAAATCCTGCTCGATACCCAAACGCTCGTAGGTATTGGTACTCATCTCCTCGCTGAACAGACAATAGGCGTTTCGCCCTGCCGCCTTGGCTTGATACATGGCCAGTTCGGCTTTTTTCAATAGCGTCCCGAAATCCTCACCGTCATCCGGATACACTGATATGCCGATCGACAGCGAGGTCACCAGCTCGATATCGTCAAGCACAAGCGGCCGGGCAACCAGCTCCTGGAATCTGCGTGCGACCAGCTCAAGAGTCTCACGGGTGTCCACATCTCCCAGCAACACCAGAAATTCGTCACCACCTTGCCGGCTGACCGTATCGGAGCCGCGAATCAAGCCCTTGAGGCGCTCAGCGATACGCCGAAGCAACTCATCGCCCGCAGCATGGCCGAGTGAATCGTTGATGATCTTGAAGTTGTCCAGATCGAAACTCATCAGCGCTACCCGTGTACCCTCTTCCTCGGCCAGCATAATGGCTTCTGCGAAACGTTCCTGCATCAGTAGCCGGTTGGGTAGATCGGTCAAGGCGTCATGTCTGCTCAGGTGTGTCAGGTTCGCCTGGGAATCCTTTACCCGCAGCATCTCGTCATCCAGGTGAACCCGCGTCACCTGCAGGTCACGGATCAGGACCCAGACAACCGACGCACACATGAGCAAGAGGCTACTCACCACCACGAAGCGGCCCAGGCCATGGGGAGCTGCCTGATAATCCTGCAGCCCACTCATAGATGACCATGTGACAACCGCCACGGTAGACAGCATGATTACCAGTAAAGAAATAAAGAGCCGGGCCGAGGCGATAATGCCTGCCACTACCAGCAATGCCGGGTAGGCAAGCAAACCACCGCTATACAGTCCCTGGTTGAACCACAGCGACATGCTCACTATCACCGCAAGAATAACCAGAAGAAGCGGAACGGCAATCTCGCTCTCTCTCCTGCACAACAGAAAACGGCATACCAGAGCAGAACCCAAACCAACCCCGATCAACGAGGCGTCCAACCACCCACCCATTGCAATCGCTCGAGCCCCCACAAGCGTCATTACCACACACAGGATGTTGACTAGAACCCTGGCTTGCTTGCCGGCTGCCAGCTTCACTGATGCGCGAGACGTATTGACTTCATCATTCTGATTGGGTGTTAAAGACATGGGCCCTCTATTTCCTTGAGGCAATAACTCCGTCAAGCGGACGTGTGAATGGGAATGCTAACTAGTTCGCTAGTCTACGACATTCGTTCTTCATTCAGGTAGAGGGAGAGGGCTTCATCGCATCGACTTTACTCGTAAGAATGCATCAGCCAGCCACCCTCAACCTACTTGTTCAACTCTGAAACCATCTCGTCAAAACCGACAAAGGTCGCCACCTCATTGACGTCACGACGCTTGGATACCACAGCGTTAGCTGGAAATTCTTCATCCGGGTAGCCCATTGCCACGCAGATCAGAATCACCTGGTCCTCGGGAATACCCGCATGCTCGCGAACCACCGGAGAGTGCATGATGCCCTGACTGTTAACTACACAGCCCAGCCCGCGAGACCAGGCCGCATTCACCAGGCCATTAACCAGAGCACCACAATCGAACTGGGCGATATCGCCCTCCTGCAAGACCCGGTCGTAGGTCACCACAATGGAGACAGGTGCATCAAACTGCCGAAAACCTCGGAGGATCCAATCCTGACGCTTTTCCTTGTCGTCACGGGCGATGCCCATGGCCTTGAACAGCTGCACAGCAATCTCCACCTGCCGGTCACGGTGTTCACCCTCGTAGGCACCCACGCCCCGGCTTTCCTTGGAGGGCGGCACGCCCTTGAGCATTCGCTCGGTATTCTCCGCCCGGATACGATCCAACGGCTCACCGGTGAGCACATGCAGGTGCCAGGGCTGGGTATTCATCGATGAAGGCGCGCGGGAGGCAAGCGCAATGACTTCCTCAATCACGTTACGTGGAACGGCTTGCTGCTTGAAAGCGCGAATACTGCGGCGTCCAAAGACGACATCTTCGTAATTCAAACCCTGTCTCCTCAGTGAGTTTTTGAGAACCAAATGTATAACCGAACATTCGGGTAAATCAATCAAGGTCATGGTTAACCGCAATCAGCCACAACTGGTTACATATTTATTTTTGATTTATACCCAATCCACGAGTCGAACGGATCAGCCAGAGAAAAGAACTGGTGATCATTTTTAGTCCGGGAGCCAAGAGACTGACAGGTTTACTGCCCGGCCCGCAACAAATCGAATGGAGAGCTGATATGTCTGATGACAAGCCGAAACCAACAACCAATGATGCAGGCATTCCCGTATCCAGCGACGAGCATTCGCTGACAATCGGCCCCAACGGCCCCATCATGCTCCACGACCATTATCTGATCGAGCAAATGGCGCAGTTCAACCGTGAGCGCATTCCGGAGCGTCAGCCTCACGCCAAGGGCGGTGGCGGTTTTGGTCACTTTGAGGTGACCCATGACGTCAGTGCTTTTACCAAGGCGGCCGTGTTTCAACCCGGCACCAGAACTGATGTCCTGATGCGTTTCTCGACCGTTGCCGGTGAGCGTGGCAGCCCGGATACCTGGCGAGATCCCCGAGGTTTTTCGGTGAAGTTCTACACAAGCGAAGGTAACTACGACATGGTGGGCAACAACACCCCCGTGTTCTTCGTGCGTGACCCCATGAAGTTTCAGCACTTCATCCGCTCGCAGAAGCGCCGCGCCGACACCAATCTGCGTGACCATGATATGCAGTGGGATTTCTGGTCCCTGTCACCCGAGTCCGCCCACCAGGTCACCTGGCTGATGGGTGATCGCGGCATTCCGAAAACCTGGCGCCACATGAATGGCTACAGCAGCCACACCTACATGTGGGTCAATGCCCAGGGCGAGAAGTTCTGGGTGAAGTATCACTTCAAGACCGACCAGGGCATCGAATGCATGACCCAGGAAGAAGCCGACAAGATGGCCGGCATGGATGCGGACTATCACACCCGCGACCTCTACCAAGCGCTCAAGGGCGGCGATCACCCGAGCTGGACGCTGCACATGCAGATCATGCCGTTCGAAGACGCAGAGACTTATCGCTTCAACCCCTTCGACCTGACCAAGGTCTGGCCGCATGGCGACTACCCGCTCATCCCAGTAGGGAAACTGACACTCGATCGCAACCCAACGGATTACCACACGGAAATCGAACAGGCCGCATTCGAACCCAGTAATCTGGTGGCCGGTATTGGCCTCAGCCCAGACAAGATGCTGCTCGGCAGGGTATTCGCTTATGCCGATGCACACCGTGCGCGCCTGGGCGTCAATTACAAGCAGATCCCAGTCAACCGCCCCAGGAGCCCCGTGAACAGTTACAGCAAGGATGGCGCCATGCGCATGGATAACGTCACCGATCCTGTGTACGCACCCAACTCCAAGGGCGGACCGGCAGCTGACCCGACGCTGAACCCAACCGTAGACACCTGGAGTGCAAGCGGCAACATGGTACGCGAGGCCTATACCCTGCATGCAGAAGATGATGACTTTGGCCAGGCCGGCACCATGGTTCGGGAGGTAATGGACGATGCGGCACGCGAGCGACTTGTCAACAACGTCGCTGGCCACCTAAAAGATGGCGTGACACCTCCGGTGCTGGAGCGTTCACTGCAATACTGGCGCAATATTGACCAGGACATCGGTGATCGCATCGCCTTGAAGATAAAAACCAGCTGAGCCATTTCCTGAAACGAGCAGACCCGCCTTGAAGGCGGGTCTTTTCATTTCAGAGTGATCACTTGAATGAGCGAACTTAGCGCCGTCCTGGGAGAAGCACCTCGTCAAGCTACCAGCCCTACCAACTCATTAATTAATGAGGCCGCCCCCAGACACGCCATACGACCCCGATACTTAACTGAACCAGAACAGCAGCGGCAAGCCAATAACGACAAACACAGACCAGCCCGTGTACACCGCTAAATAGCCAGTCACCGACTCAACCAGTGCCTCACTGGTGACACGTAGCTTCTTATAAGCCAGATAGTCTTTGAGGAGAATCAGCAGGTGGATAAAGACCAGAAGGTTGACGCCAGTAACGGCAACGCGGTTTGGCGTAATACCAAATTCGGCCCAACGGAACACGATAGCGGACAAGGCAAACGCGTCTATAACCAGGGTCAAAGTGATCATGATCATGTTGATCATGTCCGAAGAGCGGCTCCCTGACTCCGTGATTTTCCCGGTTACCGAGTAGATGACGATGGCCAGCACGACCAGCAGCAAACCATTAATCGTGATCAGAAAATCCCGGTCAGAATAAGGAGTCGTACCCTGGAGCAGAATCGCAAGCAGGTAGATACCGATGGTCAGCAGAATCAGGGGCGCGAAGAGATTGGCGATGAGTGTCGCAATCCGACTATCGCGGTTCAGCGGCACGTCGTACAGGTAGGTAGCGACCAGCGGCGAGGCAACCAGGCCATACACAACAACGTATTTCGCATACCACTCATCAATATTGATATTGATAAGCTGGAACAAGCCAAAGGTCAGCAGCGTTAACACTATCCCGCCCAGCAGAATGATGGCGGTATAGATGAGCATCTCGCCCAGATAACGTACGTAAAGCGACCTGGACCAGGAAGATCGCCAGTCATCACCCATAAAAGCCAGAGCCAGTACGGACAACACAACCAGTGGCAGGTGAATGAACGCCATGGTGACTGTATCAGAGCCCTCCGCAGACGGCAGTAACGCCGCTAACGCAACACAGGCTGCCAGACCACTCAATGACATGCGGGAGCTACTACGCGCAGATGTTGCCAGAAAGTAGACAATCAAGGTGCCGATTACGATCAAGGGTACAAAGCGGGGCAGATACCATTCATCCTCCACAAACGGGAGCGCATGAAGCTTCACCAGTGTTCCGGCTATCAACGCAACGACAATAACAAACAGCTTGGTGCCAAAAGCGTCGGCGGAAGGTGCATGCTCAGCAAAGCTGAGCCTCGCTTCCCAGACACGGAGGGTTTCAGAAGCGGGCTGGTGAAAAATCGCCTCGTCCAGCCACTTTCTGAACCGGGCCGGCTCAGCTCGATAAAGGCTTTCAAGTGTCTCGGGCTCACCAAGATCACGAATTACGGGATTATCCTGCACAGCGTTCCTTCCGTTGATTTATCTGTGACGTTTCCCCCGAAGTAGAGTGCTGGCAAGCGGGCTTGGCCAGTGATGTAGATATAGCACGGGGGGTGGCGTTAGCAAAGTTGGGGCGTTTTCTGCAGGCATAAAAAACCCCGGTTTTGAGGCCGGGGCTTGTGTGGCGCGGGGCGTGGTTTAGACGCCGCTGGCCTCGGCTGCTTCAACGTCCTTGATGGATAGCTTGATACGGCCGCGGTTGTCGACGTCCAGCACCAGAACCTTGACCATCTGGCCTTCGGTCAGCACGTCAGTGACTTTCTCGATGCGGGTGTTGGCGAGCTGGGAGATGTGAACCAGACCGTCCTTGCCCGGCAGGATGTTGACGAATGCGCCGAAGTCGACGATGCGCTCTACCTTGCCTTCGTAGATCTTGCCGATTTCCGCCTCTGCGGTGATCTCGTCAACCCGTGCCTTGGCTGCGTTGGCGGCGTCCTTGGTGGGCGCGAAGATCTTGACCGAGCCGTCATCGGTGATGTCGATGGAGGCGCCGGTTTCTTCACAGATACCGCGGATGGTTGCGCCACCCTTGCCGATCACGTCACGGATCTTGTCGGAGTCGATCTTCATGCTGATCATGGTCGGAGCGTTGGAGGACAGCTCCTTGCGTGAGGCTGGCAGTACTTCGTTCATCTGCTGAAGGATGTTCATGCGCGCGTCCAGAGCCTGGGCCAACGCGTTTTCCATGATCTCTTCGGTGATGCCCTTGATCTTGATGTCCATCTGCAGAGCGGTGACGCCCTTGGCGGTACCGGCCACCTTGAAGTCCATGTCGCCGAGGTGGTCTTCGTCACCCAGGATGTCGGTCAGGATCGCGTACTTGTCGCCTTCCTTGACCAGACCCATGGCGATACCGGCTACCGGGGCAGTCAGCGGTACACCAGCGTCCATCAGAGCCAGAGAAGCGCCACAGACCGAGGCCATGGAGCTGGAGCCGTTGGACTCGGTGATTTCCGATACCACGCGGATGGTGTAGGGAAAGTCATCCATGTTCGGCATCACGGCGGCTATACCACGACGCGCGAGACGGCCGTGACCAACCTCACGACGACCGGTGCCGCCCATACGACCGCACTCGCCTACCGAGTAGGGAGGGAAGTTGTAGTGCAGCATGAAGGGATCTTTCTTCTCGCCTTCCAGGGTGTCCAGCAGCTGTGCGTCGCGTGCAGTACCCAGAGTGGTAACCACCAGGGCCTGGGTCTCGCCACGGGTAAACAGTGCCGAGCCGTGGGTGCGGCCCAGTACGCCGACTTCAATGTTCAGCGGGCGCACAGTCTTGGTGTCGCGACCGTCAATACGGGGGTTGCCGTTGACAATGCTTTCACGCACGGTGCGGTATTCGATAACGCCAAAGGCATCTTTGACGTCGCTGGCAGAGGGCTTGCCCTCTTCGTCACCGGACAGGGCTTCGATGGTCTGGTTACGCAGTTCGCCCAGGCGGGTATAGCGGGCCATCTTGTCGGTAATGGTATAAGCCTCGGAGATACCGGCACCAAACTGGCCCTTGATGGCATCCAGTAGTGCGGTATTTTCCGGAGCGGGCTGCCAATCCCAACGCGGCTTGCCCGTTTCAGCAGCCAGCTCCTTGATGGCCTGGACCGCTGGCTGGAATTCCATGTGGGCGAAGAGTACGGCGCCCAGCATCTGATCTTCAGTCAGCTCTTGAGCTTCGGATTCAACCATCAGCACGGCGTCTTCAGTACCGGCAACGATCATGTCCAGACGCGAGGTCTTCTGCTCTTCGTAGGTCGGGTTGAGGATGTAACCGTTGTTGGCGTCAAAGCCAACGCGTGCGCCGGCAATCGGGCCATCAAACGGAATACCGGAAATGGCCAGAGCCGCGGAGGTACCGATCAGCGCGGCGATATCCGGATCAGTGGTCTTGTCGGTGGAGACGACAGTACAGACCACCTGGACTTCGTTCATGAAGCCGTCGGCAAACAGCGGACGAATCGGACGGTCGATCAGGCGCGAGGTCAGGGTCTCTTTTTCGGTAGGACGGCCTTCACGCTTGAAGAAACCGCCGGGAATGCGGCCGGCGGCGTAGGTTTTTTCGATATAGAACACGGACAGGGGGAAGAAGTCGCGACCGGCGTCGGCTTTCTTGGCTCCGACTACGGTACACAAAACGCTGACTGCATCATCGACGCTGACCAGAACGGCACCAGAAGCCTGGCGGGCCATGCGGCCGGTCTCCAGGGTGATGGTGTTTTTGCCTAATTTGAATTGCTTGATAACCGGTTTCACGGTGTCTTCTCTCTCTGTTTTTGCCTTTGGGAAACTCTGGGCACGACCGGGTTTCGGACCCGATCATGTCCAAATGGGGCTTGTCGCTTAGCGACGCAGACCCAGACTGCTGATCAAGCTGCTGTAACGCGGAATGTCTTTCGACTTCAGGTAATCCAGCAACTTACGACGCTGGTTTACCATCCGGATCAGACCGCGACGGGAATGGTGATCCTTCTTGTTTTCCTTGAAGTGACCCTGGAGCTTGTTGATGTTTGCAGTCAACAGCGCTACCTGGACTTCCGGAGAACCGGTGTCACCTTCGCCACGGGCATATTCAGTTACGATTGCAGCTTTCTCTTCGACGCTCAGTGCCATGATAGCTTTCCTCTGAGTGAACAGGCCGGGCACATCACTTGGAGTGACCCGTGTTTTAAATCGAGGTATGACCGTGCCTGTTAACAGCCACCCTCGTCGCGACCCTGATGGGTCAACTTCTTTGCTGCTGACTCGGCGTATTGGCCCAGGTCAACATGGTTTCCCGCGTTCGCGGGAATGACGCTAAATCGGGGCTCAGTGTAGTTCGTCTGAGTCCGCCTGGATTCCCGCCTTCGCGGGAATGACGCTAATTCGGGGCTCAGTGTAGTTCAGCTGAGTCCGCCTGGATTCCCGCCTGCGCGGGAATGACGTTTATTCCGGGCCGGCGTGTTTCTGTTGACCGAGTCAGGTGCTTCCTGACTCCCACCCCGTCATTCCCGCGCAGGCGGGAATCCATTGTCTATCCGTTGAAGCGCATTAACCGCTTCGGTGCTACACGGGCGTCGTCGGTAATCTCGCCGATACCAATAAACTGTCCGGTGTGGTCGCGCAAACGCACCATGCCGAATGCCGGACTGTCCGGAACCATGACCGCTTGACCGTGGTTCAAATAATAGGCCGTCTGCTCGGTGAGCTCGACTGAGGGCCAGTCTTCCAGCCCACTGTCGCTGGGCAGCAGCAAGTGATCCAGTGCCTCATGTCCGCCCTCGGCGTGCAACGCTTCGAGGGTTTCCAGGGTCACGGATTGGCTCAGGTCAAAAGGCCCGGCCTGTATGCGTCGCAGTTCCGACACATGCGCGCCACATCCCAGGGCCTCGGCCAGATCCTCGACCAGCGTGCGAATATAGGTGCCTTTGGTGCAGTGCACTTCAAGCCGCAGGCGGTCGCCTTCCAGGCTCAAAATCTTTAACTTGCTGATGGTAACAGATCGCGCCTTGCGCTCCACTGTTTCCCCCGCGCGGGCCAGCTTGTACAGGGGCTGGCCCTCGTGCTTTAGCGCAGAATACATAGGCGGAATCTGTTCGATCGGACCGGTGAACTGCGGGAGCAATGCCTCGACGTCAGCCAGGGTGACATTCACCGGGCGGGTCTGCAGCACATCGCCTTCGGCGTCTCCGGTGGTGGTGGTCATGCCCAGGCGCGCTTCGGTTATGTAGGCCTTGTCCGCATCCAGCAAATACTGGGAAAACTTGGTAGCTTCACCGAGACACAGGGGCAAAACGCCGCTGGCCAGGGGGTCCAGGCTGCCAGTATGTCCACCCTTGGCCGCGTTGAACAACCAGCGGACCTTTTGCAGGGCGGCGTTGGACGTCATCCCCAAGGGCTTATCAAAAATCAGTACGCCGTCGATATCCCGGCGTTTGCTGCGTGGTGCCGACAAAAGCCTACTCCTCGCCGTCCGATTGGTGCTCGCGATCTTCCGCTACAGCACGTTCGATCAACGATGACAGATGCACACCACGGCGTACGCTTTCGTCGTAGTGAAAGTGCAGTTGCGGAACACTGCGCAGCTTCATGACCTTGCCCAGCTGCATACGCAGAAAGCCGGCCACGTTCTTGAGGATCGCAAGGTTCTCGGCAATCTCCTCATCGCTGTCCTTGTTCATCAACGTGATATAGACCTTGGCATGCGCCAGGTCGCGGCTCACATCGACCGCAGTAATGGTGATCATCCCGAGCCGCGGGTCGCGGATCTCGCGCTGGATCAACAATGCCAGCTCGCGCTGCATCTGATCGGCTACGCGGTGGGTACGACTGTTTTCATTCGCCATAAAATCTGTCTCTGGCTGCCCGCAGGCGGCCTAAAAAAGCGGAACATCGCAAACGTGAACGGCAAGCACCCGGATCAGCTTGCGCTGAGCCCGATGCCTGCCGTGTATCACCGCCTGCAGCTATTACAGGCTGCGTTGTACCTGGATGCGCTCGAATACTTCGATGCGGTCACCGGGCTTGACGTCATTGTAGTTCTTCACGCCGATACCGCACTCCATGCCGTTACGCACTTCGCCGATGTCATCCTTGAAGCGACGCAGGGATTCCAGCTCGCCTTCGTAGATAACCACGTCTTCGCGCAGTACACGGATAGGGCGGTTACGATAGACGGTACCTTCAATGACCATGCAACCAGCAATCGCGCCAAACTTCGGCGAACGGAACACGTCGCGCACTTCGGCAACACCGAGGATCTGTTCGCGAACGTCGCTGCCCAGCATACCGCCGAGGGCTTTCTTGACGTCGTCGATGATCTCGTAAATGACGCTGTAGTAGCGCAGGTCAATGCTTTCGGATTCGACGATCTTGCGTGCAGTAGCATCGGCACGGACGTTGAAACCGAAGATCACGGCATTGGATGCCAAGGCCAGGTTGGCGTCGGTTTCAGTAATACCACCTACGCCACCGGAGATGATCTTGACCTGCACTTCGTCATTACCCAGCTCGCTCAAGGAACCCTGCAGGGCTTCCAGCGAACCACGCACATCGGACTTGAGTACGATGTTGAGGGTCTTCTTCTCGTCCTGTCCCATGTTTTCGAACATGTTCTCGAGCTTGGAAGACTGCTGGCGAGCCAGCTTGATCTCACGGAACTTGCCCTGACGGAACAGCGCCACTTCCCGCGCCTTCTTCTCGTCAGTAACCACAGTGAGTTCATCACCGGCATCCGGCGTGCCATCCAGACCCAGAATCTCTACAGGGATAGACGGGCCTGCTTCCTTGATCGACTTGCCGTTTTCGTCATACATCGCACGAACGCGGCCGTAGTTCACGCCAGCCAGGACGATATCGCCCTGACGCAGGGTGCCATTCTGAACCAGAACGGTGGCAACCGGGCCACGGCCCTTGTCCAGACGCGACTCAACCACAACACCACGGCCTGGAGCTGAAGGCTGGGCCTGCAGTTCAAGTACTTCGGCCTGCAGCAGAACTGCTTCGAGCAGGTCGTCGATGCCGGTACCCTCTTTGGCAGACACATGCATGAACATGGTATCGCCACCCCACTCTTCAGGGATGACGTCCAGTGCGGCCAGGGCGTTCTTGATGCGGTCCGGATCGGCGTCTTCCTTGTCGATCTTGTTCACAGCAACAACCAGCGGTACACCGGCAGCCTTGGCGTGGGCCACGGCTTCTTCAGTCTGCGGCATAACACCGTCGTCAGCAGCAACCACCAGAATCACGATGTCGGTAGCCTTGGCACCACGGGCACGCATTGCGGTAAACGCAGCGTGGCCGGGGGTGTCGAGGAAAGTGACCATGCCGCGATCGGTTTCAACGTGGTAAGCACCAATGTGCTGGGTAATACCACCGGCCTCGCCAGAGGCGACCTTGGCACGACGGATGTAGTCCAGCAGCGAGGTCTTACCATGGTCAACGTGACCCATAACGGTTACAACCGGTGCACGATTGACCATCTCGCCTTCGTGCGCCTGGGACTCGGAAACCAGCGCGTCTTCCAGCTCGCTTTCGCTGGTCTGCTTGACCTTGTGGCCCATGTCCTCGGCAATAATGCTGGCCGTGTCCTGATCCAGCACCTGGTTGATGGTTACCATGTTGCCGGCCTTGAACATGTACTTGATGACTTCGGCCGCCTTGATCGACATCTTCTGGGCCAGTTCGGCCACGGTGATGGTCTCGCCAATTACAACTTCTCGCACTATAGGTCCTGTCGGCTTTTCGAAGCCGTGTACATTGCGTTTCTTGTTCGCCTTGAGTTTGCCACCACCACCACGACGACGGGCACCGCCATCGTCGTCATCGTTGCCACGCGGGGCATTACGGCCCTTGGCACTGTTGCCACCGGCACGTTTGCGGCTACGCTCTTCCTCTTCCTCGGCGCGAGTCGGCTTGCGATGCGCGTCCTTTTTCTTGGAATGGTCAGGCTTGTCTGCCGGCGGTGCGATAACCACAGGGGCGGCTGGCGGCTCGGGGGCTGCAGCCGGCGCTTCAGGTTCGACCTTGGCGGGCTGCTCGGGAGCAGCGGCTGGAGGAGTAGCAGGAGCTGCCGCTTCAGGCGCCTTGGCCGCAGCCTCAGCAGCAATGCGAGCTTCTTCATCAGCCTTGCGCTTGGCTTCAGCAGCCACCGCAGCAATCCGGGCTTCCTCGGCGGCACGCAGCTCATCGGCCTCACGCTGACGCTCAGCTTCGAGATCAACCGGGTCGCGCTTGACGTAGGTCTTCTTCTTGCGCACTTCAACGTTGACCGTCTTGCTACCTGCTACCCGCAGGGTGCTGACCGTCTTGCGCTTGAGGGTAATCTTGCGCGGCTCGCCGGCAGATTCACCACCATGGGAATTCTTGAGAAAGGCCAGTAATGCCTGCTTTTCCTCATCGCTCACACGCTGATCCGCGCTGGTTTGGGGCAAACCGGCTTCCTGCATCTGCTGTAGCAGGCGCTCCAGGGGGGTTCCCACTACCTGGGCCAACTCTTTGACCGTTACTTCCGCCATTCAATTCTCTCCTCAGTCGGGTACCTGCTTACGCGCAGGGTAAAAGTACTAACCGACCGGTTATGCAAACCAGGGTGCCCGTGCGGCCATGATCAAGGCACCGGCACGTTCTTCGTCAATACTTTCAATCTCCAGCAGTTCGTCAATTGACTGTTCTGCCAGATCTTCCATGGTGATGATGCCTTTTGCGGCCAGATGGAACGCCAGTGAGCGGTCCATCCCTTCCATGTTCAACAGATCGTCTGCTGGCTGCACTTCATCCAGCTTCTCTTCACTGGCAAGCGCCTTCGTCAGCAGCAGATCCTTGGCCCGCGAACGCAGCTCGGTGACGATGTCTTCGTCAAAGCCGTCGATCGCCAGCATCTCCTCCATGGGTACGTAGGCAATTTCCTCCAGGGAGGTAAAGCCTTCTTCTACCAGGAGTTGCGCCAGATCGTCTTCGATATCCAGCTCATCGACGAAAGTACGCAGGATATCGCCAGTCTCGGCTTCCTGCTTGGCGCGGATATCATCTTCGGTCATCACGTTCAGGGTCCAGCCGGTCAGCATGCTGGCCAGGCGTACGTTCTGGCCGCTGCGCCCGATTGCCTGAGCGAGATTATCCTCGGCCACGGCGATGTCGATGGTGTGCGCATCTTCATCCAGAATGATCGACGCCACTTCGGCCGGAGCCATGGCGTTGATCACGAACTGGGCGAAGTTGTCATCCCACAATACGATGTCCACGCGCTCGCCACCCAGCTCGCCAGATACGGCCTGTACGCGGGAACCGCGCATACCAATGCAGGCGCCCTGGGGATCAATACGCTTGTCCTTGGAGCGGACGGCGATCTTGGCCCGCGAGCCTGGGTCACGAGCAGCGCCCATGACTTCGATAAGCTCTTCGGCGATTTCCGGCACTTCAATGCGGAACAGCTCGATGATCATCTCCGGACAGCTGCGCGACAATACCAACTGAGGACCGCGGTTCTCGGTACGGATGTCCTTGAGCAGTGCGCGAATACGAGTGCCGGTGCGGAAAGTCTCGCGCGGAATCATCTCTTCGCGGGGCAATACCGCTTCGGCATTATTACCCAGGTCAACGATAACGCTGTCGCGTGTCACCTTCTTGACCGTACCGCTGATAATTTCACCCAACCGGTCACGGTAGGCATCAACGACCTGAGCACGCTCAGCCTCGCGAACCTTCTGGACAATAACCTGCTTGGCGATCTGCGCAGCAATACGACCGAATTCGACCGACTCGATCTTGTCTTCGATCACGTCGCCAAACTTGATGTCGGGATCACGCTCCTGGCCCTGGTCGAGGGTCATTTGCATGCCGGGCTCTTCGAAATCCTCATCGGCAACCACAGTCCAGCGCATGAAAGTCTCGTAGCTGCCGGTGTGACGATCGATCGCCACGCGCACATCTACTTCATCCTCATAACGCTTCTTGGTAGCTGTTGCCAATGCCAGTTCCAACGCTTCAAAAATCACGCCGGGCGGTACGCCCTTCTCATTGGAAACGGATTCCACAACCAGCAGCACTTCTTTGCTCATCGTATGCCTCGCCTAACGCCATCCATTGGGGCCACTGGAGCCCGAAATAATGCTCAAAACCGTGGAATGATATTGCTCTTGTCGATTGTGTCGATCGGCAGCAGGTACTCATGCTCTTCTACCTGCAATATGACCTCATCACCTTCGACTCCACGGATGACACCTTGAAAATTCCGCCGCCCCTCATAGGGGACGCGTAACTTGATCTTGGCCTGCTCACCAACATGACTGGCGAACTGCTCAAGTGTAAACAAAGGCCGGTCCATACCTGGGGAGGAAACCTCCAGGGTGTAATCACCTGAAATCGGATCCTCGACATCCAGTACAGCGCTAACCTGTCGGCTGACCGCCGCGCACGCCTCGACACTCACACCCTCGGGATGGTCGATATACACGCGCAAAAGACTATGTCGCCCCTGGGACAAATATTCCACACCCCAACAACGATAGCCCAAAGCTTCGACAATCGGGACCGCAATGGCCTCCAACTCAGTCACTTTGCCGGACAAATTAACCGCCTCGCTTTCAAAATAATAAACGGCCTGAAAACAGTCTGATTTATACAGCCTGAAAAACATGCACCAATAAAAAATGGGCATTGAAGCCCATCCCGTTTTACACCGCCCGAGCGAACAGGACAGCTAATAAAAAGCCCCTGAAAAGGGGCCTTGAAACTGGTTGCGGGGGCAGGATTTGAACCTACGACCTTCGGGTTATGAGCCCGACGAGCTACCAGACTGCTCCACCCCGCGTCGAATCTAGGGCGCTCATTATACGCCCGGATGCCTGACAAGACAACCGGCGTACTTAGCCCTGAAATATGCAGGGCCTGCAAATGCAGGCCCTGTTTGATTGGTGCGGAAGATGGGACTCGAACCCATACACCCTAAGGCACTACCCCCTCAAGATAGCGTGTCTACCAATTCCACCACTTCCGCAAAACTGTTGGCTTACTCGACCGGAGGTACATCGTCCGTCGCGTCTGCCTGAGGAGTCTGCTCTTCAAGAACAGGTACATCTTCCTGCAATACAGGAACATCTTCTTCAATGCTCTGCGGAGCAAAATCCCGCTGCATTGCCGGCGCAGGCAAACCTGCATCACGAATCACATCCGCCTTGTTGCTGGCATAAAATGCCAAGCCCAGCGAGGTGATGAAGAATACAGCGGCCAACACAGCTGTCAAGCGGCTAAGGAAAGTTGCCGAACCCTGACTGCCAAAAACAGTGCCAGATGCGCCGGACCCGAAGGACGCGCCAGTCTCGGCACCCTTACCCTGCTGAATCAGCACGAGGCCGACCAGCGCGAGCGCTGCCATCAGGTGAATAACCACTACCACGGTCTCAATCATTACACTCGTCCTGCGGCACGTGCTATCGCACCAAATTCATCTGCGTTGAGGGAAGCTCCACCTACCAGCCCCCCATCGATATCCGGCATGGCGAAAAGTGCTTCGGCGTTATCCGCCTTGACGCTGCCGCCGTAAACAATCTGAACCAGCTGCGCCTGCTCATCGTCAAGCATCGCAAGCCGCGCCCGGATCATCGCGTGCACATCCTGGGCCTGGTCAGGCTCGGCTGTCAATCCGGTACCTATTGCCCAGACCGGCTCGTAAGCCACCACACCCTGGGCCAATCCTCCTACGCCAAAGGCATCAAGAATCACTTTCAGCTGAGTACCCACTACTTCGGCGGTCCGCCCGGCATCTCGCTGCTCGAGCGTCTCGCCTACACAGAGTACCGGGCGCAAACCGCAAGCCAATGCTGCAGCAAATTTCTTGCGCACTACCTCGTCAGTTTCACCAAACAGACTGCGACGTTCGGAGTGACCAACGAGTACAAATTCACATCCCGCATCTCGCAACTGGGCTGCCGATATCTCGCCTGTCAGAGCACCAGGCTCAGCCTGATAAGCGCAGCTTTGGCCGCCGACATACAGCGGAGAGCCAGACAGACGCTCCAGACAATGCTGAATGTACAGTGACGGCGGGGCAATCATGAGATCTACGTTATCCGGCCAGTCCTGCTGATTCAGCCCTTTCAGAAGGCTGTCAACGGATTGCCGAGTCCCATGCATTTTCCAGTTACCGGCGACGAGCAGACGACGCATCCTCAACCTCTCAGTTCGAGCGGGCGCCAATGTTAACCAAGTTGCCCCACTGACACAACCGCATTTTCAATATGCCGATGGGTCAGGCAAACAAGGCACGCACTTCAGCCGCCAGGGTTTCCGCCTGAGCTGAAACCAGCGCCGCGTCCTGCCCCTCCACCATCACGCGAATCAGCGGCTCGGTACCAGACAGCCGCAAGAGAACACGCCCGCTGGCACCAAGACGATCCTCGGCGGCTTTAACCGCAGACTGCAGACCAGGGTCAGCCAATGGTGACGCACTGCCACGCTGATAACGCACGTTGATCAGTACCTGCGGGCATTTCTGCATACCCTGTCGCGCCTCTGACAACGTCTGACCAGAGCCCTGCAGGGCCTTCAGAACCTGTAGTGCGGCAATGATGCCGTCACCGGTACTGCTGTGATGCAGACACACAAGGTGCCCGGAAGCCTCGCCACCAAGGACCCAGTCACGCTCACGCAACTCTGCCATGACGTAGCGATCACCGACCTTGGCCCGCACGAAATCAATGCCTTTTTCACGCAACGCCAGCTCGAGCCCCAGATTGCTCATCAGCGTACCCACCACACCGCCACGCAATGCCTCGCGCTGCTGCAATTCCAGGGCAAGGATAAAGAGCAACTCGTCACCGTCGACCTCGACACCCTGGTTGTCGACCATCAGAACGCGGTCACCGTCGCCATCCAGAGCGATCCCGATATCCGCCCCGCGGGACAACACCTCGGCACGCAACGCCGTCAGATCAGTAGAGCCCACGCCATCATTGATATTCACACCGTTGGGCGAGGCGCCAATCACGAACACCTCGGCACCCAGCTCGCGGAAAACACTCGGAGCCACCTTGTAGGTAGCCCCGTTGGCGCAATCAAGCACGATTCTCATGCCTTTGAAGCTGGTACTGGTCGGCACACTACTTTTGCAGAACTCGATATAGCGCCCGGAGGCGTCCTCGACCCGGAAGACCTTACCCAGCGAAGCCGAATCGACCACTTCCATCGGTGTGTCCACCAGTCGCTCTATTTCCAGCTCGAGATCATCAGGCAGTTTGCTGCCCGCAGCAGAGAAAAACTTGATGCCGTTATCATAATAGGGGTTATGCGAGGCGCTGATGACGATGCCAGCGCTTGCCTGAAAGGTACGGGTCAGGTAAGCGATGGCCGGCGTTGGCATGGGCCCCAACAACTGAACGTGGGCACCAGCAGCCGACAGCCCGGCCTCCAGTGCCGACTCGAACATATACCCGGAAATTCGCGTGTCCTTGCCGATCATCACCCGGCACTCGCCTTTCTTCCTGAAGGCAGTACCGACAGCCCAGCCAAGCTTCAGAATAAATTCTGGGGTGATGGGTGCAACACCGACCTGCCCGCGAATGCCATCCGTGCCGAAATATTTCTTTTCCATAATGCGCAAAATCCTGATCAGTTCTTTGTTGGGTGATTTCTTATGTATTTAGGACGAGACGATAGCTTCTTCACCCGCCGCTATCACAGCTTCTGTCATTCTTACCGCATCAACCGTCTGAGCCACGTCATGCGCGCGAATAATTCGCGCGCCAGCCTGCACCGCCATTACGGCCAGCGCCAAACTGCCGGAAAGACGCTGATCAACTGGCCGATTCAACAACTGGCCAATCATGCTCTTGCGTGACACCCCGACCAACAGCGGCAAACCCTGCGGCAGCAGACGCCGCATACCGGCAAACAACTGCAGATTATGCTCCAGTGTCTTGCCAAAGCCGAAGCCAGGGTCAAGCAGCAACCTCTCCTCAGGTATACCAGTCTGCGTAGAAGCTGCCACACGCTCAATCAGAAAGGCGCTGACCTCCTCAACAATCGAATCATATTGCGGGGCCTGCTGCATATCCTGAGGACTGCCCTGCATGTGCATCAGGCATACCGGCAACCCTGTGGCAGCCGCCGCCGCAAGGGCTCCGGGACGGCGCAGAGCGCGAACGTCATTGATCAGCCCGGCGCCCGCTGCAGCAGATTCGGTGATGACCTGTGGGGTGCTGGTGTCTACTGAAACAACGGTATCAAAACGCTGCTTGATCGCCTCGACAACCGGGACCACGCGTTCGACTTCCTGCTCGGCACTGACCGGATCTGCTCCAGGCCGGGTGGACTCGCCACCCACATCGATCAGCGTGGCGCCGTCGGCGAGCATCTGCTCGACATGGCGCATTGCCTGATCGAAACGCATAAAGCGTCCACCATCAGAAAAGGAGTCAGGGGTCACATTGAGGATGCCCATGACATGGGCACTGGAGAGGTCAAGCTCCCGATCGCCGCAAGGCAACCGGGAACCAGATTTTACACTTGGCATCTGCATGCTGGGTATATCCGGATCAGTGCTCTCCTGCCGGCCCACCAATAATGCTGTCGCCACGTTTGTCGGAGGGCTCTTCATCCGGAGAGGACCCTGCTGCTGCGCCTGGGCCCGCCTTGTCATCGGAGTTCCAGTCCTTTGGCTCACGCGCCGGCTTGCCGGTCATGATGTCCTGGATCTGGTCAGCATCAATGGTTTCGTACTTCATCAACGCCTGGGCCATCAGGTCCAGCTTGTCGCGGTTATCCTTGAGCAACTGCTGGGCAGTAGCATAGCAGTCGTCAATGATCCGACGGACCTCCTGATCGATCTGCTTGGCAGTCTCACCGGAGATTCCGCTGGTTCCGCCACCGCCCTGGCGACCCAGATAGCCCTGATCCTCGTCTTCACCGTACATCAATGGCCCCAACTTCTCGGACAGCCCCCACTTGGTGACCATGTTCTTCGCCAACTGGGTGGCGCGCTGGATATCATTGGAGGCACCGGTGGTGACCCCATCAAAGCCCAGAGTCATTTCTTCGGCGATACGCCCACCAAACAGCGAACAGATCTGGCTGGTCAGCGCACGCTTGGACAGGCTGTAGCGGTCCTCCTCGGGGAGGAACATGGTCACACCCAGGGCCCGGCCACGGGGAATGATAGAGACCTTGTAGACCGGATCATGCTCGGGCACCAGACGACCGATAATCGCGTGGCCTGACTCGTGATATGCCGTGTTGAGTTTTTCCTTGTCAGACATGACCATGGATTTGCGCTCGGCGCCCATCATGATCTTGTCCTTGGCCATCTCGAACTCTTTCATCTCGACCAGACGCTTGCCTGCGCGGGCCGCGAACAGCGAGGCCTCGTTTACCAGGTTGGCCAAGTCGGCACCGGAGAATCCGGGCGTACCGCGCGCAATATTGCCGGGCATCACGTCATCGCCGAGCGGAACCTTGCGCATGTGCACCTTGAGAATCTGCTCACGCCCGCGGATGTCGGGCAGGCCGACGACAACCTGACGGTCGAAACGACCGGGTCGCAGCAAAGCGGGGTCAAGCACGTCAGGGCGGTTAGTTGCGGCAACAACGATAATGCCATCGTTTGGCTCAAAACCGTCCATCTCAACCAGCAACTGGTTCAGGGTCTGTTCACGTTCGTCGTGACCACCGCCCATCCCCGAGCCACGGTGACGGCCGACAGCATCAATCTCGTCGATAAAGATAATGCACGGAGCATGCTTCTTGGCCTGCTCGAACATGTCGCGCACACGGCTCGCACCCACACCGACAAACATTTCGACGAAGTCGGAACCAGAGATAGTAAAGAAAGGTACCTTGGCCTCGCCCGCTACCGCCTTGGCCAGCAACGTCTTACCCGTACCCGGCTGACCGACCATCAGTACGCCGCGGGGAATATGCCCGCCCAGGCGCTGGAACTTGCCCGGATCGCGCAGAAACTCAACCAGCTCGCTGACCTCTTCCTTCGCTTCGTCGCAACCGGCAACGTCAGCAAAGGTAGTCTTTACCTGATCTTCCGACAGCATGCGCGCCTTGCTCTTGCCGAAGCTCATCGGGCCGCCCTTGCCGCCCGCACCGCCCTGCATCTGCCGCATGAAGAACATGAAGATGGCGATGATGATCAGGATCGGGAAACTGGCAATCAGCAGCTGGGTCCAGATGCTTTGCTGCTCTGGTTGCTTGCCTTCGATCACCACGTTGTTTTCCAGCAGATCACCGATCAGGCCGCTGTCCTGAATTGCCGGCCGCACAGTCTTGAACTGGCTACCGTCACTCTTGACGCCCGTGATCTCGAAACCATCAACAGTAACCCGTTCTACCTGGCCCTGTTTGACCTGCTCGATAAACTGGGAATAGTTGAGGGAGTTGGTCGTTTCACTGGGACCACTGAAGTTGTTCATCACCGTGACCAGTACGGCCGCGATGATCAACCACAGGATGAGATTCTTTGCCATGTCATTCAAATTGCTACCCTCTTGCCCAGTTGGCTGGTTAGCCAGGGCCTGACTGAGTCTTGATTGCCTCAGGATACATTACACTAAACTGCCATGCCGCTGCAGAGAACCCAGTGTAACGCTCTGTGTCGCCCGTTTGCCGGGGCGACTCCCTCTTTATCTGACAGACCAGAGTCACTCCTGGCCCTTGTAACCTTTACCCAGCAGATAGGTCTCCCTCGACCTGCCCCTCGATGCATCGGGTTTGCGGGTTACCACCTTGTCGAAGCGACTGCGCATCAACTTGAAATATTCATCGAAGCCTTCGCCGTGAAACACCTTGATCAGGAAGTCTCCACCCGGCTTCAACACCCTCTCAGCCATATCCAACGCCAACTCGCACAAATAAATGGCCGCAGGCTGATCTACTTCAGGTGTTCCACTCATATTGGGGGCCATATCGGAAATAACAAGGTCAACCGGCTGTTCGTCAATGGCGGCGAGGATCGCTTCAAATACGCTGTCCTCGGTAAAATCGCCTTCGATGAAGGTCACATCGGCGATACTGTCCATCGGCAAGATGTCGGAGGCAATGATGCGACCCTTCTCGCCGATCAGTCGGCTGGCAACCTGGGACCAACCCCCGGGAGCCGAGCCCAGATCGACAACAGTCATGCCGGGTCGGAACAAGCGATCCTTTTCCTGAACTTCCAGGAGCTTGTAGCTCGCCCGCGACCGATATCCATCCTTTTGCGCCTGCTTGACGAAAGGGTCATCAAAATGCTCTTTCAGCCAGCCCTTGCTGGTCTTGCTCTGTGCCACGGAATACCCCATGCAGCGAAGCGCGCCGCCTGTTAAACTGCTTCCTGTCTATATGGACAGCAGCGTTGCATTTAAATTCTCATCAATACTGGTAAGCACCCGATCATTATGACCCTCAGCTCAGCTCAGAAGAAAGACTACAAACGTATTGGCCATCATCTCAAGCCAGTGGTCATCGTCAGCGACCAGGGCGCCAGCGAAGGCGTCATATCTGAGCTTGACCGCGCACTGACTGATCATGAACTGATCAAGATACGCATCAGCGTTGCTGACCGGGAGACCAAACAGGCTCTGATTCAGCAAGTGTGCAAGGCTACAGGCGCCGAACTGGTTCAAGTCATTGGCAAGATGGCAATTCTGTTGCGTCCCAACAAGAAGGCCAATCCCAACTTGTCGAATCTGGTTCGCTTCAAGGAAATCTGAGCGGTCACCCCTCGTCCGGGCGAGGCTGGAGTACCAGCACTAGCCCGGCGAAGGCAATTATCAGATAACCGAAAATCTGCAGATACTCCGTTCCCGAGAACTGCCGCAGGCCGAAGACAGCCCCCACACTGACCAGCACCAGCAGCAACAACTGGCTGCGCAGGTCACGCCAGATGCGTTTACCAAGCGCCACACCAATCACCAGCAACTGCAAAAGCGCGCACACCCCTGCAAATCCGACCATCAGTGGCCGCATGAAATCGGCGATAGCGTTAACCAGCATCGGCGCCATGCCGAACTGCTCAAGCGCTGGCATCAGGACAAAATGGGTCACCCATACCCCACCAACCCACAGGGTCTGGGTCAGTTGCCAGGCGATGCGACCTCCATGCAATGTCGTACGCCCGGCCCCTGCAGTCACTTGTGGCTCACCTCGAGAATTTCATACTCGACAACGCCGCCCGGCGTCTTGACCGCCACCACATCGTCCACTTCCTTGCCGATCAGAGCGCGGGCAATGGGTGAACTGACCGATATCTTGCCTATCTTGATATCAGCTTCATCGTCGCCGACGATCTGATAGACAACAGACTCGTCGGTATCGACGTTGACGATCTCAACGGTGGTACCGAAGATGATCTTGCCGGTGGGCGGTATGCTGGTCACGTCAATCACCTGGGCATTGGCCAGACGACCTTCGATATCCCGGATGCGTGCTTCGACCATGCCCTGTTGCTCGCGGGCCGCATGGTACTCGGCGTTTTCCTTGAGATCACCCAGTTCGCGTGCCTCGGCGATTGCCTGGGTGATCTGCGGACGCATAGTGCTTTTCAGGTGCTTGAGCTCGGATTCCAGGGCTTCTGCACCCTGCTTGGTCATCGGATATTTCATGATCAGATACCTGCGTGCAAATCCTGGAGGCGGCGAACCGTTTTCTCCGGACCAAATTTCAATGCCATGCAGATGGCTTCACCACCTGCCAGGGTCGTGGTAGAGCAGACCTTGTGCTGCAGCGCGTTACGACGGATCGAATAAGAGTCGGCCATCGACTGGCGACCCTCTGTGGTGTTGATAACCATGCTGATCTCGTCGTTCTTGATCATATCGACAATGTGCGGCCGACCTTCGGTTACCTTGTTCACCCGGCGAACCTGCAGGCCAGCGGCCGCGATCACCTTGGCGGTACCACTGGTGGCGACAATCTCGAAGCCCAGCTCGATCAGTGAGCGCGCAACATCGACCACGAACGGCTTGTCGTCATCGCGCACACTCATGAACGCTGTGCCACCGGTCGGCAGTGTCTCGCCAGCGCCGACCTGGGCCTTGGCAAAGGCTTCAGCGAAGGAGTCGCCCACGCCCATCACCTCACCGGTGGATTTCATCTCCGGCCCAAGGATCGGATCCACACCAGGAAACTTGGCGAATGGGAAGACCGCTTCCTTGACGCTGAAGTAAGTAGGAACGACTTCCTTGGTAAAGCCGATTTCCTTCAGCGTCTTACCGGCCATGACCCGAGCGGCAATCTTGGCCAGGGACTGACCGATGCACTTGGATACAAAGGGCACGGTGCGAGAGGCGCGCGGATTTACTTCGATGATGTAGATCGTCTCGCCCTGCAGCGCGAGCTGCACGTTCATCAGACCGACTACGCCCAGTTCGAGGGCCATCTTCTTCACCTGATCACGCATCTCGTCCTGGATATGCGCAGGCAGCGAGTACGGCGGCAGCGAGCAAGCAGAGTCGCCGGAGTGCACACCGGCCTGCTCGATATGCTGCATGATCGCGCCTATCACTACATCGGTACCGTCACACACGGCGTCGATGTCGACTTCAATCGCACAATTGAGGAAGTGGTCGAGCAACACGGGGCTATCGTTGGAGACTTTCACCGCGTCGCGCAGGTAACGCTTGAGCTCTTCTTCCTGATAGACGATCTCCATCGCCCGACCGCCCAGTACATAGGACGGGCGCACCACTAGCGGGTAGCCGATCTTGCCGGCAGCACGGATAGCTTCTTCTTCACTGCGCACAGTCGCGTTCGGCGGCTGACGCAGATTGAGTCGCTCGACCATCTGCTGGAAACGCTCACGGTCTTCGGCGCGGTCAATCGCTTCAGGGCTGGTACCGATGATCGGCACACCAGCTTCTTCCAGCGCCCGCGCAAGCTTCAATGGGGTCTGGCCACCATATTGCACGATCACGCCCTTGGGCTTCTCGACACGGACGATTTCCAGCACATCTTCCAGGGTAACCGGCTCGAAATACAGGCGGTCGGAAGTGTCGTAATCGGTAGAGACGGTTTCCGGGTTGCAGTTGACCATGATGGTCTCGTAACCGTCTTCACGCATGGCCAGCGCCGCATGCACACAGCAGTAATCAAACTCGATGCCCTGGCCAATCCGGTTCGGACCGCCACCCAGCACCATGATCTTGTCCCGATCGGTCGGGTTGGCTTCGCACTCTTCCTCGTAGGTGGAGTACATGTACGCCGTATCGGTAGCGAACTCCGCCGCGCAGGTATCTACCCGCTTGTAGACCGGAAACACGTTCAGCTTGTGGCGATAGCGACGCAGGCTTTTCTCGCTGACAGCCAGCAATTCAGCCAGACGCGTGTCGGAAAAGCCCTTGCGCTTGAGGCAGAACATCAGATCATGGTCGATATCGGCCAGACCCAGGGTCTTGATACGCTCCTCGTCCTTGATCAGGTCTTCGATCTGGATCAGGAACCAGGGATCAATCTTGGTCAGGTCGAAAATCTCTTCACGGCTCATGCCAAAGCGGAAGGCGTCGGCCAGATACCAGATGCGATCGGCACCGGGTACGGTCAGCTCGCGAGTCAGCTCGGTACGTGCATCGCTGGACTTGAGATCCACCTTGGGATCGAAACCACTGACGCCCACTTCCAGACCGCGCAATGCTTTCTGCAAGGACTCCTGGAAAGTACGGCCGATGGCCATGACTTCACCGACGGATTTCATCTGGGTAGTCAGACGCGCGTCGGCGCTCGGGAATTTCTCGAAAGCGAAGCGCGGAATCTTGGTTACGACGTAGTCGATCGACGGCTCGAAGGATGCCGGCGTGCGACCACCGGTAATATCGTTCTGCAATTCATCCAGGGTGTAACCCACGGCGAGCTTGGCTGCGATCTTGGCAATCGGGAAGCCGGTAGCCTTGGAGGCCAAAGCAGAGGAACGGGATACCCGAGGGTTCATTTCGATCACGACCATACGGCCATCAACCGGGTTAATGCCGAACTGTACGTTCGAGCCGCCAGTTTCCACGCCGATTTCACGCAGTACCGCCAAAGAGGCGTTACGCATGATCTGGTATTCCTTGTCAGTCAGCGTCTGAGCCGGGGCCACGGTGATCGAGTCGCCGGTGTGCACACCCATGGGATCGAAGTTCTCGATCGCGCAGACGATGATGCAGTTGTCCTTCTTGTCACGGACAACTTCCATCTCGTATTCCTTCCAGCCGATCAGCGACTCATCGATCAGCAGCTCCTTGGTCGGCGACAGATCCAGACCCCGGGCGCAGATTTCTTCGAACTCTTCACGATTGTAAGCGATACCGCCGCCGGTGCCACCCATGGTGAACGACGGCCGGATGATGCACGGGAATCCAACCTGATCGAGTACCGCGTTGGCTTCCTGCATGTCGTGGGCAATACCCGAAACCGGACAAGCCAGACCGATGGATTTCATCGCCTTGTCAAAGCGCGAGCGATCCTCGGCCTTGTCGATGGTATCGGCATTGGCGCCAATCATTTCGACGTTGTATTTCTTCAGCACGCCGTACTTTTCCAGATCCAGCGCACAGTTGAGTGCCGTCTGGCCACCCATAGTCGGGAGCACCGCGTCGGGACGCTCCTTGGCGATGATCTTTTCCACCGTCTGCCACTTGATTGGCTCGATGTAGGTCGCATCGGCCATGGCCGGGTCGGTCATGATGGTCGCGGGGTTGGAGTTGACCAGGATGACGCGAAAGCCTTCTTCCTGCAGCGCCTTGCAGGCCTGGGCACCGGAGTAATCAAACTCGCAGGCCTGGCCGATCACGATGGGGCCGGCGCCGAGGATCAGGATACTTTTGATATCTGTACGTTTTGGCATAGTCGTCTACTAAATCCTTGGGGAGTTCAAAGGCGCTCGGCCATGGCCTTGATGAAACGGTCAAATAGCGGTGCCACGTCATGCGGGCCGGGGCTCGCCTCGGGGTGCCCCTGGAAACTGAAAGCGGTCTTGTCGGTACGCTCGATGCCCTGCAGGGTGCCATCAAACAGCGACTTGTGGGTCGCGCGCACATTGGCCGGCAACGTCGCCTCGTCCACGGCAAAGCCGTGGTTCTGGCTGGTGATCATGACTTCGCCGGTATCCACGTTAACCACCGGGTGGTTAGCGCCGTGATGACCGTTGGGCATTTTCACGGTGCGCGCGCCGGACGCCAGGGCAAGCAACTGGTGACCCAGGCAGATGCCGAACACCGGCGTGTCCGTTTCCAGAATTTCCTGGATCGCCTTGATTGCGTAATCGCAAGGCTCCGGGTCGCCCGGGCCGTTGCCCAGCAATATGCCGTTGGGCTTGAGCGCAAGCGCTTCGGCTGCGGTAGTCTGCGCCGGCAGCACGGTGATGCGACAGCCACGGTCGACCAGCATGCGCAGGATGTTGTACTTGATACCGTAATCGAAGGTGACCACGTGATAAGGCAACTCACTGGCCGGTATCTCGACATGGGCGTTGGCTTCAAGGGACCAGACGCTGGAGCGCCATTCGTAGGTTTCCTTGACGCTGACTTCCTTGGCCAGATCCATACCCTTCAGGCCGGGAAACTCGCGGGCCAGTTGCAGGGCCTTTTCCTCGGTTGCATCGTCACCGGCCAGAATGCAGCCATTCTGGGCGCCCTTCTCACGAAGAATGCGAGTCAGGCGGCGCGTGTCGATACCGGCAATAGCAACGGTCCCGTTGTCCTTCAGGTAATCGGGTAGTGACTTGGTGCTGCGCCAGTTGCTGGCCATCAGCGGCAAGTCTCGAATGACCAGACCGGCAGCCCAGACCTGAAAGGACTCGCTGTCATCCGGCACGGTGCCGGTATTGCCGATATGGGGATAGGTAAGGGTTACGATCTGGCGAGCATATGAGGGATCGGTGAGGATCTCCTGATAACCGGTCATGGCCGTGTTGAATACGACCTCACCGACGGTGTGACCGTCGGCGCCGATAGCCTCACCACGGAAGATACTTCCGTCGGCAAGGGCGAGAATGGCTGGCTTGGACAAGAAAACCTCCGATAGGGCTGACACATTTTACCAAACGCGGGCTGCACAAAAGCGGGAATGGAGTGCGTAACACTTCATCCCGCCGCAATGCATTGTCAGATGCGCGCTGAATAGACAGATTAGCGCGCAATTGTAACCACTTGCCTACAGAATATCCAGCGCCCAGACGCTCTCCGGGACAACGCTCGAGGGTCAATGTTCCACAACCAGGGGAACTGTGATAAAACGGCAGTTGCAAAGCCCGCACCCGGCACACGCTTACCAACGGAACGCTCGCCAGGTCGCGAATGGACTAGAAGAACAATAAAGTACTCGGGGAATACACCATGTTATTGCGCCTGAAAGGACTGATCGTACTCACGCTGCTGTTTCTGGCGCCCTTCGCCAATGCAAATCTCGAACGACTGCAAACCGCTCACGAGTTTCGCAGTGAAGGCTACACCGTTGGTACCTATCTGCTGATCGACAACAATCTGTTCGAGCGCATCAGGGAACCGGGCAACCGGGAGACCTATCGCGAAGCCTTGTCGCGTATGGAAAACCTGCTCAGACAGATGGACAGCCCGGCTCAGCTACGGGTGCCCTTCGACACCTTTGTCAATTTGATCCGCGAGCTTGAAGCTCTGCCAGGTGAAGAAGCCCACTACGGCCTGGCAACAGTCAACCGCATCATGAAAGCCCACGGAGATGTGGATAGCGCCGCCGCAGCAATGTATGACGAGCTAAAAGAAGCGGCCAGTGAAGACCTGCTTGCGCTCCACCGCCAGAGCATCGAGACCAGCCAGATTCTGACCCTTTACCAGAACAATATGTTCAGCTCCATCGGAGTGTACTTCCTGGAGAACAAAGAAGGCCTGTTCGACGATCTCGACCAGAGCATCGTCAGCCGCTCCGATGAGCTGAAGAAGCTCTACCCGGATCAGGCAGGCGCCTTCGCCCGGATGGACAAGCAGTATCAGTTCATTCAGCCACGCCTGCAGAACCCCCTGTATGACTGGGTGCCGACCATTGCCGCCTTCTACCTGCAGCGCAATATCGAAACCCTCAATGACATGGCCCGCGAGCAGGTGCAGAGCGGCGCCTGAGCGCTGACACCAGCAACAGGATCAGGCGCTCGGCTCAAGACTGAAGGGCTCAACCAATCCAGCGCCAATGGCCATACCTACGAGCGCAGGCAGACTGGCTGCCTGCATTCGTTTCATTACCCGGGAGCGATACAGATCAACCGTCTTGACACTGACTCCCAGTCGCTCGGCAATTTCACGATTATTGAAACCCTGGACCAGTGGCAGCAAGATGTCGCGTTCACGCGGTGTCAGGCTGTCTAGCCGAGCCTTGACCTCATTCTGCACCCGCTGATTGGTCGCCACCACAGGCTGGCGGCTCAGCGCGCGCTGCACGCTGTCCAGCAGCAGCTGTTCATTGTAGGGCTTTTCAATGAAGTCCAGCGCACCCCCACGAAAGGCACGCACTACAATAGGCACGTCGGCATGACCACTGACAAAGATCACCGGCAAATCGATTCCTTTGGCGCGCATGGCTTCCTGTACCGCCAGACCGCCCATACCCGGCATGCGAATATCCAGCAGAACACAGGCCGGCGCGGCCGGATCGCAGGCGTCCAGAAAGGCTTGCCCACTGGTAAAAGGCTTAGCCTTGAGGCCTACCGACTCGAACAACCATACGGTCGAATCAAGCATGCCCTGATCGTCATCGACCACATAGACGAGTTGCTGAGATAGATCGGGCATTCGCGTTCCTCGTTGTTTCACCTTGCTCCTAATCGGAGCTGACCACTGGCAACCAGCAATGCAGGCACAGCCCTGCGCTGTCAGCCGGCACAGCCTCCAAGCCGCCACCAAAACCCTCTACGATACCCTGACTCATCGAGAGCCCCAAGCCCAGCCCATCCGGCTTACTGGTATAGAAAGGCGTGAACAGGCGCGCCCTCGACGCTTCATCCACACCTGGGCCTTGATCCGAGACCCTTATATGCAGTCTGTTCCCATGCTCACTCAGGCCCAGCCTTACCAGAGAGGGAGTATCCGGATGTTGTTCCCGATTCGCCTCAATGGCGTTACGCAGCAAATTAAGTAACACCTGTTGCAACAGAATCGGGTCGACCATAACCGCCGGCAAGGGCCCATCGACCTGCTCGACAATCTCGACCTGATGCTGCCCCGCCTCCCAGGCGCACAGACCTACCGCCTCACGGGCCAGCTGCAAAGGATCAACACACTGCTGCCGGCGCTGCCCCTTGCGCAGAAAACCGCGCAGCCGGCGAATGACCTCCGCCGCGTGTTGCGCGTGCTCGGCAATGCGCGCCAAGCCCTGGGCAACCTTGTCAGACTCCTCGCCATTACGCCCTTCTTCAGTCTGTGACAAAGCCGCCAGATAACGCTGACTGGCATTGGCATAATTGAGGATGGCGGCAAGCGGCTGATTGAGCTCGTGAGCAATACCGGAAGCAAGCTCACCCAGTGTCGCCAGCCGCGCTGCATGCGCGAGCTCGTCCTGGAGACGGCGGTTATTTTCTTCACTCTGAATCCGCGCAGTAATGTCCCGCGATACGCTGATCACCTCAACAACGCCGCCGGTGTAGGTCTCCCGTATAGCGCGGCTGGCCGTTTCAAACCACAGGTAATGCCCAACCTGATGGCGAATGCGATAGGTCAGCGTCAGGTAACCGTCCTGCTCCAGCGCGCGCTGAAAGCGCTCGATCAGTTGCTCCCGCTCCTGCGGGTGCAACAGCTCGGCCATCGACTCGCCGCGCAACTGCTCTGGCCAATAGCCCAGCAGAGTCCAGGCGGCGGGCGAGGCATCCAGAAAACGTCCATCAGGCGTATGCCGGGAGATCAGATCAGTCGTGTTCTCGATGATCAGTCGGTACAGACGGCTGGCACGCATGGCTTCATGCTGTAAACGCAGGCTCTCACTGGCATCACGCCCGCGCACCAGCACGGCCTGCAGTGCCGGCTGGGGAATGTATGTCCAGAGCAGATAGCGATCGCCGACACTTACCTCGACATCTTCAATGCAGCGCTGCTGACGCTGACAGGCTGCCACCAGGGGCGCATGGTTGGCAGGCAACAACGCTGCCAAGGGCGCCACCTGATCAATCAACTGTTGCATAGCAGGATTGGGTGGCCGCACTTCACCTCGAGCCGGAATCAACAACGCCGGTAGCGGTTCGCTTTCGAGCAAAAGACTGGCTACAGCACAGCGTAGATCAGGGTTTTCAGTCACTGAAACACCTTATAGTAGTTTTACTATAATACCTTAGACATGTTTCTATATCAGTCAACTTTACACTATAGTTCTTCCGATCAAATGCTGAACGCCTTGACCCTCACGGCAAGTATGCACCCAGAGCCAATAAATAATCAGCCACAGGTATTGCCATGTCGATCTTCCAGGAAGGCCTGTCTCCGAACCCGGCCAACCACATAGCCCTCACCCCTCTCAGCTTCATCGAGCGCACCGCCAGCGTCTACCCGCATTATCCCGCCGTCATCCACGGAGGGATTCGTCGTGACTGGCAGCAAACCTATCAGCGCTGCCGCCGTCTGGCCTCGGCGCTGCATGGGCGCGGCGTCAACGCAGGGGATACCGTAGCGGTGATGCTGCCAAATATTCCCGCCATGCTCGAGGCGCACTTTGGCGTTCCGATGATCGGCGCCGTGCTCAATACCCTGAATGTGCGGCTGGATGCGGAAGCAATTGCCTTCATGCTCAATCATGGCGAAGCCCGTGCACTCATCACTGACCGTGAGTTTCATGATGTCGTGCGTGAGGCGCTAACCCTGATCAAACGCCCGATTCTGGTGATCGATGTCGACGATCCCGAGTATGGTGAAGGCGAGGCCGTCAGTGACCTTGATTACGAGGGCTTTCTGGCTGAAGGCGATCCGGACTTCGACTGGCACTGGCCCAGCGACGAATGGCAGGCCATTTCACTCAACTACACCTCCGGCACTACCGGCAACCCCAAGGGCGTGGTCTACCATCACCGCGGTGCATACCTGAATGCCCTGGGCAACCAGGCAACCTGGGGCATGGGCCAGCACCCGGTCTATTTGTGGACACTGCCGATGTTCCACTGCAACGGCTGGTGCTACCCCTGGACCATCACCGCGATGGCCGGCGTACATGTGTTCCTGCGCCGGGTGGATCCGCAAAAAATCCTCAACCTGATCCATGAGCATCAGGTCACTCACCTGTGCGGTGCACCCATCGTACTCAACGCGCTGGTCAACATGCCCGACTCAGCCAAAGCCGCCATCGACCATCCCGTCAAGGCCATGGTCGCCGGTGCAGCACCGCCAGCCAAGATCATCGGCGCTGTTGAAGCCATGGGCATTGCAGTCACTCACGTTTACGGACTGACCGAAGTCTACGGACCGGTAACCGTTTGTGCCTGGCATGACGAATGGAACACCTTGCCACTGGAAGAACGCGCCCGCCTCAAATCACGCCAGGGGGTGCGCTATCTGACGCTGGAAGGCGTCATGGTGGCGGATTCAGAGACGCTACAGCCAGTCCCGCGTGACGGCGAAACCATCGGTGAAATATTCATGCGCGGTAACACGGTGATGAAGGGCTATCTGAAAAATCCGGAAGCAACAGCGGAAGCCTTTGAAGGCGGCTGGTTTCACACTGGCGACCTGGCAGTGTGTCATCCCAACGGCTATGTGGAAATCCGCGACCGTCTGAAGGACATCATCATCTCCGGCGGTGAAAATATCTCCACCATCGAGGTTGAAGATACGCTGTACAAACACCCCGCCGTATTGGAAGCAGCCGTTGTGTCTAGGCCTGACGAGAAATGGGGCGAAACCCCCTGTGCTTTTATCACCCTTAAAAGCGGCCAGCAGGCCAGCGACACAGACATCATGAACTACTGCCGCGAGCACCTGGCGGGATTCAAGGTGCCCAAGACCGTGGTCTTCACCGAGCTGCCCAAGACCTCGACCGGCAAGATTCAGAAATACGTGCTGCGCGATCGAGCCAAGGCGCTCTAGCTCAACCCAGCCAACTTCGCATAACCCTTTTTACAACAACAATAAGCCGGGCTCTGCCCGGCTGACGGAGGCTTATCATGCAAGTTTACAAGCGCGCTGACGGCGCGGAGCAACCCTACTGGCCATGCGGGCCGTTCAAGATTCGTCTGCCCTTTGTACATTACCGCTGGGAAACCGCGGAGATGCTGCAGGCCCTGATCATGTTTGTGGTCAGTTTGGCGATGATTCCCCTGCTGGAAAGATTCCTTGGCCTGCCCTATGACGTTGCCCTGGCCTATGTGGTGGTCGGGGGAATTGGCTTCATGTTACCTGCGCTGCTGGGGGTGCCCATGGTGCCTGGCTGGATTACCCCGGCGATTCCGGTGGTGCTACTGTTTCTGGGCGACTTCGAACCCGGCCCGGAGGCCATTCAAGCGCTGTTCGCGCTGCAGCTTCTGGTCTTTCTGATTTTTCTGATACTCGGTATTACCCGGCTCGGCAGCGTCATGGTACGTATCGTCCCCAACTCGATGAAAGGCGGGATCATCATCGGCGCCGGCATTGCAGCCCTGATGGGCGAGATATCCAGCGGCGGGCGGCTGGCCAATACGCCAATTTCACTGGTACTGGGCAGCCTGATCTGCCTGTATCTGATGTTCTCGGTTTCTTTCAAGGGGCTCACCGAACGCGTGCCGTTCACCCGCAAGATCGTCAACTACGGCATGGTCCCGGGCATGTTGATTGCCATTATCGTGGGCATTGTGGTGGGCGAATACGAGATGCCAGATGTGCGCTGGGGCATTACCACACCCGCCTTCGGCGAACTGTGGAACTACCTACCGCTGGTCATCGGCATCCCGGATGCCAAGGTGTTCATGCTCGCCATTCCCACCGCCGTTATCGCCTACATCATCGCCTTTGGTGACATTATTGTTGGCCAGTCGCTGATGCAGCGAGCCGATGAACTGCGCCCGGATGAAGTGATCGAGAACAACATTGATCGGGTGCATCTGGTCACCGCCCTGCGCAATGGCCTGCATGCCTTCTTCGCACCCTACCCTGGCCTCGCCGGGCCCATCTGGACCGCAGTGGCCGCGACCATGGCCGAGCGTTACAAGTATGGCCGCAAAGCGATGGACTCAATCTACAGTGGCGGCGGCACGTTCTGGATCACCGGCTTTATCGCCCTGTTCACGCTGCCGCTGGTCAGCTTCTTCCAACCGGTGCTGCCGATTGCGCTGTCGCTGACGCTGATCCTGACCGGCTATATCTGCCTGATGGTCGGCTTCGAGCAACTCAACAACAACACCGAACGCGGTATCGCCGGCACCATGGGCGTGGTCCTGGCGGTCTATGGCGCCGGCTGGGGGCTGGCGGCGGGCGCTGCGCTGTACCTCCTGATCGAGCGCACCCACATCCTGCGTTTCCGTAGCATCAAGGACAGCGCAGAGAACACAGACAACGCCTCTGAAAGCCGCGACTGACACAACAACAAGAGACAATACCCCAATGAACATACTGCATACCGCTAGCCTGGCGACCCTGAGCACGCTGCTGGCCCTACCGGCCAGTGCCAGCTTTCTGAAGGACAGCCAGAGCCGCATCGAGTTGCGCAACTTTTACTTCAACCGCGATTTTCGCCAGTCCGATGCACCCCAAAGCAAGGCCGACGAATGGGCTCAGGGCCTTCGTGGCTACTGGCAGTCGGGTTATACCGACGGCCGGGTCGGCGTCGGCCTGGACGCCCTGGCGCTGGTCGGCATCAAGCTCGACTCCAGTCCTGATCGCACCGGCACCGGCCTGCTCAAGCGCGACCGCAGTGACAACCGAGCGATGGATGAATACGGCCAACTGGGCCTGACCGCCAAACTGCGACTGGATCAGCATGTACTGCGTCTGGGCACCTTGCTGCCTCAATTGCCACTGGCCATGCACAACGATTCCCGGCTGCTGCCGCAGACCTTCCGCGGCGGCTGGCTACAAGCCAAGGGCAACGAGGCATTGAGCTTTGACCTCGGACGCTTCGATGCAATCAACCTGCGCGACTCCTCCGACCACCAGCGCATGGCACCGGTGCAGGGCGGCGCGCGCAATGTGATTGTCAGCGGCAAACCAGACAGCAATGCCTTTGACTTCGCCGGAGCCACCTACCGCTTCAGTGACAACACCCGGGCCAGCTACCACTATGGCGAACTCGACGGCGTCTATCGTCAGCACTACCTGGTACTCAACCACAGCCAGCAGCTGAATATCGGCAAGCTGGATACCAACCTGCGCTATGCCGACAGCAACAATGCCGGGCGCAGCAACATCGACAACCGCATGACCAGCCTGACTTTAGCCTGGCAGCACAACATGCACCGTCTGGGTACCAGCTATCAGCAGATGAACGGACGTACCGGCTTCGCTTACCTGAGCGGCACGGATCCGTTCCTGACCCATCTGGTGCAGATCAATGACTTTGCCAATCGCGACGAGCGCAGCTGGCAGGTACGCCACGACTACAGTTTTACCGATATTGGCCTGCCCGGACTGAGTCTGATGAACCGTTACACCCACGGTGACAACATCAAGCTGGTCACGGGGCGTGGCAATGAGTGGGAACGCAATACCGATCTGGCCTATACCCTGCAGAACGGCCCGCTGAAGAATCTGTCCCTGCATTGGCGCAACGCAACCTACCGCAGCAGCTTTGCCAGCGACATGGATGAGAACCGGATTATTGTTGGCTACGCCATGTCGTTTTGATGCATGCCATACAGCCACACTCAATAGAGAAAACAGGAGCCCCAATGCGTACATTCACCACTCTGGAAGGCAACAGCCAGCGGCTCGATGGCGGCGCCATGTTCGGCAACGCGCCCAAAGCTTTATGGTCGCGCTGGGTTGAAACCGATGAACAGAACCGCATCAGTCTGAGCTGCCGAGCGCTACTGGTGCAGGAAGAAGGTCGCAACATCCTGGTGGAAACCGGCATTGGCGCCTTCTTCGAGCCACGACTGAAAGAGCGTTATGGGATAGTCGAAGACCACCACGTACTGCTCGACAGCCTCAGCGAAGTCGGTCTGACCCATGAGGACATACAGGTTGTTGTACTCACACACCTGCATTTTGATCACGCCGGCGGCCTGCTCAGCACCTGGGATCAGGGCCAGCCATCGACGCTTTTGTTCCCCAACGCCACTTTCATTACCGGTCAGCGTCACTGGCACCGCGCCAAGCGCCCACATCCGCGCGATCAGGCTTCATTCATACCGGAGCTGCTTGAGCTGCTTGAAACCAGCGGGCGACTGGAACTGATCGAAGATGGCCGACATTCATCGACTCTGGGCAAAAGCTGGCGATTCCACTTCAGCGACGGCCATACGCCCGGCCTGATGATTCCCGAGTTCGACATGCCTGAGGGCCCCGTGGTCTTCCCCGGAGACCTGATACCTGGCACCCCATGGGTACACCTGCCAATCACCATGGGCTATGACCGATTCCCGGAAACCCTGATCGATGAAAAAGAAGGCCTTTTAGATACTTTGGTGGACCGTCACGGACGACTGGTATTCACCCATGACCCCTTGGTCGCAGTCGCCTATGTCGAGCGCGATAACGATGGACGCTATCGGGTCAGTGCCCCACAAGGCAACCTGAAAATGGTCTGCCGCTAACCAGCAACCTGGCCACATAAAAAGGGCGGCACGCTACACGTGGTCGCCCTTTTCTGTTTTTGCTCGTCACCTAATCCTTGAGCGACAACACATCCTGCATGTCATACAGACCCGGAGCCCGCCCATCCAGCCAGAGCGCAGAGCGCACTGCGCCTTTGGCGAAGGTCATCCGGCTGGACGCCTTGTGGGTAATCTCTACCCGCTCGCCTTCGGATGCGAAGAGCACCGTATGGTCGCCCACCACATCACCGGCGCGCACCGTTGCAAAACCGATGGTCTGGCGGTCACGAGCGCCGGTCTGGCCCTCGCGCCCATAGACGGCAACCTTGCTCAGATCACGACCCAACGCATCAGCTACTACTTCACCCATGCGCAGCGCCGTACCCGAGGGTGCATCCACCTTATGGCGATGATGCGCCTCGATGATTTCGATATCCGCTTCGTCGCCCATGACCCTTGCCGCCATATCCAGCAGCTTCAGACACAGGTTGACGCCCACGCTGAAGTTGGGCGCAAACACGATCGGAATATCAGCCGCAGCCGCCGCCAGCATCTCCTTCTGCTGATCGGTGAATCCGGTGGTGCCGATGACCATCGCCTTGCCGGCCTCCCGACACAACTCCAGATTGACCAGAGTCGTACTCGGATGGGTAAAGTCGATCAGCACATCGAAGTCGCCCAGCACCTTTTGCAGGCTATCCTGCACCTGTACCGAGTTACGCCCGATGCCGGCCAGCTCGCCGGCATCGCTACCGACCAGAGAGCTTTCCGGCCGTTCGATCGCGGCAGTAAGCTCGACACCATCGGTCTGGTCAATTGCTTCAATCAGCGTCTTGCCCATACGTCCGGCCGCACCGATAACCGCTACTCTTCTCATGTCGGCGCTCCGCTCAGAATTTCATGTCTTCAAAGAAGTTCTTCACACCGTCGAACCAGCTCTTGGCCCGTGGTGACTGATTGGAACCCTCTTCCTGCAGCGTCTCGCGCAATTCCTGGATGAGCTCACGCTGACGCTTGGTCAGATTGACCGGCGTCTCGACAGCTACCCGGCAAAGCAGATCACCCGGTGACCCACCCCGGACCGGCGTCACACCCTTGCCACGCAAGCGGAACAGCTTGCCGGTCTGGGTGCCATCGGGAATCTTGAGCTTGACGCGGCCATCCAGCGTGGGCACTTCCAGCTCGCCGCCCAGGGACGCATCGGCAAAACTGATTGGCACTTCGCAGTACAGATTCTTGCCGTCACGCTGGAAGATCTTGTGCTCGCGCACGGAGACCACCACGTAGAGGTCGCCCGCCGGGCCACCATTGACGCCCGCCTCGCCTTCACCTGCCAGACGAATACGATCACCGGTATCAACACCAGCCGGGACCTTGACCGAAAGCGTCTTCTGCTCTTCAACGCGGCCCTGGCCCTGACAGTCCTTGCACGGATCTGTAATCATCTTGCCGGTGCCATGGCACCGCGGGCAGGTCTGCTGAACCGAGAAGAAACCCTGCTGCATACGCACCTGACCGTGCCCACCACAGGTGGTACAGGTAACCGGGCTGGTGCCCTTCTTCGCACCGCTGCCATCACAGGTGCCGCACTCGACCAGGGTCGGTACGCGGATGGTCACTGTGGTGCCGCGTACGGCTTCTTCCAGATCCAGTTCCAGTGTGTATCGCAAGTCACTGCCGCGCTGCACGCTGGAACGGCCGCGACCACCGCCGCCGCCACCAAAAATATCGCCGAACACGTCGCCGAAGATATCCGAGAAATTGCCGCCGGCGAATCCACCCGCGCCAGCTCCACCACCCATACTCGGATCCACACCGGCATGACCGTACTGGTCATAGGCCGCACGCTTCTGCGCATCGGTGAGAATCTCGTAGGCTTCGTTGGCTTCCTTGAACTTCTCGATCGCACCTTCATCGTCAGGATTGCGGTCGGGATGGTATTTCATTGCCAGTCGGCGGTAGGCCTTTTTCAGCTCCGCTTCGCTGGCGCCGCGCTCGACACCCAGCACTTCATAATAATCACGCTTGGCCATCGTTCAGATTTCCTTTACCGGGACTTGTCCCTTTGACACAAACAGCAACGCGGGATGAGCTCCCGCGTTGCCTTGCAATGGTATGTCGTGCGCTTTGTAACGCACGACTGCCTGTCGCTGAAAGACTTACTTCTTGTTGTCTTTCACTTCTTCGAACTCGGCATCGACCACGTCGTCACCGGCGTCCTTCTGGCTGTCGCCCTGAGCTTCTTCGCCCTGGCCAGCCTGCGCCTGCTCGGCATACATCTTCTGTACCAGCGGGCCGGACGCTTCGGACAGCGCGTTGATCTTGGCTTCGATCTCAGCCTTGTCGTCAGACTTGATGGCCGTTTCCAGATCAGCCAGTGCCGCTTCGATTGCAGTCTTCTCTTCCTCGGTAGCCTTGTCACCTGCCTCGGTCAGAGTCTTGCGGGTGGCGTGCACCAGCTGGTCAGCCTGGTTACGGGTAGTTACCAGCTCTTCGAACTTGCGATCTTCATCGGCATTGGCCTCGGCATCACGCACCATCTGATCGATCTCTTCATCGGTCAGACCGGAAGAGGCCTTGATGATGATCGACTGCTGCTTGCCGGTTGCCTTGTCCTTCGCCGACACGTTGAGGATACCGTTGGCGTCCAGATCAAAGCTGACTTCAACCTGTGGCACACCGCGTGGTGCGGGCGGAATGTCTGCCAGGTCGAAGCGGCCCAGTGACTTGTTCTGCGTCGCCTGCTTGCGCTCACCCTGCATCACGTGAATGGTCACGGCGGTCTGGTTGTCATCGGCGGTCGAGAATACCTGCGATTTCTTGGTAGGAATCGTGGTGTTCTTCTCAATCAGCGTGGTCATCACACCGCCCATGGTTTCGATACCCAGCGACAGCGGCGTCACGTCGAGCAGCAGTACGTCTTTCACGTCACCAGCCAGCACGGCACCCTGGATCGCAGCACCTACGGCCACTGCTTCATCGGGGTTAACGTCCTTGCGCGGCTCTTTACCGAAGAAGTCGGCAACGGTCTTCTGTACCAGCGGCATACGTGTCTGACCGCCAACCAGAATCACGTCGTTGATCTCGGAAACATCCAGGCCGGCGTCTTTCATGGCTACACGGCATGGCTCGATGCTGCGCTTGACCAGCTCTTCAACCAGAGACTCCAGTTTGGCGCGGGTCACCTTGACGTTCAAGTGCTTGGGACCAGTCGCATCGGCCGTGATGTACGGCAGGTTGACGTCAGTCTGGTTGCTCGAGGACAGCTCAATCTTGGCCTTCTCAGCCGCTTCCTTCAGACGCTGCAGCGCCAGCGGATCGGTGTGCAGGTCGATGCCGTTCTCTTTCTTGAACTCGTCGGCCAGATAGTCGATCAGGCGCATGTCGAAATCTTCGCCACCCAGGAAGGTGTCGCCGTTGGTCGCCAACACTTCGAACTGGTGCTCGCCATCTACTTCGGCAATTTCGATCACGGAAATGTCAAAGGTACCGCCACCCAGGTCGTATACGACGATGGTGGAGTCGCCACGGGACTTGTCCATACCGTAGGCCAGTGCGGCAGCGGTCGGCTCGTTGATGATCCGCTTGACGTCCAGACCGGCGATGCGACCGGCGTCCTTGGTAGCTTGACGCTGGCTGTCGTTGAAGTAGGCCGGAACGGTAATAACCGCTTCGGTTACTTTCTCGCCGAGGTAATCTTCAGCGGTCTTCTTCATTTTCTTCAGCACTTCGGCAGAAATCTGCGGTGGTGCGATCTTCTCGCCCTTCACTTCGACCCAGGCATCGCCGTTATCGGCTTTGACGATCTTGTAGGGGACGAGCTTGATGTCCTTCTGTACGACTTCTTCCTCGAAGCGACGGCCGATAAGACGCTTGACCGCGTTCAGGGTGTTCTGCGGGTTGGTGACCGACTGGCGCTTGGCCGACTGGCCGACCAGGGTCTCGCCATCATTGGTGTATGCAACGATGGAAGGCGTGGTACGAGTACCTTCCGAGTTCTCAATTACCTTGGCTACACCGTTTTCCATCACTGCAACGCAGGAGTTGGTGGTTCCGAGGTCAATACCGATAATCTTGCCCATATGTAAATCTCCGATTCAGCTTTGCCGCGGCTGGCCGGCGGCAGGGGTTTATCTATCTATGCACCCTAGATGGGGGCAGCAAAATCAATTTCAAGCCTGCTCATCAATCGAGGGAGTGTCAGGCTTGTCCGCCGGAGTCTTGCTCACAACGACCATCGCCGGACGCAACAGACGGCCGCTCAGGGTGTAACCCTTCTGAAATACACGGATGACGGTATTGGGCTCGACATTGTCGCGCTCCTCCATCGCCATTGCCTGATGCAGCTCCGGATTGAAGGGCTCGCCATGGGGGTCAACCGCCACGATCTGGAAGCGCTCCAGGGTTTCACCGAACATTTTCAGCGTCAGCTCCATGCCGTCGCGCATCGGCTTGATCGTCGAGTCATTCGGATCAGCCAGCTCAACACCGCGTTCCAGGCTTTCGAGCACCGGCAGCAGATCGTTGGCAAAGCGTTCTAGCGCAAACTTGTGCGCCTTCTCGACTTCCTGCTCGGCGCGTCGACGGGCGTTCTGCACGTCCGCAGCGGCGCGCAGCGCCTGATCCTTCGCAGCGGCCAGCTCATCCTCGAGGACGCTAACCCGCGCAGCCAGATCCTCGGGAGCCTCCGACGAGAGCATGTCTTCCGTCTCTTCAGGGCCAGCAGGATCCTGTCTGTGTTCGTCTGCCATCTGTGTCTCCTATTCTGACTGCGGGGCGCTCGAGCGCCCGTTGACTGGTATCAGCACCTTATATGGGGTCTTTCCCGCGGGCTTCAAGGGGTAGAAACCGCATGCATGCAGAGTACTTGTCGACAGAACGGAAACTACTGTATAAATAACCAGACCAAACTTGCAGGAGCCTGGCCATGCTCGTCCACCTGGCGGTGAACAACTACGCGATCGTCGACCATCTTGAACTGGAGATCAGCAGCGGAATGACTGCGATCACCGGGGAGACCGGTGCCGGCAAGTCGATCATGCTCGACGCCCTCGCGCTGACCCTGGGTGACCGGGCAGACAGCGGCGCCGTGCGCCCGGGCACCGACAAGGCCGACATCCTGGCGACCTTCGACATCAGCCAGATTCCCGAAGCCACCGCCTGGCTTACCGAGCGCGACCTGGCGGGTGACGACCAGCAGGTGATCTTGCGCCGGGTGATTACCGCCGAAGGACGCTCCCGCGGCTACATCAATGGCAGCCCCTGCCCGCAGCAGGACCTGAAAACCCTGGGCGGCATGCTTATCGATATTCACAGCCAGCACGAGCATCAGTCGCTGCTCAAGCCCGATACCCACCGCCGCTTACTCGACGACTACGCCGGAAGTCGCGAGCTCGCCCGCCAGGTGCAACTGGCTGCGCAGCGCTGCAAGCAGACCGAACAGGCATTGCAGCAAGCCAGTCAACAGGGTGACGAGAAGAGCTCACGGCTTCAACTGCTGACCTACCAGCTTGAAGAGCTGGATAACCTCAGCCTGCAGGAAGGCGAAATCGAGGAGCTGGAAAACGACCAGCGTCAGCTGGCCAACGCCGAGCAGATCATGCAGTCGTGCCAGCAGGTCATCAACCTGTGCAGCGAGAACGACAGTGGTAGCGTGCTACAGGCGCTAACAGCCAGCCAACAGCGCCTGACTGCTTTCAAGAACAACCATCACAGCCTGGATGAAGCCAACGGCATGCTCGCCAGTGCGCAGATCCAGATCGAGGAAGCGGTGGGCGAGCTGACCCGCTACCTGGACCATTTCGAGGCAGACCCCGAGCGCCAGCAACAGGTGGAGGAGCGCCTTGGCGTGATCCATGACCTGGCACGCAAGCACCGGGTCAATCCGGACGAATTACCGGCCCTGCAGCAAAAATTGATCGACGAACTGGAGAGCATGCAGCAACAGGATCTGGACGCCGAGCGCCTGGGTGAGGAGCTTGAGGCATTCCGCGAACACTACCGGCAGCTGGCCGTGGAGCTCAGCGGGGTGCGCCATGAGGCTGCTATTCGCCTGGGTGAAGCCGTTACCGGCCAGATCCAGCAACTGGGCATGCCCGGAGGCCAGGTCAAGGTGCAGCTGCAGCCCCACGCTGCCGAAGCCATAATGCCCCATGGACAGGAGGCGGTTGAGCTCCTGGTCAGCGCCAACCCTGGTCAGCCCGCCAAGCCACTGGCCAAGGTCGCCTCCGGCGGCGAATTATCGCGCATCAGCCTGGGCATCCAGGTCACCACCGTGCAAACCTCACGCGTGCCGACGCTGGTGTTTGATGAGGTCGATGTGGGTATCGGCGGCCCTACGGCCGAAATTGTGGGCAGCATGCTGCGCAAGCTGGGCAGCAATGGCCAGGTCCTCACCGTCACTCACCTGCCCCAGGTGGCCGCCCATGGTCACCAGCACCTATTCGTGCGCAAGGAACAGACCGATGAATCCACCAGTACGCGCATCGACCGGCTAAGCCAGGAAGGCCGGGTGCAGGAGATTGCGCGGATGCTGGGCGGCATCGACATGACCGAGGAATCCCTGGCCCATGCCCGCAAACTGATGTCGGTCGCACAATAAACCAACGCAAAACGAGCGCTCACAAAAAAGCCAGGCTCGAGGCCTGGCTTTTTGATCAGCTGACGCGTTCGCTGTCCGCTTTATTTGGTCTTCTTCACGTACAAAACCAGATTGTGATCAACCATTTCAAAACCGTGTTGTTTCACGATTTCCTTCTGCCGACGCTCAATCTCCGCGTCGAAGAACTCGATCACTTCACCGGTATCGACGCAGACCATATGATCATGGTGCTCGGAGTCGGCAAGTTCGAAGACTGCGTGGCCACCATCGAAGTTATGCCGCTCGACCAGACCGGCCGTCTCGAACTGGGTAAGCACCCGGTATACTGTCGCAAGCCCGACGTCCTCACCCGCCTCCATCAACGCCTTGTACACATCTTCGGCGCTCAGGTGGCGTTCCGGGGAACTGTCCAGCATCTGCAGGATCTTTACACGCGGCAGGGTTACTTTCAGGCCGGCTTTACGGAGTTCTTGATTTTCAACCATGTCAGTTTCTCGTTCAGCGCTTCGCAGGGCGGGATCAGTCGGGTATGATTCTCGGCTATTAACCGCTTCAAGATAATGGATGTTAACACGTCATGCCGAACAGCCTATACCGAATCCTCTGTATCCTCGTGTGTCTCTCGGCGCTCGGCCTTGCTGGCTGCAGCTTCCCCGGGGTGTACAAGATTGATGTGCAACAAGGGAATGTAGTGACCCAGGAAATGGTCAACCAACTGCGCCCCGGCATGACCACCCGGCAGGTGCGTTTCATAATGGGTACACCACTGATTCAGGATACGTTCCACCCTGAGCGCTGGGACTACCTGTACAGCATGAAGGCCGGTCACCAGAAACGCGAGCAGGAACGCGTGGTACTCACCTTCGAAAATGATCTACTGGTCGGTCTGGGTGGCGATTTCGTACCTGGCGCAAGCCGCGAACAACAGATCATGGACAACGGCTCAGCTGCCGAGTCCGATGACGTACAGAGCTACCCGGTTGATCTTGGCGCCCCACTGGGCACAGGCGAATAAGACTCCCGATCACCAGGAAGCCGGCTCAGGTTTCCTTGGCTGCCTTGTTCTTTGCCGCCCGCTGCTTGCGAACCTCCTTGGGATCGGCAATCAGCGGACGATATATTTCCACCCGCTCCCCTGAATTGATACGCCGCTCATCAGGCTTGGGCACCGCCTTGCCAAAAATCCCCACCGGACAGCTCTGCAGGTCTACCTCGGGAAAATGCTCGTTGATGCCTGAAGCCATGACTGCCTGACGCACTGTCGTGCCTTCGCTGACTGTCAGACTGAGAATCTTCTGCTTGTGCGGAAGCGCGTATGCCACCTCCACCATCATCGTCTTATCGACCACCGTACAACTCCTTTGCACGCTGACAAAATGCTTCAACCATATTGTTGGCAGCCTGATTGAACAGCGGCCCCAGCGTAGCCTTGACCACCGGTCCCGCGTAATGGAAATTCAGGTCCAGGGTTATCTTGCAGGCATGCTCACCCAGTGCCTTGAACTCCCACACACCGTTCAGATCACTGAAAGGGCCGTCTTCCAGACGCAACTCGATCCGCTCACCGGGTACCAGGCTGTTACGGGTAACAAAAGCCGAGCTGATACCCGCCTTGGCAACGGTCAAGCGTGCGCGCATCTCGATTTGCGTCTCATCCAGCACCTCTGCCCGGGAGCACCAGGGCAGAAACTCCGGATAATGTTCGACCCGATTAACCAGCTCGAAGAGTCGATGCGCAGGATAGGGCAGCAGGGCCGAGCGATGAATATGCGTCATGGGTGGTAGACAGAGCCTCGTTACTTGAACAGTTCAGTGACAAACACGACCAGCACTCCCAGCGGAGCGACGTAGCGTAGCAGGCAATATACCACCGGAAACAGCCGCGGATGCCGCAGAGCCAGTTCCGCGCGGAATACATCACGGCCCAGCACCCACCCGGCAAATACCGCAAACAGCAACCCACCCAGGGGAAGCATGATCCTGCTGGTCAGGTAATCCACACTTTCGAAGAACGTCTTGCCGCCCTGCTCGGTCCACTTGAACAGGTGCCAACCGGCCTCATCGGTTACGAAGAAGCGGGCATCAGCCAGCAGATTGAAAGACAGCACGGTACCCAGACCAACCACCCAGCACAGGAAAGCTACAAGGCAGGTAATGCGTACACGGGTCCAGCCCGTCCGTTCTACCCAGTACGCCACGGCAGGCTCCAGCATCGAGATAGCCGAGCTCCAGGCCGCCACCGCCACCAGTACAAAGAACAGCAGACCAAACACCTGCCCGAGCATGATATTGCCGAAGGCGATTGGCAGGGTCACGAACATCAGGCCCGGCCCGGCGGACGGCTCCAGCCCGGCAGCAAATACAATCGGAAAGAGTGCCAGCCCGGCGGTCAGCGCTACCGCCGTATCCAGCAACGCCACAGTAATAACGGTACCGCCAATGGAGGACTTCTTCGGCATGTAGGAACCAAACACCATGATCGACCCCACGCCCACGCTCAGGGTAAAAAAGGCATGCCCCATGGCCGCAAGAATGCCGTCCGGCACACTGGCCAGATCAAAATGAAAGAGAAACTCTACACCCTGCATGAAATGCCCAGTGGTCAGGCTGTAGCCCAGCAAAATGATCAGCAGCACAAACAACAGCGGCATCATGATCCGCAGGCTGCGCTCCAGACCAGCTACCACACCCCTGGCGATAATGAATGCAGTCACCAGCATGAACAGCGTATGCCACAGGCTCAGGCGCAGCGGGTCGGCCGTCAGGGCGCCAAAGCGGGCCCCGGCACCCTCACCGTCGATCCCGACAAAATCACCACGCCCCATACCGATGATGTAATCCAGCGACCAACCAGCGACAACGCTGTAAAAAGACAAAATCAGCAAGGCCGCAATCATCCCCATGACCGCCGCCCAGGACCAGCGCGCCGAGGCACCCGCCTGTATGGCCAGATTGCGTAAGGTATTCACCGGACTGCGACGCCCCCGCCGACCCAGCACGGTTTCCGCCAGCATGATCGGCAAACCGACCAGCGCGATACAGATCAGATAAACCAGCACGAAAGCGCCGCCACCGTAGACGCCGGCCATATAGGGAAACTTCCATATATTCCCCAGACCCACCGCCGAACCGGTAGCCGCCAGGATGAAAACCCAGCGGCTTGCCCAGATACCGTGAATGGAAACATTGTCCTGCGACATGGCGAGAAACCTGTGGGGTAGAGAAAAAAGGAACGGCATTGTCCAGATTTTGACCAACACGGACAAGGCCCGTATAGCCGAACCTTCCCCCAACCCCTATAATGCGCCCCCTATGAGCAACCAAAAGAAACCCAAGGCCAACAGCGGCACCATTGCGCTGAACAAGAAGGCCAAACACGATTATTTTGTCGAAGCCCGTTTTGAGGCAGGCGTTGCGCTGACCGGATGGGAAGTGAAAAGTCTGCGCGCGAGCAAGGTGCAGCTGGTCGACAGTTACATTCTCCTCAAGAACAATGAGGCCTTTCTGCTGGGAGCGCATATCACGCCCCTGCAGACTGCCAGCGCTCACGTGGTAGCCGACCCCACCCGCACCCGCAAGCTGCTACTGCATGCCCGTGAGCTGGACAAGCTGATCACCGGCGTGCAGCAGAAAGGCTTCGCCTGCGTACCGCTAGCGCTTTACTGGAAAGGCCACCTGGTCAAATGCGAGATCGCCCTGGTGCGCGGCAAGAAGGAGTTCGACAAGCGCCAGGTCGAGAAGGAACGCGACTGGACCAGGGAGAAAGCCCGGGTGGTTCGCGACAACAGCCGCTGACCAATCACGGGCGTTCTATCAACCAGGGAACTTTTGCGGTACAATCCGGTCTGATCTTGTAAGAGACCTAAACAGTTTTGGGGCCGATTTGGATTCGACGACGGTTACAAAGCTTGAAGGGCATGCCGAGTTGGTAACAGAACTCGTAAATCCACTGTTGCAAACCTATATAATTGCCAATGACGACAATTATGGTGCTCAACTAGCAGCGTAAGCTGCCTAGATAGCACTTCTGGTAGCTTCGGCTCCAGCGATCATTAGAGGATGCCTGTAAACTCGAAGTGATTGTCAGATAGAACAGGATCGCCGCTTAGTATGTCGTGGACGATGCGGCTAAACATTACACGACTCGCTCCAAACACCCTGCCACTCGGGCGGTGCGGAGTTAACTTAATTGAGATGGCTAAGCATGTAGAACTGATAGTGGCGGACTGGCGGACGGGGGTTCAAATCCCCCCGGCTCCACCAAATACCAAAGAAAGACGTCTTCGGACGTCTTTTTTTGTGCCTGCCGTTCGGCGGGTGCCCAGCCCCAAGTGGCTCGAAATCCGATTTAACATGGGCGTCAGGCAGAACAGCCGCTCCTGGGTTACTATCCCAGCAGTGAAAACCGCCGCATTCAGCAGCCCAGACCCTATCAGCCCTGGCCACCCTCATGATTCAGAACTCGCCTTGAAAGGCACCCCTGCTTCAACGTCTCTGACAAGCGGCTCCGTCTCAGCCCACATCATTAGACTGTCTATCCCGGCATCCATGGGGATGGTGTTCAACACCCTCTATAACCTCACAGACATCTGGTTCGCAGGTTACCTGGGTGATGATTCACTGGCCGCCTTGTCCATTGCAGGCAGCGTGTTTTTCCTGCTGCTCTCCATTGGCATAGGTATACAGACGGGTGCGTCAGCCATGATTGCACCTGAGGTCGGACGGGGTGCCATGCATGACGGCACAAGTCAGATCAAGGAGTGGGTCGACAACATAATCGGAATGGCGATTGCCTTCAGTGTCGTATCCCTGTTGCTCGGAGCCGTCGCCGCACGCCCTCTGGTGGTATTGCTCGGTGCAGAGCCTCACATTGAGCCGTTGGCCATGGAGTATCTGTGGGTAACCTTGGCTGGCTCTATCGGTTTCACTCTCTCTTTTGCTGCAGCGGGTGCCTTGATGGCCCTGGGCGATACCCACTCCAATCGCAACGCCCTGGCCATTGGCTTTTTCGCGAACTTTGCGTTGAATCCCCTTTTCACGTTCGGCCTTGGGCTTGGCGTAACGGGCATAGCGTTAGCGACCGTTACCATCAAACTGGCAACCGCTTTCTACTTGCTATACGTGCTTGCCAAGCGGCTGAATATCCGAATAAGACCTGCGTTCGACTGGCCTCGTTGGCAAGCCTTGCTCAAGCAGGTACTGCCCGCCAGCTTCAACATGCTCACCATCGTTCTGGGTGGCTTCATTACCGTAGCCCTCATCGGGCAGTTTGGCAGCCAACACGTGGCGGGTTACACAGTAGGCTTGAGGCTGGAACAGCTGTTATTACTGCCGGCCCTGGGTTTGAACAGTGCGGTCATGGCTATCGCCGGCCAGAATATGGGGGCGGGACATAATTCGAGAGTCGCCGAGACCTACCAGAAAAGCCTGTCGATTGGGCTGGTGATGGCACTGATGTCCGTCCCTGTGATGTACTTTTTATCTCCTCTGATGGTGGGCTTTTTCACCGATGCAGAGGCAATACGACAGACCGGCGTGACCTACCTCAGAATCGATGCCTTGGCGTTTTATGCCTATGTCGTTCTGTTTCAGAGCGTCGCGGTGCTGCAGGCAATACGCAAACCCCTGTTTCCGATGTACCTGGGTATAGCGAGGCAATTGGTGATCCCCGCACTGATCAACTATGTCCTCATCGTGGTTTGGGACTATCCCATGGTGTCAATGTTCTACACCATCGTCGCGGTGGTGATAGGCAGCGCAGTGATAGCGCACTTTTATACCAGACGCGAGATCGGCAGGCTGCCTTGACATACGCCGACATCGGATAAAGCATCCTGATCACTCGTCCGCCTGTTACAGGGTCCAACCGTCCTCCTCACATAGCGAAATCAGCCTACGGCGCAGCGGTGCGTATGCCTCGTAAGCCCGGTCGAACTCAGCGCGGTCAGTAGCCAGCTCGAGTGTTGCTGCCACGCCTGCCAAACGGCTTTTCTCGCTGTCGCCGAGCTCCGCCGATGCGGTGCCTGCTCTGCTGAATTCGGCAAAGTTGTTGATGCTGCTTCGCAGCACCCGTGTGATGCCCTGGAGCGATGTGGAGTCTTCAAGATCAAGCAGAAAAAGCGTGTCGCCCAGCAACAGCATTGCCCTGGCAGGGGAAAGCTCCGCTCTGGTGGCGTGGCAGTATTTGAGCACCGGATAGGCGAGATGGCGCAGCGCCTGCTGATCGATAGCCGAAGACAGGCTGAACAGATAGTTCTTCAAGGAGCCCTCCGGATCACGCAGGCTCGCGTTGCGGATAATGTCCTCTTCGGTTTTCCCCATGGCAAAGATACCGGTGGCCAGACTTCGCCGCTCAACCGCAGCCGATATAACGGAGATCACGTAGGAAAGAGACACGGTAATAACTATGGTCGCCAAAAGAGTCGCCAGCGTGCTGACAAAAGTCCAGGGCGGCCCCGAGGGAACCCAGTCACCATATCCCAGGCTCGACAGTGTGGTGCTGGTAAAATACAGCGTCTCCATGGCATCAGCGGATGCGATGGAGACGTTATTAATGACCGACCCGGGGTGAGCGACAAGGACCAGGAAAAGCGCCAGCACCAGCATGAGATACCAGGTCACAATACTCAGCAAGATCATCGCGGGACCGGCATACTTCAGAACGCGATGGATGGGTTGCCTCCGGTGAATAAGCAGCAGAACATGCCAGAGCCCCTGGTAGGCTCTCTGACTCAGGGGGCCGGCGCCACCTGTACTGAATACAGTGACAAACTGATCCCACAAGGTCACGCCAGCAATCAACCCTGCGAGGAGCGTCAGTAAAATTTCCATGGGTCCTCCGTGCTTACACCCTGGGTATGTGACTCCCGAGACCCTTCATTGTTCGCTTGATATGCGAGTACATCCCCAAAACGACCGGAGCATGCAGCGCTCTGATTGCAGGAGCCGATACTATTGAGCCGAGACTGTCTGGAACGTCATCAGGTGTGGATCTATCTAGCCGCTATCCTCAGTGGCCTGGCGCTGGGCACGGTTGCACCCGTTGTCGCACCGCTGTTCGAGAGCGTGCTCTGGCCCGTTCTGGCTGTGCTGCTGTATGCCACCTTTGTGCAGGTGCCTCTGCTACATGTGCGTGAAGCCTTTCGGGACCGGCGCTTTGTGGTGGCCGTGGTGCTCGGCAATTTCCTGTTTATCCCGCTTCTGGTCTGGATCATGCTGCCGCTGCTACCCGATGATCCCGCCTTGCGTTTGGGCGTACTGCTGGTTCTGCTGGTGCCTTGCACAGACTGGTTTATGACCTTTACTCAGCTCGGCCGCGGCAATACTGCCAAGGCCGTTGCCATCACGCCGTTGAACCTGCTGTTGCAGTTACTGCTGTTACCGGTCTATCTCTGGCTGATGTTGCCTGCGACAGAACTGGGTGCAGCCCTTATAACCGCCGCCATGTTACCCGCGGCCCTAACGCTGATTGCCCTGCCGTTACTGCTGGCAGGGGTGACTGAACGCTGGGTCGAGGCCCGCCGAGGGCGTGAGGTCTGGCGGGAGCGTCTTGCCTGGTGGCCGGTGCCCTTGCTGGGTTTGGTCGTATTCATGATTGCTGGGGCGCAGGTCAACACGGTAATCTCCGCTGGTCCGGCCCTACTGGCGGTGCTACCGGTATTTATCGGCTTTCTGCTGGTTTGCGCCCTGCTGGCGCGCGGCCTTACGCGTTGGTTGCGGCTGCCCCTGGAAACCGGTCGCACGCTGGCTTTCAGCATGGGTACCCGCAACTCCTTCGTGGTATTACCCCTGGCGCTGGCTTTACCCGCCGGCTGGGAAACCACGGTGGTTGTGATCGTGTTCCAGTCCCTGGTGGAGCTATTCGGAATGGTGTTTTACCTGTGGTGGGTACCGCGCCGTCTGTTCAAGCCAGCTATTAACGATTCGATGGATTAAACAATGTCTGCTGATTTTCCCTGCCCCGTTTGCCGCAGCAGCGATTGCACGCATTTCATGCTGGTTGAGTCACTGGATTACTGGCGATGCCAGCATTGCCAGGCCACCTTTCTGGATCCCTCGCAGCTACCGGACGGATCAACCGAGGAGCAGCAATACCGCCTGCACCGTAACGAAGTAGAGGATGAGGGATACCGGCGTTTTCTCGGTCGGGTGGCCACGCCCCTGCTGGCGCGACTGGAGCCGGGGCTATCCGGGCTGGATTACGGTTGCGGGCCCGGCCCCGCGCTGGCGGCCATGCTGACCGATGCGGGTCATGGCATGGCTATTTACGACCCCTTGTTTTTTGACCAGCCCGAGGTTCTGGAGCAGCGCTATGACTTCATTACCTGCACCGAGGTGGCCGAGCATTTCCATCATCCGTTCGATGAGTTCGTTCTGCTGGATCGCCTGCTCAAGCCCGGCGGCTGGCTGGCCATCATGACGATGTTCCAGACCGACGACAGCGCCTTTGCCAAGTGGCACTACCGCCGCGATCCCACCCATGTGGTGTTCTATCGGGAAAACACCTTCCAGGCCATCGCCCGGCAGCGCAACTGGCATTGCGAGATACCCTGCGCCAATGTCGCGTTACTGAAGAAACCTGATAACGCCTAGAGCCCCTGGCGGCGCTGGGCCCGGGCGACGCGGTGACTTTCTTCCAGCACGTCGGCGAGCACTTCCTGAACGTAGTGGATATGGCTGTCGGAGAAAGCGCGCGCCTTTTGCGCTTCGCCGGCCATAATCGCCTGATACAGCTCGCTGTGTTGCTTCATAAGCATGTCGCGGGTTTCGGTACGTTGGGCGTACATGCCGCCTATGTTGGTTACCACGTTGCGCTTGAGCAGATCAAACAGCCCACGGATGGTATGCAGCAATACGGCGTTATGGCTGGCCTCGGCAATCGCCAGGTGGAAGCGCGCATCGGCGGCGCCCTCCTCCGCCCGGCTGACCTCGCCCACCCGTGAGTAACAGTTCTGCAGCGCTGCAAATGCCTCGGTCAGACGCTGGCGATCCGGCTCGGTGGCCCGCTGCGCAGCATAAAAGGCGCAGGATCCTTCCAAAGTATGTCGGAACTCGAGCAGATCACGTTGGGCTTCGGGGTTGTCTTCCAGCAAGGGCAACAGTGGGTCGCTAAAGGTAGAGCCCAGGGACTCGGCAACATAGTTACCGCCGCCCTGACGGCTGATCAGCAGCCCTTTGGCCGCCAGTTTCTGAATTGCTTCACGCAGTGATGGGCGCGATACGCCGAACTGTTCGGCCAATACCCGCTCTGCGGGGAGGCGTTCGCCAGCCTTGAGCGTACCCTCGAGAATCATGCCCTCGAGCTTGGTGACGATGTCATCCGACAAACGGCGTGCCTGTATCTGACCAAAACCCATATTTTTCTCCAGAGCTTCTAAACCCTTGTCGGCGCTCTGATGCGCACTAGCACGCCAGTCTAACCAGCCACCGAAACACCCACAACACGCTTCAAGACAAGCCCCACACGACCAAAGTCGTACATCTGCGGGATTGACACCTTGATCGCACACTTTTAGTCTGGGGCCTGCTAATTGTAAATTGGTCTTACCAATTAAACAAACCTGACAATAATTCCAACAATCAGCCGAGGTTTTCCCATGTTGATCGCATTCATCCATCCTGATCGTGCTGTGGCTGTGTTCTGCCGCTGCGCGGCCCTTTGAGCGGAGAACCGACATGTCTAACGGACTCCTCGCGCTCCTGGCGTTTTCACCCATTCTGTTGGCCGCCATCCTGCTGGTAGGTCTGCGCTGGCCAGCCAGACGAGCCATGCCGCTGGTATATCTGGTCACCGCCGCCGTGGGACTTTTTGCCTGGGACATGAGTTTCAACCGGGTGCTGGCGTCTACGCTCCAGGGCCTGGTGATCACCATCGGTCTGCTGTGGATCATTTTTGGCGCCATCCTGCTGCTCAATACGCTCAAGCATTCCGGTGGTATCACTGCAATCCGCGCGGGTTTCGCCACCATAAGCCCCGATCGCCGCATCCAGGCCATTATCATCGCCTGGCTGTTCGGTTGCTTTATAGAAGGCGCATCAGGCTTTGGTACGCCGGCGGCAATTGCCGCTCCGCTGCTGGTCGCGATCGGTTTTCCGGCCATGGCCGCCGTTCTGATGGGCATGCTGGTACAGAGCACGCCGGTGTCATTCGGTGCGGTGGGCACACCAATTGTGGTGGGTGTGAGTACTGGTCTGGATTCAGCAGCTATCGGCGCACAGCTGATCGAACAGGGTTCTTCATGGGCGCAGTTTCTGCAGTTGATCACCAGTGAAGTAGCGATCATCCATGCCATAGTCGGTACGGCGATGCCACTGATCATGGTGCTGATGCTCACGCGCTTTTTCGGCACTGAAAAGAGCTGGAAAGCAGGCTTTGAGGTATTGCCGTTCGCCTTGTTTGCCGGCCTGGCCTTTACCCTGCCCTACGCGGCGACTGGTATTTTCCTGGGTCCCGAGTTTCCATCCCTGGGCGGCGGACTGATCGGTCTGGCCATTGTTACCACAGCGGCGCGCAAAGGCTTTTTACTGCCAAAGACCACCTGGGATTTTGCTCCCGCAAAAGACTGGCCCACTGAGTGGTTGGGTTCTGTGGAAATGAAACTGGACCAGTTGACTGCCAAATCAATGAGCAGCCTGCGTGCCTGGTTGCCCTATGTGCTGGTCGGCCTGTTGCTGGTGCTCAGCCGCGTGGTGCCTGAAGTTAGTGCGGCACTGAAAGCAGTCATGCTCAACTTCCCTGACCTGCTTGGCGAAACCGGTGTCAGTGCCAACTTCATGCCCCTGTATTTGCCTGGCGGTATTCTGGTTGCGGTGGTAATCGCCACCTTTTTCCTGCACGGCATGAAGCCCCGTGAGCTGGGCGTGGCGATCAAGGAGTCTTCGGGCGTGCTGCTCAGTGCCGGCTTCGTTTTGCTGTTCACCGTGCCCATGGTGCGCATCCTTATCAACTCCGGCGTCAACGAGGCGGACCTGGCCAGCATGCCGATCCTGATGGCGCTCTGGGTGTCAGACAGCGTGGGCAGCATCTACCCATTGCTGGCCCCGAGTATTGGTGCGCTTGGCGCCTTTATTGCCGGTTCCAATACGGTCAGCAACATGATGTTCAGCCAGTTCCAGTTCGGTGTGGCCGACAGCCTGGGTATTTCCACAGCCCTGATAGTCGCGGTGCAGGCGATTGGCGCTGCGGCGGGCAACATGGTGGCCATTCATAACGTGGTCGCAGCCTCCGCTACCGTGGGGCTGCTCGGGCGTGAAGGCAGCATACTGCGCAAGACCATCTGGCCGACGCTGTACTATGTGCTGTTCACCGGTCTGATCGCGCTGTTTGCCGTTTACGTGATGGGCATAAGCGATCCGCTGATGGCCAGCTGAGCGACGCTCGCCCCGGCATGACCGGGGCGGGCAGCAGGCATTCCGGCGTTTCCGGCTTTCTTCTGTTACAGAGTGAATTTCATGATTATCTCAGCCTCTACCGATTACCGCGCTGCGGCAAAACGCAAGCTGCCGCCGTTTCTGTTCCACTACATTGATGGCGGCTCTTACGCCGAGCACACGCTCAGGCGCAACGTGGATGATCTGGCCGGCATCGCCCTGCGCCAGAGGGTGCTGCGCAACATGTCAGAACTGAGCCTGGAAACGCGCCTGTTCAACGAGACCCTGGCAATGCCGGTTGCCCTGGCGCCAGTTGGACTGACCGGTATGTACGCCCGGCGCGGTGAAGTGCAGGCGGCCAAGGCAGCTGCTGCCAAGGGTATTCCCTTCACGCTTTCGACCGTTTCGGTATGCCCCATCGAAGAAGTCGCACCGGCCATCGACCGGCCCATGTGGTTTCAGCTGTACGTGCTCAAGGACCGCGGCTTCATGAAAAACGCCCTGGAACGGGCAAAAGCCGCGGGCGTCACCACCCTAGTGTTCACTGTCGACATGCCCGTGCCCGGCGCGCGCTACCGCGATGCACACTCCGGCATGAGCGGCCCCAATGCACCCATGCGCCGCATGCTGCAGGCTGCCATGCATCCCACCTGGGCCTGGGATGTAGGTTTATTGGGCCGCCCCCATGACCTTGGAAATATTTCCACTTACCGCGGCAACCCGACCGGGCTGGCGGATTACATCGGCTGGCTGGGGGAGAATTTCGACCCGTCCATTTCCTGGAAGGATCTGGAATGGATCCGCGAGTTCTGGGACGGCCCCATGGTGATCAAGGGTATTCTGGATCCCGAGGACGCCCGTGATGCAGTGCGCTTTGGGGCTGACGGTATCGTGGTATCAAACCACGGCGGCCGTCAGCTCGACGGCGCCCTGTCCAGCGCCCGCGCCCTGCCCTCGATTGCCGATGCGGTGAAGGGCGACCTGAAAATACTTGCTGATTCGGGCATTCGTACGGGACTGGATGTGGTGCGCATGCTCGCCCTGGGAGCCGACACCGTGATGCTGGGGCGCGCTTATATCTACGCGCTGGCAGCGGCCGGGGGCGCAGGGGTAAGTAATCTGCTGGAGCTGATCGACAAAGAGATGCGGGTGGCCATGGTGCTCACCGGTGCCAAGAGCATCAGCGAGATCAGTGCCGATTCCCTGGTGCGCGAACTGGGACGCTGAGCCAGGCTTTACCGATACGACCGGAGCTACCATGACCGTCTCAATGCCGTTGCCTGCCCCTTTTCTGACCGCAGTCGCGAGCGTCATTCCCGACGAGCGTCGGTTTGACGATCCGCTCTCGACTCTGGCTTTCGGTACCGATGCCAGTTTCTACCGGCTGATCCCCAAGCTGGTGGTGCGGGTTGAATCGGAGCAGGAAGTCGTCGCCCTGCTCAGGCTGGCCGGCAACCATCAGGTACCGGTCACTTTCCGTGCGGCCGGCACCAGCCTGTCCGGCCAGGCCATTTCGGATTCGCTGCTGATTGTGCTGGGCGAGCGCTGGAACAGCCGTGAGGTACGCGACCAGGGTCGGCAGATCCGTCTGCAACCGGGCGTGATCGGCGCGCATGCCAACTCGGTACTGCTGCCGTTCCAGCGCAAGATCGGCCCCGACCCGGCGTCGATCAACGCCTGCAAGATCGGCGGCATTGTCGCCAATAACGCCAGCGGCATGTGTTGTGGCACCGCGCAGAATACCTACCACACCCTGGCCGGCATCCGCCTGGTACTGGCCGATGGCAGCGTACTGGACAGCGAAGACCCACAGAGCATTGCGGCATTCGAAACCAGCCACGCCGAGCTGCTCGGGCAACTGGCCGAGCTCGGCCGGCAGACTCGGGCCAATACCCCACTGGCCGACAGAATTCGTCACAAGTATCGACTGAAAAACACCACCGGGCTGTCATTGAACGCATTGATCGACTTTGATCAGCCGCTGGATATTCTCAGCCACCTGATGGTGGGCTCCGAGGGCACACTGGGCTTTATCAGCTCGGTCACCTACAACACCGTCCCGGATTTTCCGCACAAGGCCAGCGCACTACTGGTATTTCCCGACGTACAAAGCTGCTGCCAGGCGGTGACGGTACTCAAACCCCAGCCGGTTTCGGCCGTGGAGTTGCTGGACAGGCGCAGTTTGCACTCGGTGGAAAACCAGCCGGGCATGCCTGCCTGGGTGAAGGACCTGTCAGCCGGCGCCTGCGCGTTACTGATCGAATCCCGCGCCGCCAGCCAGTCCCTGCTGCATGAGCAACTGGTGCTGATCATGGCCTCGATTGCCGACTTTGCGCTGGAAAAATGCGTGGAGTTCAGTGAAGACCCCCTGGTCTACAACCAGCTCTGGAAGATCCGCAAGGACACCTTCCCCGCCGTGGGTGCGGTACGTCAGACCGGCACCACGGTGATCATCGAGGACGTGACCTTCCCCATCGAACAACTGGCCCAGGGCGTCAACCGCCTGATCGAGCTGTTCGAGCGTCATGGCTATGACGAGGCGATCATCTTCGGCCACGCCCTGGAGGGCAATCTGCACTTCGTCTTCACCCAGGGCTTTGACGACCCGGCCCAGGTCGCGCGCTACGAAGCCTTCATGCAGGATGTGGCCCAGCTGGTGGCGGTGGAATTTGGCGGCTCGCTGAAGGCCGAACACGGTACCGGGCGCAACATGGCCCCCTTCGTGGAACTGGAGTGGGGCAGCGATGCCTACCAGCTGATGTGGCAGATCAAGCGCCTGCTCGACCCCCAGGGCATCCTCAACCCCGATGTGGTGCTCAGCGAGGATCCGCAGATCCACCTGAAGAACCTCAAGCCGCTGCCGGCTGCCGACGAAATCGTCGATAAGTGCATCGAGTGCGGTTTCTGCGAGCCGGTCTGTCCGTCACAGGGGCTTACCCTGAGCCCGCGCCAGCGCATCGTGATCTGGCGGGATATTCAGGCGAAGAAACGCGCGGGCACTGATACCTCGGCACTGGAGCGCGACTACCGCTACCAGGGCATCGACACCTGCGCCGCCACCGGCCTGTGCGCCCAACGCTGCCCGGTGGGCATCAACACCGGGGATCTGGTACGCAAGTTGCGCGCACAACAGGCCAAGAGCCCGCGGGCAGCCACCTGGATGGCCGATCACTTTCACACCACGGTGAGTGCCGCCCGCGCCATGCTCTATCTGGCCAGCGGCGCCCGCGCGACCCTGGGCGCACCGCTGCTGGCTCGCACCTCGGCCGCGCTGACCAGAGCCAGCAGAGGTCGAGTTCCCCAGTGGACTGCTGCAATGCCCGAGCCGGCCCGCCGCATGCGTCTACCCAACCCGCCTAGCGACTCGCGTCCGCGCGTGGTCTATCTGGAGGCCTGTGTGTCCCGGGCGATGGGGCCGGCGGCTTCGGATGGAGAACAGACGTCGCTGATCGATAAAACCCGGATGCTGCTGGAGAAGGCCGGCTATCAGGTGGTATTTCCTGCCGGGCTAGATAACCTCTGCTGCGGCCAGCCCTTCGCTTCCAAGGGCTATCCCGACCAGGCCGAGCGCAAGAAGCAGGAGCTGATCGCCGCACTGCTTGAAGCCAGCCGTGGCGGTGTGGACCCGGTCTACTGTGACACCTCGCCCTGCACCCTGAGTCTGCTGCAGGAGGGCGCCGATCCGCGCCTGGATGTCTATGATCCGGTACGCTTTATCCGCGAGCATCTGTTACAGAAGCTGGATTTCACGCCACAACAGGCACCCATAGCGGTGCACGTGACCTGCAGCACCCAGCACCTGGGCGAAGCCGAGGGTTTGATCGATATCGTCCGGCGCTGCACCACCGAGGTGGTGATTCCCGAGGGTATTCACTGCTGCGCCTTTGCCGGCGACAAGGGTTTCACTACACCCGAGCTGAATGCCCACGCCCTGCGCAACCTCAAGGACGCGGTGCAGTACTGCGGAGAAGGCATCAGCACCAGCCGCACCTGCGAGATAGGCCTGAGCCAGCATGGCGGCATCGACTACCATGGGCTGGTCTATCTGGTGGACCGGGTGACCAGGCCAAGAATGAGCCGCTAGCCCACCATGGCAGGCAGGCTCAGCGCGACGCTGTCACCTGCCCCAATCCCAGCTCAAACGGGCATAGAGAACCCAGTCATCCTGGTCCGGGAGAATATCGTCCAACGCGCTGGCATAGGTCATGCTCGCCGAGAAGCCCTTCACACCCGTCCAGCCAAGGCCCAGACCTACCGCTTGTGCTGTCTGCGCAGGGTTTTTCGAGCGCACCGTGCCAAAGTCATAGAAAACAAACGGGTCGAGTTCACCGCCCAGCGCGTTCATGCCCCGGTAATGGGTCTCGAGACTGGTCTGGATGCCGTAATCCCCGCTGATCAGACCCGGCGCATAGCCCCGAACCGATGTTGGCCCACCAATGGAGTAGGCCACAGCGCCGGGCAGCGCCTCTTCATTGGTGAATTGATAATCCATCTGCGCCAACCCGTACCAGTCGGACTGGCCGTACTGGTAATAGGCGCTGGCATCGCCATTCAATACCGCAAAGCTCTTGTCACCGTCAGTGGCTGCCTGGTTCTGCGCGGTCACCCATCCGGCCAGCTGCCGGGCGGATATCTGCCAGCCCGAGCCAAGCCAGGTCATTTGAGCGCCGGTACTCAGTTTGCTGATGGTGTAGTCACTGATGTCCTCTCCAAGCACCGAGGTCGAGGAGTTCGAGTACATCGCCGAACCGAGCGCGTTGAGCCAGAAATGGCTGGATGAGATGGCAAGCCAGGACGCATCGAGCGTCATGCTGGTCGAGTCTCCCTCTACCGCCAGATCCTTGAAGTCACCCTCGGTCACCTCTGACCGGTTGACCGCAAGACTGCCGCCAAGACGCCAGCGGCTGGCCTTCACCGGCGCGCTGTAAATCGCCGTGACGGACTGGTTGCCTGCCGATGCCAGCGCATACAGCAGTCCGCGGTCATTCCCTGTAAACACACTCTGGCGGCGGTAGATCGCCCCCACTTCTGCTTCGCCGGAACTGGCATAGCCGTAGTTGTCGACAAACAGCTGCACTGTGTTGCGCAGCGGCTCATCGACGACCACGACAATATCCGTGAGACCAAAGTCCTTGCCCGCGCGTAACTCGGCTTCCAAACGCGCATCATTGACCCGGTTGAACTCCAGGATATTGTTTTCCAGGGCATTCATGTCAACCAGGGTCTTGTCAGCCGCGAATGGCACCCATTCCCGCACGTAGGGTTCGGCAAGGTAACTGTTGCCCTCGATAACCATCTCGCCAAGCTTGCCCTCAACCAGGCGAATGATCACCACACCGCCTGTCACGGCCTGCTTGGGCAACAGGGCGGTCGCCGTATAAATGCCTTTTTCCCGGTAGGCCGTGTTGATCTGCGTAACCATCCGATTCAGATCAGACAAGCGTGTTTGCTGGCCCAGGTAGGGCAGCACAATGGTTTTCAGCTCCTGTGCTGAGAGCAACTCCGACTGGGTAAAACGCACGCTATTGAGAATAAAGGCAGGCCCCTCATCGGGCGTCTCGATAACCTCGGGCGCAATCGGCGACTCTTCACGCTGCTGCAACTCCCTGCGTTCCTGCAGATTCTGCTCCCGACGCAGCAGCTCCCTTTCCCTGCCCGCAGGGCCAGCCACTCCGGGGAGTGATTGAGCCTGGACACTCGGGATGAGCATGCTGAGTAACATCACCTGCCGGCATAAACGCCAATAATTCATTCGATATTCCTGGTTGTGAAACGGCCATCCGTGATCGGCTGGTTATCTGGACGAAATTTCCAGCAACTCCTCATCCGCCGGGGGTAACTCAGCGTCCTCATTAGCGCCTGGTGCACCCGTGTTAACGGCGCCTGGGCCGAAGCTCATCGGGCTCGAATAGGTCGCTGTGTTCGGATACCCGGGCATGCCGAGGCCTGTCTCCCAGAGTCCGGTTTCACTGAGCTGGGTCTGCATGTTGTACTCTGCGCTGAGTCGCTGGAAGGCGAGCATCTGCAGATCCTGCGGCACACCTGGCTTGTAGAGGAACATCACCAGCGGATCGGCATAGCGGGTAGGCAGGGCATTGGTGCGCAACTCAAAGCCCAGCGTATCCAGCCAGAACACTGCATCGGGCGACATCAGTTGCCCGTTCACATTCAGTGGCCGCGGATCATAGTTGTTCATGTTCAACGTCAGACCGGCCGTCTGGATAGCCAGGCTCTCAACCACGAATGCCTCGTCCAGATTCAGCTCGCCGTCCACGCTCAACGAGCCCGTTTTGGATTTGAAACCAGCCACATTGAGTTTGCCGGTGTTGACCACCTGCACATTGATCTGGTCGGCAACGCGCCCCTCGAATCCGCTCAGGGTCATATAGGTGTTGGCGGCGCCCTTGCTGTTTACCCCGACATCAATGGTGGGCGCCTCGAGAATCAACGGCCCGCCCCCATTCAATTCGATCTGACGAACGTTCAGACCCTGACTGGCTGCCAGCTTGCCTTGCTGCATGACAATCAGATCGCCGTCTATGGCGCCGTCTACCCACAGGTAGGGATTACCGATCAGCTCACCAAAGGTCAGGCTGCCATTGACGCGCAATTTTACATTGCCATTGCGAGCCCGCAGGAAGGGTGAGTAGAGACCTTGCTCGGCGACAATATTGATATCGCCATCGAGGGTTTCCGCCGACAACCAGGGCATATCGATTACCAGCGGATCACCAATGCCGGTCACGGCGCTGATGCTGCCCTGGGAATTGGCGCCTGTGGCACGCAGGTGCACCGGTGTGTCACTGCGCCCGGCAATGTTGCCGCCACTGATCAGGCGAACCGCATCGGCGCCGTTCCAGTCGGTCTGCAGGGCCGCCAGTTGCATGTCGCCGGTGGTGGCAATACGCAGCTGGCCGGTCGCATCGAGACGTGAGCCAGCATCCATTGTCAGCCTGGCTGCCTGAACATCGACCTTAGCACCGGATTCAACCAGAGCACCGGTGGCCAGGGCAACGGTGCCCACTGCGCCCACATTCAGGTCGTCAGCGCTGGATACGGCTCTGTTGAACCGAACGCTACCAGCGCTGCTCAGTTCGGTCCGCCCACCGGATTCAACGAGGCCCAGAACGATGTCACCCGATTGGCTGGTGACCTTGAAATCACCCGCACTCTGGACTGTGGAATCGACGTGCAGCGCAATCGCACTGCCGTTCAGGATGATGCCGTCTACAGTCGAGGTCAGGCTCGCAGCCTCGCCCGCCACCAGCATCCCCGTACCACCATTAAGGGCCAGCGAGCTACCTGTCATCGCTGACTGTGCTTCTATACCTGTGGATGCCAGCACGTCGATATCCAGGGCCTTTACCGGGCCCGCGAACAGCACACTGCCGGTAGTCGAGTCGACATCCAGATCGCCACCGAAGGTCAGCGCTTGCATGGAGATGTTGCCGATAGCTGTCAGTACAGCCTCCCCACCTCCCTGCAAGGACGAGCTATCACTCATGCTGATGCTCTGCGCATCGGCAATCAGATCACCCCGGGCAGTAACGACACCCTCTGTTTCCAGCGCGCCTGTAGCCAGTAACGCGAGGTCGCCGTTGGTTGTAGCCAGATTGCCCACGCTCAAGGCACCGGCAGTCGCTTCCAGCCTTGCACTTCCGGCGCTGACTTCCACCGCAGCCAGCTGAATGGCAGACGCGGAGATCTCCAGCTCGTCGGAGACATTAACCTGCGGTGCTCCGCTGGCGCTCAGCGCGCCACCCAGATCGAGGCGCAGGCTGGCGGCAGTCAGGTCGCCGGCCAGATCAACAGCGCCGACCGACTTCAGGTCAAAACGCTGATCTACCGTCACATCACCCAGGGTGAAGAGTGTGGTATCGCGCACGTCCAGCCAGGCATTGGCTGCATCCACGCTGAGTGCGCCGGCCCCGGACACTCTCAGATTCAGCCAATCGACAGAGCTACCCAGATCATTCACGCCTGCATCCAGCTTGATGCCGGAACCCTGCAGGAAGTGGTTGGCGTCGTAACCGAGGATATCGCGATCGTTGGACAACGACAGCATACCGCCGGCACCCACGGAGCCCACCAGCAAGTTGCCGCCACTGTGCCGGAGGTAGAGATCACCGGCGGCTCCGGCCTGACGCAAGGCGCCTGACAGCTGCACATTCATCGCCTGGGCAGCAGAACCTATCTCACCCTGGGTATTGGCCAGGTACAGATCATGCGCCTTGATATTGTTGACCCCGGCTTGCGCCGCTATCGCACCATCCACGATCAGGCGAACGTCTGCATCGGTAGAGACTATTTCACCCACGGTCAGAGAGGCGGCCGACTCGATAAAGATCGCATCCCGCGCGGCAACGTTGAGCGCGCCGGAGGTATCTACCTTGATCGGATCCACCTGCTTGACCGTCAGGGTGACCGCGTTATCGGTAAGCACAGTGGAAATATCCCCTGGCCCGGCCGACAGTAATGCAGATTTCTGTTCATTGGAGATGGTGGCCGTATTGTCACGCGGCACACTGAAGACCAGATCGGCCAGGTTCTTGCCAACGCTCCCGCTGTTGGCTTGCAGATGAATATTCGAGGAGACGATGTTGGCCTCGCGATCGGTCAGCTGCCCCGACGCATCGGCACTCAATGCGGCAGCGGAAATACTGATATCCAGCTGGCTCTGCTTCCAGGTCGACCCTTCTACCATCCTGGCGTACCAGTTGCTGGCGGCATCGATCTCCAGCCGGAAGCTGTCGTCGTAGGCACTGGTCAGGAGCGCGCCGTAGTCGTAGCCAACCAGCGTACCCTTTTGTTCCTTGCCGACGGCATCCGCCACGTTGGCGTAACTGTCCGGCGTGGCCACCTGGTCGATAAACCAGGCGTCCAGGGCCTGATACTCTGCCTTGACCTTGGCTGTCAGCTGCGTGACGTCTGTAGTGCCATAGCGGATTTTCATGGCATCAAGATAAACAGCATCGATCGCAAAGCCGCTGTCACTGGCATCGGTCAGACGCTGCTTGAGCATCCAGTAGGTGTGGTATTTGCTGTTGAACTGATTTTCGTAGGCGGTCACCGCGCGGTCACCGGCGGTGCCGCTGAGCAGGTTCAGGGAATCCCATACCGAGGCCTCGTAGGCCAGTTCCTGCTCCGACTTCTGCTGCTGTTCAAGCGCATTGGTCAGGCTGCCATCGCCGAGCCTGAGTACAACATTGTCGTTGGCCTCGATACGCTCGACCTGCAGATCACCCGTCGCCTGGGAGACCACGATGTCGTTGGCCGCACGCAGGGAGACGGCTCCGGTCGAAGCGATATTGACGAAATTGTAGGTGGCCGGATCACCCAGCGTGCCCAGGCTACCGATACTGCCCGACAGACTGCTGAGATCGATGGTGTTGGCCGAGATCAGGGTGTTGCCATCCTTGGCGACAATGCTCTTATCCACCGTACCGAGGATGCCGTATTTCGCTGACAGTTTATCGATGCTCAAGGCCGAGCCCATGGCCGTGGCGTTGAAAGCCAGTGAGCCGTTATCGGACTGCAAGGCCAGTTCATTGGTGGTGATCGACAGCAGGTTGCCGGTGCTACCTATATCGCCATTGGCCTGAATACGGGTAGTCCCCGAGGTAATAGAGGACGCACTGGATGCGGTGAAGTCGGCATCGGTAACGATATTGGTGACACCGCTCGGGTTATAGATGTTGCCGGTCAACTGAATCGGTGAATGCGAGTCGACACTGATATTACCTTCCGCCACCCCGGTGAACTGGAAAAGGATCGAATGGTCCGCCTTGACGTAGGTGTGCGTATCCATGTCCATCCGCGTGGGGATACGGACAACTGGATCAGCGTTGGTCAGACCGGTGCCATAGTACTTGCTGTAGCTTAGAATCCATTTGAAAGCGGTTGCCGATTGGCTGCCGTAGTCATAAGTCTGCTTCAGATATTGCGCGGCGACACCGCCGGAACAGGCTTCGGGCTTCGACGCACAGGAGGTGTAATAGCTGTCTTCAGTATTCCAGTCGGTGGTGTACACCCACTCGCCGACAGTGGTCGGGTATTTCGACAGGTAGCCGTCCGGCACATCGGTGTAGGTTCGACCGACAGTCGCGCCTTCGCGGATATAGAACAGCTGTCCGGCCAGCGGGTTGTAGGTCATGCTCGATGTGGTGCCGTTGCCACCATAACTGCCCATATCGACCGACGAGTTCGGGTCAAGATGCGACACCGCCCAGGCATCGGTCTGGTACTGACGGATCTGGTTGCCCGGGTTGTGGATATACCACTGCGAGACAGTGTTCGACTTGTTCAGGTCGGTGATCCGAATCACTCCGGTAGCGTCCTCACCGGCGCTCAAGGTGCCTATGTTCAGCTGGGTGTTGGAATCGTTATTGATGGCGATCTGGCCCAGTCCATCCTTGACGATGATCTTGCCGTCCGCCCCGGTCGAGGAAATAGCCGCGCGAATGGCTACATAACCACCGCCGCTGACCGGCACATCGTCAATCCCCAGTGTTCCCGAGCCCACGTCATACTTCAGCTTGATTTCCGAGGTGCCGGCTGCATTGGCGATGTCGAAGGTATAGGTGTTGATCCGGTAGTAGTCTGGATCGTAGTCCGGGCGGAAGAAGACCGGTTGATAATCCGGATTGAGCACCCGCAGGGTTTTGGTTTCTCCGGGCGTCAGGCTGAGGGTATCGCCGGCGGCCAGGCCCGCATCCCTGACATACTGCTCGATCTTGGCGTCAAAACCCGTTCCCACGTTGACCGACCAGCTGTTGTCGGTGCCCACCACGATGGCGCCGTTAATGTCCAGGCGCTTGGCGTTGATAATGACCTTTTCGGCAATAATCGAGGTACCGGTATCGCCCAGCTTGGTTTTAACCTGTGCATAGGTGGCAGTCTGCGACAGTTTATCCTGATAGTTCAGGACTGGCCGGAATCTCCATTGAGAGCCGCCACGTGAGCTGTCATCCGAGTTGAAATAGAAGGTCACAGGATTCGCGCCGGTGTATTCGGCGCTGTCGCTGAAGCCCCAGTTGAAATAGATATTCATCTCGTCATAGCCATAGGGCGACGACTGGTAGTACGGGTTCTGGACGCCGCCGTTGCTCAAGGCGCGACCGACAAACCAGTCATTGAATGCCGGCGCTCCCGTAGCTGTAATCGCCGTCGAATACCTGTCGTTCAGATAGAACTGCACGAAGTCGATGGCGTTCGCGGGCTTCCATTGCTTGGTGAAGTTGATCAGCGCATCAGGGTCGCGACCGTAGGTCTGCTCAAGATTCGGGTTATTCAGCAGCAGGCTGCCGTTGTCCACATTCAGGTTGACTGCATTGGCCTGGATCAACGCCTGCTGGATCAGGTCCCCTTCGGCCACCGAGATATTCACGCTGGACAGCAGGTTGGTCAGGTTGCCATTGACGATAACGTCGGCACTCTTGAAGTTCGCGCCGGTGGGGGCGTGGTTGACGTAAATACCCGACTGGCTGCCCGCCTGCTCGTCGATAAAGGCGCTGTCCAGATTGGCACCCCCGTTGACGAATACATTGCCCCCGGTCTGGTTGGCGATTTCCAGATTCGCCAGCATCAGGTGACGGTCGGACAGGTTGTTGATAGTGATGTTCGCATTACCCTTGGCGGTAAAGGTAGGCGTCACCCCGGTAGCCATGTTGATGGAACCAGCCGTGAGACTCACGTTCCCGGCGGAGGCACGCACATCGGCCACCTTGATAGCGAAGTTTGCCGTTGGCGACAGGTCATTGACGATCGCGGACAGCAGCACCACCTGGGTCCGCAGATCATTGATCTCGTCCGTGTATGGATTGCTACCGACGCTGGTGACGTCCGTGCTCTCTGTACCGGTATTCGTGCCGGTGGCTACGCCATCCCCGTCACCGAGCGTTGTACCATCGGTCACCGCCTCTGTCGTGGTCCAGGCTTGCAAGACCGCGATCTGTGCATTCAGGTCACTGATATAAGTCTGCAGTTCGGCGCGCGAAGAATACTTGGCTGCCTGTTGCTCTGCAGAGCCGTAGCGATAGAGCTGGCGGGTAATGCTACCGGCCTGATTGATGCTCACTGACTGATAGGCATACTGCCCGGCGGTCACGCTACCGCTGCCATTGAAGGCAAGGAGATTGCTGACAGCCTTGTTGCTGGAACCGAAGGTGTTCTCGGTACTGAACAGCGACAGGTAGGGGTTTTTCTCAACGCCGGTACCTCTGGCGCTCAAGGCGCCTTCGATAGCACCGATTGCAATATGCCCGTCACTGCCGATAGCGAAGTTGTCGCCGAATACCACCTTGTTGTCGAGAACGATATCGCCTTCGGCCTTGTTGCCTGCCGGGATCGGTATCGCTGTCCAGTTGTAGATATTGCTGCGGGCATCCGCCACCAACTGGTTCTGATACAAGCCATCAGAGCCCCGACCGGCAAACAGGCTGATCTGATCGTAGGCATCAATAACAATGTTGTTACCCAGCGTCAGGGTATTGTCGACATCAATGTGCACATCGGCTATGCCGCCGGCCACACCGGCGACTGCCCATACGCTGACATTGGCCTCCGCGGCCGCGCTACCACGCGAATAGGTCCCCAGCCCGATCTTGCCCCAGGCATTGCGCAGCTGCACACCGTCGCTCAGGGTGACGTTGGTGCGCGCAGCCACATCCACATCCGACTCCGCACCGGCGCCCTGCAGCGCACCACCGACCTCTATCACCGCCTTGTCATAGACAAAGAACTCGGTGCCGGCGTCCACCGTAATGCCCTTGCGATAGCCTTGGTGCATCCAGGCCAGATCGGAGATCTTCAGCACCGCGTTCTCACCGACCTCTACTGCTGCCAGCAGATGCTTGATGTTCTGGCGGGACAAGGCCGCCGTGCCGTTGGCCCCACCGCCACCCACGCCATAAACGCTGGTGGTGTAACTCGAATCCCAGGGCGTTTGAATCTGCCGGGCCTGGTTCAATGCGTCGATATCGATATCCAGCGCATTCAGACTGACATTCTTGCCCAGGACCACCTTGACGTTGGTATCGACATCCACATCCGAGACCGCACCCGAACCGCCCACCACGGACACCGTGGTCGAATCAGTGCCGGCAAAGAAGTTGACGGCATTGCTTGCACGCATGACCACGTTGCCAGCGTCGATCGGCACGCTGCGGTAGCCGCTGAACCAGTCATCCACCAGCACCGCTGCGGCGTAATTGCCGTTGGCGTGATCACCGGCCTCGACCACGGCTTCCGCCGCACTACCGGAAACGAAACCACCACCACCGGCAGTGGTGAACGCCTGGTTCTGATTCTGACTGCTGGCATCCAGAATAAGATCGCCGGTGCGCTCCAGCGTGGCATTCGGGTCCTTGCCGAACTCGACCCGGGTCGAGCTGAACGACTCCGCCAGACCGACCTGATAACCACCGGCAAAGGCGCCGACAAAGTAACCATCGGCGTCGGCGATCTGTACGCCGGTATGCCGGGCGTAAACTTTGAAGTCGGCATCCGGAATAGTGACGTAGTTGCCTACTCTGGCCACTGACTGCGCATTATTGCTTGCGCGGGCTTCTGCGCCGGCGACACCCAGCATCAAGCCGCCGGAAGCTGCGAAGGCGGCCGCATGCGCTGTTTGATAGTCGGCATCGGAGCCATCGCCAACTTCACTGCGCACCAGTACATCACCGCTGCCGGTGAAGATCACACCGTCAGCTACGGTAGCCCGTGCTTCGGCGTCGGTCATGGCGTAGGCGAAGGAGCCGCCCATGGAGTAGCCACCGGATACGGTCACACCATAGGCGCTCGAATATATTTCCGGCACTACCTGCGCAGACACATTGACCAGTCCGCTGCCGGTACCAATGGTGCCAAACAGCGTGGCATCGGCATGGGAGTTGTCATGGGCGTCGGTGACCACGCCCTGGATACCGGCAGAAATACCGCCGGCCAGGGAAAACGCGGTGCTCTTGACCATGCCCGAACTGTTGGCGCTGACTGTCATGTTGTCGTAGCCGTCGACCAGCTTGCCGGTCTCGCCCAGCAAGGCATCCACGTCGCTGGCCTTCTTCGCATAGCCGTAGCTTACGCCGATGGCGGCGCTACCCAGATTGACGTTAAGCGAACCGTCGGTGGCCGAGTCCGGCCGGCCAGGATCGACATCGCCCAGGCGCAGTTCCGTGGTATCAGTCGCGGTGACGATCAGATCGCCAGTGTCCGAACCGCTGGCCGATGAAACACCTGCCACGACGCGGTTTTCTGCTCGAATATCGACATAGTTGACCACCACGCTGATGCCGCCCAGGCCAACCACCACCGATTTGGCTTCGCCGGCCGCATCGTCATCAGACACATTCTCGATAGTGGCACCGACCACCACATTGTCCGCCGTCAGGTTGCTGTCGACGGTGGCGATGCTCATGTCATACATGCGGGTAATGCCGATCACACCGGCAATACCCGCCGCCGAGATCTGCGCCGCGCCGAGCAATTGGCTGTTGTGCAGCAAAGCGCGGCTGTTCACGTTCAGGGTATCAACGTCGGTCACGCCACCGGAGACCCGCGCGGCGGTCAGACTTTCACCTTTGATTTTAAGGGACTTGCCGGCATCGGTGGTCATGGAGGCCGCCGGTGTTGCCGTGCGTTCAACACTAGCGGCGGGGCCAGCGTCCATGGCGGCGACATCATCGCTGGACAGATGCGTATTGAAGCTGGCGGTGTCCGCCTGCAGAACCGAGTTGGCCACGTCCCGTGACACATCGAATTCGTCTTCGGCGTTGGTGCCGTCATCCGCGGTGGTATCGCCTTGCCCGAAGAGCGCAACACCAATGCTGACCGCCGCGCTGAACTTGCCCGCTGCACCGGCAATACTGGTCAGATCGGTCTGACGTTGCGAGGTGGCATCGATATCCAGCAGATCCGCCTTGATGTCGCTGCCAACCACTTCGCTGACTACCTGAGTGCGTCCCAGCACCACGTTGGCGACGGCGCCAATACCTACCTTGGCCCCCACCCCTACGCCCAATGCGAACTGCCTGGCATCGAGGATTTCCTGGGCGCTTAGAACCACGCTGGTCGCATCGGCAATACCGTTCTTGCCACGGATGCTGGTGCTGTAACCGCCACCTGCAGGCTTGCCGAAAATACCGGCCCGTGTCTCTCCGGTAAATTCACTGACATCAATCATTGCCGCTGCGCCGAAACCGGCACTGATGCCCGCGCCAAAGGCATGACTGTTGACGTTCTCGAGACGCTGGGCATCGACTGTCAGGCTGCCGACATTGACCCGCGTGGTGCGCGTGTCCGTCGGGTCGTCGAGGTCATTGCCGATCAACGCCTGACTGTCACCGCCGATGAGGTTCACGGCAAGGCCAAAGCCCACCCCGACTTTCCCGCCGATGCCCACGGCACCTGCTGCCACGTTGGCTTCCTGACGACGGTCCGAGCTCACCTTCAGGCTGTTGGCCGTAAGAGTGCCGCCAAGCAACCAGGATCGGGTGGTACCCGATTGCTCGGTAATCACCACCGAGGCCGCGCCGCCCAGACCGCTACCACCGGCGCCCACGCCGGCCGAAACCGCCTGGGCAACCTTGGAGCTGTTGGCGTTGATGCTGGCCGCATCGGCCATGACGGTGCTGTCTGCGACGGTAGCTTTGGCCGACTTCTTCTGACTGTTGGTGGCGAAGCCGCCGACGCCCGCATTCTTGCCCGAGATGGCGATGCCTGCCGATACGGCGAGACCGGCCTCATGGGCGTTGGCACGGACCAGCACATCGGCTCCGCTCTGGTTGTTCACGCCGGCGTTGATCACGCTGTTGTTGATGTTTGCGCTGGTTTCACCGGATGAGCTGTTGGTCGCCACATTGACACTGATGGCCAGCGACTCGGCGCCTGCGCCACCCACGGTGATGGCCTGCTGCTTGGTGCGACTGGTGGCGTTGACTGCCAGTCCGTCTACGCTTTGCGTGGATTTGTCCAGGTCGAGCAGGGCAAAACCGGTCGTCAGCGCGTCGCGGTCAACCGGGTCGGCGTTGTTGTCATCGCCGTCATCCTCGGCCTGACCCGAGGTCGACAGGTCCGGCAAGGTGCCGTAGTTGGCCAGCGCGCCGCTGTCCACGATGATGCTCGCGCCTCTGCCTTCGGCAATCACGTTGGCATTGTCTATTGAAGCCGAGGTGTTGCCATACTCCAGTGCAGTCGCTATTGCCACTGCCCCGGCACCATTACCCAGACCGATACCCAGCGCGCCACTGCCGACCAGATTGACGCTGAGCGCGTCGGCGTTGACCGCCACATTATTCCAGGCCTTGACGCGCGCGCCTTCAGCGATACGGGCGCTGACATCACCATCAATAATGCCGCTGCTCACCGATCCGGCGAGTGCGCTCTGCTTGGGCGATGCCGCGACCCCGGCGCTGATGCTCAACAGCCAGTTGTCGCGTACGGCATCGACCATCAGGTTCTGCACCTTCAGCGTGGTGCTGCCCACCGTGACGCCGTCGCCGAGCACTGCCGCTTTGACATCCGAGTCGACTCTATTGGTCGCCACGGCGATGCCGCCGGCAGAGCCGCCACCGGAGCCAGCGCCCATCCAGGCAGTGGAAACGCTGTCGGTGAAGTCATAGGCCTGCACAGTGACCGTGCCGCCAAGGGTGGCGCTGGCATCGGTACTGCGATTGGTGCCAGTATCCTTGATCGCCGCTTCGACCAGTTGATCAACATTGTTGACGCCGATCGCACCGGCAAAGGCCAGTCCGGAACCACCGGTAGCGCCGATGGCAATGGCATTGCCAACCAGCAGATTGTGATCATTGGAAGCGCCGCTGGTGGCCTTGACCAGCACATCGCCGGAGGCCTGCAACGCCGTATTAGCAATATGTGCCTTGGTCGAGTGCTCGTCGGTGCCCACCAGATTCAGTGCGACTGCCAGGCCACCTGCCTTTCCGGTAGAGCCGGATGTACCCACAGCGACTGCACCAGCGACGTTGACCATGTCCATGTCATTGGTGGCGGTAACGGCAACCGTCTCGGCGTTGATGCTGCCGCTGTCTGCCCCGTCCCAATCGCCGATTTCCGCAACGACACGGTTGTTCAGGCGGTTGACCGCAACCGAACCCACACCCGAATATTTTCCGGTACTGACGCCGACGCCAATGGCCACGCTATACAGCAGGGAGTTGTCCCGCGCATTGACTACCACATCTGCCGTGCTGGTTGCGCCCTGATTGATGTTCACATCCGCCATGCGCGCGGAGGTATCGCTCTGCACATCGGCGTGGGCATAGGAGATGCCCAGATTGCTCTTGCCGGCCTGCACCACACCGGCTACGGCGATGATGCGCTTGCCGGCCGAACTGTAGTTGTAGCTAGAGCCTGTACCGTCCTCGTCGGTGAACACCTCGGTGTTGTCGATAGCATCCGCGCCGCTGAAGTCGAAGTCACTGTTGATCGTGCTGCTACCAAGCCCGGCCAGCAGAGTGTCCAGCGTGGCATTGTCTTCGCCACTGGCATTGACGTGCAGCGTCTGCACGCCCTTGATGTCGGTTTTGCTGATCAAGGCCCTGGTGTCGGCACCAATCGAGCCCACCGCAAAGCTGCCGGCAAATCCCTGGGAATTTTCCACGCCGCCGTTGTAGCCACCGCCTGCCGCGCCGATGCCGATGCTGTTCACTGCACTGGCAGAAACAGTCAGGCTGTCGAAGTTGGTCAGGGTACTGCGAGCCCCGTCAACGCCGCTGATGACGGCCTCCGCGGCGCAACCGCTGTACACATCCTCGTTATGGGCGGTGCTCAGCACGTTGTTTGAGTCGGGGTTGATCCCTGCCAGCATGGCGCTTGGGTCATTGATCTCGGCAAAGGTAATCGCCAGCCCGCCGCCCTTCTTGCCGCCCAGATAAAGTGAACCGCCACCGACGCCGATGTCGGCGTTGTTGTGGGCAGAGACTTCCAGGCTGTCGTCACCGTCGTTGTTGCTGGTGATCGAGCTGTTATCGATACGCGCCGAGGTACCGTCATAGATCTGCGCGCCGGAGATCGACAGGGCGCCGTTGTTGCTGTTCTGGGTATTCTGATCCGAGCTGGTGACTGCCAGGGCCAGCGCCACCGACGTGAGCTCGCCACCATGCACTGCCTGCACTTTCACATCGCCGGCATTGCTGATAGTGCTGTTGCGGATATGCGCCAGCGCATCATTGAAGCTGATCTGGTAGGCAATGGCGCCAGCGATGGTGTTCTGGTTGGACGGTGAGTCGGCACCCAGCTTGGCCAGGGCTGCGCCACCCGAAGCCGAGGCGGAAATCACCTTTTCCAGGGCCTGCACCGTGACATCAACGTCTGCAGCACCCTTGCCACTGATCACCGCGTCATCGATAAGGGCCTTGGCGTCCAGGTTATTGACCGACACGGTGAAACTGCCGGCAGCAGCAAGCCCCGTCTTGTCGGGGTCGACCGGGGCATCACCACCCGCGGCAGGATTGCCTTCATCCGTCTTGCCATCCCCGGTGGCATTGCCGATCGAGGCCGCACCCGTGCCTGAAACCGCATCGTTGTGGCTATCTGCCGACTTCTTCCCGAGCTTTTCCCACCAGTTCTCGAACCGCTCGGCTATTCCCGGCTTGTTGTTGGGCTCAGTGACAACGGCTCCCGCCACGGCCAGCGAACCGTTGGTGCCCGCGCTACGGGCCCGAACACGAATGTCGTTGGCCACAATGCCGCGTGGATCCGGCGCAGGCGTTGTCGGCGCGTCGGGGGCAGGCTGCGCACCATTCTTGAAACCGACCTTGGCCGATTCGCTGCTGTTGTCGCCGATGAACGCCTTGGTATCGCCCTGGGCTATGTTGATCGCCACAGACAGGCCCATGGCCGATTCGTCTGACTTATTGAATGCGCCCGCCGCAGCCCAGTTGCCAAAGTCGTGATCAGCCAGCACATCCAGGCCCGTGGTATTGACCTTGGCCTGATTGCTCAGCGAAGCGTGGGTAAGCGACTCACTGTTGAGAATCGCCATGACGCCATTGAATCCCAGCCCTTTTCCCGAACCTGAAGAAGGTGTTATCAGGAAATGCCGTTCGTCAGTGTGCGCCTGGATGCGCACATCCCCATCCACAAGCAATGTGGCATCGCCAATCCCCGACACAGCAGTCGCAGTCTGCTGGACATAACTGATACTGCCCCCAACCGATTTCCCCTTTTCGTTGGTGCCGTTGCCGTTCGGCAGGAGCCCGAGGGTGCCCAGATTGCCGGCCAGGTGAACGCTTTCATTGAGGTTGTAGGCTTGTACATCTACCGAACTGATGAAGTCGAAGCGGTAATCGATGGTCTTGAAGGGAATCGTGGTAGCAAACAGCGTGGGCGCCACCATGTTACCGGCCACTATCCGGCCGGCAGACCAGGCAGCCTTGCCCGTGGTAGTGATCTTGACGTTATCGCCAATCCAGGCCTTGGTGCCCAGATCGTTGATGACCACGTTGAGGGAGCCACCGGTAGCGGAATTGTCTGCTGATGTGCCCGCATTGGCGAAAGACGACAGTATATTGTTCTGCATGCCGCCAATGCCGGTGAACTTGCTCCACAGATCAGAAAAAGAATCCCACTTGTCATAACTGGAAGAAATGGGCACTTTCTGCCGCGCCAGCACACCGACATTGGCCGCTGAAATTTCCACGTAGTTGCCGATTTCGGCCACGGCCTCGCCGCTGTTGATGGCGAAGTTCAGGGCCACCGCCAGGCTCTTTTCCGAGGAGCCAGTCTGGTTGCTGCCATTGGTACGGCTACTCGGCGATGCCACTGCCGCCTCTGCCGAGGTGCGCCAGGCGCCCTGGTCATCGCCATGGGCTGCGTTATTGTTGCCACCGGCGATCGAGGCGTTATCCGTCCCCAGATCAATGGCACTGGCCAGCAGCAGATTACCCGTGGAATGAATGCTCGGTGCTTCAGCCTGGCCGGCCTGGTTGTTGCCCAGAAATGCATAGGCTTCGTGGTCGGACAGGTTCATGGTGAAGGCCAGGCCGCCCTTGAAGGAGATCTTGCCATCGCCGTCTTTGGGTACCTCTGTACCCGCCGGCTTTTTCGTATTGATAAGGTTGTTCACGCCATTCTGCATGGCCGCGAGGCCGGCAACCGGCTTGGCACCGACGCTACGGAAAAGCGTGTTGCTACCCACAGTGACACCCGACTTGACCTGCTGGTGTACGGTGCGGTCCAGCGCAGTGATGCTCACATCACCGGTCTTGTCGGTAGCAGAGCCCAGCGATGCGCCCATCTCCGCGGTGGCATTGGTATTGAAATCACCCACCGCAACGGCAATGCCGTACTCGGTATCCTTCAGACCCATGGCAGTTGCCGAGACCGAGTAATAGTTCTGGTTCTCTGCTGCCAACACCAGGCTGCTCGCGCCGAGCACAGCACCGCTCTCGATCACGGCTGTCGCATCAACATCCGACTCACCCACGGCTATGGCCACAACCACCTTGTTGGCGTCCGCAGCGATCAGATCCAGCGCACTGGCAGCGATGAAGGCTTCGTTATGAGCCGTTACCGTCAGATCACCTTCCGACTGGACTGTTGCACCGCTTTTGATGCGGGTCGTACTGGTCGCATCACTGGTGTTGTATATTGCCGACAAAGATCCCTCGTTGCCGGAGAGGTTGATCTGGCTGGCCTGGCTCAGTGCGTGGGACTCGGAGCCCAGCTTTACATCGCCACTGGCCTGCACATTCGCCGTGCCTTCCACGTTGACCGTGGCTTCGGCGTCGGCGGCCATAAGGTAAAAGCCTGCACCCGTGAAGGGCCCTGCCGCCATGACAGTCAACCCGGCAGTCGGGTCTTCATAGAATGACGCAGTCGCCTTGCTCTGCGCCGAGACGGTCACATCATTGGCATGGACCTGGCCGGCAAGCGTGACGGAGGATTCGGCACGCGCTACGCCAAAGCCTATGTCCTTGGCGCTACTGGCAGTGAGCGTGACATCTCCGCTGGTGTTGGCGGTGACATTGTCGCGGGCATCCAGCAAGCCGGTGCTGGTTATTTCGATACTGGTGGCTTCGATGGTGATACCGCCATCAGCCAGCAGATCGCCGGCGATCAGTGCATCACCGGAACCAGACCCACCGCCCGCCACGATATGAATCGTGCCGCCATCCTTGACCAGCGCGGTGGGCGCGGTGTAATCACCGGTATTAACCGCAGCGGTGGCTACATAATCGGCGTTCAGGGCATTGCCGGCGATCAGCTTGCCACCACTGCCGACATTGACCCCGGCGCCCTGCAGATCGATACCCTCGCTGGCATTGACCTTGCCATCGATGGTAATCAGGCCGTCAGACGAGACGGCCAGAGTTTCGTCAACAGTCTTGGTGCCAGCAATGAGCTTATCGAGGTCACCCTCGGTGGGTGTGCGCACCGTCAACTGACCCACGTTGACTACGCCTGAGGCGCCCACCAGAAATCCCTGGGAGCTGGCGAATACCACGTTGCCACCCAGGGTGCCGTTCTTGTAGCTGTTGAGAACGCCATGGATCTCCGCCTTGCCGTCCTTGACGATGTTCACCAGCTTGCTGGCATCACCCGGCACTACCAGATCGACCGTGTTGAGCTCACCTACGACAAAGTGCTTGAACACATTGACCGGGACGCCTCCCACTCGGTTGGCGTTCTGGATGCTGTGTGTCAGGCCTGTAGTCGACATGGTCGCCGTGCCGGCGTCCACCACGATATTGTGTGGGGATGCGGCCAGTGCCTGCAGCGAGGCACTAGACAGGAATGCTCCCCACGCCGCTGTTCGCGCTGCCAGTGACCGAGCAAAAGGGTTGCAGCGACTAACAGCCAGCGCTAGCGGATGGTGAGGAAAGTCCATTTTTCTGCCCAACTTTTCAAGAGGGAACAACATCATCCGGCTGAGCCGAAGCGAATAACAACAAGCAACTATCCGGTCACCCGGACGCGATATCGGGCATTTCAGGTGCGGGTATCGAGCTTCTCACTCAGGCGCTGGAGCGCGCCCAGAGAATGCAGGTGGGCGTAGGCCCAGGCGAGATATCCCTGTCGAAACCAGTGAGTTACGACCGAGTCGTCCAGAGCCATGAGCTTCTTCTCGTCGATAACGAACAGACCATCAAGGCGCAGAGGCTTCTTGTCTGCAGTGATGATCTGGAGGACAAAGGGTTTGAACACATCCTGCTCGGTTGCTGCCTGACAGAATTCGCGGGTACGGACATGCTCAGCTTCAAAGTTCGTGACGAACTCGATGATTTTGCTCAGCGTGTCGGTATAGGCGCCTTCTTCAGTAAAAAGAAGCTCGCCCTCACCCTCTGTCTCTTGCAGACCAGAGTAGTCGGCATCAAAACAGACATTCTTGTCAGTGCTCAGGACGAACGGATAACGACGGATGAAGGCCGGGGTGTAATTACCCAGCCATACGCCCGCCTCATCGACCTGCTCGTGCCCCTGGTTCTTCAACGAAAGCAAAGCAATGGGAAAGTATTGCCCTTGCTGATCCTGGCTGAACAGCACGGACAGATCACGACTGGCCTCAAAAAACTCGATAGCAAGAAGAGGGACAGAATTGACCTTGTTGGTAAATCTGAAATCTGCCACTGGCGAAAAACGAATGCTCTTGTGGACTTCTTTGTTCAGGACCGTGGGCCGCTGATAGAACAAAAGTTCGGACATTATCGGATCCCTGATAATTGATTTATCTAAACGCCATTCGCTTATAGCCCCTTCCTGTGTAAATAGAAATGAATATTATTTTTCCTGGAAATAGGCACAGTAAGCGTCATGTTCCACGACCATCGCTCAAGATGCACACCCCAAATTGACGCCTGTTTAATGGCACCCGTGTTTCCGATATTTTCAAGGCACGAACGACTGCAGCCGATGATATGAGCCACGTCGGAAAAGCAAGACTCCGCCCGGACGATATTCCGCCTGACATACGAGCCCGTGCACTATAATCAACGCACTAAATCCCGCGCTGCGCCGGAGACTTCGCGTAGCGCAACACAGTGTTCATCCTTACAGGTAAAGCATGAGAGGAAGGTTTCAGGAAAGCAGTCTGCATGATGAACGCCTCGATATCGTCGTTCAGCACTTGTTGGAGACAGATGCCTGTCAGGTCCTGGACCTGGGTTGCGGCGGCGGCGAATTACTGCAGCGGCTGGTGCATCAGAATCAATTTCAGCGGATTGTCGGTATCGACATTGATGAAGTCAGCCTCGGCCAGGCCAGGCGTGTGCTGGGTATCGATCTGCTCGACGAAACAGACCGTATTCAGGTGCGCTACGGCTCCTTTGAGGAGCCCAATTCGCAACTACGCGGCTTCGATGCCGCCACGCTGATCGAAACCATTGAGCATATAGATCCGGGCCGGCTATCACGCGTCGAGACAGCGGTCTTTGGTGGCATGCGACCGGGAGTGGTGCTGGTCACCACGCCCAACGTCGAGTACAACGTGCTGCACGGCATGCCTCCAGGTGAGAAACGTCACCCCGATCATCGCTTTGAATGGAGCCGCGCCCGCTTTCGCCAGTGGGCACGGGGAGTCGCTGAACGTAACAGCTACCGGGTCAGTTTTATCGACATTGGTGAATTCGACCCGCAACATGGCAGTTCGACCCAGATGGCGCGCTTTGTCGCCTTACCCTTGAGCGAGAACAACTAGAACCGGAGGTCCGGCGTGGAAGTCGAGCTGATCGAGATACGAGACCACCTGAAACGTTTTCCGCCCTTTGACAATCTGCCGGATGAAACTCTGGACGATATCGCCAGGCAGGTGGAAATCACCTATTTCAAGGCCGGCACCGAGATCCTGCACTTCAACGAGGATATCCAGTATCTGCATTACCTGCGCAGCGGTGCAGTGGACGTATTCAGGCGCAATGGCGATCTCTACAACCGGCTGACCGAAGGCGATATTTTCGGTCACTTCGGCTTGCTGCGTAACAATAAAGTACGCTTCCCGGCCACTGCGTTGGAAGATAGCCTGGTCTATTTTATTCCAGGCGCCCTGTTCCAGAAGCTGTGTGACGAACACGAAACCTTTGCCGACTTCGTTGAGGCCGAAGGCCAGTCGCGGCTCCAAACCGCTGTTGAGAGTGACAGCAAAGCCGGCGAGATGATGAAGCTGCGCGTGCGCAAACTGATCGAGCGCTTGCCGGTAACCGTGACCGCAGACACAACGGTGATGCAGGCGGCGCAGACAATGAGCGATCACAGCGTCTCGTCACTGATCGTTGTGGGTGCCGCAACCGGTCCGCAGGAAAGCCACCGGGGTGCCGGCTCCATGATCGGTATTGTCACTGATCGGGACTTTCGCAGCCGGGTGGTCGCTGCCGGCCTGCCCGCCGATACCCCCATACGCGAGGTCATGACGGCAGATCCCGTCGTGGTCCAGGCGGACGACTCGATGTTCGAAACCATGCTGTCGATGCTGCGTCACAACATCCACCATCTGCCGGTCATCCAGCGCGGCCGCCCGATCGGCGTGGTCAATCTGCGCGATGTCATCAAGTATGAATCCCAGAGCAGCCTGTATCTGGTCAGCAATATCCACAACAAGCAGAACGTCGAAGCCCTGCAAGCGCTGCTGCCGGATATTCGCGCCACCTTCGTGCGCATGGCCACGGACGAGGTGTCCTCGCACATGATCGGCAGCACCATGGCTGGCATCGGCCGCAGTTTCAGTCAGCGCCTGCTGGAGCTGGCGGAGGCGTCCCTGGGACCACCGCCCGTGCCCTACTGTTTCATGGCACTGGGGTCCATGGCGCGGGACGAGCAGCTGGTGGTGACCGACCAGGACAACGCCCTGGTACTGGATGACAGTTTTGACCCGAAACAACATGACGACTATTTTTTCAAGCTGGCCAGCTTTGTCAGCGACGGTCTTGCGGCGTGCGGTTATACCTACTGCAAGGGTGGCATCATGGCTACCAACCCCAAATGGCGGCAGCCGCTTAGCGTATGGAAAAAATACTTTACCCAGTGGATCACCCGGCCCAATCCCGAGACCCTGCTTAACAGCTCGATCTTCTTTGATCTGGACAGCGTTTACGGCAAGGCGGAGCTCGTCGAGGAGCTAAAGGACCTGCTGGCGACCAGCGCCAGCTCGAATGAGCCCTTTCTTGCCGCCCTGGCCCGCAACGCGCTGAACCGCACACCACCGCTCGGGTTCTTCCGCACCTTTGTGATGGAACAGGATGGCGAGCACAAGAACATTATCAACCTCAAGGGCCGGGGCACCGCGCCGCTGACCGATCTGATCCGCGTGCATGCACTGGCGTGCGGCTCCAAGGCGCAGAACTCATTCGATCGTCTTGATGCCATCGCTACTACGCGCCTGATGCCACCTGACGCCGTGACGCGTTTGCGCTATGCGCTGGAGTTTCTTTCCAGCGTGCGGATCCGTCACCAGGCCCTGGAGCTGGAAGAAGGCCGCGAGCCGAACAACTATATCGAACCGGAAAAGATTTCCACCGCTGAACGGCACAACCTGAAAGAAGCCTTCCAGATCCTCAGCAACGCCCAGAAGTTTCTGCGCTTCCGTTATCCGGCCCTGCAGTCGATGCGTACCCTATGAGCAACAAACGCCATCCGGCCCGCCCTCCCGGCCACGAGACGCCCAATTGGCGAACCCTGTGCGCCAGCCTTGCTCAGACCGCCCTGGATGAAGATCTGAAGCGCTTCTATGAGGCTGGCGCGGTGGGCCCATTAACGCCGATCAGCGATGTGCCCCTGGTCGCCCTGGATGTTGAGACCACTGGGTTGGATCCCAAACGCGACGCCATCGTCAGCGTGGGGCTGATCCCTTTCAACCTGAAGCGCATACGCTGCGCCGATGCACGCTATCAGGTAGTCAAGCCCATCTCCGAGCTGACCCACGAGTCGGTCGCTTTTCATCACATCACTCATAGCGACCTCAAGCAGGCGCCCCGCCTGGACAGCATGCTGACTGAAATCCTGGAAATCATGGCTGGCCGGGTGGTGGTTGTACATTACCGCAACATCGAGCGCGGCTTTCTGGATGAGGCGGTCCGCTATTACCTCAATGAGCACCTGCACTTTCCGGTTATCGACACCATGGAAATCGAGGCACGTCTGCATCGGGGCGCCAATCGCCTCGGCTGGTTCGACCGCCTGCGCGGCAAGAAGGACGTATCCATACGCCTTGCCGAAAGCCGCCTGCGCTACGGACTGCCGCTCTATCACGCCCATCATGCACTGACCGATGCGCTGGCCAGCGCAGAGCTGCTGCAGGCTCAGATTGCCACTCACTTCGATGCAGATACGCCGGTCGCCGACCTCTGGGACTGAACGCGGTGCCGGCGCCGGGTCGCGCCCCCCTATCCTAGGCACAAAAAAAAGCGCGGCCAATAATGGCCGCGCTTTTTATGTTGCGCTGATTCTAGCGCGGTTCGGACATCAGTCCCTTGACGATAGATATGCAGCCCACCAACAGCACGATGGTGAAGGGGAAGCCGGTAGACACTGCCATTGCCTGCAGCGCTACCAGGCCACCACCCAGCAACAGCGCAATCGCGATTACGCCCTCGATGCATACCCAGAACACGCGCTGGGGCACAGGAGCGTTGACCTTGCCGCCCGCGGTGATGGTATCGATAACCAGTGAACCCGAGTCCGAGGAAGTCACAAAGAACACAATCACCAATATGATGCCGATAAACGAGGTGATGGATGCCAGTGGCAACTGCCCGAGCATGGTGAACAACTGGATTTCCAGAGCCGCGTCCTGCACACCGGTGAAGCCATTGGCCAACTGGTCAATGGCAGTGCCGCCCAGGGCTGTCATCCACAGGACCGACACCAGGGAAGGCACCAGCAGGACCGCGATAAGGAATTCACGAACGGTACGGCCACGGCTTACGCGTGCGATAAACATACCGACGAAGGGCGACCAGCTGATCCACCAGGCCCAGTAGAAGGCAGTCCAACCCTGGCTGAAGTTGGCATCCTCACGGCCGATCGGGTTTGACAGCGCTGGCAGGTATTGCAGATAGGCACCCAGGTTCTCGAAGAAACCGGTAAGGATCGCCAGAGTCGGCCCGACGACGATGATGAAGCCCAACAGCAGTATTGCCAGACCCAGGTTAAGCTCGGACAGACGCTTGACGCCCTTGTCCAGACCAGCCAGTACAGACAACAGCGCAATACCGGTAATGCCGACAATCAGCAACACCTTGCTGGTGTTGTTCGCGGTAATGCCGAAGAGGTAATCGATACCCCCGGCAGCCTGCTCAGCGCCCAGACCCAACGAGGTCGCCAGACCGAACAGCGTTGCAAAAACCGCAAGAATATCAATTACATGTCCCGGCCAGCCCCACACGCGCTCGCCCAGAATCGGGTAGAAAATAGAGCGAATACTCAGCGGCAGACCCTTGTTAAAGGAAAACAACGCCAATGCCAGCGCAACAACGGCGTAGATCGCCCATGGGTGCAGGCCCCAGTGAAAGATAGTAGACGCCATACCCAGCCTGGTGGCTGCCTCGACATCGCCGGCCGCGGCGCCCAGCGGTGCCCAGTCAGTCCGCGCGCCAGCTTCTGAGGCGGTACCACCCAGCGCCGCGGAAAAATGCGACATCGGCTCGGATACACCGTAGAACATCAGGCCGATACCCATGCCGGCGGCGAACAGCATCGCGAACCAGCCCAGATAGGAGTAGTCAGGCTTCGCGTCCATCCCCCCCAGGCGTACCTTGCCCAACGGCGAAACAATCAAGGCCAGACACAACACCACAAATATGTTGGCAGCACCAAGGAAGAACCAGGCCAGATTGGCCGTCAGCCAACCGCGCAAGGCGCCGAAAAGCGGAGCCACATCATTCTGCAAAGCCAGGGTCAGAAATACGAAAAGCAGAATGGTTATTGCCGAAATGCTGAAAACCTTGCCGTGGATATCCAGGGCAAAGGAAAACTGGCCCTTGATGTTGTCCTGGCCGATAACATAGTCGGTATCAATAAGGGTGGACTCGCCCGAGGGCGCGGGAATTGCTTGCACGGTTTCCACTACCGGCTTGTCATTCAGATCTTTGAGGGGATCTTTTTCCATCGGAAAACACTCCTGATTTGGTGTCAGGGCTACTCACGAGGCATTGCACAAAAGGGGCGCAATAAAACTCAATGTCCAGCCAGCCAGGTAACTCAGATTTAGGTGACAGAACACCGGCAACAGCATTGCCGATCAACAGCCATTTGATGAAATTTTTCCATCAATTGACGCATATGATAGACATTGGAGGAACAATAGGGAAATCAGATTGCCAAAGGGAGCCGTTCTCGACCTTATATTTTCGGGTTATATCAAGATCGAGAGAAATGACTGAGCTCACTCCGGCGCGGATCGCAGGATAGCCAGAACTTTGGCTGGCGAGTAGTCATAGCTGTCCATCAGGGTGCGCAGCTCCTCATTGAAGGCCATTTCCGCCTGCAATCCGGCATCCTGCTTCATGGTCTCGAGTTGGGCCAGTTGTTGAGCCAATTTGCGCTCTGCAGCGCGAAATTCAGCAAGATTGGTCATAATGTTTCCTGATCTGTAATTGATTGACGAATTCTACACCAAAGATCGCGAATTAGACGCTGGACGGAGTAAGGTCTAAGCTTTCCGGCATGACCCACCAAGCATTCTCCGGCGCTCTGCGCTGCATCTTGATTCCCGCCTTCATCACAACGCTGATCGGCGGGCTTGCCGCCTGCAGCGGCACTGACCCGGCTACCAGTTCAAGAACAGAACAACCCTTGGCAGATCGTCAGGCCACGAACATGATGGTCGCAGCAGCTCACCCTGCGGCAGTTGAAGCGGGCTTGCAGATGCTGCGCCAGGGTGGGCACGCAGTTGATGCGGCCATTGCCGTACAGATGGTCCTGGCCTTTATCGAGGCACCAGAAACCGGCATAGGCGGCGGCGGGTATCTGCTGCTGCACGATGACAAAACAGGGCAAACCCGCGTGTACGACGGCCGGGAAACCGCACCCGCTGCAGCACAGCCCGACCGCTTTCAGGTCCTGGGTATCGACATGCCCCTGGCGCTAGCCATTCCCAGCGGATCGTCTGTCGGGGTACCCGGCCTGATAGCAATGCTTGCCAAGGCCCATAGCGAGCATGGGCGCCTGCCCTGGAACGAACTGTTCGTACCGGCTATCAACTTGGCTGAACGGGGCTTGCCAATGCCCCAAAGGCTCCAGCGGCAGATCCAGCAGGACCTGTCGTTGCGCCTGTTTGCCGATACCCGGGCCTATTTTCGGCGCCAGGCAGAAAGCGAAACACCGACACTTCGCAATCCAGAGCTGGCAGAGACCTTGCGGTCAATCGCTCAGGAGGGGCCTCAGGCCTTCTATCAGGGCCCTGTTGCAGAGGGCCTTCTTGACCGGCTGGAAGATGCACGCTGGGGTGCTACCGATATGACCGCGCAGGATCTGGCCGGCTATCAGGCAATCAATCGAGAGGCCGTGTGCCGCCCCTACCGCCAATGGACGGTGTGTGGCGCCCCGCCGTCTTCGTCCGGCGGCATTACGGTGTTACAAATTCTCGGCATGCTGGAGCATTTCGACATGGGCTCCCTTGAACCGGACAGCGTCGAAGCACTGCATCTGATAGCCGAGAGCAGCCGTCTGGCCTTCGCCGATCGCAATCACCATATCGGCGATCCCGCCTACGTCAACGTTCCGATGGGGCCCCTGCTCGACCCTGACTACTTGCACGAACGCGCGGGTCTGATTCGCACTGAACGGGCCCTTACCGAGGTGCATCCGGGGGAGCCGGGTACACGCACGGAAATCGAAAACATCGAATTTACCCCCGAGGCAGATGAACAGGGCACCTCCCATTTCAGCCTGGTGGATGCAGACGGCAACCTGCTGGCCCTGACCAGCTCGAACGAGGCGCCGTTCGGCAGTCGCATGCTTAGCCAGGGATTTGTATTGAATAATCAGTTGACCGATTTCAGCTTCAGTCCGGAAATCGCGGGCATACCCCACCCCAATGCCGTGGCAGGCGGCAAGCGCCCGCGCAGTTCCATGGCACCGACCATGGTTTTTGATTCCGCGGGCCAACCCCGTCTGATCATCGGCTCACGGGGCGGCAGTCGGATCATCGGCTATGTGGTCAAAACTCTGATCGGCGTGCTGGACTGGAATCTTGACGTCCAAGATGCCATAGCCCTGCCCAACGCACTCGACCGCGGGCTGGGTCTGGAACTTGAGGCGGGCACAGGCCTCGAAGCCCTGGCTCCAGCGCTTGAGACATTGGGACACAACGTCAGCGTGGTACCGATGACCAGTGGGCTGCACGGTATCGAGCGCACAGACGGAGGTTGGCGTGGCGGCGCTGACCCACGCCTGGACGGCGTTGCACGCGGGGACTGAACCGCGGGATCGCGGATAGCCGTGATAAGCTACACAACCTGATTTCAACGGAGGCAGGCATGTCGAACACTGATGCTTTTGCACTGCCGCCCTGGCAGAACACCACCGAAGGCGCCATGCGCCGTGTGGGCATTGAACTGGAAATGAACGGCCTCGAGCTGGATGAGATAGCCCAGCTGGCTGCAGATTTCCTCAACTGTGAAGTCAAAAAGACCAGCCGCTATGAACGCTCCCTGAGTGGCGATCCGGCCGGCGAGTGGATTGTGGAGCTGGACTTCACATTATTGAAAAAGATGGGCCGTGAACACCGCGTCGCCAGTGACCTGGGCGACGAAATCATGAGCGGCGCAGAGGACGTGATCAAGTGGTTTGCCGACGGTCTGGTGCCCCACGAGCTGGTCAGTCCGCCCTTGCCCATGGACCGGCTGCCTGAGGTCGATCGCCTGATCGCCCATCTGCGCAAGGCGGGAGCCAAGGGTACCGGCGACCGTGTCACCAACGCCTTCGGCATGCAGTTCAACCCCGAAGTGCCTGCGTGCGAGGCCAAGTGCATCACCGCCTATCTCAAGGCTTTTCTATGTCTGTTCGACTGGTTGAATACCCGCGCCGATATCAACGTGACCCGGCGCCTGACCAGTTATGTCGATCCCTTCCCGGGCGCCTATGTAAAAAAACTGGTGAAAGCCGACTACTGGCCCGACATGGATCAGTTGATAGACGACTATATGGAAGCCAATCCGACCCGCAACCGGGCCCTGGACATGCTGCCGCTGTTCAAGCATATCGACGAGGATCGGGTACTGGCCAAAGTGGGCGACGAGCGCATCAAATCCCGTCCGACCTTTCACTACCGCCTGCCTGATTGCCTTATCGATCAGCCTGGCTGGGGCGTACACGTAGCCTGGAATGACTGGGTAGAAGTAGAGCGTCTGGCTGCCGATGAGGAACGTCTGGAAGCTTGCTGCAAGGCATATGGTGTTTACCTGGACAGGGGTGTGGGCCGGCTGCTGCATAACTGGGAGGATGAAGTAGAACAGAAGTGGTTGAGCAAGGACGCATGAGCAAACCGGTCATTGCCATCACTGGCCCCCGCCGCGGCGCCTTCGGACCGCGTTTCATGGTGTCCTGCGCGGTGCGCTGGTATGGCGCTACTCCTTTGCAGGTCCGCCCCGGGGAAGATATAACAGAGCTGCGTTATGACGCGGTCGTAGTGACGGGCGGGCACGACATAGACCCGGTGCTCTATGCCGAAGAGCCGGAAGTGCATCCCAAATATGATCCCGAACGGGACACTCTCGAATCGGCCGTCATTGACGACGCACTCATCCGCGGATTGCCCCTGCTGGGCATCTGCCGGGGCGCCCAGCTACTCAACGCCCGACGTGGCGGCAACCTGTTTCAGGACCTCAAATCCAAACGCCAACTGACTTCCAACCGACGCACACTGTTGCCCCTAAAGACGCTATTGCCAGAATCAGGCAGTTATCTGGCCAATCTGCTCAGGACCGAACGCTGCAGGATCAATAGCCTGCACAATCAGGCCATCGACCGGGTGGGCACCGACCTGCTGGTCAGCGCACGCGACCTGGACGGCATTGTTCAGGCCGTGGAGGATCCGGGCCGGGCGTTTCTGATTGGCGTGCAGTGGCATCCGGAGTTTCTGCTTTTCAACGGCCGGCAACGGCGCCTGTTTGGTGCCCTGATCCAGGCAGCCCGGGAACGCTTGTAAATCCCGATGTACAGCCTCGCCCAAGCCGTCACCTGCACCCTGGAGATTCGCAAGAGCCGCTTTATCGGCTGTGTGGAGCCAATTGCTGATCGCCCCGCTGCGCAGGAACGGGTGGCCCGGTTGCGCGCCGAGCACCCAGACGCCGCACATGTGTGCTGGGCGCTGCTGGCGGGCGGACACAGCGCCGCAGTGGATGATGGCGAACCCTCCGGCACCGCCGGGCGACCGATGCTGGAGGTTCTCCGGCACCAGGAACTCGACGGCGTGCTGGCGACCGTTGTGCGTTATTTCGGCGGCACCAAGCTGGGCGCGGGTGGACTGGTGCGCGCCTACACCGACGCCATCGCACAGGCCCTGCAACAGGCTGAACGGATAGAGCTGGTCAGCCAGCGGCGATTACGTTGCCAGCTACCCTTCGCCCAGGAAAGCCAGGCTCGGCGGTTGTTGGAACAGCTGGGTGGCGAACTGCTTGAGGTACAGCACAGCAACAGCGTGCAACTTGAGATTCAACTGACAACAACGGCCGCCGAGGACTTTCTGCAGCAGTTGCAAACCGCCAGCCGCGGAGCCTTGTCCTGGACCGACATGGATCTGGGCTAGCCTGCTCCCGCTCAGCCCAGCGCCAGCCCACTGATACGCCGCACCGGCGTGCGCACTGCCTCTTCGAATACGCCGTCCCGGCTTTCCAGCAGGGTAAAGTGTTTACTGGCGCGGGTTATGGCGGTGTAGACCAGCTCCTTCGTCAGCACCGGGTTACGCGATGGCGGCAGCACCAGTGCTGCATGGGTAAACTCCGAGCCCTGGGATTTATGCACCGTCATCGCAAAGACCGTTTCCACCTCGGGCAACCGACTGGGCAAGACAAAGCGGATGCCCCCACTGCCATCGTTGCGCGCAAAAGCTACCCTGAGCGCCTCCCGCTCTGGCGCGCCTGGCTGCAGAGCAGGCTCGGCAACACGCAGGGCAATCCCGATGTCCCCATTCATCAAGCCCAGGGCGTAATCATTACGGGTTACCAGCACGGGTCTGCCTTCATACCAACCCTGATCGCTACCCAGCAACCCTCGATGACGCAGCAGGCTGGCAACCCGCTGATTCACCGCTTCCACGCCCCAGTCCCCCCGGCGCACCGCGCAGAGCAGCTGGAACTGATCGAAGGTCGTCAGCACCTGCCGCGCCCATTGCTGCCAGGTATCACTGTCGGCTGGCGTGCCCGCGGGTGGACGAGTATCACCCAGTACTTGCAGATAACGCTGATAACCCGGCAATGCGTCGGTGCCCAGCACACAGGCAGCAAAGGCCGGATCAGCCGGCTTGCTCAGGCTACGCTGATGAATATCGGCAAAGCTGCCCGACTGCAACAGACGACGGGCATCCCCGGCAGCACAGCGATTGACCGCACGCGCCAGCTCACCGATACCGCTGTCGCCGCCGAAGCGGTGCGAGTACCGCAGCATCGCCGTCTGCTGCTCCAGCGGATGAGTGGCCTCGCTGCCAGGGTGCAGGCCAGCCGAGGTCAGCGTCTGACCACTGACCCGTTCCAGCCATGCCAGCGTCTGCTCACTGTAGTGACCCTGGTCAGCGCCCCGACACAGGTCACCCAGCACAGCCCCGGCTTCCACCGAGGCCAACTGGTCCTTGTCACCTAGCAGGATCAACCGCGCCGAAGGCGGCAAGGCAGCCAGCACGCACGCCATCATTTCCAGGTCGATCATTGAGGCTTCGTCGATCACCAGCACGTCCAGCGCCAGCGGATTATCCCGGTGATGGCGGAAGTGCCGGCTGTGCGGCAAGCTGCCAAGCAACCGATGCAGCGTCCCTACCTCGCTGGGAATTGCCCCTTTGACCACATCATCCACCGGGAGACTGCCCACCTGCCTGCCAATGGATTCGGTCAAGCGTGCCGCCGCCTTGCCGGTTGGTGCCGCCAGACGAATACGCAGCGGTTTGCCGGCAGCCACTGCCGGCGTCTGCAGTAACGCCAGCAGGCGCACAACGGTCGTGGTCTTGCCGGTACCCGGGCCACCGGTAATGATGCTGAAGCGGCCCCGGGCGGCCAGCGCGCAGGCCAGCTCCTGCCAGTCCGGGTGCTGTTTACTGTCGGCAAAAAGCCCCTGCAAACGCTCTGGAAAGTCGGCCTGCACATCCAGCGGTGCGTTCAGGCGGCGGTGCACATCAGTCACTACCTGCTGCTCGTACTGCCAGTAGCGGCGCAGATACAGGCGCTGGCCCACGAGTACCAGCGGGCGCGTGCCCTGATCGGGCGCCTGGCTGTCCACCACGTCGCTGGCACTCAGGGCAGCACACCAGTATTCGAGGTTATAGCCGCGCAGCAATTGCGAGGGCAGAAGCACATTGCTGTCCTCGGCATTATCCGGTGGCAGGGACAGGGCAAAATCCGGTTCAGCGAGGGTGGCTCCCAGATCCAGGCACACATGACCGTGGCCCAGCTGATGGCTGACCAGGGCCGCTGCGAGCAAGACCGGCGCACTGCAGTCAGGCGCCTGCTCCACCAGAAAACCGGCCAGTGCACGATCCAGCGCCCGCAACCAGCCATGTTGCTGCCAATCATCGAGCAGGCCCAACAAGGCTGCACTACTGTCGAGATAGGCATGTGTGGTGGGCTGCGCGCCCAGCAGATCCAGTTGTTCAGACATGCGCCACCTCCCGGGCCTGACCGGCAAACAGCCGATCCAGGGTTTCGATCAATTCGCGTGGGGGGCGGGTATGCCAGAGGCCGCCGCTGTCGGCGTCGATGCCGCGGATGAACCAGTAGGCGGCGCCGCCCATGTGCTGGTCATAGTCATAGTCGGGCAGGCGCGCGCGCAACTGTCGGTGCAGCGCCAGCACGTAGAAAACGTATTGCAGATCATAGCGATGTTCCAGAATCGCCTTGCCCATCGCCTGCTCGCTGTAGGCGCTGGCATCCGCGCCCAACCAGTTGGATTTGTAGTCCAGCACCCAATAGCGGCCCTGGTGCTCGAATACCAGGTCGATATAGCCCTTGAACAACCCGTTCAACCGGTCGCTGCCGAGCGGCGGCCGCTCGGCAGCCCCCAGGGTATGCGCGCTGACCAGTTGATCAATAGCCTGGGCACTGACCCCGTGGGCCGCGAAAAGAAACTGCATCTCGCTCTGGTACTGCCCCCCCTGCAGGTCCGCCAGACTCAGCTCACTTTGCGGTGCGACGCCTTTGAAGGTCAGCAGACTGACCATCCAGTTGCTCAGGCAGCCGCCCCATTCAGCCCAGTTACGGCGCTGACAACGGGGGTAGACCCGCTCCGCACATAAATCCGGATCGGCAAACTGGGCAAAACCGTCATCCGCGGCCAGCTCGAGCAGACCGTGCAGGAAGGTGCCCGGCTGTGGGCCCCGCGGGAAGCGATGCATGCTTGGCGTCTCGCCGGGCCGCAGGGGGGCAAAGATATCGACCTTGTCATCGGCAAAGTAGTCGGTCTCATGGCCGCCGATCAGCGCGCTGTAGGAGCCGATCCACCAGCGGGCAAAGGTCGGGTGGTCCGGATGCCGTTCGCGCAGTTCGGTGTGTGGAACAGCAATGGGTTGATACTCTATGTCCTCTGCTTTTGGGGCGGCATCGACAACCAGAGTCCCTGGCTGCACCCAGGCGCTCAGCCATTCGCCGAGTTGCGCTGGCTGCTGCAGTACCGCCCCGCCAGTCAGCAGCCAGGCAATAGCGCTGTGATGCAGGACCGAGGATTTGCGATTGCCGCTTTTCAGGTCGGCCAACCCCAGCCAGCAGGCATGTCGGGCTCGGGTCAGCGCCACGTAAAGCAGACGCAGATCTTCACCCAGCCGTTCGCCGTCGGCCTGGGCCACGGCATTGTCGTCCGGCGCCAGATCCAGGCGGCGCGTGTCGCCATCATGCAGCCACAGCGGCTTCTTGCCGTCGGCTGGGCGGCTATGGGCGATAAAGGGCAGGAACACCAGCGGGTATTCCAGGCCCTTGGATTTGTGGATGGTGACGACCTTGACCAGTTCAGCGTCGCTCTCCAGACGCAACACCTGATCGTCTGCGCTGCTGTCTGCGGGGTTGAGCAGCAATTCGCTCAAATGGCGGATCAGGGCCTGCTCGCCATCCAGCTCGCGGGCGGCGCGCTGCAACAGTTCGGCCAGATGCAGCAGGTTGGTCAGTCGGCGTTCACCGTCATTTTGCTTTAGAAGACGGGTGGGTAACTGGAATGCGTGCAGCAGTTGCTGCAGCATGGGCAGCACACCCTGACGCAGCCACAGCCGCCGAAAACCGTGGAACTGATCGACGCGCTGCTCCCAGAAACGCTCGTCTTCATTCAAGCGCTCCAGCTCTGCCCAACTCAACCCGAGGCTGGCGCTGGCCAGGGCGGCGCGCAACAGGCCGTCGTTACCCGGATCTGCACAGGCGCGCAGCCAGCGCAGCAGGTCCTGCGCCTCCTGACTGGCAAATACCGAATCCTTGTCGGAGAGATACACACTGCGCACGCCACGCGCCGCCAGGGCACTGCGGATACATTGGGCTTCGCGCCCCGTGCGCACCAGCACCGCCATGTCTGCGGGCTTGACCCCGGTGAAAGTGCCGTCGGGGTGGGCAAAACCGGCGTCACCCCGTTGCCCGGCGTTGAGCAACTCCACCATGGTTGTTGCACAAATTTCAGCCATCGACTGCCGGTAGTCATCCCCTTTCAGCGGCTCTTCGCCTGGCAGGTGCCAGAGGGTCATGGCCGGAGCTGCTGCGCCCTGCAGTTGCCAGACTTCCTTGCGACCGTTAGCCGCCACAGGAAGAAACGGCAGAGGATTGTCCGCTCCGCGGGCAAAGCGGAAAGCGCCCTGGGCATTGCCCGTTTCCGCCAGTTCAAACACCCGATTAACCGCATCGACCATGGGCTGGCTGGAGCGGAAGTTGGTATCCAGATTTTCATGCCGCCCGGATGTGTCCCGCCGTGCACGCAGGTAAGTATGAATATCCGCACCACGAAAACTGTAGATTGCCTGCTTGGGATCGCCGATCAGCAGCAGCGCGGTGCTCTGATCATTCTCCGCGACCCGGTAGACCGCATCGAAAATGCGGTATTGCAGCGGGTCGGTATCCTGAAATTCGTCGATCATCGCGACCGGAAACTGCGTGCGTATGACCTCGGCCAGACGTGGACCACTTGGGCCTTGCAGCGCGGCATCCAGGCGTTTGAGCATATCGTCAAAGCCCATCTGCGCGAGCCGCCGCTGTTCCTGCTCGAAGCGCTCGGCGATCCAGGCGGCGGCGTGCCTGAGGGCGTCCTGGTGAGGGTCGGGCAGGTCCGCCAATGCCTGCCGCAGCAGCGGCACCTGCTGTGGAGCCGGGTGCTCGGGAGGTATACCATTCTTCCAGGCCGCCGCCAGCCCGTCTTCGCTCAAGCGTTCCCAGGCCGAATCTGTTAGGCCTGGAGTTTGCATTTGTGGGTCTTCGGCCCAGGCGCGCAGGGCCTCGAACCAGGGCGCAAAATAGCGGCGCTGCAGCATGCGGCCATTGACCTCTTTTTGTTCCACCCCCTGCTCGAGCAGCTGTTCCAGCTCATCCGCCCATTGCAGCCAGGGAGCCTTCAACTGCGCCAGATCCTGTTCCCGCTGCGCAAGACTGTTGGCGATCAGTGCATGCAACTGACCCTCAGTCGGGGGCAGCTGATCAGTCAGCAGGGCGTGCAGCGAGCCCAACAAACGCCCGGGGCTTTGCCAGTGCTTGGCCACCCAGTCCAGTGCCGCGCCACTCAGTGGATAACACTGTTCGCGCCAGTAATCCCGGGCAACCTGGGCGCGCAGCTCCCGTTGATCGGTTTCCAGGGTCTGTTCAAACAGGCTACCACTGTCAAAGGCGTGCTCGCGCAGCATGCGCTGGCACCAGCTATGTATGGTGGAAACGGCGGCCTGATCCATCCACTGGGCGGCAATTTCGAGTTTGCGCGCGCAGCCGGGCCACTGATCGGCAGGCGTCTGCTCGCGAAGCTGGGCAATGATCGGGTCGGGCTTGTCCAGCTCGCCACGAAAAGCCATGGCAGCATCGACCAGACGAGCGCGAATACGATCACGCAGCTCCTGGGTCGCAGCCTCGGTGAAGGTCACTACCAGGATGTCCGGCGGTAGCAGCGCGCGCGGATAATCCGCCGCTGCGCCACGACCTAGTACCAGACGCAGATAGAGCGCGGAAATGGTAAAGGTCTTGCCGGTGCCGGCACTGGCTTCGATCAGGCGGCTTCCACGCAGGGGACAGCGCAGGGCCAAAGGCATCTGGCTATTATGAACAGGCGTATTGCTCATGCCTCAACCTCCACTGGCTGCACTGTTAACCATGTATTTTCCAGCATCTGCGCCAGCGGCTGGTAAAGGGATTGCGCCCAGGTCTCAAAGCCTGCTGCCTGCAGGCTGGCGTAATCCGGATAGCTGCGTTGCAGGGCAACACTTCTAAGCATCGCGCCCGGCTTGAAGTCAGTGCCCTCGTAGTGCTCACGTGTCTTGCCATCGTCACCGTGGGCCAGCCAAAGCATGCCGGTTTCCAGTTCGGCAGGCAGGGGCTGCTGCAGGCCAGCCAACCAGGCGGCCAGCCAGGCTTGCAGAATATCCTGAGCCTGCTCGACGGGTACCGGCAGCAGTAACAGATTGGCATCCTCGGCGATCAGGCACCCTTGTATGGCATGCCCGTTGGCACAGGCCAAAAGATGTCGGCAGACCGCCGACAGCACGCGCTTCCAACGTAAGGTCTTGTTCTTGCCGGTACCATCCTGCAGACGTCCCGTTTCCAGCTGCAGCAACATCTGCCCATCAGTCGCGCCGGATTCCCGCAACCCGGTGAGCCAGTCCCGCAGCTCGATCCCCGGAGCGCTGGCCACCAGCGCCAGCGGCTCATCCACGGGACGATCCCATATCTCGGCAAGCTGGCGGTAGCGCGTCAATTGCTCGGCCAGGGGTTCGATCAGCGCCTGCCGACCCAGCTCGCCAAAACCGGCCAGGGGCAAGGTACCGCGCCGACTCAGGCGCGCGGACTCCTGCTTGACAACGGCAGTCCAATCAGCGTATGGCCCACTGGCCAGGGTGCGCTGCAACAACCATTGCCTGAGCTCAAAACGTTGCAGGCCGTCCAGCACGAAGGACTCATCGTCCTCGCTGTGCAAGTCAGCGTCGCGAAACCAGATCTTGAGGCGGCGCGCAAAGAAATGCTCTACCGGGTTACGCAGAAAGCGTTGCAGGGCATTCAGGTCAATAGGCTCGGTCAGGTTGACGGGCGGCAGTGGCGTATCACTGACTGCCTGCAAGGGGCTGTCGTGCAATGCCCGCCAATCGCCGGCATAGCTGAACAGCGCAGGATTGCTGGCATCGAAATACTGACGACTGAACGGCTGCAACGGATGTTCTGTGGACAATGCTGCAAGGAGGTCCACATCCGGTTCGGCGGCCTGCCAGCCAGCGGCAAGATGATCACGTAACTGCCCGATCAATACTGACGGGGGGCGTTCGCCGTTGTCGCGGATGCTGCGCCCGACCCAACTGATGTACAGGGTGTCGCGGGCCGACAGCAGGGCTTCGAGCAACAGATAGCGATCATCCTCGCGCCGGGACCGGTCCCCCGGGCGGTAATCGTTGGCCATCAGGTCGAAATCCAGCGGCGGTTGGGCGCGCGGGTAATCTCCATCATTCATGCCCAGCAGGCAGACCTGGCGAAAGGGAATCGCGCGCATCGGCATCAGGGTGCAGACGTTCACCGAGCCGGCCAGAAACCGCTGACTCAACTGACTCTGGCCGACACTCTCGAGCCAGGCTTCGGCCACCACATTCAGGGGCAGCGCCTCGTTCAGCTCTACGTCGTCACACAGCTCCAGCCATTGATCGAGACTCTCCTGCAATTGCCCGATGAGTACCTGATCCGTCTCGCTGGCAGCCAGGAAGAAATCCGCCAGCAGCGCCCGCAAACGCTCGCCCCAAAGGGCCGGCAACGCGGGCTCGGCAAGCGACCGTTCGTGCCGATCGAGCGTATTGAGCAGTTGATCAAGTGGACCGATAAGCGCCGCATCCAGGCCGCCCACTTCATCGTAGGGTTCGGTCGTGCCCCAGGCAGATCCTCCCCCGCTGGCGTAACCCAGCAGCATGCGCCGCAGCCCGAAGCGCCAACTGTTGTTATCCAGTCCGGCGGGCAGCCCGCGCGCGCTGAGACGCTCCTGATCCAGGCCCCAGCGAATGCCGGCGCCCTCGATCCACCGCTGCAGCGTCGGCAGGTCGGCCTCAGCCAGGCCGAACCGGCTGCGCACGGCGGGTACATCGAGCAGATCCAGCACCTCGCTGACCGGCAGCCGACTGTGCGGCAACTGCAGCAGGTGCTCCAGGGCGATCAACAGCGGCTCGCGGCCGCGTTGGTTCTGATCGGCCAGGGTGAAGGGTATATAGCGCGGGTCATCCGGAGCGTACTGGCCGAAAACCGCCTGTATGTGCGGGGCGTAAGTGTCCACGTCGGGGACCATGACGATGACATCACGGGGGCGCAACTGATGGTTGCGGGCAAAGCCATCGAGTAACTGGTCGTGCAGGATCTCCACTTCCCGCTGCGGGCTGTGGGCGATGTGAAAACGGATGGATGTGTCACTCGCCAATGGCCGTCGCGCATCAGCTGTCCCTGGCTGCAGCGTCAGGGGCGGCCACTGGCTGCGGGTTTCCGCCAGGGGACGCAACTCGAGGATATCCTGCTGCAACTGTTCGAGCAGCGTGGCTCCGGCGTTATCCTCGAACAGGTCGACACGGCCGCCGTTGATCGCGGCAAAACGGACTTCATAGCTGACGCGCTCGTCGTGCACATCAAGCAGATTGATATAGTCGCGACCCTGCTTGCCCCAGGCGGCCAGCAGCGGATGCGCATGCTGATGCAGGGTGCTTTCATCCAGGTGCAGCGGGCTGTCGGGCTTGGCTTTCTGGCGGCGATACTGGTGGCGAAGCAATTCCCGGTCGGCAACGATGTCGCCCCAATAGAACTGGCAGGGATTCAAAACGGCCAGCAGCACCTGGCTGAAGCGTCCCAGTGCGGCCAGGGCTTCTAGGGTCTGCGCTGGCAGGGACGAGATACCAAAGACAATAACGCGCCGCGGCAGGCCGGCAGGCCGCTGGCTGGCAGTCAGTAAACTGTCCAGGGCCCGTGGATGTACTCCGGCGCGACTGTTGCTGACATGCTCACTGCCCACATCCGCCAGCACTGCCCGCCAGAGCGCCGGCTGCCAGAGCTCATGGTCCTCCAGCTGCCGGGTTCCGCTGCGCGCCAGACTGACCCGGTTGTGGCCCTGGGCCCAATCATTCAACCAGTCCGCCCGGTAAACCTGATACTGATCGAACAGGTCGGCCAGACGCTCGGCCAGTTGGTAACGTTTGCGGCAGTCACCATCGTCGGCGAGAAAACGCTCGAGGGGGGCAAAGGCGGGGTCCTGCAGCAGACCCGGCAGTAGACGCAGCAGACGCCAGGTTAGCGGTTGCTTGTCCAGCGGCGAGCTCGCAGGCACGCTGTCGGCGCCGAGCACGCCACGGTAGAGTTGCCAGAGAAACTGGGCAGGTAGCTGCACATCCAGGGCTGCCGCAATGCCGCAGCCACCCTCCTCCCGATCTGCCGCCAGCGCCATTTCCAGCCATTGGCCGATGCCATTGCTCTGGACCAGCACCACCTCGTTCTCGAGCGGGCCCAGGGGGTGCTCGCGCATCCAGTCAACCACCAACTGGCGCAGGGTCTCCAGCCGATTACCGTGCAGAATCATGAATCCGGGGGCGAGGTTGCCGGGGGCAAAACTGGCGCTGTCCTGCATCAGAACTCCTGTATTGACCGGCCTGCACAGGTGCAGCGCAGGTGACGCCATAGTATCAGGGGTTAGCGCGACAGATCAGGTCGCAGCGCGGTCAGTTCCAGGCCTCTAGACTTGCGAGCCAAGAAAGCGGCGCTCCCAGGGCGTTATCTCGTCCAGGAAGTGTTCGAGTTCCAATGTCTTGGTTGCCAGATAGCCATCAATGAATTCGTCATCAAACAGTTCCCGCGCCAGTGTGCTGCGACTCAAGCGATTGATAGCCTCGTGCAGCGAGCCGGGCAGCTTGAGATGATCCGGCGCGACAAACTGGCCGCTGACAGAGGGGCTAGGTTCTATTTCGTTATCAATGCCGTGCAGACCGGCAGCAAGACTGGCGGCTATCGCCAGATAGGGGTTGGCGTCGGCACCGGGCAAACGGTTTTCTACCCTGCGTGCATCCGGCGTACTGGCCGGAATGCGCAAGCCAGCGCTGCGGTTATCCTGCGCCCAGCAGAGATTGTTGGGCGAAGCAAAGATATGGCAGAAGCGCTGATAGGAGTTGATATTCGGCGCCATCAACAACGTCAGGTCGGCCAGGCAAAGCTGCAGGCCACCAATGTAATGCGGGAAGCTGAAGGTCGGTTCGTTGTTGCGCGGATCGGTGAAGATGTTCCGTCCATGGGTTTTCTCGATCACGCTCTGGTGTATGTGCATTGAGCAGCCCGGTACCCGCGCCAGCGGCTTGGCCATGCACACCGCAATCAGACCGTGCTTGAGCGCGACCTCATGCAGCATGTGCTTGAACAGGAAGGTCTGGTCGGCAATCAATAGCGGATCGCCGTGCACGAAATTGATCTCGAACTGACTAACACCCATCTCGTGCATAAAGGTATCACGGGGAATCCCCAGCGCGGCCATACCCACCTTGATTTCATCGAAGAAAGGCCGCAGTCCGTTGTTGGAGCTAACGCTGAATGCGGCATTGCCCGGATCGCGGCGACCATCTATACCGACCGGCGGCTGGAACGGCAGATTAGCATCAGAATGCCGTTCGAACAGGAAGAACTCCAGCTCGGTGGCAACGATCGGTTGCCAGTTGCGTTCGGCGTAACGGCCCACCACCTGCTTGAGCAACGTCCGGCACGAGAGTCCCGACAAGGTACCGTCGAGTTCCACCGCCTCGCACACCGCCAGTGCCCGGGGTGTTTCGGCCCATGGCAATACGTGCACCTGATCGGCCAAGGCGCGCAGCTGCAGATCACCATCATCGTCACCAAAAAAGCGTGGTTCCGGATAGCCGCCCATCAACGCCTGCAACAACACGCCACGGGCCATTTGCAGACGCCGGCCAGCGAGAAAGCCTTCCACGGTCATCACCTTGCCGCGGGGTATGCCGTTGAGGTCGGGGGTCACGCATTCGATTTCAGCGACTCCGGCCAGACGCATTTCCAGCGAGAGGGCAGCTAACGGCGAGGACATGGGCAGACACCTTGTTCTGAACGGGGTAATTGACGTGAGACCGGATGATAGCCTGCCCTAACGCGGCCGTCACCGCTCGAGCTATTCCCCGGTTGCCATCCCTGTAAGCTAAGCGTATCTTGCACTCATGAACGAACGTTCATTCTGTTTGCTCCCACAATAACAAGGATGCTTTCCATGTCCGCTTACCCCTACCTCAAGATTCTGCTGTTGTTGGTAACAATGACCCTTCTATCGGGCTGCCTCGGCGGCGGTGGAGGCAGTTCGAGCGACCTGCCTCCACCGGACGCTGCTGCGCCCCAGGCCAACCTGACGTTCATGAGTGCCGCCGGCATCGGCGTAACTGACCTGGACGCATCGGTTGCTCTCTACACCGACGGCATGGGCATGCGCGAAGTGGGACGGCTTATCCGGGACAACCGCACCGAAGTGGTACTGGAGTCAGCGGATGCACGTGGCTCGAAGGTTGTGTTGATGGATTTCACCGACGGAATAGGCCGTAATTTTCAGCAGAATCCGGGCAAACTGGTGTTCTATGCGAAGGATCCACAAGCCTTTGCTGCGCAGTTTACTGCGCAGGGCGGCCGTATCACCGTACCCCCAGCTCCGCAGCCGGCATTTGGCAATGTGGTTGTGGGCTTTGGCCGGGATCTGGATAACAACCTGATCGAGATTGTGGGTGAGCCGGACGCGACCAACTCCTTCTTCGGCGCCTTCGGAATTGGCGTCAGCGACCTGGAGGCGGCCCGCGATTTCTATGTCGATGTGCTGGGCTTTGAAGAAAGCCAGTTCCTCCGGGTTCCCGGACAATATGACGAGTATATTCTGACCTCCCCGGTACCAGGCAGCTCAGCCGTGGTACTGATGAACTGGACCAACGGCAGCGTCCGCAACTACACGGACAACCCGGTGAAGCTGCAACTCGACGTCGCTTATCCTACTGACCTTGCCGACAATATCCGCCAGGCCGGTGGTGATGTCCCGCGTGCTCCTGCTGCATCCGCGGAGGCTGATCTCGACGGAGCCCTGGTCAGCTATGCCAGTGATGCCGATGGCACCCTGCTGGAGCTGCGTCAGGGCATCCGCGCCTATCTGGGCGCTGCCGGTATCGGGGTAGAGGATCTGGAAGCAGCGGTTGATTTCTACCGTGCCGGCCTGGGAATGACTGAAGTAACCCGCCGCACCCGTGACGATCGCGAGGAGGTGGTGATGCAATCGGCGGACGAGCGTGGCTCGCAGGTTGTGCTGATGGGTTTCACTGACGGCGTGGTCCGCAACTACCGACAGAATCCCGGGAAACTGGTGTTCTATGTAAAAGACCCCGAGCAGTACGCGCGCGACATACTCAATGCTGGCGGCCGGGTCACCGTGCCCCCCGCACTGCAGCCCGGCCTCGGCGTCACCGTGGGCTTCGGGCGGGACCTGGACAACAACCTGATCGAGTTCGTTGGCAGCGATGATGCAGTGGAATCCTATTTCGGCGCCTTCGGTCTCGGGGTGAGCGATCTGGAGGCTGCCCGGGATTTCTATGTTGAAGATCTGGGCTTTCGCGAGGTGTTGTATCTGCCCATCCCCTTCCAGTACAACGAGTACATCCTGCAGGGTCAGGGTGGATCGGCACTGGTGTTGATGAACTGGATCAATGGCAGCCCGCGCAATTACACCGACAACCCGGTCAAGCTGGAAATGCGCAGCATGTCGCCAGAGGGCTTTGCGCAGGCAATCGAGGATGGCGGCGGACAGGTGATTACACCTGCGCAACCGTCCAGCGATAAAGATCGTACTGACGAGACGGTGGGCTACGGCAAGGACACCGATGGCACCCTGATAGAGATACTCCGTGCGCCCTGGGCAAAACAGGAATAACCGGCGCGAATAGAAAAGGCCCGCCTGAACGCTCAGGCGGGCCTTTTTTACTGCTCTGGTGGATCAGAAGCTGAGCGCCCGATCACCCTCTTCATCACGGATGCGTGAGGGCAGACCCATGGTGTTCAATAGATTGATAAACGGCTTGGGCGGGAGCTCCTCGACGTTGACCATCTTCTGCACGTCCCACTCGCCATTGGCGATCAGGATAGCGGCAGCTACCACAGGCACACCGGCGGTATAGGAAATACCCTGGCTACCAACTTCACTATAAGCCTCGGCATGATCGGCGACGTTGTAGATGAATACTTCCTTGTCCTTGCCATCCTTCTTGCCCTTGACCAGATCACCGATGCAGGTTTTGCCCTGATAGTTCGGCGCCAGCGATGAGGGGTCGGGCAGCACGGCCTTGACCACCTTGAGCGGAATGACTTCCTGACCTTCGGCAGTAGTAACCGGCTGTTCAGACAGCAGACCGAGGTTGTTCAGTACAGTAAAGACGTTGATGTAATGCTCGCCAAAACCCATCCAGAAGCGGATGTTGGGCACGTTCAGATTCTGTGACAGCGAGTGCAATTCATCATGGCCGGTCATGTAGCTGGTGTGTTCGCCAACCACGGGCAGATCGTCGGTCCGCTTGACCTCGAACATCCGGTTGCTGACCCAGCTGCTGCTCTGCCAGGACCACACCTCACCGGTAAACTCGCGGAAATTGATCTCCGGATCAAAGTTGGTGGCGAAGTACTTGCCATGACTGCCGGCGTTGATGTCGATGATGTCGATGTCGCTGACACTGTCGAAGTACTCGTTCACCGCAACTGCCGCATAGGCATTGACCACGCCTGGATCAAAACCGATGCCCAGGATCGCGGTGATGTTGTTGGCTTCGCACAGCTCGCGACGCTTCCACTCGTAATTGGCATACCAGGGTGGCGTCTCGCAGATCTTTTCCGGCTCTTCGTGAATAGCGGTATCCAGATAAGCCGCACCGCTCTCGATGCAGGCCTGGAGTACCGACATGTTGACGAATGACGATCCGACATTGATGACCAGTTGTGACTGCGTCTTGTCGATCAGCGCCTTGGTGGCCTCGACATCAAGTGCATCGAGCGCGTGCGCCTGCAATTCACCGGCAACCTTGAGGCTGCCCTTCTCCCGTACGCTGTCGACCAGCTGCTGGCATTTTTCCACCGTACGCGAAGCAATATGGATATTGCCCAACACATCGTTATGCTGCGCGCACTTGTGTGCGACAACCTGGGCAACACCACCGGCACCAATAATCAGAACGTTTTTCTTCATGTCTCTTCCTCGAAACGCCTCCTTGGAAAAGGCTGGGTTATTCGCCTCAAGAGAGGCCGTTTACGAAATCGTCGAAGCTGAACTCACGAACCACTTCAACACTGCCATCAAGCTGACGCACCACAATGGAAGGCATCTGAACGCCATTGAACCAGTTTTTCTTGACCATTGTGTAACCGGCCGCATCAATGAATGAGAGGCGGTCACCAATCTGCAGTTCCTTGTCGAACTGGAATTCACCGAAAATATCCCCCGCAAGGCAGGATTTACCGCACACCATATAGGTGTGTTCGCCATCACAGGGCGCCATCCTGGCGGGTTGCCGGTATATCAGCAAGTCCAGCATGTGCGCTTCGATGGAGCTGTCGACCACAGCCAGATTCTTGCCGTTGAACAGCGTATCCAGCACTGTGACCTCAAGTGAACTACTCATGGTGATAGCAGCCTCGCCGGGCTCCAGATAGACCTGTACGCCGAACCGCTCGGAAAACGCCTTGAGCCGAGCGCAGAAGGCGTCCAGCGGATAGCCATCGCCGGTAAAGTGGATACCGCCGCCCAGGCTTACCCACTCCACTTGCTCCAGCAAGCCACCGAAACGCTCCTCGATCTGCCCGAGCATCTGGTCGAACAAGGCGAAGTCACTGTTCTCACAGTTGTTGTGGATCATGAAACCTGAGACCTGGTCGATCACCTCGGCGACCTTGGCAGCGTCCCACTCACCCAGCCGGCTGAATGGCCGCGATGGATCGGCGATAAGAAATTCGGAACTACTGACCCCGGGGTTCAGACGCAGGCCACGTACGTGATCTGTCGAAGCCGAAGCAAATCGCTGCAGCTGACTGATTGAGTTGAAGATGATCTTGTCCGAATGGGCCAGTACTTCCTCGATCTCGTCATCGGCATAGGCCACGCTGTAGGCATGGGTTTCACCGGCAAACTTGAGGCGGCCGAGCTTTACCTCGTTGAGCGAGGAGGAAGTGGTGCCGTCCATATACTGCTGCATCAGATCGAATACCGACCATGTCGCAAAGCACTTCAGGGCGAGCAGCGCCTTGGCGCCGGAGTGCTCGCGTACGTAGGCAATGCGCTCCATATTGCGCAGCAATTTACTCTTGTCGATCAGGTAGTACGGGGTTTTGATCATGGCCCAACGACCCTCCACTGCTTGCCGATAAACCGGGTTATGCCCAGCCTACGCAAAGCGCGCGATTATAGTGAAAAAAGCGCCGACCTTCGAGGGAAAATACGTTTCCCGAATGACGCCTACGTCCGCACCAGCTTAACTGCCAAATGTGGCAATTGCAGAACAACGCACAAAGCCGAGTAGCAGCAAAGCACTAACTGATGCGCTACGCGCATCAATCAAGCAATAAAAATGCATTAGACATATGAGAGCTGTGCCCTATAAGGTCAATATCAAGCCGATAAAAACAAAACCGGAGTACCCACCCATGCGATACCGTTCCTTTCTGTTGACCAGTATTCTCATTGCGGGCACTGCGCAGGCAGTGCTGGCCGGGCCAAAACCCGCTGAAAGCGTCACCGCCGAGCGCAATGCTGCCGCTCTTGATGCCCTGCCCTTTAGCAACACCCAGGCCTTTGACGATGCCAGGCGTGGCTTTATTGCCCAATGGCCTGAAGGCAAGGTGATTGATAGTGAGGGACATGTCGCATGGAACATGGCCGCCTACGCCTTCCTGAAGGATAAGCCAGCCCCTGACACGGTAAACCCCAGCCTCTGGCGACAGGCGCAATTGAATGCCATTCACGGTCTATTTCAGGTAACCGAGGGCATGTACCAGATCCGCGGCATGGATCTGGCCAATATGACCATCATAGAGGGCGAAACCGGCCTGATTATCATCGACCCGCTACTGACTCCAGCCACGGCCGAAGCCGGTCTTGAGCTCTACTATCAGAATCGTCCACAAAAGCCTGTCGTGGCTGTGCTTTACACGCATAACCATGCTGACCATTTTGGTGGCGTAAAGGGTGTGATTGATGAGGCCGACGTGCGTGCCGGGAAGGTCAAGGTTTATGCACCCTATGGCTTCATGCAGCATGCGGTATCGGAGAACATCATTGCCGGAAACGCGATGAGCCGCCGCGCTATCTACCAGTTTGGCGCGGCGCTGCCAGCGGGTGAGCGCGGACACGTGGACACCGGGCTCGGCAAGGCCCTCGCCAGCGGCCCAATGACCCTGATCGCGCCAACCGACACCGTTCCCGACAATGCGACCCTGACTATCGACGGTATTGAAATCGAATTCCAGATGGCCCACGGCACCGAAGCCGAGTCGGAAATGATGATGTATTTTCCCCAGTTCAAGGTACTCAACACGGCTGAGATCACCAGCCAGCACCTGCATAACATCTACACCATCCGCGGCGCGGCAATCCGCGACGCCAGCGCCTGGTCGCATTATATCGACAAGGCCCTGGAGCGTTTCGGTGACCGGACCGACATCCTCATCGCCCAGCATCACTGGCCGATCTGGGAACGCGAAGGGGCGCAACACTTTCTTGGCGTCCAGCGCGATCTGTACAAGTTCATCCATGATCAGTCTGTACGCATGATGAACAAGGGTTACCTGGCCGGGGATATTGCGGAGAACATCAAGCTTCCAGAGAGTCTGGACCAGGAGTGGTATGCCCGCGGGTATTACGGCACGCTGAAACACAACGCCCGAGCAATATACCAGCGCTATATGGGTTGGTATGACGCCAACCCGGCCAACCTCGACCCCCTGCCGCCACAAGAGAACGCTGCCAAGACAATCAGCTATATGGGTGGTATGGACAGTGTGATCGACCAGGCTCGCAAGGACTTCGCCAATGGCGAGTACCGTTGGGTCGCCTGGGTAATGAGTCAGGCCGTATTCGCCAACCCCGACCATCAGGCGGCTCGCGAACTGGGTGCAGATGCCCTGGAGCAACTGGGCTATCAGGCCGAGGCCGGCACCTGGCGCGGCGCCTATCTGACCGGCGCGCAGGAACTGCGTGAGGGCGTTGGCGAACAGCGCACAGGTACTGGTATTTCTCCTGACCTACTGCAGGCTCTGGAGGCAGGCATGTTCTTCGATTTGCTGGCAGTGCGTCTGGATGCAGAAAAAGCCGCTGGCCAGCACCTGGTAATCAACTGGTCGCTGACGGATATCGACGAGCAATATCGCCTGAACCTGCAGAACGCCACACTCACCTACCGCGCCGGCAGCCTGGCCGAAAATCCCGATGCCAGCGTCAACATGACGCGGAAAACCCTCGACCGGATTTTACTCCGCGAGCTTACGTTCCCCGAAGCGGTCAAAGCCGGTGAAATCAAAGTGGAGGGTGACCCGAGAGCATTCTTTGGTCTGCTGCAAATGATTGAAGAGCCTTCTGCGAACTTTCCGATCATCGAGCCTGTGAAACCGTAAGACCCAAGCCGCAAAAACTAAAAAGCCGGAGCATGAGCCCCGGCTTTTTTGCGCGTATTGGTCAGAAGTTGTAACGCAGACCTGCCGAAAGCATGTCGACGTCGTATTCGTCTGCCACATCAGAATACATTTCGTATTCAGCGAGAATATCAAGATTGGCTGTCAACTCGTAAGCCGCGCCAATGCCGTAAGACATAACCCATTCAGTGGCGTCATCACTTGCCGAGACCCCAAAACCGCTCGCGCGTATTTCAGTTTCCATACGGTGATAGCCGAGCTTACCGAAAAGCTGGAATCGCTCGAAGGGCAGAGTGCCAACCAGGTTCGCTCCAAAACCTTGGGTTTCAGCTTCAGCTTGAAAAGGAACGCCGCCTACCCAGACGTCACCTTCTACTTGGCCCAAGTCCGTATATTGAAGCTCAACACCCCAGTTGTCGCTCAGTTGCAAGCCACCGCCCAGCTTCCAGGCGGTATCTTCAGTATCAGAGGCACCGCTGACGTTGGCGTCGGACTGGCCCAGGCTGCCAAACACATAACCGCTGGACTCCTCCGCGTGGGCAACGGCAGCCATAGTGCTAAAGCTCACAACAACAGCAGCAACAAATAAAGTCTTCTTGAACATTTATACATCTCCAGATGCTTGTTATGACTGTCTTCTGACAGTGATCCCTTTAGACGGGCCTCCTGGCCCGCGCGGGGATATCATAAGGGCATTTTCAGGCCACGCACCATAGGGCGAGATGGTTTCTTTTCAAGGGGCGCGCAGGAGACAGTGCAGCCGTTGCACGAGGAAGGTCTTCTCCTCTTTGAGGCAGAAAAGATCCGGCGCAAACAGCCAGCTCTGGGTGATCCCCATCAGATGGGTGTAAATCAGTAAACCCAGTTTATTAGCAGGCTGGGAGGCAGGGAGCTGCTTGATTTCCTGCGCCTGGGCTACAAGCTGAGAGAGCGTTTCGACAATATGCCGTGTCAGCTCTTTTTCACGCTGAATCGTAGGAGCAATAGCATCGGTCAGCTCCGTCTTGTTCAACAGGATTTCGAAGGATTGGCGGAACCAGACATCCTCAGCGAGCAGTTCAAGCCATTGGTGGGCAAACCTGTCTATGGCAGCAAGAGCATCGGTACCGGACCTCGCCGCATTGCCTACCAGCGCTTCCAACGGTTCTTGAGAGTAAGCCAGAACGGCCTGGTAGAGATCATCCTTGTTTTTGAAATGCCAGTAGATAGGTCCGCGACTGTATCCTGCCTCGGTGCCAATCATCCCCAGCGTGGTGTTGGAATAACCGTTGCGACTGAATAGCGTCAGAGCGGCTTCTATGATTTTCAGACGCGTTTTTTCCGCGTCTTCCTTGGTACGGCGCATGAATTATCCGCTTGCGGCAATCCCCCACGGCCTGATGACCATGGAGGATTCGGGCTGAGATCAGAGTGCGTCGTCCGCCGCCATCTGCATGTAGGCAGGATCGAAACGCAGCTTTATATTAGCGCTGTCGCCCAGCGTCTTGCCACCAGGGAAGGAGATACCCACGAAATCAGCAGAGCTGGCGCCCTCGCCAAGCAAGCCTTTCTGATAAGAGAACTCGCGAACACTGTCCATCGCCTCGATGGCCTGATCGCTGGAGATAAAGGCTATCGCATCTTTTGGCTCCCAGAACATCTTCATACCTGCCAGCTGAGCTTCATAGCCCGCCTGATCAGTGCCTGAAGCCTCACCCAGAAAAGCTCTGGCTTCCTGACCAGCTTCACTGTCGGTACTCATCTCGGCCATGAGCTCGAACCAGGCGCCAACCAGGGCCTTGCCCAGGGCAGGATTCTCCGCAAGCGTTTGCGTGTTGACGATGGTCAGATCCTTGATGTGACCGGGTATCTGGCTTGAATCGAATACGCCGTTGGCGCTAGGCATTTCCAGAACATCCGCCAGCAACGGGTTCCAGGTCACCACGTTCTTGACGCCGTCGGTGCTGAAAGCGGCAACAATATCCGCATCGCCGGTATTCACCACAGTGACATCACGCTCACTCATACCCACGGAGTCCAGCGCGCGCGCAAGCAAATAGTGTGATACGGACAGCTCGACCAGATTGACCTGCTCGCCCTTGAGGTCCTTGATGTCGCTGCTACCCTTCATCACCAGGCCGTCATTACCATTGGAATAGTCACCGACGATCAGCGCCGTAGTGTCGACGCCACCTGCGGACGGGATGGACAGGGCATCCATACTGGTAGCCACAACACCATCAAACTCCCCTGCGGTGTATTGGTTGATCGACTCTATGTAGTCGTTGATCTGCACAATCTCGACTTCAATACCGTACTTGTCGGCCCATTTTTTCATGATTCCGGATTCATCTACGTATTTCCATGGAATCCAGCCCGCGTAGATACTCCAGGCAATCTTGAAGCTGTCACGCTCCTGGGCACTGGCTGCGGGAACGATCAACATGGTCGATACGGCTGCGGTGATAAGCGCACCACCAAGTATCTGCGTGATACGGCGCTTCAATGCAAAAGGCTTTTTCATGTTTCTACTCCTGAAAGAATGTGGCGACTTGCCAGATCATGGGTCCAGATAGGGGTAAAGCGTAGCAAGAGCCGCGCCAGTTTTTGCTGGCGCGGGATCATCAGAAGAATTTGAGGTACCGGCTCAACTCCCAGTCAGACACATGGGTGTGATAGCTGGTCCATTCCTCGCGCTTGTACTGCACGAAGCTTTCGAACATTGCGTCACCAAACACCAGTCTGGAAAGCGGGTCTGCCTCGAAGGCGTCAATGGCTTCACCGAGGTTCTGCGGAAGCATCTCGATATTCATGTCGCGCACCTCCTGATCGGTGTAGCTGTACATGTTTTCCCGATGCGGCTGGCCGGGATCCATTGCCTCGCGAATACCCTCCAGACCTGCCGCCAGGATCATTGCCGAGCCCAGGTAGGGGTTGCAGGCGATGTCCGCAGCCCGACACTCGACCCGCGCGCCCTGGGACGGGATGCGCAACATATTGGTGCGGTTGTTGTTGCCGTAACAGACGAAGACCGGCGCCCAGGTGGAGCCTGACATGCTGCCCTTGCGCACCAGGCGCTTGTAACTGTTAACCGTGGGCGCAATAACCGCACTGATCGCCTTTGCATGCTTCATCACGCCAGCGATGAAGTGATAAGCCATGGCGGTTACGCCGCAGCCATAGGTGTCCTCACCGTTGGCTGTATCAAACAGGTTCTTGCCAGTCTCGAGATCAGCCAGGGACATGTTGTAGTGCGCGCCGCTACCGGTGCGGGTAGCAGAAGGCTTGGGCATGAAACTGGCAAATGCACCGTGCTTGCGGGCAATTTCACCGGCCATCAGACGGAAGAACACCAGCCTGTCGGCCATGCCCAGCGCATCGGTGTAGGTAAAGTCGGTTTCAAACTGACCGTTTGCGTCCTCATGATCGAACGAATACACGTCCCAGCCCATGCTGTTCATTGCTTCGACCAGCTCTCCAACTATGTGCATGTTGTCGCCCAGAGTGCGGGGGTCGTAGCAAGGCTTGGCCAGGGTATCGCGTGCACTTATCGGCTCGAAGCCGCCATCAGCGGAATCCTTGAACAGGAAGAATTCGGTTTCAATGCCCAGGTTGAATTTGTAACCCATGTCTGCAGCATCGGCCACCTGCCGCTTGAGGATGTTGCGCGAGCAGGCCTCGAACGGAGCACCGTCCAGATAGAGGTCGCTGGCAAACCAGGCCAGATCAGGGTTCCAGGGGCACTGGGTCAGGGTAGCGGTATCCGGCATCGCAGCTACTTCATTATCGCTGATCTCCTGGGGTACGCCGTCCAGGGCAGCGCCGGTGAAGAGCTCAGAACCTTTGAGCATCCTGTCCAGATGATCGACAGGGACGAACTTCCCCTTGATGATGCCGTGGATGTCTACATACCCGGCAAGGGCATACTTGACTCCCTTGTCCCTGAGCGTTTGTTTCAAGCTTTCGGCGGATGGCTGTACCGTCATGACTGCACTCCAGATCGTGATCTCGCCGGGAATGGCGAGCTTGGTACGAATCTTCCATTCAACATACATGCCAGCATGCATGTATATGTTCGTTTTATTGACCCCCCAGAACGGCATCTGGCCAACAAACAGGATTAAAGGAGTGGCCAAAATGGTTATAGATCAAGGCGTTGTAAAGCGATTCGAGCTCGGCGAGCTGGTTTTACAAAGTGGCGCTGTATTGCGCGAATCCCAGCTCACTTATCTACAATTCGGTGAATTGAACACGGCGGGCGATAACCTGATTCTGCTACCGACGTACTACGGTGGAACACATTCGGGCATCGCGCCCCTGATTGGTGCACATGGTCCTCTGGATCCGGATCATTACTGCATCGTCATACCCAACCTTATCGGCAATGGTTGCTCCACCTCGCCCACTGACGCACATGGGACACAGACAGCCGGGAATTTTCCCCAGGTCACTATTTTCGACAACGTCATCGCGCAACAGCAATTGATCACCGAGCAGTTCAATGGTGCATCATTGGCATTGATAATGGGCTGGTCCATGGGCGGCATGCAGGCTCTGCAATGGGGCTGCACCTTTCCTGATCAGGTTCGACGCATCATGAGCGTATGCGCCACCGCACGCTGCTGGCCGCATAACCGGGTGTTTCTTGAAGGTGTGAAAGCTGCGTTGACCTGCGACCCGGTTTGGCAGCACGGGTTTTATACTCAGCAGCCGGAAACGGGGCTCAAGGCATTCGCTCGAGTTTATGCGGGATGGGCTTACAGCCAGGCTTTTTTCCGGGAAGAGCTTTACCGCACGCTTGGCCATGACAGCATCGATGCCTTGCTGGCCTATTGGGAAGCAGATCATCTCGAACAGGACGCGAATAACCTGCTTGCGGTTCTTTCCACCTGGATGCATGGCGATATCAGCGCAAATGAGCGATACCGGGGAGACTTCATTGCTGCTCTTCAGGCAATAAAGGCGCAGACGGTAATCATGCCTTCGAGTACTGATCTGTACTTCACCCGACAGGATGCCTGTTGGGAAGCCCAGCACATACCTGACGCACGATGTCTCCCGCTTATCTCGGACTGGGGTCACTGCGCCGGTGCGCCTGGACGCAACCCGGTGGACACTCGCGTCATTCTCGACGCCTGCGCCGAATTACTCGGGCGTGCCTGATCACCGCAGCGCCCTCAACCAACTACAGGCCTTCAAAGGTATGGCTTCCGACCTGGCAAAGGGGCTGACACACAGGCTTATTTATGCGCCCAACCGCTGTAAACAAAGGTCATCGGCCGAGGGCCTGGAAGATACTCGGTGTGCAGCTCACCTATGCTAAACCCGCCCGCTTCAATCAGAGCCGGAATATCCCGATTGAGATGACAGCCACCTGCCAGTGGTTTCCAGAGCGGCGTCAGCCGGTGCTGCCAGCGCTCTACTGAGGCATCGGGTGCAAGCCCATGCTCACAAAACAGCAACCGCCCACCGGGTTTGAGAACGCGGTGCATTTCTTTCATGGCGGGTATCGGGTCGGCAATACTGCACAGGGTAAAGGTCATCACGATCGTATCGAAGCGATCAGTTTCAGCGTGAATGCCTTGCACATCCACCGCCACCATATCAACAGGAATGCCGATTGATGCAGCGCGCTTACGAGCAAGCGTCTGCATCTGTGCAGCGGGGTCAACGCCGATAATAGAGGTTACTTTTTCGGGATTGTAGAACTGCAGATTCAGGCCAGTACCAATGCCAATTTCCAGGACCTCACCTGTCGCTTGGGGCACCACTCTGGATCGGGCTTTCATCACATCACCCATGCCACAGGCAATGTCGATCATCTTCGGCAGTACATAGCGCTCATACGGATTCATTGACTCTCCCAGCGAGCGGTGCAGGCACCGCCGAGAAAGCTCAGCGACCAACCCAGCTCAGCGTGCGGGGCGGTTTACCCTCGCAATTGAACAGATGACCCACGTCCGGGACAGCATAGCACCGGTCACCTCGCTGGGGCTGCCAGCGATTGAACTCGGCGTGACTGATACCAACCTCCCAGGGCTCTTCACTCTGCCAACCGCAGGGCGTAAGCTCCAGGCGAACTTCAGCTCCGATCAGACTGATGGAGTCAATCCGCAGGGGTAAGTGGGCATGAGCTGCGGGCTCATCCTGTAGTCGAAGTTCGTGGGGACGAATATATAACTGTACAGCTTCCCCATCGGTATCCTCGGGCAATTCAATCCAGCCCTCCGATTGCTGCAGACGGCGACCCTGCAGGTCCCCGGAGAACACGTTGACGTGCCCCAGAAAATCAAACACAAAACGGCTTTCTGGCTGCGCATAGAGGGCACGGGGTTCGTCAACCTGCTCGATCTTGCCAGCACTCATGACCACTACCTGATCGGAGAGCTCAAGCGCCTCTTCCTGGTCGTGGGTAACGAACACGCTGGTGAAGTGCAATTCGTCATGCAGAGCGCGTAACCAGCGACGCAAATCTTTGCGCACCTTGGCATCAAGCGCGCCGAATGGCTCATCAAGCAAGAGTATCTGCGGCTTCATTGCCAGTGCACGGGCCAGGGCGATTCTTTGTTTCTGCCCACCAGACAGTTGAGCAGGAAAGCGCTCGGCCAGATGAGCCAGCTGAACCATTTCCAACAGATCCGCAACACGCCTACGTATCTCGGGGGCAGAGGGGCGATCCTTGCGCGGCATGACTTCAAGGCCGAAGGCGATGTTCTGCGCTACTGTCATGTGCCGAAAAAGTGCGTAATGCTGAAATACAAAGCCAACACGGCGCTCGCGTACGTGCAAGGGAGTGACATCCTCGCCATGGAAAAGCACCCGCCCACTCTCGGCATTTTCCAGACCCGCTATTACGCGCAGCAGTGTTGTCTTGCCTGACCCCGAAGGACCCAGCAAACCAATCAACTTGCCATCAGGGATGTCCAGGGAAATGTCCTTGAGCGCTTGAAAGGACCCGAAATATTTATTGATGCGCTCTACAGTAATACTCATCCAAGGATTTCCGACTGATGGTTTTCAGGTTCAGGTTGCCGGCTCTGGCGCCACTCGACGACACTTTTGATCAACAGCGTGAGAAGAGCGATGCCTGCCAGCAGCGATGCAGCAACAAAAGCACCTACTACGTTGTAGTCCTGGTAGAGCAGCTCCACGTGCAATGGCAAGGTATTGGTTTGACCGCGGATATTTCCCGCTACTACCGACACCGCGCCAAACTCACCAACAGCTCGGGCATTGGTAAGCACGACGCCGTATATCAGGGCCCAGCGGATATTTGGCAGGGTCACGCGGCGGAAAAGCTGCCAGCCACTGGCACCGAGGATCACACCTGCCTCTTCTTCCTCACTGCCCTGTTGCTGCATTAACGGGATGAGTTCCCGTGCAACAAATGGACAGGTAACAAACACGGTGACCATGACAATTCCTGGCCAGGCGAACATCAATTGGACATCGTAATCGGCCAGCCAACTACCTAACCAACCGTTGGATCCGTACAGGAGCAGATACAACAGGCCAGCAACCACTGGCGAGACGGCGAACGGGATATCGATCAGCGTGATCAGCGCCTTGCGCCCCGGGAACTCGAACCGCGTGACCAGCCAGGCAAGAAAGACCCCGAACACCAGGTTGATCGGCACTGTTAACGCAGCTACGAACAATGTGAGCCCAATTGCATGCAGCGTATAGGCATCAGTCAGGTTATCCCAAGCCGTCTGCACGCCCCCTGACAGGGCCTGGGCAAAGATCAACACCAGCGGGATAACCAGAATCAGCAGCGTAAGAGTCAAAGCGATGCCAATGAGTGTCCATTTGGTCCATGGGCGCTCGCCGACCCTGAGGCTCGAGTTTCGATGTTTGCTCATGGTCTCACCGCCCATGCAGACGTTTGAGATAACGCGCCTGCCACAGATTGATACCCAGAAGAAGGACGAGAGAAGCCATCAACACCACGGACGCAATGGCGCTGGCGGCCGCGTAATCGAATTCCTGCAGTCTGACAAAAATCATCAGGCTGGTGATTTCGCTTACATAGGGTGTATTACCGGCTATGAATATAACTGCTCCGAACTCGCCGAGACTACGTGTAAATGACAACGCAACGCCCGTCATCAGCGCTGGCCAGAGCGCCGGAAACAGTATGCGGCGGAACACCGTAAGATCTGAAGCTCCCATACTCATAGCCGCCTCTTCGTCCTCCGGCGCTAGATCCTCCAGCACCGGTTGAACCGTGCGAACCACAAAGGGAAGACTGGTGAAAGACATAGCAACAACAATACCCAGTGGGGTGTAGGCGACCTCGATTCCGAGCCGGGCGAGATATTGGCCGTACCAGCCGTTTTCAGCGAAAAGTGCTGCGAGCGTAATGCCTGCTACCGCCGTTGGCAGTGCAAAGGGCAAGTCCATCAGAGCATCGACAAAACGCTTGCCCCAGAACTCATAGCGTACCAGTACCCAAGCCATCAAAAGCCCCACCACCCCGTTGATGAGTGATGCAATTCCAGCAGCCCACAGCGTTACCTTATAGGATGCAACAACCCGTTCGTCGGTGATAACCGCCCAGTATTCTGCCAAGGTCATACCGGACGTCTGAACGATGAGTCCGGTGACAGGGAGCAACAGAACCAGACTGATGAATAAGAGCGAAACGCCCAGGCTCAACGAGAACCCGGGCAACACTCTCTTTGCCTTACCAGCGCTGGCAGGCAAGACTTGTGCTGAGACTTTATTCATGGACTTTATGCATCAACGTCTCTGCAATTGGTCCAGTTTGCCGCCAGGCGCAAAATGAACACGCATGGCTGTTTCCCAATTACCGGCAATTTCTTCGATGGGTAGCAGTTCAAGATCCGGGAAACGGTCAGCAAATTCGGTCTGTACCTTTTCGTTGTGAACCCGGTAATTGAAACCAGCGATCAGGCGCTGTGCTTCCTCGGAATACAGATACTCGAGATAGTTTTTAGCCAAGGCTTCGGTTTCGTTACGCTCAACATTACGGTCGATCCAGGTAACAGGAAACTCCGCAAGGAAACTGATTTTTGGTACAACAACCTGATAACCGGCCTCTGGATTTTGCGCGACGATGTTGTTCACTTCAGACTCGAAAGTAAGCAGCACATCGCCGATTCCCCGTTCGATAAAGGTCGTTGTGGCACCGCGTCCGCCGGTGTCATATACCGCTACATTGCCCAACATGGTTTTCAGGAACTGGTCTATCTTCGCTTCATCACCATCAAAGGCTTTCTGGGCATAGCCCAAAGCGGCAAGATAGGTATAACGACCATTACCGGAGGTCTTGGGATTCGGCAACACGGAGCTGACATCATCCCGAGCAAGATCATCCCAGTTACGAATGTTTTTCGGATTTCCTTCGCGCACCAGAAAGGCCATTGTTGAATAGTAAGGCGAGCTGGCATTAGGTAGCCGCTGACGCCAATCTTCGGGTATCAGATTGCCACGGGTATGCAGAATGTCGACATCAGTCACCTGGTTATAGGTCACCACATCCGCCCGCAGGCCTTGAATTATGGCCTGCGCTTGTTTCGACGAACCGCCATGGGATTGACTGATTTCCAACGTATTGCCCGTTTTCTCTTGCCAGTACTCGGAAAACTGCTGGTTGTAGGCAGAGAACAGTTCTCTGGCAATGTCGTAGGAAGAGTTGAGCAGTTTCTGGTCAGCAGCATGAACCGGAGATAAAGCCGCACTGGCTCCCAGCAATAAAGCACCAGCGATCGCGCTGACGCGAGTACGTATCGATTTATCAGCCATAAATCCTCCAAGGACTTGGGGAAGCACCAGTCGGCTTCCCGAACAGGCTGCACAGGGTATCGAACCGATCGATTTATAACAACTTGCTGGTTATACGGTTTTACTTATTACTTAAGCCTCTAAAGCATAAAGGGAAGCTGCAAGCTGCAAGCTGCAAGCTGCAAGCTGCAAGCTGCAAGCTGCAAGCTGCAAGCTGCAAGCTGCAAGCTGCAAGCT
>NZ_BMFF01000005.1:246615-356168 GCF_014637955.1 Halopseudomonas salina | reverse complement strand
ACGCCGGGGACGAGTAATACGGCCAACATAGGTGTTACCTATGTGGCCGGTTTGTGGTGTTACCTATGTGACCGGCTCAACAGGGGGAGGCTTTGGCTTTGGCTTGGCTTGGATTGGATTGGATTGGATTGGTTTGGTTTGGTTTGGTTTGATTTGGTTTGGTTTGGTTTGGTTTGAAGCTTGAAGCTTGAAGCTTGAAGCTTGCCGCTTGCGGCTTCCCCTAGATCGGCGGGATGTTGAGGTCGAAGCGCGGCAGCCGGTCGCCCATGCTGTCGGCGCGCGGTGGTATGTGCAGTTCATACACTACGTCATCGCCCTCAAGACTCTGCAGATGTATATCGAAGCCCCATAACCGGTGCAGATGGCGCAGCATCTTGCTGGTGCTTTCACCCAGGGGTTTGCCGTCATGTCGCTGGTGGTGAAGGGTCAAAGAACGATCACCGCGCCGGTCGACCGACCATACCTGGATGTTGGGTTCACGGTTGCCCAGGTTGTACTGTGCGGCCAGATGCTGGCGCACAGCGCGATAGCCGCTGTCGTCATGAATTGCAGCTACTTCCAGATGATCGTCTATTTCGTCATCGGTGATCGCGAACAGTTTCATATCACGGATCACTTTGGGCGACAGAAACTGCAGAATAAAGCTCTCGTCCTTGAAGGTACGCATGGCGAACTTGAGGGTCTCCAGCCAGTCACTGCCCGCTATGTCAGGAAACCAGCGTCGATCCTCCTCGGTGGGATTTTCGCAAATGCGGCGGATGTCGGTCATCATCGCGAAACCCAGCGCATAGGGGTTAATACCGCTGTACCACTGGCTATCGAATGGAGGCTGATAGATCACACTGGTGTGCGATTGTAGAAACTCCATAATGAAGCCTTCGTTTACCTTGCCCTCGTCATACAGATGGTTGAGCAGGGTGTAATGCCAGAAAGTTGCCCAGCCCTCGTTCATCACCTGGGTCTGACGCTGCGGGTAGAAGTACTGCGCCACCTTGCGCACGATACGCACAATCTCGCGCTGCCATGGCTCCAGCAGTGGTGCATTCTTTTCAATAAAATAGAGTAGATTTTCCTGAGGTTCGCTCGGGTAGCGTGGTTCTTCATGTTGACGCTGCTGGGCTTCGGCGGACACAGGTATGGTGCGCCACAGATCGTTGACCTGGCGCTGCAGGTGCTCTTCGCGTTCCTGCTGGCGTTGACGCTCTTCTTCCGCGGAGATCGGATAGGGCCGCTTGTAGCGATCGACCCCGTAGTTCATCAAGGCATGGCAGGAGTCGAGGATATCTTCTACTGCATCGATGCCATGACGCTCCTCGCATTCATTGATGTAGTGCCGGGCAAAGACCAGGTAGTCGATGATCGCGCTGGCATCAGTCCAGCTGCGGAACAGGTAGTTGCCCTTGAAGAAGGAGTTGTGGCCATAACAGGCGTGGGCGATGACCAGCGCCTGCATGGGCATGCTGTTCTCTTCCATCAGGTAGGCAATGCAGGGGTCTGAGTTGATCACAATCTCGTAGGCCAGGCCCATCTGGCCGCGCTTGTAATTTTTTTCGGTGTGCAGAAAATGCTTGCCATAGGACCAGTGGTGATAGCCCAGAGGCATCCCGACTGAGGCATAGGCGTCCATCATCTGCTCGGCGGTGATGACCTCGATCTGATTCGGGTAGGTATCCAGCCCATACACGTCGCGGGCGATACGGCCGATCTCCCGGTCGTATTCGCGGATCAGGTCGAACGTCCATTCCGAGCCCGTGGAAATGAATTGCCGGGTCATGTGGCCATCCTTTTCTGGAAAAGTTTGCGGAATACCGGATAGATATCGTTGGTGTCCACGATCTGCTGCTGGGCAAAGCCGTCAGGGAAGTGTGCGGCGACCTGCTCGTACTCGTACCAGAGTGCCTGGTGCTCGCGCGGGGTGATTTCAACATAACAGTAATACTGCATGGCCGGCATGATCTTGCGGATCAGTAGCTCGCGGCAGATCGGCGAGTCGTCGTTCCAGTTATCGCCATCGGAGGCCTGGGCGCAATATATGTTCCATTCATTGGGGGAGTAGCGCTGCTCGACGATTTCCTGCATCAGCCGCAGCGCACTGGAAACGATGGTGCCACCGGTTTCCCGGGAGTAGAAAAATTCCTCCTCGTCGACCTCCTTGGCGCTTGTGTGATGGCGGATGAAGACGACCTCGATACGCTCGTAATTGCGCTGCAGGAACATGTACAAAAGAATATAAAAACGTTTGGCCAGGTCTTTGGTGGCCTGGGTCATTGAGCCTGAGACGTCCATCAGACAGAACATCACGGCCTTGGAGCTAGGGCTGGGTTGCTGGGAGATCAGGTTGTAGCGCAGATCGAAAGTGTCCAGAAACGGGATGCGATCGATACGCTGGCGCAGCTGTCCGATTTCCTCTTCGAGCAGGCGTATGTCGGTGAAATTGTCAGGCTGCTCCAGTTTGAGTTGTTCTAGTTCCAGTGTTGCCTCGCGCAGTCGCGATCGGCTGCCGCCACTGAGGGCGATACGCCGGGCATGGGCCGAGCGCATGGAGCGCACTATATTTATCCGCGAAGGGTTGCCCTGGCTGCTGATGCCGGCACGCACGGGCTTGAAGGTATCGGTGCCGACCAGATGTCGCTTGACCAGGTTCGGCAGTGCCAGGTCCTCGAACATGAAGTCGAGAAACTCTTCCTGGGTAATCTGGAAGACAAACTCGTCCATGCCTTCGCCATTATCGCCGGCTTGGCTGCCGCCCCCTCCGCCCCCTCCACCTTCCGGGCGGGGGATGCGATCTCCCATGCTGAACTCACGGTTGCCGGGATGCACTCCGGTATTGCGTCCACCGCGGCCATGGTGAAAGATCGGCTCGTCGATATCGCGGCCGGGGATGCTGATCTGCTCGCCATGCTCAAGATCGGTGATCGACCGTCGCCCGACCGCTTCCTCGACCGCTTTCTTGATATGGGTCTTGTAACGGCGCAGGAACCGCTGACGGTTCACCGTGCTCTTGTTTTTGCCGTTCAGGCGTCGGTCAATCACATAGCTCATGGGCCCTCCAGTTCAAGCTGCAAGCCGCAAGCTGCAAGCTTGAAGCTGGCCTTGCTGAATTCTGACACTGATGTCTGCCTGCGCCTCCGAGGCATCTTTTCGCTTGAAGCTTGCGGCTTGAAGCTTGCCGCTCGCTTTTTACTGGGCTTTGCGCACCCGCAGATACCATTCCGACAGCAGACGTACCTGTTTCTCGGTATAGCCGCGCTCGATCATGCGGCTGACGAAATCGCCGTGTTTCTTCTGGTCTTCCTTGGAGGCCTTGGCGTTGAAGCTGATGACCGGTAGCAGGTCTTCGGTGTTGGAGAACATCTTCTTCTCGATCACCATGCGCAGCTTCTCGTAGGACAGCCACGAGGGGTTGCGTCCGTTGTTCTGGGCTCGGGCGCGGAGCATGAAGTTGACTATCTCGTTACGGAAGTCCTTCGGATTGCTGATACCCGCGGGCTTTTCGATTTTTTCCAGCTCCTCGTTGAGTGCCATACGATTGAGAATCTCGCCGGTATCGGGGTCGCGGTACTCCTGATCCTGGATCCAGAAATCGGCATACATCACGTAACGATCGAAGATGTTCTGTCCGTATTCGCTGTAGGACTCCAGATAGGCGGTCTGGATTTCCTTGCCGATGAAGTCTACGTAGCGTGGCGCCAGGTATTCCTTGATGAAGCGCAGATATCGTTCGCTCACCTCGTTGGTAAACTGCTCCTGTTCGATCTGCTGCTCCAGAACATAGAGCAGGTGCACCGGGTTGGCTGCGACCTCGGTATTGTCGTAGTTGAATACGCGGGACAGAATCTTGAACGCAAAACGTGTCGACAGGCCGTTCATGCCTTCGTCCACACCGGCGTTGTCACGGTATTCCTGGATCGACTTGGCCTTGGGATCGGTATCCTTGAGGTTCTCGCCGTCATACACCCGCATTTTGGAATAGACGTTGGAGTTTTCCGGCTCCTTGAGGCGCGACAGTACGGTGAACTGGGCCAGCATCTTCAACGTGTCCGGCGCACAGTGGGCGTGGGCCAGCGAGCTCGTGGTCAGCAGTTTCTGGTAGATCTGGATTTCGTCACTGACGCGCAGGCAGTAGGGCACCTTGACGATGTAGATCCGGTCGATGAAGGCCTCGTTGTTCTTGTTGTTGCGGAAGGTGTGCCACTCGGACTCGTTGGAGTGGGCGAGGATCACGCCGTTGAACGGGATCGCACCCAGCCCCTCTGTGCTGTTGTAGTTACCCTCCTGGGTGGCGGTCAGCAGCGGATGCAGTACCTTGATCGGAGCCTTGAACATCTCCACGAATTCCATCAGGCCCTGGTTGGCCCGGCAAAGTGCGCCTGAGTAGCTGTAGGCGTCGGGGTCGTTCTGCGGGAACTCCTCAAGCTTGCGGATATCCACCTTGCCCACCAGTGCGGATATATCCTGGTTGTTCTCGTCACCCGGCTCGGTCTTGGCGATCGCAACCTGCTGCAGGATCGAGGGGTACAGTTTGACCACGCGGAACTGGCTGATGTCACCGTTGAACTCGTGCAGCCGCTTGACCGCCCAGGGCGACATGATGCTGTTCACGTAGCGGCGTGGAATGCCGTAGTCCTCCTCCAGAATGGCGCCGTCCTCCTCGGGGCTGAACAGACCAAGCGGCGACTCGAAGACCGGCGAGCCCTTGATGGCATAGAACGGCACCTGCTGCATCAGTGCCTTGAGCTTTTCGGCGAGCGAGGATTTGCCGCCACCAACCGGGCCCAGCAAGTAAAGAATCTGTTTGCGCTCTTCCAGGCCCTGGGCTGCATGACGGAAGAAGGAGACGATATGCTCGATCGCATCCTCCATCCCGTGGAAATCGGCAAAGGCAGGATAGCGTTTGATGATCTTGTTGGAAAAAATCCGCGACAGGCGTGGATCCAGCGAGGTGTCGATCAGCTCCGGCTCGCCGATCGCCTTGAGTAGACGCTCCGACGCCGTGGCATAGGTCAAGGGGTCTGCCTTGCACAGGTCGAGATACTCCTGCAGGCTGAATTCTTCCTGCCGGGTGGTTTCAAAGCGGTTCTGGAAATGGCTGAATATGCTCATGACTCGACCTCGCTAGAGCTGGAATGAGGTCTGTGGCTTCCGGGAGGTAGCCAGCCTGACGGCCGGTAGAGGGCGACGGTATAAAATGAAGCATGAATCCCCCCAGCACCAACGCAACAGGCATGGTCGGGGAGTCTGTCGAATCGGCTAGCTGGCGAGGTAGTTGCCAGAAGTGACCCGGCAGGCTCCCGTTTTGGCGGAAGCCGGCAGACCGGCTTTCAATTAATGATTGCCTTGATCACAGAATAGTTGGTTTGCTCGTAGCTGACATCGATAAATTGGAAAAAATTGTAATACCCGCCAAACATCAGGCCTCGGGATCTGGTCGGGAAATATTATCCGGGAACTGATGGCTCCAGAGTTCATAACCGCCGTCAAGGCTGAACACACGGGCAAAGCCGAGGTCAGCAAAATAGGCCGCCGCCGATTGGCTGGAATTGCCGTGATAGCAACAGACGATGAGCGGTTGTTCTCGGTCTGCAGCTGCCACAAAAGCGGGCAGGGAATTGTTGTCCAGGTGTTTGGCGCCGCCAATATGGCCAGCAGCAAAACTCTGCGGATCACGGATATCAACCACGGCGGCACCCTGGCCGATCAATTGTCTGGCCGGTTGCGGTCCGATGCGCTCAAATTCACTCATTGTTCAATCTCCACAATCGCTCTGGTGGCGCTCGCCGGTGTCCAGGTTCATCAAGGTCATGCAGTTGCCCCATACGCAGCCGCTGTCCAGGGCATGTATGCCCGGGATACCGCTCTTGGCCTCCAATGCAGCCCAGTGCCCGAAAACGACCTGAATATCCGGGTCCTTGCGGGGGTAACTGAACCAGGGAGCAAAGCCATTGGGGGCCGTGTCCTGGCCTTCCTTGGTTTTCAGATCTAGGGTGCCGTCGGCCTTGCAGAAGCGCATGCGCGTCAGGTAATTGGTAATGCTTCGCAGGCGCTCTATGCCGGTCAGGGCGGCCGACCAGCAGTCCGGCTGGTTGCCGTACATGTGCTTCAGGAACTCGCTGGAGTCGGATTTGGAGCGTAACACCGCCTCTACTTCTGCAGCATGGACCATAGCCTGAGCGACCGTCCATATGGGCGGAATCCCGGCGTGAGCCATAAAAAATCCGCGCGTGGCATCGAAGTGAGCCAGCGGGCGCTGGCGCAAATTATCCAGCAACTGAACGCGGTCATCTGCTTTCAGGATGGAGAGCAGGGTGTCTGAATTGCGCAATCGGGTGGCGTCGTGGGCCGTTGCCAGCAGATGCAGGTCGTGATTGCCCAGCACCGCAATGCAAGCGCCGCCCAGACTATCAAGAAACCTCAGAGTGCCAAGAGAATCCGGGCCGCGATTGACCAGGTCGCCGACTGACCACAGGGTGTCGCGTGACGGATTGAAGTCGACTCTTTCCAGCAGGGTCTTCAAGGGTCCGAGGCAACCCTGGAGGTCGCCGACAGCGTAGGTTGTCATGCAATGGGCCTGTATGGTGCGCCAATGGGCTTCAGTTAAGGGCGTTGGGTTTGGCCAGCCTGAATAGCGCAATGGGTGCCTGGAAGCTGTGGCCATCTGTGGCGCGCATGCCGTAGCTGCCCTCCATCGAGCCGACCGGTGTCTCCAGCAGGCAACCACTTGTGTAAGTGTAGGTGGCAGATGGTTCAATCAACGGTTGCTCGCCGATGACGCCGGGTCCTTTGACCTCCTGGACCTTGCCGTTGCCATCGATGATCTTCCAGTGCCGGTCCAGCAATTGTGCCGGTACATTGCCACTGTTGCGGATGTGGATAGTGTAAGCAAAAGCATACCGGCTGGCGTGTGGATCGGACTGTTCGCTAAGATACCGGGTGTCGACGCTAATGCTGATGTCGTAGACAGGTGAGCCGCTCATGCCTGGGCATCCTCTGTGGCTTGCCGCGCCAGACGGTTGGCCAGGCGAACAAAGCCTGCCAGGTCAACCTGCTCGGGTCGCAGGGTGGGGTCCAGATCTTCGGCAATGATGTCTGCTTCGCTCAGCAGGGGCTTGAGCGTGTTGCGCAGCGTCTTGCGGCGCTGATTGAAAGCCTCTCTCACTACCAGTTCCAGCATGGCCGGATCCTCGGCAGGGTGTGGTAACTGTGCATGAGGGGTGAGGCGCACGATTGCCGAATCGACCTTGGGTGCTGGCTTGAAAGCACCGGGACCGACGTCGAAAAGATGCTCAACCTGGCAGTGGTACTGCACCATGATCCCCAAGCGTCCGTAATGATTCATGCCCGCACCAGCGGCAAGGCGTTGAACCACCTCTTTTTGCAGCATGAAGTGCATGTCGCCTATGCAGTCGGACTGCTTGAGAAGGTGAAACATCAGCGGGGTAGATATGTTGTAGGGCAGGTTGCCGACCACGCGGAGCTTTTCCCCGGCTGGCGCCAACTGGCTGAAATCGAACTTGAGGGCATCGCCCTTGTGCAGCTCAAAGCGTGTGTTGGCGCCAAAGCGGGCAAGCAGTAAAGGGTGCAGGTCGTGATCGAGCTCTACCACATCAAGCCGGGCGCCACTTTCAAGCAACCCTTCGGTAATCGCGCCCTGACCAGGGCCGATTTCCACAAGGTGTTGCCCCTCCCGGGGCGCCACGGCGCGCAGGATATTATTGATGACGCCTGGATCGTGTAGAAAGTTCTGACCGAAGCGTTTGCGAGCCCGGTGTGGTGCAAAATCGCTCATGCGGCCTCCCTTGCTTCGATCATCGTGATCGCCGTGTCCAGGGCAACCCGAAGGCTGCCTGGATTGGCTTTGCCGCTGCCGGCGAGATCGAGTGCGGTGCCGTGGTCGACCGAGGTGCGGATGATCGGCATGCCCAGAGTGATGTTCACCGCGTTGCCAAAGCCCATATGCTTGAGCACAGGCAGGCCCTGGTCGTGGTACATGGCGAGTACCGCATCGGCACGCTCCAGGTGCTTGGGCGTAAATAAAGTGTCTGCTGGCAAGGGGCCTTCCAGATGCATGCCCTGGGCGCGTAAACGCTCCAGAACGGGAATGAGGGTATCAATTTCTTCGCGGCCCATATGGCCGCCTTCGCCCGCGTGGGGGTTCAGACCACAAACCAGTATGCGCGGTTCCGCGATACCGAATTTGTTTTTCAGGTCGGCGTGGAGGATGTGCAGAACACGCTCGAGCAAAGACTGATCAATGGCGTCAGCCACCTCCCGCAACGGCAGGTGAGTTGTAGCCAATGCGACTCGAAGGCCGGGGCAGGCGAGCATCATCACCACCTGTGTGCTACCTGTCTGAGCGGCAAAAAACTCGGTATGGCCAGAAAACACCACGCCGGCGTCATTGATTACACCCTTATGCACCGGCGCGGTGACTACTGCGGCAAACTGACCGTCCAGACAGCCGCGGCCTGCGAGCTCCAGCGTGCTCAGTACATAGGTAGCATTGGCCGGGTTGAGGACGCCGGGCTGACAGGTCTCGGGCATTTTTACCGGCAGCACACTCAGTTGACCTGCAGCCTGTGGCTGGGGCAGGGCATCTGGATCAAAGGGCTTGAACTGGACGTTCAGGCCCAGCATGCGCGCGCGCTCAGCCAGCAGGCCAGGGTCGGCAATCACCACGCGCTCATGGGGGCAAGCCTGCATGGCTAGCATCAGACACAGATCGGGGCCGATGCCCGCGGGTTCGCCAGGCGTCAATGCTATGGCTTTGCAGGTCACTAGATGAGGATCTCGACATAGGCTTCGTCGCGAATTTCCATCAACCAGGTCTGCAACTCCGAGTCATACTTTCGTTCCTGCAACAGATTGGCTGCCTGCTGCTTGCGCATATCGTCAGTCATATCGACGCTGCGCTTACCCTCGACCTGCAGGATATGCCAGCCAAACTGGGATTCGAAGGGGCGAGAAACCTGACCCTCTTCGATAGAGGTCATGACTTCGCGGAATTCGGTCACCATTGTTTCGGGCATTACCCAGTCCAGCGAGCCGCCGTTAAGGGCTGAGCCTGGATCCTCGGAGAAGCCGCGAGCCAGTTTGGCAAAGGATTCGCCCGCCTGGATGCGCTCGTACAGGCGCTGCGACAATTTTGCGGTTTCTTCGGGGCTGCGGATTTCGCTTGGTTTGACCAATATGTGGCGAACGCTATATTCCTCGACCAGTTGCTCGCTTGCGCCGCGCTTGTCCTGGACCTGCAGAATGTGGAAGCCCACTGGTGAGCGCAGTGGCTCGGTCACTTCGCCGGGGTCCAGCGGGGCTATCGCACTGGCGAATGGGCCGGGTATTTCACTCGTCTTGCGCCAGCCAAGCTCACCACCTTCTAAAGCGGTATCGTCAGTGGAGCGGCTGACTGCCAGGGAGCTGAAATCAGCACCTTCGCGCAGCTCCTGATATATCTCTGCAGCCGTTTCGCCAATGCTCTGCACTTCGTCCTGGCTGGCACCCTCGGGTACCGGCAGTACGATCATCGCTAGACGATACTCGGGGGCAGTCTGCATCCGGCCGGCTTCGGAGTTGAGAAAATTGCGTATCTCCTGCTCGCTCACCTGAATGCGCTCGGCCACCCGACGTTGACGTACGCGGTTGATGATCATTTCACGGCGGATCTGCTCGCGGGCCTGTTCGTAGCTGATGCCGTCACGCTCGAGGGCAGCACGAAACTCCTCGATGGTAACGCCATTTCGCGCGGCCAATTGCTGCATGGTCTGGTTGAGGCTGGCATCGTCAATACGAATGCCGGCCCGCTCACCCATTTGCAGTTGAATGCTTTCGAGCACTAGCCGGTCGATAACCTGCTCGCGAAGGACGTCCTCTGGAGGCATCTGGACGCCACCCTGCTGCAGCTGGTCGCGAACGGCGGCCATGCGTTCAGTCACCTGGCTGGCCATCACCACGTCGTTATCGACAATGGCGGCTACGCGGTCGAGTGGAACAACCTGAGCCTGCACTGCACTGCTCAGTAAAAAGCTGGCGCACAGGCCGAGGAATGCTGTTTGTAACTTAGAAACCATTGTTTTCACGCTCTCTGTAACCAGGTATGCCTTCATCGAGAAGACTTTCAACACGGTTGCCTGTGACGCTGCCGAGGCCCTTGAGCACAATCTGCAGGAATATGCCGGTATTGCCTGTGTCATTGGCAACGGACTCGCGTTCGTTGTAGTCGAGCCAGTAGCGATTGATGAATCGCAGCTTCCAACAGCAGCTGTCGTATTCAAGACCACCAAAAGCTTCCAGGGTTCTGTCGCCGGCAAAATCATGCTGCCAACGTCCGATCACGCTCCATTGTGGGTTCAGCGGCCACATGAACGACAGGTCGGATTGATCGATCCGTTGATCCAGGTCGCTCAGGAAGTTACCGGTAAGAGAGTCAAAAGTATTGATTCGATTGCGGTAACGGTAGCCTGCGTTGAATACCTTTCCGTTGCCGGGCTGATAGTTCGCGATCAGACTGCCTGCGCCGTTCCTGCTGTTGTCCGGGTCCCATAAAACGTTGCCGCGCACGCGCCATGCCTGGTTGATCCGGTACATGGCTTCGGCGGCATAAGCTGATGACGACTCTGTTTCGTCCTCTGCCGAGGTGCCCTGATTGTCGAGTAGTTGAACACGACGGTCCTCGAAATAAAAGACCTGGCCCAGGCTGGCACGGGCACGTTCCAGACCATTTGTTTCCAGGGCTCGGCTGGTCACGCCGAGGGCCAGCTGGTTGGCATCACCGGTACGGTCATTGCCGCTGAAGCGGTCATCGCGGAACAGCGAATTATAGCTGAAGGTATTCGCGTTGGTATCAAACAGCGGCTGATCGCTCTGGTCCTTGTAGGGGGCATAAAGGTAGAACGCCCGGGGTTCCAGGGTTTGACGCAGGCTATTGCCGAACCAGCTGGTGTCGCGGTCGAAGTACAGGCCCGCGTCCAGACTGGCTACCGGAATGGTGCTGGAAGGGTTGGTATCAGCGCCGTCGTAATCGAACGGGTCAGCGGCTCGATCATCAAATTCCAGGTCGTAATACACTGACTGCACACGCGCGCCAGGGGTTACAAAAGCCCAGCTGTTGCGCCACGGGTAGCTGATGGCCGGGCTGACGCTGACACGATGCCCCGTCGCACGTTGCAGGCCAACCAGGTTTTCATCCGGCTCGGCAAAGGTAATGCCGTCCTCACCGGTAATGGTGCCGTTCTCCAGATCCCGGTCGAAGTAGCTGTACTCTGCGCGGTAATCGAGCTTGAAGCCGGAGCCGGCAAGATAGTTACTGCCATTCAGGCGCAACTGCGGGAGCCGCTGGTAAGGCGTGAGTGAGGCAATGGTGGCCAGCTCGTAGGCGTGCAGGGTGCCACGCAGGCTCCAGCTGTCGCCGCGGTAGGTGACAGCCGCTCTCTGATTGACGAAGGTGCCACTGCGGGTGTCCAGGGAGCTGTTCAGATCCTGGAAGTAAAACGGATCGCTGATGTTGGTGTAGTCGACCTCGGTCACGATTCTGCTGGCCAAACCGCCCTCATGGTTGACGCCGTAGAGCCAGCGGTTCTCGTCGTACTCGCGGTCATCCAGAAAGCTGGCGCTGAGCACCGTTAGCTCGTCCGGACGCATGTAGCGGAAGTCGCCTTCCATTTGCAGTCCGCGACGGGACATCAGCCGCGGGTAGAGGGTCGCGTCATAGTTGGGCGCTAGGTTGAAATAATAGGGCGTGACCAGTTCGGTGCCGTTGTCCGTGGAGTTGCTCATGCTGGGCGCCAGCAAACCGGTCTGGCGGCGGTCATCCAGTGGGAAATACAGATATGGCGTATAGAATACCGGCACATCCTTGACCCGCAGGGTCACGTGCCTTGCTTCACCCCAGCCTTTTTCCCGATCCAGCTCGATGTCATCGCTGTGCAAAGCCCAGGTATTTTCCCCCGGCTCACAGGTGGTATAGGTGCCTTCGGTCAGCACGATCACGGCATCATCGCGGCGCATCAGCTTGGCTGCAGTGCCCCGGGCACGCGCGTCGTGGACTACATAGTTTACCTGGTCGATGCGTGCTTCACCGCTATCAATCTGCATGCTTGCCTTGTCACCGGTGACCAGAACGCCCTGATCGCGCAAGCGCACGTTGCCGTCTAGCAGGATCTGGTTGTTCGGCTGGTCAAAGCTGGCGAGATTGGACTGCGCCTGCAGGCGACCCTGGCTCAGCAGAACGTCGCCCTCCAGCGTGCCGGTCTGGGTGCCCTGTTCAAAGCGACTGGAGTCAGCGCTGGCGTAGATCGGCAACTGGTCGAACGGAGTGGCATCATCACGCCCTTCCCGGGGCGGCTCCACGTAGGCTCCACCGCAGTAGGAGGCAATCTGGGCACGCTGCTCGTCGTTGAGCTGGTCGCGGGGGACCCAGTCCATCTCGGCGGCGGGCAGGGACGCCGAGCGTGCCGGCCTTGCAGGGGCCGTTTGCACGACTGCTTCACGGCGGTCCTGTGTGGGCTCGGGTGCGGGGTCTGCTACGGTGGGCCTGACTGGTCGCGGCGGCAGGTTGGCTGGCGCGGCTGTGGGCTCGCAGCTCCAGCCGGTGCCATCGGCACTGGGGCGACAATCGACCTGTGTATTGGCCAGACTGGTCAGGGGCTGAGTTATCAGCAGACCGCTGACCAGCAGCAGGGGGAAAGCGGGACGAAACGGAGGAGTTCGGTTGGCCATATTGTAGTTATCCGGGCTTCCAGTCGGTTGTTGCGCGCGACGGCTTGTGCGTGGTGAATGCAATATGCATGCTGCGTGTATCCAGCAAGATAAGGGATAATAAAGCATTGTGTGACGCCAGAGCCAGCGTCGGTCGGTACAGGATGGAATGATGGATTCAAGATGGGTGTTACTCAAGGCCTGGTTGCCTTCGGTATTGGGCCAGGCGTATCAGGCGCAGGGGTGGGGCGAGGTGGGTGAAGGTCGGCTCGAGCCAGCCAGCGCGGATGCCAGTTTTCGTCGGTATTTCCGCTGGACGGACGGCGCCCACAGCCTGATCGTCATGGATGCGCCGCCGGACCAGGAAGATTCTCGACCCTTTGTACGGATCGCTGGCTTGCTGGACGACGCAGGCGTGCGCACACCGCAAATCTTCGCCAGCGATCTCGATCAGGGTCTGTTACTGCTTGAAGACATGGGGGCCAGCACCTACCTGCAGACGATTCAGGCAGGTGTGGAGGAAGAAGAGCTGGAGCGCATGTTCGATACCGCCGTGAACACCTTGGTTCGCTGGCAGCTCAGCAGCCGGCCCGGGGTGTTACCCGAATATGATGAGGCGGTACTTCGGCGGGAGCTGCAGCTGTTCCCCGACTGGTTTGTGACTCGGGTAAAAGGCCGCGATCTGACTGCCGGTGAGTTTGAGGATTGGGTGTCGTTGTGCCGATTGCTGCTCGACAGCATCCTGGCGGAAAACCGTGTTTTCGTGCATCGGGACTACATGCCCCGCAACCTGATGAGTGGTTCGGGTGATCCCGGGGTGCTGGATTTCCAGGACGCCTTGTACGGCCCGGTCAGTTATGACGTCACTTCGCTGTTTGCCGATGCGTTCTTCAATCTGCCGCCTGTGCGCCGTGAGGCCTGGCTGGAGCGATACTGGCAGCGGGCATGGGACGCTGGTGTTGGCGTACCGGACAACTTTTCAACCTTCCTCGATCAGTCTCGATTGATGGGCGTGCAGCGACACCTCAAGGTGCTGGGTATCTTTGCCCGCATTTGTCACCGTGATGGCAAGCCCCACTACCTGACCGACGCGCCGCGTTTCATCAACTACCTGCATGAGGCCTGTTCCCGGGATGCGCGCCTGGCCCCGCTGCAGCGCCTGCTGGGCAGTCTGGAGATGCCTGCATGAAAGCAATGATTCTTGCAGCAGGTAAAGGCGAGCGCATGCGCCCCTTGACCCTGCACACCCCCAAGCCGCTGCTCCCGGTTGCGGGCAAGCCACTGATTTTCTGGCACCTGGAGGCTCTATCGCGGGCAGGGTTCAAAGATCTGGTAATCAATCATGCCTGGCTGGGAGAGCAGCTGGTAGCGGCGCTGGGCGACGGCGCCGCGCTGGATCTAAGAATATGCTGGTCTGCCGAAGACGAACCCCTGGAAACCGGTGGAGGCATACAGCGCGCGCTTCCCTTGCTTGGCGATGAGCCCTTCGTGCTGGTAAACGGTGATATCTGGACCACCTTCAGCTTTGACCAACTGAGTCTGCCAGTCGGCAAACTGGCGCACCTGGTGTTGGTGGATAATCCTGCCCATAAGGCCGTAGGCGACTTCAGTCTGCATGACGGCCAGGTGGCTAACCCGGCAAGCTCGGGGGAGTATCCACCGGTTTTGACCTACTCGGGCATAGCGGTTCTCAGCCCCCGGCTGTTTGCCGAGCAGAAAGCTGGCGCTTATGCACTTGCGCCTTTGCTGCGTGAGGCGGCAGAGCAGGGGCTGGTCAGCGGCGAATATTTCGCCGGTGACTGGCTGGACGTAGGAACCCCGGAGCGTCTGAGCGAGGCTGACCGCCTGGCTGGAGGGATCTGAGCCCTATGCTTTGGCCAATGACTGTCGCCGGTGCCCTGCTCGGTGCGTGGGTGGGCGATGTGCCCGGTGCGATTCTCGGCGCAGTACTTGGCCACGCGCTGGATCGACATTGGCGACTCAAGCGCTGGTCTGAACTACCGGTGCGTGTTCGTCAGACCTTTGCTGCAGAACGGGTCAGCTTTGAGCAGATTCTTTTCCTGTGCCTGGGGCGCATCGCCAAGTGCGAAGGTCGAGTGATCCCCGAGCACCTGCAGCTGGCGCGGGACCTAATGCAGCAGTATCGCCTGGATGAAGAGGGGCGTATTCGTGCGATGCGCTGGTTCAATGAGGGCAAGGAGGCTGGTGACAGGCTGGATGGGATGGTGCGCAAGCTTTTGCGCAGCGAGCCGGAACGCAGTGCTGAATTGCTCGACTGTTGCTGGCGAATGGCGTTGGCCGATGGCAGTCTGGGTGGCCGCGAACGGCAACTGCTTGACCAGTGGGCCAGCAAGGCTGGTGTCGGCAACGCTGAACAGCAGCGAATGCATCAGCGTCACCAACGCCAACGCACCGATCGCACGCAACGCACAGATCGAACTGATCGACGCAAGCGGCAGGCGCCGGTCACCAGTCGAGACAGTCTCAAGGATGCGGCACTGCTACTGGAGGTTGACCTTGATGCCAGTCCGGAGGAAATCAAGCGCGCCTACCGTCGCCAGATGAGCCGGCATCATCCGGACAAGTCGATGGCGCGGGGCGACGGTGAAAAAGAACAGAATAGTGCCGGCGAGCGAATTCACCGGATCCAGGATGCCTACGAGCGCCTCAAGCGTTACCGTGGTTTTCGCTAGGGCTGCTGCGGGGGTATATTCTTTTCCAGCCAGCCCTGAATCCGTTTGGCAAGCATGCGCTGGCCCAGTTCCGATTGATCCTGTTTGATCAGCAGCAGTTGGTCATAGCGTTGGTTGGCCAGGCGTTGGGCGTTCAACTTCCGATCTTGTGCCTGCTCGCGGCTGACCTGATCCGTGCCATCGAATATCTCGTAAGCCGGCTTTTGCCACAGGGCCAGCAGGCCATCCAGTTGGGCGTGTCGCTCAGGGCTGTAGGTTGGTGGCCGGGACTGCATCAGAATCAGCGCGGCAGCTTCTGTCCGGGGGGAGGCGTCCGCTGCCGTGGCCTGCAATACCCAGAATGCGGCTTCGCCGCGACCCAATAGCACCAGGGTTTCAGTGCCCTCTGCCTGCAGAGCCTGGGCGGCCACATTGATTCGCCCAGTGGTGCGTTCCGCTGTTTCAGCCAGCATTCCATTGTTGGCCGCTTCATCCAGAGCTGGGTCAAGCCGTGGTGTTTCCGGCAACGTAATCGCCAGGGTGTGCCAGCCCTGACTGCTTAGATAGCGGCGCGCCGGGCCGATCAGCTCTGGCCAGTCGGCATGTTCGTTTTGATCAGCTATCAGCATGATGCCCCCGCGGGGCTGCGGCTGTGCTGCAGGCAGAAATAAACCCAGAAAGGCATCCTCACCTGACTCCAGCTGGCGAAGCTGTGCAGTCGGCAGCTTTCTGTGCAGGGCTTGTTCCTGGTTCTGGGCCCGGGAGATATCCGCTTCAGGCTGTTCATCCGGTTGCGCTGTCGCTGGTTCGGCAGGGGTTTCCGTAAGTTGCTCTGTCTGATTTGTCGGCGACTCGGCGTCCTGGGATAGCACCGCTGGCGCCTGCAGAGTAAAGGCAAGGCACATGCATGCTAGTAGAATCGGATGGCGCATCGGAAGGTACCCGTGTGGGATAAAGTGCCAGTATAACAGCGCATAAGCGGCCTGCTGGGGTAGACTAGGCCATCCGTTTTAACCCCGAGGTCCGTTATGTCTGACTATGCGATTGCCCCCTCCATACTCTCCGCCGATTTCGCCCGCCTGGGCGAAGAGGTCGACAAGGTGCTGGCCGCTGGTGCCGACATCGTACATTTCGATGTGATGGATAATCACTATGTGCCGAATCTGACAATCGGTCCGATGGTCTGCAGTGCGCTGCGCAAATACGGCATCACTGCGCCGATCGATGTGCATTTGATGGTCAAACCGGTAGATCGCATTATCGGTGATTTCCTCGAGGCGGGAGCCTCGTATATCACCTTCCACCCCGAGGCCAGCGAACATATTGATCGCTCTTTGCAGTTGATTCGGGAAGGTGGCGCCAAGGCGGGTCTGGTATTCAACCCGGCAACCTCCCTGGACAGCTTGAAGTACGTAATGGACAAGGTCGACATGGTGTTGCTGATGAGCGTAAACCCCGGTTTCGGTGGGCAGAAGTTCATCCCCGGCACCCTGGACAAGTTGCGCGAAGCCCGTGCGCTGATCGACGCCAGTGGACGGAGTATTCGGCTGGAAGTGGACGGGGGCGTCAATGTGCAGAACATTCGCCAGGTTGCAGAGGCTGGCGCGGATACCTTTGTAGCCGGCTCTGCCATATTCAACCAGCCTGATTACAGGGCCGTAATAGATCAGATGCGCGCCGAGCTGGCCCTGGTGAGGCGCTGAGTGAGCCAGCTTCGGCATATGTTTGAGGGTCGGCTGCCGACCCTGGTGATCTTTGATCTGGACGGAACGCTGCTTGACTCCGTGCCTGACCTTGCTGCTGCAGTCGACACCATGCTCGCTCTGCGTGGGCGCCCACCCGCGGGGGTAGAAAGAGTCAAGGACTGGGTGGGCAATGGCTCGGAAGTACTGGTGCGCCGGGCCCTGGCAGGCAGCCTTGAGTATGCGGGAGTAGAAGATGCAGAGGCTGCGCCGGCACACCAGGATTTCCTTCAGGCCTATGCCGGAGAGCATCATCTCACCCGGGTTTATTCCGGCGTACAACCCCTGCTCGAGTGGTTGCAGCAGGAGGGTGTGACGATGGCGATTGCGACCAATAAGCCCGAACGCTTTGTTGCTCCGCTTTTGCAGGAAAAAAACCTGGGCAGGTATTTTCGCTGGCTGGTAGGTGGCGATACGCTCGCTGCGCAAAAGCCTGATCCGGCTGCGCTGCACTGGATCATGGAGCTGGCTGGTGTGACGGCGAACGAAACACTCTTCATTGGTGACTCACGCAACGACGTGATCGCCGCCAGAGCGGCTGGCGTGAAGGTCGTTGCGGTCAGTTATGGCTACAACCATGGCGAGCCCATAGCCGCGCAAAACCCGGATTTGCTGGTTGATTCACTGGACGCGCTCATATAGTCTTTCAGCCTGACTTTAGACCCTTTCGAGACGGATCAGCCGTGTTTGTCAGCAACCGCAAACTGATGAGAGTGATCAAGGCGCTCGCCCGCTGGCGTTGGCGCACCTGATTCTGCCTGCCTGCGCTCGGCGCGGGCCTTCTCCGTTTGTGTGACAATTACCCGCCCCATGAGGCTGATCATGACCCAAGACGATTTTTTACGCCTGGCTGACCAGGGCTTCAACCGTGTACCCGTGGTACGTGAAGTGCTGGCCGACCTGGACACCCCGCTGTCCACCTACCTGAAATTGGCCGACGCGCCATACTCCTATCTGCTCGAGTCCGTGCAGGGCGGTGAAAAATGGGGACGCTACTCCATTCTGGGGCTGCCGGCCCGCACGGTATTACGTGTTTACGGGCACAGCGCCCGGGTGCTGGTCGATGATGTGGAGACCGAACGCCATGAGTGCGATGATCCGCTGGCCTTTGTCGAAGAATTCAAGGCGCGCTACAAGGTCCCGAGCATCCCCGGCCTGCCCCGCTTCAACGGCGGTCTGGTGGGCTACTTCGGTTATGACTGTGTGCGCTATGTCGAACCGCGTCTGGCCCATTGCCCCAACCCTGACCCCTTGAACAACCCTGACATCCTGTTGATGGTGTCCGATGAGGTTGTGGTATTCGACAACCTGGCCGGGAAGCTGCATGCGATCGTTCTGGCCGACCCCTCAGTCGAGAATGCTTTTGACCAGGCCAACAAGCGCCTGGAGGAGCTTCTGGACAAGCTGCGTCAGCCGCTGGCCCAGCGCCGTCCCCTGTCGCTGGATAATCCGCCTGACCGTGATCTGGATTACCGCGCCAGTTTTACCCGCGAGGATTACGAGCGAGCCGTGGATACGGTCAAGGAATACATTCTGGCCGGTGATTGCATGCAAGTAGTGCCCTCCCAGCGCATGAGCATCGACTTCGCTGCCGAACCGATCGATCTGTATCGCGCGCTGCGTAGCCAGAATCCGACGCCTTATATGTATTTCTTCAATTTTGGTGATTTTCACGTGGTGGGCAGCTCACCGGAAGTGCTGGTACGGGTCGAGGACGGCGAAGTCACCGTGCGTCCGATCGCCGGCACGCGCCCGCGCGGCGTCACGGAAGAGGATGACCTGGCGCTGGAACGCGATCTGTTGGCCGACCACAAAGAGATTGCCGAGCACTTGATGTTGATTGATCTGGGGCGTAACGACGTGGGTCGTGTAGCCAAGATCGGCCAGGTCAAGGTTACGGAAAAGATGGTAATCGAGCGCTATTCCAACGTGATGCACATCGTCTCCAACGTGAAGGGCCAATTGCTTGAAGAGCTGAACGCGATGGACGCGCTACGCGCTATTTTGCCCGCCGGCACCTTGTCCGGTGCGCCGAAGATCCGTGCGATGGAAATTATCGATGAACTGGAGCCGGTCAAACGCGGCGTCTACGGCGGCGCGGTGGGTTACTGGGCCTGGAACGGCAATATGGACACCGCGATCGCAATCCGTACAGCGGTAATCAAGAACGGTGAGCTGCACGTGCAGGCCGGCGGCGGTATCGTCGCCGACTCCGTGCCGGCGCTGGAATGGGAAGAGACGATCAACAAGCGTCGTGCGATGTTCCGGGCCGTAGCCCTGGCTGAACAGTCGGTAGAGTGAGGAGCACCCTATGTTACTGATGATCGATAATTACGACTCCTTCACCTACAACGTGGTGCAGTACCTGGGAGAGCTGGGTGCAGAGGTCAAGGTGATCCGCAACGACGAGATGAATGTCGGGCAGATCGAAGCACTGCAGCCGGAGCGCATAGTTATTTCTCCCGGTCCCTGCACGCCGAATGAAGCAGGGGTCTCTGTCGAGGTTCTCAGGCATTTTGCCGGGAAGTTGCCGATTCTCGGTATCTGTCTGGGTCACCAGGCGATCGGCCAGGCTTTTGGTGGCGATGTGGTACGTGCTCGCCAGGTGATGCACGGCAAGACCAGTCCGGTTTTCCACGAATTCCAGGGTGTATTTGCCGGTCTGGCCAACCCTCTGGTGGTTACCCGCTATCATTCATTGGTGGTGAGCCGAGAAACCTTGCCCGATTGCCTGGAAATCACCGCCTGGACGCAGCACGAGGATGGTTCAGTGGATGAGATCATGGGTGTGCGCCATCGCGAACACATGATCGAGGGCGTGCAGTTCCACCCCGAGTCCATTCTCACCGAGCAAGGCCACGAATTGCTCGCCAATTTTCTCAAGCAGCAGGGCGGCCAGCGCGGCTGAACAAGACAGGGAGTATCTATGGATATCAGGACGGCACTGGCTCGAGTCGTTGATCACATTGACCTGGGCACCGAAGAAATGCGCGAGGTGATGCGCTCCATCATGACCGGCCAATGCACTGACGCGCAGATAGGCGCCTTTCTGGTCGGTCTGCGCATGAAGGGCGAGAGCATTGACGAGATTACCGGTGCCGCCATGGTGATGCGTGAGTTGGCATCGGGTGTGGTTGTTACCGGCGACCGGGTGGTAGATACCTGCGGCACCGGTGGAGATGGTGCCAATATTTTCAACGTCTCCACTGCGGCCGCTTTGGTGGTTGCCGCTGCCGGAGGCAAAGTAGCCAAGCACGGCAATCGCGCAGTATCGGGCAAAAGCGGCAGTGCTGATCTGCTGGAGATCGCGGGAGTGAATCTGAACCTCACGCCTGAGCAGGTCAGTCGCTGTGTGGAGGCGGTAGGGGTCGGCTTCATGTTTGCCCCAGCGCACCACAGCGCCATGAAATATGCGGTAGGCCCGCGCAAGGAGCTCGGTCTGCGCACCCTGTTCAATATGCTCGGGCCGATGACCAACCCGGCCGGTGTGCGCCATCAGGTGATCGGCGTGTTTACCGACCGGCTGTGCCGACCCATGACCGAGGTGCTCAAGCGTCTGGGCAGCGAACATGTGCTGGTGGTGAGCGCCCGCGATGGCCTCGATGAGGTCAGCCTGGCAGCGCCAACCCATGTCGCGGAGCTGAAGAACGGCGAGATACTCGAGTACGATATCAGTCCCGAGGATCTGGGCATTGCCAGCCGCAGCCTGATCGGTCTGAGCGTCGAAGACGCGGCGGGCTCTCTGGCGCTGATTAATGATGCCCTGGGTAAGCGCAAGACCGAGGCGGGCGAGAAAGCCGCTGACATGATTATTCTCAATGCCGGTGCCGCTTTGTACGCCTGTGACCAGGCGGCAACCTTTCTCGAGGGGGTGCAGTTGGCGTCCGATGCCTTGCACTCCGGCCTGGCCCGGGAAAAGCTCAATGAGCTGATTGCCTTTACCGATATCTTCCGCGAGGACAGCGCCCAGTGAGTATTCCTACCATTTTGCAGAACATCATTGCCCGCAAGCATGAGGAAGTGGCGGAACGTAAAGGTCGTCTTTCGCTGGCCGATCTGGAGCGCACAGCCGCCAGCGCCGATGCACCACGTGGATTTGCTGCTGCGATGCAGCGAGCTGCTGCAGCGCAGCGGCCAGCGGTGATTGCCGAGGTCAAGAAAGCCTCTCCAAGCAAGGGCGTGTTACGTGAACACTTCGATCCGGCCGAGATCGCAGCAAGCTATGAGCAGGGCGGCGCGGTCTGCCTCTCTGTCCTGACCGATATCGATTTTTTCCAGGGCAGCGATGACTATCTGCGCCAGGCCCGTGCGGCCTGCAGTCTGCCGGTGATCCGCAAGGATTTTCTGATTGATCCGTACCAGGTGGTCGAGGCGCGTGCCATGGGTGCCGACTGCGTGCTGTTGATCGCCTCTGTGCTGGATGATGCGCAGCTGGCGGACCTGGCTGCTGTGGCCCGTGAGCAACAGCTCGATGTGCTGGTAGAAGTGCATGACGAGACCGAGTTGGTGCGCGCCCTGAAGCTCGACACGCCCCTGATAGGTATAAACAATCGCAATTTGCATACTTTTGAAGTCACCCTGGACACCACTCTGGAGCTGCTACCCCAAGTGCCCACTGATCGGCTACTGATCACGGAAAGTGGCATTCTCAGTCGTGCTGATGTGGAATTGATGCTAGCCCATGAAGTGTATGGGTTCCTGGTCGGGGAAGCCTTCATGCGTGCGTCGAACCCAGGTGGCGAGCTGAAGCGATTGTTCTTCTGAGTCCAATGGCGTTGCTGAAGTATCTATTATACTGATTGTTTCCAACTGAATATTGCGCTTTCAGTTTGCCTGGACCGATGTGAGAATCATTCCACAATAACTCGGGATCGGCAGTATGCAAGTAAGGAACACAAAAGAGACCTATGGTCTTGTCGCGGTCGTTTTGCACTGGGTCATTGGGCTGGGGGTGATAGGTATTGCCATCCTTGGGCTGTGGATGACCGGTCTGGATTACTACAGCAACTGGTACCAGCGCGCGCCTTTCTGGCATAAAAGTATCGGAATAACGCTCGCTGCTCTTATTGTCCTGCGCCTGTTCTGGCGCCTGGCCAATCCGAAACCGGTTCCCTTGCCGCATCACAAAGGCTGGGAAATCAATCTGGCCAGAGTGATTCACTGCCTGCTCTACGTTCTTCTGTTCATCATTGTTACCAGTGGGTACCTGATCTCCACCGCCAAGGGTCGAGGTGTCAGCGTATTCGGCTGGTTTGAAGTGCCTGCACTGATTACCGGTTTGCCTTCGCAGGCTGACCGTGCCGGCTTCGTGCATTACTGGCTGGGCGTTACCTTGCTTGGGTTGGTTGCGTTGCACGCCCTGGGCGCCCTCAAGCACCATTTTCTGGATCACGATAGTACCTTGCGGCGCATGCTAGGCATGCGGCCGCGCTCAACCGAGGAGAAAAAACCATGAAGAAAGTGATTGCTGGTATAGCCCTGAGCGGATTGGTCGCCCTGAGCGGCGGATTGCAGGCCGCTGAATACGCGATCGACAAGGAAGGCCAGCATGCCTTTATCAACTTCAAGATCAGCCACCTGGGCTACAGCTGGTTATATGGCGGTTTCAACGACTTTGATGGCTCCTTCAGCTGGGATGCGGACAAGCCCGAAGAGAGCTCCGTCAATGTGGTCATCAACACTGCCAGCGTGGACTCCAATCATGCCGAGCGGGACAAGCACCTGCGCAGTGATGACTTCCTGAGTGTCGACGACCATCCCCAGGCTACGTTCAAGTCCACGTCCGTGGAAATGACCGGTGATGAAACTGCAAACATTACAGGTGATCTGACGCTTAACGGGGTTACTCGGCCGGTAGTGCTTGCCGCTCAGTTCATCGGCGAGGGCGAGGACCCATGGGGTGGCTATCGCGCAGGCTTTGCCGGGACTACTACATTGAAACTGACCGACTTTGATATCACCAAGGATCTTGGGCCTGCTTCCCAGGAAGTGGAGTTGATTCTCAGTGTTGAAGGTGTTCGTCAGTAATCATGCCCGAACACAAGCCGGAGACCCGCTCAGGTCGCCAGGTTGTGCATTTCAGGTCGCCCGGTAACGGGCGGCCTCTTCGACTATCCAGTCCCTGAATGCCTGCAATGTAGCGGATTCTGCCTTACGCTCTGGTATGACCAGATGGTAGGCATGATCGCTGTCAAAGCTGTGGGCGCAAGGTGTGATCAGGCGGCCGCTGTCCAGCTCATCCCGAATCAGGAACGGCGGAATCAATGCCACCCCCATCCCGTGAATTGCCGCCTTGGCAAGCATCGAGAACAATTCCAGGCGGGTGCCGTTCAGATCGTGTTCTATCCGCATATCCAACGAACCGAACCATTGCCTCCAGGCATAGGGGCGGGTGGTCTGTTGCAGTAACGGCAGTTCTGCAATCTGCACAGGCTCCAAATGAGTGTGCGGAGCTATCAGGTCGGGGCTGCAGACGGGTATTGGTGATTCCTGCATCAGAAAATGTGCTTCGGTACCCGACCAGTCGCCATCACCAAAATAGATGGCAGCGTCGAATTCGGTATCGGCAAACAGGAATGGACGCGTGCGGTTGGTCAGGTTTACCGATACGTGCGGATGTTTCGTCAGAAAATCCCCCAGACGGGGTAGCAGCCACTGGGTGCTGAAGGTGGGGACTGCAGCCAGCTCCAGGGTTGCGGTGCCCTGGTTCCCCATTACGGAGAGCGTATCCCGCTCGACCGCATCCAGCCTGCTGCTGATGCGTCTACTATAGGTTTGTCCGGCCTCGGTCAGCTTCACTCCACGGCGGGTACGACGAAACAACTGCACATCGAGAAATTCTTCCAGATTGGCAATCTGGCGGCATACTGCACTCTGTGTCAGCGAGAGTTCCTCTGCGGCCTTGGTAAAACTTTCATGCCGGGCAGAGGACTCGAAACAAACCAGAGCCTGGGTCGGGGGGATCTTGCGGCGCATGTTAACTCCTCTGGAGCAGCGGCAACCTACAAGTTACAAGCTGCAAGTTGGTCGTGCAGTTACGAATCGGCGCGTTAGGCACGAACAAGCTTCACTTGCAGCTTGACGCTTGTAGCTTGAAGCTGTTTTTCGGAGTTCCAAAATAGCACAGGTAGCTGAAAAAAAGGCGTTTGCTGCCAGGGCTCTTCAGGTCTAGTCTGTACCCATCCACGGCGCTTGACGCGTTTCTGTCCCTACATCTTTACGGAGCTCACATGGCCGACTCAAAAGCACAATTCAACTGGATTGATCCCCTACTGCTTGAGCAGCAGCTCACTGAAGAAGAGCGCATGGTGCGTGATTCAGCCGCTTCCTATTGTCAGGAGAAGCTGATGCCGCGTGTGCTCGAGTCGTTTCGTCACGAACAGACCGACGCTTCTATCTTCCGTGAAATGGGTGAGCTTGGTCTACTCGGTGCCACTATCCCCGAGCAGTACGGCGGGAGCGGCTTGAATTACGTCTGCTACGGCCTGATCGCCCGTGAAGTGGAGCGGGTCGATTCCGGTTACCGCTCGATGATGAGCGTGCAGTCTTCCCTGGTCATGGTGCCGATCAACGAGTTTGGCAGCGAGGAGCAGAAGCAGAAATACCTGCCCAAGTTGGCCAGTGGCGAGTACATCGGTTGTTTCGGTCTGACCGAGCCAGATCACGGCTCCGACCCGGGTTCGATGGTCACTCGTGCGAAGAAGGTTGATGGTGGTTATAAGTTGAACGGTGCCAAGATGTGGATCACCAACAGCCCTATTGCCGATGTGTTTGTGGTCTGGGGCAAGACCGAAGATGACGTGATCCGCGGCTTTATTCTGGAGAAGGGTTGGAAAGGCCTGAGCGCTCCGGCAATCAAGGGTAAGGTGGGTCTGCGTACATCCATCACCGGCCAGATCGTGATGGAAGACGTATTCGTTCCGGAAGAAAACCTGATGCCCGGCGTAACCGGTCTGAAAGGGCCTTTCACTTGCCTTAACTCTGCCCGTTACGGCATATCCTGGGGCGCCCTGGGAGCCGCTGAATTCTGCTGGCACACCGCGCGCCAATACACCCTGGACCGTAAGCAGTTTGGCCGCCCGCTGGCGCAGACTCAGCTGATCCAGAAGAAACTGGCCGACATGCAGACTGAAATCACCATGGCGCTGCAGGGCTGTCTGCGCCTGGGTCGCATGAAAGATGAAGGCACTGCAGCGGTGGAAATCACTTCGATGATGAAGCGCAATTCCTGCGGCAAGTCCCTGGACATTGCTCGGGTGGCCCGCGATATGCTTGGCGGTAACGGCATCTCCGATGAGTATGGCGTGATCCGTCATGTGGTCAATCTGGAAGTGGTGAACACCTATGAAGGTACCCACGATGTGCACGCGCTGATTCTGGGTCGGGCACAAACGGGTTTGCAGGCGTTCTTCTAAGACATAGCTGCAAGCTACAAGCCATAAGCGGCAAGTCAAACCGAGCAGGTGGACTTGCCGTTTTTGTATAGGGCTACTCAATGACGTGTTCAGATACCTCGACAACAGATCGTATGGGCCACTTGTTGCTTGCAGCTCGGGGCTTAAACCGAGGACTGCACGCATGAGCGCATTGTCTGGCCTGCGTGTCCTCGACCTCTCCCGCGTTCTTGCTGGCCCATGGGCTGGGCAGCTGCTGGCTGATCTGGGCGCAGATGTGGTCAAGATCGAGCGGCCTGGATCTGGGGATGATACCCGAGCCTGGGGACCGCCCTACCTTCAGGATACAGAGGGGCGGGATACATCCGAGGCAGCGTATTTTCTGTGTGCCAATCGCAACAAGCGTTCGATGGCAATCGATTTCACCCAGCCTGCCGGTCAGGAAACCATACGGCAGCTCGTTGCTGAGGCTGATGTGTTAATCGAGAACTTCAAGGTAGGCGGCTTGGCAGCCTATGGCCTGGATTATGCGAGCCTGAAGGCGCTCAATCCGCGGCTGATCTATTGCTCGATCACCGGTTTTGGGCAGAACGGTCCCTACGCCGAACGAGCTGGATATGACTTCATGATCCAGGCGATAGGTGGATTGATGAGCGTGACGGGGCGCGCCGATGACGAGCCCGGTGCGGGGCCAGTCAAGGTGGGTGTGGCCGTTACCGATATTCTGACCGGTCTCTATGCGAGCAATGCAGTGCTCGCGGCACTGGCAGAGCGCGAGCGAAGCGGTTTGGGTCAGCATATCGACCTGGCGTTGCTTGACGTTCAGGTAGCCTGTATGGCCAACCAGAGTCTCAACTACCTGACAACCGGGCAGGCGCCAGCTCGCATGGGTAATGCCCACCCCAATATTGTGCCTTATCAGGATTTCCCCAGTGCTGATGGCGACTTCATACTCACTGTGGGCAATGATGGTCAGTTCCGGCGCTTCTGTGAGGTAGCGGGGTATCCGGAATGGGCGGATGATTCGCGCTTTGCGACAAACGCCCAGCGGGTAGGTAATCGCAAGATTCTGATTCCGCTGATTCGACAGGTAACCGTATTTCGCTCCACAGAGCAGTGGATGGCTGACCTCGGCGCTGCGGGTGTGCCCTGCGGACCGATCAATAATCTGCAACAGGTTTTTGAAGATCCTCAAGTCCGTGCCCGTGGGTTAAGGATTACGATGGATCATGCGCTATCCGGACAGGTTGATCTGGTTGCCAATCCCATAAGACTGTCGCGCACTCCTGTGCGGTATCGCTCGGCGCCGCCTTTGCTTGATCAGCACGCCGCGCAAGTGCGGCGTGACTGGCTTGGCAGCGCCGATTAGGGTGGCAGGCTGATCAGGGTATAAGCATGACCGGATTGTGGCTCTCACGGGCAACGTATTCGGCAACGCTGCCTAGCGGCAGTTCGTTGATGGGTGTGGCGCCGCGCTTGCCCATGAGGAGTAGGGTAACTTCTTCACGTTGAGCGGCCTTCGCCACTTCCTTGCCAGGCGTTCCCTTGAGACGCTGCACCGAGACGTTGCTGTGATCGCTGCAGAGGCCATCGAGCAAGCTGTTGGCATCGTTGTCGCCTTCGTCTACCCAAACGACCAGTCCCTGGTTACCCCTGCCCATTAACTCCCGGAAAAACCTCTCGGCATGCTGCCCGGAGTTTGAGCCATCTGTTGCGAGCATTATGCCGCCGTCAGGCTCGGCTACCTTGCTGTCCATAGGCAAGATCAACAGGGGGATTCGCGTCATCCGCGCCAGATTCAATGCAATGTTGCCGCGAAACAGATCGCGGCCGGACGAATGGCTTCGGTTGAGGGCCACCACCACATCGGCTCCCACTTTCCGTGCCGCATTCAGTAGCTCCGATGCCGGGAAGCCGTGGTGTAGCCGATAATCCACAGACATGCCCGAGTCATTGGATATTTGCTCGGCAAGGTTTTTCAGTCGTCCTTCGATTGCACCATCGCTGTCTTCGATGTGCTGGCGTTTGTGGGTCTCAATTACATGGACCAGGGTTACCCGGGTCAGACCGAGTAGTTTGGCAATCACAGGAAGATGATCCAGGGTTCTCTCCCAGCCTTCGGAATAATCTACGCTCAACAGACAGTGTTTCAGCATGGAAAAACTCCTTTGATCAGGGCTATCGGGCCACGGCGCAGCAGTTCTGGTTCAGGTTCTTGGGAATGAATATCGGCTGTAGACGAGATCAGGCAGGGCAATGTAACCATGCTGCTCAGCCGGGTACGATGCTTCATGCGGGGACTCCCTGTCGTTAGGGGCTTTCTGAGACTATAGTCCGTGGGGCGGTTGCCAGCCAGGTTGCGTCGACCTTCATGGGTCTGTAACGGGGTGCGTCGGTAGGCTGGCGCTCCCGATAGTGGAGCTATACTGCAGTGGTTGGAACCTGTATCCATAATGAATGAGGAGCCAGATATGAAGCGTTTAACGCTGTTTTTTGCGGCTGCGGTGATCAGCACGCCGTTGTTTGCGATGCATTGTCCCGCGGATATGGCCAAGATCGATGCCCAGTTGCAGAGCAATCCGCCCTCCGACCCTGCGGTTCTCGAACAGGTTCAGAGTCTGCGTGCCGAGGGACAGGAGCTGCATGAAGCAGGAAAGCATGGCCAATCGGTCGAGGTGCTTGGTCAGGCCATGGAGCTGCTCGAAGGCTGAGGTAGTGAAGTTCTACAGATCTGCTGGCTGGGTGAGTACACATTGTCTGTCAGAAACTAAAAAGCGGGCCTGATCTCAGGCCCGCTTTTTTGTGTTGCAAATACAGATCTAGCGGCCAAACAGCGCCGGCTTCTCACGCTGAGGGCGATTGCCTGCAGGTTTGCGCGGCGCATCGGATGCCGGTGTGCTTGGTGCCATCCGGTTGCCCAGAGCCTGGTGACGGCGCTCTTCGCTCACGCTGTCCTGTGGTTCGCTGTTAGGGCGGGCGGCACGGGGTGGCTGATTGCTGCGCGGCCGATCAGTGCGGGGGCGGTCGCTACGCGGCTTTTCGCTGCGGGGTTTATCGCTACGGGGTTGGTCGCCACGCGGCTTGTCACTCCGCGGCTTGTCGCCCCGGGTCTGTTGAGTCCGGGCTGCGCCACCGGCCGGACGTTGGCCCCGGCCGCTGGAAGGGGCGCCACGGGCGCGCTCCGGGCGGTCGCTGTTCATCTCGCTCTGGGCTGGCGGCTCGAAACCTTCCAGGCTGCCTTCCTCGATTTTCTGCTTGGTCATCCGCTCGATATCGCGCAGAAGCTTCTCTTCGTCAGGGCTGACCAGTGATACTGCGCCGCCGCTACGGCCGGCACGGCCGGTACGACCGATCCGGTGTACATAGTCTTCCGAGACGTTTGGCAGTTCGAAGTTGACCACATGTGGCAACTGATCGATATCCAGGCCGCGGGCGGCGATATCGGTTGCGACCAGAATACGCAGCTTGTTCGCCTTGAAATCGGCCAGTGCCTTGGTGCGGGCGCTCTGGCTCTTGTTGCCGTGGATAGCTGCGGCTGGCAGACCGTTCTTGTCCAGGTACTCGGCCAGGCGGTTGGCGCCATGCTTGGTGCGGGTGAATACCAGGACCTGCTCCCAGGCACCCATGGTAATCAGGTGCGCAACCAGCGCGCGCTTGTGACCTGCCGGTACGCGGTACACGGTCTGCGAAATGCGCTCGACTGTCGTGTTGGGCGGCGTTACCTGAATGCGGGCCGGGTTGTTCAGCAGTTTGTTCGCCAGGTCGGTAATGTCCTTGGAGAAGGTGGCCGAGAACAGCAGGCTTTGACGCTGAGTTGGCAGTTTGGCAATGACCTTCTTCACGTCGTGCACAAAACCCATGTCGAGCATGCGGTCCGCTTCGTCCAGTACCAGGATTTCGACCTTGGACAGATCCACTGCGCGCTGCCCGACTAGATCGAGCAAGCGGCCGGGGCAGGCTACCAGTACGTCCAGACCCGGTGCGATAGCCTTCATCTGGGGATTGGCGCCTACACCGCCGAATACACAAGCCGTTTTCATTGGCAGCTCGCCGCCGTAGGTACGAAAGCTTTCGTGCACCTGGGCCGCGAGTTCGCGCGTGGGGGTCAGAACCAGTACGCGAACCTGTTTCGGCGCGCGACGCTGGGCTGCGTCAGCCTGGCCGCCCGGGTACAGTTTCTCGATAATCGGCAGTGCAAAGCCTGCTGTCTTGCCGGTACCTGTCTGGGCGGCAACCATCAGGTCGCGACCTTCGAGCACTGCGGGGATGGCCTGGGCCTGTACGGGGGTTGGTTTGGTATAACCAGTGGCTGCAACGGCGCGCACTAGCACGTCGGACAAGCCGAGAGTAGCAAAGGACATTCAGATATTCCTGTGATGGCCGTTTGCGGAGCTGATTTGCCCGTGCGGCCGATGATGAAAAAATTGAAGGAGCGAGAGTCTAGCAGAAACCGGACTGAACTGCAGCTAAAACCTCGAACCGCGGTTTTGCGGCACACGCCTTCAGTGTGTCAGGGTAAGAGTGCCGTCGTTTACTGCCAGACGATACCTTTGCAGGATTTGTTCATACTCTTCGGTGTGCTTGAAAGCTCTAAGGGCCTGGGAGAATGCCTGGGCTGGCTCCTGCCATCGGGGCGCCTGGTGGAAAGCCAGGTAGAAATTACTTTGACTCAAGGGTAGTGGATGGTAGCCGACCTGTTCAGTGATGCCCAGGATGCTGCTAGTGTAGAGCCCGACCGGGCGGCTCATTGCAACCATGTCTACCCGGCCTCGTAACAGCTTCTGGAAGTTGGCAGCAAAGCTGGGGGCGGGCTCGCGAAAAAAGGTATCTGAAGCAATGAAGTCATCGTTGTTGTAGAGGTACCCGGGGGATACGCCGATAACCAGCCCCGTCAGATCATTGAGACTGTCGAACGCGAAGGGTCGGCGACTGTCATGGAAGAGTACCGTCTCATGACTGGACAGTGGCTCGCTGGTGAACAGGAACCTGGCCAGATAATCCGGGTGAGGAGCAATATCCAGTACGGCATCGGCTGTGCCTTTCTCTACGTCCTGCAAGACTCGCCGCCATGGTTTGAGCTCCCATTCCACCTGATAGCCAAGTTGAGCTAGCAGGTGCTCGGTAATTTCCTTGTCAGCACCTTTGATAATGCCGTCTTCGACGTATACGAAAGGAGGCCACTCTTCAGTGACTATGCGCAGGGATTCCGCCCACGCTACGCTCATCGTCGTTAATGACGCGAGAAATAGACATATTTGCAGCTTCATCACTGGCAGCACTCCTTGACGGGCGAGCTTCGGCTCAGCTCCCGCGCAGATTCCGCCACACGGCAAGGCTGGGTTCAGCCTGATTGAGAGTATAAAAGTGCAGACTTGGTGCTCCGCCGTCAATTAGCCGTTGGCATAACTGGGTTATTACTTCGTTCCCAAAAGCTGCGATGCTCTCACTGTCATCACCGTAGGATTCCAGCTGTTTGCGTATCCAGCGGGGGATTTCTGCGCCACAGGCGTCGGAGAATCGTGCCAGCTTGCTGTAATTGGTGATCGGCATAATGCCCGGCACTATGGGTATGTCTACCCCAGCCTTGCGTACCCGCTCAACAAAATGAAAGTAGCAGTCAGCGGTGAAGAAGTACTGGGTGATGGCGCTATTGGCGCCCGATTTGGCCTTGCGGATAAAGTTCTCAAGGTCCGCCTCAAAATGTCGAGCCTGGGGGTGAGCTTCGGGATAGGCGGCCACTTCAATGTGGAAGTGATCACCGGTTTCATTGCGGATGAATTCCACCAGCTCGTTGGCATATCGCAACTCGCCGGAGGCTTGCCCCATGCCTGAGGGTAGATCGCCGCGAAGCGCGACGATACGCTTGATGCCGGACTCCCGGTACAGGTTCAGCAGGTTGCGCAGGTCTTCCTTGCTGTCGCCGACGCAGGATAAATGCGGTGCGGTGGGTACCTGGACCTCCTGGTCAAGTTGCAATACGGTCTTCAAGGTGCCATCGCGGGTCGATCCGCCCGCACCGTAGGTCACCGAAAAGAACTCGGGATTTTCAGCAGCCAGCACTTTTCCGGCAGCGATCAGCTTCTGGTGCCCGGCCTCGGTCTTGGTCGGGAAGAACTCGAAGCTGACCGGAGCCTTGCTTGTAGTATGTGTCATGTCGTTCCTGCCCTTATTGATGTGGGCTTTTTTGAATGGTTGTTGGCTGAAGGCTGAAGGCTGAAAGCTTGAAGTGATCCGAGTTGAGGCACTGTTTACCGTCAGGCACTAACAAGTGCTTGTCGGGCAGGAGACAAAACCCACACCGTTCAGCTTTCAGCTTTCAACTAAAAGTAGAGGGTGCTGGCTGCACCCTCCACTTGCCGCTTGTAGCTTACCGCTTGCCGCTTCGTTTAATAACGATAGTCTTCCGGCTTGAAAGGTCCTTCAACAGCGACGCCGATGTAGTCGGCTTGCTTGCTGGTCAATTTGGTAATCACGCCACCGAAGCCCTTGACCATTTCCAGCGCGACTTCTTCGTCCAGTTTCTTGGGCAGCACTTCTACGCGGAGCAGTTCGGCTTTCTGTTCGGTCGACAGTTTGGCATAACCCTGACCAAACAGGTGGATCTGGGCCAGCACCTGGTTGGCGAAAGAGCCATCCATGATTCGGCTTGGGTGGCCGGTGGCGTTGCCCAGGTTGACCAGACGACCTTCGGCCAGCAGGATCAGGTAGTCATCGTTGGCCGCATCGAAGTTGTCCTTGCCGGTGCGGTGCAGCTTGTGTACCTGCGGCTTGACCTCTTCCCAGTGCCAGTTGGCGCGGGTGTAGGCGGTGTCGATTTCATTGTCGAAGTGGCCGATGTTGCAGACGATGGCGCGCTTCTTGAGGGCGTTGAGCATGTTGGCATCACACACGTTGACGTTACCGGTGGTGGTTACCAGCAGGTCGGTGCGTCCGAGCACCGCGGTGTTGATGCAAGCGGGAGTGCCGTCGTTGATGCCGTCATTGAACGGTGAAACCAGCTCGAAGCCGTCCATGCAGGCCTGCATCGCACAGATGGGATCGACTTCAGTAACCTTGACGATCATGCCTTCCTGACGCAGGGACTGGGCCGAACCCTTGCCCACATCGCCATAGCCGATAACCAGTGCCTGCTTACCGGACAGCAGGTGGTCGGTGGCCCGCTTGATGGCGTCGTTGAGGCTATGACGGCAGCCGTATTTGTTGTCGTTCTTGCTCTTGGTCACCGAGTCGTTAACGTTGATTGCCGGGATCTTCAGCGTGCCTTTCTTGAGCATCTCCAGCAGGCGATGTACGCCAGTGGTGGTCTCTTCGGTGACGCCGTGAATCTTGTCGAGCATTTGCGGGTACTTGTCATGCAGGATGCCGGTCAGGTCGCCGCCATCGTCCAGTACCATGTTGGCGTCCCATGGCTTGCCACCGTGCAGGATGGTTTGCTCGATGCACCACTCGTACTCGTCTTCGGTTTCGCCTTTCCAGGCAAACACCGGAATACCCGCGGCGGCTATGGCTGCGGCAGCGTGATCCTGGGTAGAGAAAATGTTGCAGGATGACCAGCGGACTTCAGCGCCAAGCTCGATCAGGGTTTCGATCAGTACGGCGGTCTGAATGGTCATGTGGATGCAGCCAATGATCCTGGCACCCTTGAGTGGTTGCTCGGCCTTGTATTTGCGGCGCATGGCCATCAGCGCAGGCATTTCCGATTCAGCGATGATGATTTCACGGCGACCGTAGTCAGCCAGATTGATGTCGGCAACTTTATAGTCGTTGAAACCGGCGGGTTTGATTACAGCACTCATGCGATTACTCCATTCGTAGTTAGCGAATGGGCGCGGTTACGTGTTTAGTGACACCATCCGAGCCTGACGACCTGTTGGCAGTAAGTTGCCTGGTCGCTGCAGCGCCCCTCGGATGGGGTCAGAATCTGTTTACAATCCGGCGTCGGCTTTCAGGGCCTCGGCGCGGTCGGTTTTTTCCCAGGGGAAAGTAATGAAGGTATCGCCATTCACGGTGACTTCCTCTGGCGTGCGGCCAAAGTGACCGTAAGCCGCGGTTGCCCGGTACATCGGATGCAAAAGATCGAGCATGCGCGTAATGGCATAGGGGCGCAGGTCGAAGTGCTCGCGCACCAGCTTGATGATCTTGTCATCGCTGATCTTGCCAGTGCCAAAGGTGTTGATCGACATCGATGTCGGCTGGGCTACGCCGATTGCGTAGGAAACCTGGATTTCACAGCGCTCGGCCAGGCCGGCGGCGACAATGTTCTTGGCCACATAGCGGCCGGCATAGGCGGCACTGCGGTCAACCTTGGACGGATCCTTGCCGGAAAATGCGCCGCCACCGTGGCGCGCCATGCCGCCGTAGGTGTCGACGATGATTTTCCGGCCGGTAAGGCCGCAATCGCCCACCGGGCCGCCGATCACGAACTTGCCGGTCGGGTTGATATGATATTGAGTGTCGGCATGCAGCAATTCGGCCGGGAGCACATGGCGGATGATGTTCTCCATCACGGCTTCGCGCAGGTCGTTGAGGCTGATTTCCGGATTGTGCTGGGTCGATAGCACGATCGCGTCTATGCCCACCACCTTGCCATTGTCGTAGCGGCAGGTGACCTGGGATTTTGCGTCCGGGCGTAACCATGGCAGGGTGCCATTCTTGCGGATTTCAGACTGACGCTCGACCAGGCGATGGGCGAAGGTGACCGGAGCTGGCATCAGTACGTCGGTTTCGTTGCTGGCATAGCCGAACATCAGGCCCTGATCGCCCGCGCCTTGATCCTCGGGCTTCTGCCGATCCACGCCCTGGGCAATATCCGGAGACTGTTTGCCGATGATGTTGATTACGCCGCAGGTATCGCCGTCGTAACCGACATCGGACGAGGTATAGCCCACGTCCTTGATCACGTTGCGCACCAGGTCCTCGAGGTCGACCCAGGCGCTGGTAGTCACTTCACCACCCACAATGGCGACACCGGTTTTCACCATGGTTTCACAGGCAACGCGCGCGTGTTTGTCTTCGCTGATGATGGCGTCGAGCACGGCATCGGAAATCTGGTCAGCCAGCTTGTCCGGATGGCCTTCGGAGACCGATTCGGAGGTGAATAACGAGTAATCGCTCATGGTGCCATCCTTCCTGTTGATAATTCATTTGTTGAGAATTCGGGGGTGAAATACTGCTGTACCTGTATCTGGAATCCGTTGCGCAGCCCTATATAGAGGCTGCCGCCCGCCGTCAGGCCGGCGCCAGCTGCCCAGTGACTCAGGTCTTCCTGATCGAAGCCGAGCCAGAGATCGCCGCAGGTATCGCGTACCCAGCTCTGGTCATGGCTGCACAGCTCGGTCAGGATCAGGCTGCCACCGGGCTTGAGCAGGCGGGTGAAGCGCTTCATGGCCTCCGCTGGCGCTGGCATGTGATGCAGCACCATGTTGCACACCACGCAATCGGCCAAGGGTAGTGATGGTTGCGCTGCCAATGCGTCTGCAAGCAGACATTCCACATTGTCCAGACCGGCCTCGGCACATTGTTGACGCGCGCGGTCGAGCATGGAGGCGGCGTTATCCATGCCGATTACCCGGTCGAAGCGGGTTGCCAGTTCCGGCAGGAATCCGCCTTCACCCGGGCCGACCTCTATGGCCAGTTCCCGTGCGGGCAGCCGCAGGCCGTCGATCAGTGCCAACAATGGCTCGCGATAGAGGCCGAAGTGCGCAATCAGGTCCTGCTGCGCGGGTGTGCCTTCAGCGAAGCGGGCGAAGAACTGGCGGGACATCTCTGCCCGCTGGCCATGAATTACCGCAATTGACTGCTGCAGGCCGATGCCAAGAGGCAGATCGTCCAGGCCGCAAAGCAGCCTTTCATGCACGCCCGACCAGTGGCTTGAGACATCAGGCAGGCTGCGTCGATAGAAGATCGAGTTCCCCTCGCGCCGAGTGCTGACCAGGCCGGCGTTGGCAAGTACCTTGAGATGGTGGCTCATGCCGGACTGACGCATGGCAAAGATTTGTGCCAGCTCCAGCACACCGAACGAATCGTTGCGCAATGCGCGAAGAATATCCAGACGCAAAGCATCACCGGTGGCCTTGCAGAAGGCTGCCAGTTGATCGGTAAGGCTGGGAGGTTGCGGCGCAAGCTGCGCAATTTGTGTCATGCCGGCAGTTTAGGGGTGCGACCGGAATCGTGCAAGATCTATATCAAAATAGTTTGATATAGGGCGGAGTCGACCGAAGGGCGCCCTACGGATCAATCCACCTCGGGGTTTTCATTGCCCGCCGACGCTGTTTGCGCGAAAATGCCGGGCCTTGCAACTAGCCGGTGATTATCCGCTGGCCAGCCAATCTGTCAGCCTCACAGGAGTTACCCATGCCCAGCCGTCGTGATCGAGCCAATGCCATTCGTGCCCTCAGCATGGATGCAGTGCAGAAAGCCAATAGCGGCCACCCCGGTGCGCCCATGGGTATGGCTGACATAGCCGAAGTTCTGTGGCGTGACTATATGAAGCACAATCCGATCAATCCCCAGTGGGCGGATCGCGATCGATTTGTGCTGTCCAACGGCCATGGTTCGATGTTGATCTACTCTCTGCTGCACCTTACAGGCTATGACTTGCCGATCGACGAGCTGAAGAACTTCCGCAAGCTGCACAGCAAGACCCCGGGTCACCCCGAATATGGCTATACGCCCGGTGTGGAAACCACAACCGGGCCGCTGGGTCAGGGGCTGGCCAATGCGGTAGGTTTCGCACTGGCCGAGAAGATCATGGCTGCCCAGTTCAACCGCCCCGGACATGACGTGGTCGATCACCACACCTATGTTTTCATGGGTGATGGCTGCCTGATGGAAGGCATTTCCCATGAGGTCTGCTCGCTGGCCGGCACCCTGGGTTTGAACAAGTTGATCGGCTTTTATGACGACAACGGCATTTCCATCGACGGCGAAGTGCATGGCTGGTTTACCGACGACACACCCAAGCGCTTCGAGTCCTACGGCTGGCTGGTCATTCGCAACGTCAACGGTCACGACGCCGACGAGATCAAGACTGCGATCGAGACTGCACGCAAGAGCGACAAGCCGACCCTGATCTGCTGCAAGACCATCATTGGCTTCGGCTCGCCTAACAAGCAGGGCAAGGAAGAGTCCCACGGCGCTGCTCTGGGTGAAGACGAAATCGCACTGACGCGGGAAAAACTGGGCTGGAAACACGGTCCCTTCGAGGTTCCCGCGGACATCTATGCCGAGTGGGATGCCCGCCAGTCCGGCAGCCAGGCTGAGCAGCAGTGGGATCAGCGCTTCGCCGCCTACCAGTCGGAATTCCCGGAACTCGCCGCCGAATTCCTGCGCCGTATGGCCGGTGAGTTGCCGGAGGATTTCTCCGAGAAAGCCGCGGCATACATTCGTGATGTGGCAGACAAGGGTGAGTCGATCGCCAGCCGCAAGGCTAGTCAGAACAGCCTGAACGCCTTTGGTCCGTTGCTTCCCGAGTTGCTGGGCGGCTCTGCAGATCTGGCCGGCTCCAATCTGACGCTGTGGAAAGGTTGCAAGGGCGTCAGCAAGGAAGACGCAGCAGGCAACTACATGTATTACGGGGTGCGCGAATTTGGTATGAGCGCGATCATGAACGGTGTCGCACTGCACGGCGGCCTGATTCCCTACGGCGCTACCTTCCTGATGTTCATGGAATACGCGCGCAATGCGGTGCGCATGTCGGCGCTGATGAAGGTCCGGGTGCTCTATGTATTTACCCACGACTCGATCGGTCTGGGTGAAGACGGTCCGACGCACCAGCCGGTCGAGCAGCTAACCAGTCTGCGCACCACGCCAAACCTCGACACCTGGCGTCCGGCCGATACCGTCGAGGCGGCCGTGGCCTGGAAATGCTCGATCGAGCGCAAGGGTGGCCCAAGCGCCCTGATTTTTTCGCGTCAGAATCTGCCGCATCAATTACGTGACAATGAAACCGAGGCAGCAATCGCCCGCGGTGGTTATGTACTCAAGGCCTGCGAGGGTGAGCCGCAATTGATTCTGATTGCCACCGGTTCTGAAGTCGGCCTGGCCATGCAGGCCCATGCCAAGCTGACCGAGCAGGGTTATCGGGTACGTGTGGTTTCCATGCCCTGTACCAGCGTATTCGACCAGCAGGACGCCGAGTACCGTCAGGCGGTGTTGCCCCTGGAAGTAGGGGCACGTATCGCGATTGAAGCTGGTCACGCCGACTTCTGGTACAAGTATGTGGGTCTGGACGGTCGGGTCATCGGCATGAACAGCTTTGGTGAATCGGCTCCGGCTGCGGCCTTGTTCGAAGAGTTCGGCTTTACTGTAGACAATATTCTTGCCGCAGCCGATGAGCTGCTCGAGGAGTGATGCCACAGCGCGCGCCCTTTCGCATTGCTATCAACGGTTACGGCCGGATAGGGCGCTGCGTTCTGCGCGCGCTGCATGAGCGTGGGGGCGAGGGTATGCAGATCGTGGCACTCAATGATCTGGCCGATCACGCCAGTATCGAGTACCTGACCCGTTTCGATTCGACCCATGGCCGATTTCCGGGAGCGGTGTCGTTCGAGGGTCAGCACTTGCAGGTAGATAATCAGTCTATCCAGGTGTTACGCCAGTCCGAGCCTGAGGGTGTTGACTGGCGTGCACTGGATATCGACATGCTGCTGGAATGTTCCGGGCAGTATACGACCCGCGATCAAGCGCTGCGCTTTACCCATGCAGGCATTCCTCGCGTACTGTTCTCCCAGCCCATGGTCAACGCCGAAGCTGTTGACGCCACCATTGTGTTTGGGGTCAACCAGGATCAACTGGACGACAACGCGCGACTGGTTTCAAACGCATCCTGCACCACCAACTGCAGTGTGCCGGTTCTGAAGCTGCTCGATGAAGAGATAGGTCTGGATTTTGTGTCGATCACCACTATCCACTCGGCGATGAACGATCAGCCGGTCATTGACGCCTATCACCATGATGACCTGCGTCGCACTCGCTCTGCATTTCAGTCGATGATCCCGGTTTCCACCGGCCTAGCCCGTGGCATTGAACGACTATTGCCGGAACTGTCGGGCCGGATCCAGGCCAAAGCGATACGTGTGCCCACGGTCAATGTGTCGGCGCTGGACATCACGCTGCAAACTCGACGTGATACTTCTGCGGAGGAGATCAATCGTCTGCTCGAGGGCGCTGCCCGGGGCACCTATCGTGGGCTGCTTGACTATACCGAGCTGCCCCATGCCAGTTGCGACTTTAATCATGACCCCCACTCGGCGATTGTGGATGGGAGTCAGACGCGTGTTTCCGGTCCACGGATGGTTAACCTGTTGATTTGGTTCGACAACGAATGGGGCTTTGCCAACAGGATGATCGATGTGGCCGGCTACTGGCTGAGAAAGTGAATATTGTCTTTTAAATCAAGGAGTCGGTAATGAGCGTATTGACGATGGGCGAGCTGGATCTCAAAGGTCAGCGGGTGTTAATTCGCGAGGATCTCAATGTGCCGGTCAAGGATGGCAAAGTGCAAAGTGACGCGCGCATCCTGGCGGCACTACCAACAATCAGACAGGCTCTGGACAAGGGCGCTGCAGTGATGATCTGTTCACACCTGGGGCGTCCCGAGGAGGGTGTGTTCACTGAAGCCGACAGCCTGGCGCCGGTGGCGGCTTACCTATCCAAGGCCCTGAGCCGCGACGTACCGCTAGTCACCGATTATCTGGCTGGCGTCGAAGTAGAGCCGGGCCAGGTCGTTCTGCTCGAGAATGTGCGTTTCAACCGCGGCGAGAAGAAGAATGACGATGAGCTGGCGCAGCAATATGCTGCGCTATGCGATATTTTCGTCATGGATGCCTTTGGCACCGCGCACCGCGCCCAGGGGTCGACCCATGGCGTCGCCAAGTTTGCCCGCGTGGCCTGCGCAGGCCCGCTGCTTGCAGCCGAGCTGGACGCGCTGGGCAAGGCCCTTAAAGAGCCGGCCCGGCCGATGGCGGCGATCGTTGCCGGCTCCAAGGTCTCGACCAAGCTGGACGTGCTCAACGCCCTGTCGGAAAAATGTGATCAGTTGATTGTCGGTGGCGGTATCGCCAATACCTTTCTGGCTGCTGCCGGTTATCCGGTCGGTAAATCACTGCATGAGGCGGATCTTCTGGACACCGCCCGGGATATAGCAAAACGCGTCAGCGTGCCTTTGCCGACCGACGTGGTGGTGGCCAAGGCGTTCGCCGAGGATGCCGAGGCGACCGTCAAGCTGGTTGACGATGTGGCCGATGATGACATGATTCTCGATATTGGCCCGCAAACGGCCAGGCACTTCGCCGAACTACTGAAATCTGCCGGGACTATCCTCTGGAATGGCCCGGTGGGCGTATTCGAGTTCGATCAGTTTGGCGAAGGCACTCGTGCCCTGGCGTTGGCGATTGCCGAAAGCCCGGCCTTTTCCATTGCCGGCGGTGGAGACACCCTGGCAGCCATCGACAAATACGGCGTGGCCGACCGCATATCCTATATTTCTACCGGTGGCGGTGCCTTCCTGGAGTTTGTCGAGGGTAAGGTACTGCCTGCAGTTCAGGTACTCGAAGAAGCTGCCCGAAGCGCGACTGACTTTTAATCTAAAGACACCCGCAGCGCGGACTGTTCCCAGTCCAGCGCTGCTGACAACTTGCAGCCATCCGCGTGGTGCGGCAGGCTAATATTCAACATTTGCACGATTTAGTTCAGGAGAACATTCATGGCTCTTATCAGTATGCGCCAGATGCTGGATCACGCGGCCGAGTACGGCTATGGAGTGCCCGCTTTCAATATCAACAACCTCGAACAGATGCGCGCAATCATGGAAGCGGCCGACAAGACCGATTCACCGGTCATTGTCCAGGCTTCAGCCGGTGCCCGCAAATACGCTGGTGCGCCGTTTCTGCGTCACCTGATTCTGGCGGCTATCGAAGAATTCCCGCACATCCCTGTTGTGATGCACCAGGACCATGGCACCACGCCGGCAATCTGTCAGCGCTCCATTCAGCTGGGTTTTTCCTCAGTGATGATGGACGGCTCGCTGTGTGAGCTGGGCAAGAATCCGACTGACTATGATTACAACGTCGATGTGACGCGCCGTACGGTCGAAATGGCTCACGCCTGTGGGGTATCAGTGGAAGGCGAACTCGGTTGTCTGGGTAGCCTGGAGACGGGGCAGGCTGGTGAGGAGGATGGCATTGGCGCGACCGGTATTCTGGATCACAGCCAGATGCTGACCGACCCGGAAGAGGCGGCTGATTTCGTCAAGCGCACTCACGTTGACGCGTTGGCTATTGCGATCGGTACCAGTCATGGTGCCTACAAGTTCACCAAGCCGCCCACCGGTGACACCCTGGCAATCGACCAGATCAAGGCGATCCACGCGCGCATTCCCGATACTCATCTGGTCATGCACGGCTCTTCTTCGGTCCCACAGGAGTGGCTGGCGATCATCAATCAGTATGGTGGCGACATCAAGGAAACCTACGGGGTTCCGGTCGAGGAAATCGTTGAAGGTATCAAGCATGGTGTGCGCAAGGTGAACATCGATACTGACCTTCGGTTGGCGTCCACTGGTGCAATGCGTCGACATATGGCTCAGAATCCGAGCGAATTCGATCCACGCAAATTCTTTGCAGAAACCGTCAAGGCCATGCGTGATGTATGCATCGCCCGCTATGAGGCGTTTGGCGCCGCAGGCAATGCATCGAAGATCAAACCAGTGAGCCTGGAGGTCATGTATCAACGTTATGCGACCGGTGAGCTGGATCCGAAGATCAACTAAATCCGTCTACTGGGTAGTGTCTGCTGCAAGGAGTAACCATGCGAGCCCCTGAAGAAGAGCCAGATGAAATTTTTGCCCGGGAGCGCCTGGTTGAGGCGGTTGAGAATCAGCTTGCAGCCGACCAGCCACCCTCTGCTCAGGCTACCCTTAACAAGCTCACGCTGGTGGGTTATGCGCGAGAGGAGAGCATTGAGCTGATGGCCAGCGTACTGGCCCACAGTATCGGAGTCATGCTCGATAACGACGCACCCTTTGACATGTCTGCTTACGAGCAGGCTTTGCGTAACCTGCCCGAGCTGCCTGAAACTACTGATTAACAACAGAGCGGCGCCGGGCCTGCACAACAAGAACAGGAACACGATCGATGTTATTGACGATCTTGCGGGTAGTTTTTTTCTTTTTCGTTAGTGTGTTGGTGGCTACCGCTCTGGGGACTATCGCACAAACCCAGATCAACCTTTGGGAGCTCCAGCAGCTGGGGGTTTCGATACCCTGGTCGGAGCGATTGACAGTCACCTTGCGCGACCTAGGTGGCTTCACGCCCTTTTTTGGTGCGATGGTAGCAGCGGCCTTTATTGTGGCGTTACCAGCGGCCCATGGCCTCGGAAAGATCTTCAAACCCTGGCGCTGGCTATTGTTTTTTCTCGCTGGCGGGGTGGGCATATGGGTGGCGTGCCTGGTTGCCAACTACGTCCTGCCGATGCCGACTTTTATCGCGGCCACGCGTGAAACTCCGGGCCTGCTGATCGTCGCGGCATCGGTAGGTGTTGGTAGCTGGCTGTTCGGAAGGTTCACTCGTCCACCGGCCCGACGCGGTTTGCGCGTTCTGGGTTGACACCTTCCATGGGAGATTTGAGCATGAAGAGCAAGAGCATGTTATTGACTGCGACCGTGGCGATGGCTTTTGCCGGCGCTGCACAGGCAGTCGACTACCAGATTGAAACCGTAGCCGAGGGGCTTGAGTTTCCCTGGTCCCTGGCATTCCTACCCGATGGCGGGATGTTGGTGACCGAACGGCCCGGCCGTCTGCGGCATATCAATGCCCAGGGAGAATTGCAGGACGCAGCAATCGAGGGTGTTCCCGAAGCTTTTGTCAGTGGCCAGGCTGGGCTGTTTGAAGTCGCATTGGACCCCGATTATGCGAACAACAAGCGCATCTTCCTCAGTTATGCCTGCGGCACTCTTGAAGCCAACCATACGTGTCTGAGCAGTGCCACCTTCTCCGAGGCTGGTCTGCAGGACGTGGATGAGATTTTCCGTGTACAGCCTGCCAAGACGGGCAGCGCCCACTACGGCGGGCGCGTGGCTTTTTTGCCGGACAACACCCTGCTGCTGACCCTGGGCGATGGTTTTGATTATCGCGAAGAAGCGCAAAAAACGAGCAGTCACATAGGTTCGATCGTACGCTTGAACCGTGACGGCTCGGTGCCCGAAGATAACCCCTTTGCAGGTGGGGGTGATGCGTTGCCGGAGCTCTACAGCATCGGCCATCGCAATGTGCAGGCGATTGTATATGATGCGCAGAATGATCGAGTCCTTGCCCATGAGCATGGCCCGCGCGGCGGCGACGAGCTGAATCTGATCGAGCCAGGCAATAATTATGGCTGGCCCAAGATTACTTTTGGTGTGGATTACAACGGTTCCACCATCAGCCCCTATACCTCTTTGCCGGGGCTCGAGCAGCCGATGTTGCAATGGACACCCTCGATTGCTCCATCGGGTATGACACTCTATCGAGGCGAGCAATTTCCTGCCTGGAAGGATAGCCTGATGATCTCGACGCTGGCAGCGCGGAACGTCCGCAGAGTCGAGTTGGACGGTAATGAAGTGATGGCTCAGGAGACACTGTTCGATGAATTGGGCAGCCGCTTCCGTGACGTTCGTACCGGCCCGGACGGCGCGCTGTATCTACTTACTGACGCCGCGGCTGGCCAGGTTCTGCGTGTCGTTCCGGGGGCTGTTTCGGCGCAGTGATTCAGATGTACAGTGGCTCCTTACATCGGTTGTTCAGGCAACCGGTTCGGAGTTGTGAAAACTGACGCCGCCCCGGCCGCTGGTTTTGCGTGAATAACGGGCCGAGTCGGCCTGCCTCAGCAGCAGCGGCAGATCCAGGTCTGCGGCGTGGGACAGAGTAACACCGATGTTGATCCCTACAGAGATGCTCTGATCTTCCAGTTCAATGCTGGGCGCCAGGGCATCAAGCAATCTCTCTGCAATTATCTGTGCCTGTTGTGAATCTGCGACGTCATCGGCTACCAGAACAAACTCGTCACCCCCGAGGCGCGCGACAAAATCAGTCTCCCGGGCAGTGCTGGACAACCGCTGCGCAATGACACAGAGAATCTTGTCTTCGGTATCATCCCCCAACTGATCATGCAGCTGTCTGAATCCATCGAGGTCTACAAGCATGACCGCAAGGGGGGCCGGTCGTCGTCTGCTACGGCGTAGTGCATGGTTGATATGCCGATCGAGCGCAGCGCGGTTGGGTATGCCCGTGAGGGGGTCTTCCAGAGCGGCATTCTGTAGCTTCAGGTTAGCTTCATTGCGCTGGCGCGTAGCTTCCTGTAACTGCTGTTGCGTCTGTTCTTGGGCGTTGGTCAAGCGCTTGATCTGAACGTCTCCCGCATCCAGCTGGGCTCTGTTCTGTGAGTGTGTTCGCCAGGCTAGCGCCATCGAAATGACCAGCATGCTCGCGGCGCTGCAACTCTGGATAGCCAGATCGGCAAGTAGATAGGTCGGTACGAGGCCGGTTGCTCTGAGAGCAAACAGACCAATGCCGGAAGCGATCAGTACTGCGCCCAGCAGGAAAGGTCTGGCTGAGGGTAGCCGCAAGCGAACGGCACGCACAAGACAGATAGCGGCAAAGACAGTGCTTGTAATCGCCAGCCAGGGTATCGCACGGCTGACCCAGCTCGCGGAGACAAACAGGCTTGCCAGGGCCAGTACCACACTGATGATAGCCAACACATCAAAGAGTACGCGCCAGGTGCTCGCCTGTGTCCTGTCGAGGAAAAGGTTGCGCAATAGCAGCAAGGCACAGCCATTTGCAGCGGTCAGGCCAAAAGGCAGCAGCCGGGTACCCCATTCGCCGGCTTCGGGCCACAGATACCGGGCCCCAAGTCCGGAAAAAGCCACTACGCCAAGCGCGAACAAGACCAGGTGTGAGCCATACAGAAGGTAGTTCTGATCGCGCAACACTCCAGCTACCAGCAGATGGTAAAGACCCAGGCCCAGCAGTAGTCCACAGTAGAGTGCAACCATTGCTGTGCTGCTGACGCTATGACTGGCGAAGGCTGAGCGTGACCAGAGCTGACTTGTCACACCGAGACTGCCCGCTGATTCAGCTCGGAGATACAGAGTGGCCTGTTCTCCGGGTGCCATCTGGAGCATGAATACTGCATTGCGGTGCGGAAAGTCGCGTTCGGATAAGGGCACTCCCAGGCCGCTTATTCGTTCAGGTTGGCCCTCGCGGTAAAGGGTCACCCTGCTCAGGGAGGAATAGGGGAAATACAGATGCCAGAGGGTCTCTTGCTGCGCAACGGACTGCACATTGATCTTCATCCAGAGGGCGTCGGAGCTGTAACCGAAATGCATATTGCTGTAGTTGGATGCAGCAGTCCATGCCCCTGCGCCGGAAAGAATTTGCTCGAATGTTGTCTGCGCATCGGTGCGTCTGAGCTCTAGCCAGGGCTGCAGATCCAGGGTTTGTTCGCTACCTTGAAGCTGCAGAACACGCGATTCGGGTTGCGCAACGGTCCAGCACGCCCAGCTCAGGAGAAGCAGGCTGCAGAGTGCGAAGACCAAGCGCCCGGTGATGCATCGACTCCTTTGTCGCAGGGCCCTCATGCCTTGATTTTCTCGGGCGGGGAGGCGGTATGCAAGACAACACCGTGTCGGCCGCTTCGTTTGCGTTGGTACATGGCCTGGTCTGCCTGGCGCATCAGAGTCTCTATATCGGGCTCGACCCCGTTGCTCAGGCTGATGCCCACGCTTGCGCCAACGCTGACACTGACGCCCTCCAGCTCCAGCGGCATACTCATGACATCGAGTAGTCGTTGCCCCTGTTGCAGGGCGTCTTCCTGATCGGCGATTCCTTCACTGATCAGGATGAACTCATCGCCACCAAGCCGGGCCACCAGGTCGGTCTGCCTGGCGCAGCCGGAAAGACGCGAAGCGATACCAACCAGCACCTGGTCTCCTACATCGTGGCCCAGCTCGTCGTTTATCGCCTTGAAGCCGTCAAGGTCAATCAGTACCAACGCAAGTAATTCGCCTCGCCGGGCTGTGCGTTGCATCGCCTGGGGCAAATGGCGGCCAAGGGCGCTGCGGTTGCCCAGTCCGGTCAGAGGGTCCTGCATGGCCAGCAGCTCCAGCCGCTTGTTGGCCTCTGCCAGCGCTTCGGTGCGTTCCGCTACGCGCAGTGCCAGAATACGCTCCTGGTGGACCAGGGACTGGACTACCTGTTTCTGGGCCGATAGCGCCTGCAATTGAGCCTGCTCCTTGAGACGCTTGAGCTCGTTGAAGCGTGCAGCCAGACCGAGGGAAAGGAGAAGCATCTCCACAGCCGAACCGATCTGCATCGCATTGACGGTAACAAAGTTGGAGGGTATCAGGCCGAAATTGCGCAGCCCCAGCAACATGCCGCCTACCAGCAGCATCAGCCAGGCGATTACAAATATGCGTGCACCCGGTATGCCCTTGACGACGCAGATCATGCCGGCGGTGAAAAGTACCAGGGTGGTCAGCAGCCCGGTGACCGACATCAATTGCAAAGCGGGCTGAATGGGGATGATCAGTGTGGTCAGCGTCGCCAGCATCGCCATCCATGCAAATATGGCCAGGAACGAATCCAGTAGTGGTGTTCGCCGAGCGGTATCCAGGAATGACCGGGCGAAGAGCACACCCACCGCGGCGGATAGACTGAGGCTGAAAGGCAGGATGCGGTTGCCATGCTCGCCAAGGTTGGGCCAGATGAACTGGGCCCCTAGTCCGTTGATTGCAGCAACTCCGGCACCGAAGGCAACTACGAAGCAGACATACAGCACGAAGGAGCGCTCACGCAAGACGGCAAACAACAGCAGGTTGTAAATGGCCAGCGCCAGCAACATGCCGAAGTAGGTCGCCAGGATGGCATAGCTTGCCTGGCTGTTTTCATAGAAGTGCTCCGCTTGCCACAACTGGGCATCCAGCGTCAGACTACCCTCTGAATGTGCGGCGACGAATAGCGTGCGGCTTTCACCGGGCTCCAGATACAGCTTGAAGATTGGATTGCGATGCTTCATGTCCCGCTGCTGGTATGGCAGCGTGTCACCCTGATGCTGGATGACGGTACCGTCTGCCCCTACGTTATACAGGGTAACCCTGTCCAGAGACGGGTAACGCATTTCGAGAATCCAGTCGGTACGGCGGTCGGCCGTGGACGTCACGGTCGCCTTCAACCAGAGACGGTCGCGGGTGTAGCTGAAATTAAGACCTTCTCGTTGGGAAGCAGGTTGAAACAGGGAGGGTTGCTCCATTACCTGGTCAGGTAGAAGCTGGCGTTCCTGGTCACGGAAGTAGCTTACATGGGGCTGCAGATCAGAAATTACCCGAGTCGCATTATCGACTATCAGGGGCGCTGAGGCCTGAGCGGTGGTGCCTGTGAGCAGGAATAGCCAGATCAACGCGAAACAACGCATTGCTGAGCCGCGCAGGCCCCTGGAGGGTCGAACGTGCGTTAAAAGGACCATATGCGAAGTGTGACCTGAATCCCTGGTGTTTCATCATCGGTGGCCGGCTTGTTCTGCCTGACGGGTTGATACCTTGATCGGTATCGGCTGTGATTTGAATGGCTTTATCCAGCCACGACTATAGGTCTGTGCTGGTGCTGGCGTCAAATTCTGCAGTTGACCGTTGAGCCTGCTGACGGAAGCCCCGTGGCGTGACTCCCAGCCAGCGGCGGAAGGTTCGACTGAAATTGGTTGGATCCAGATAGCCCAGGCGCTCTGCCACATTCTCGATACTCAGGCTGGTCTGTGAGAGAAGCCAGCAGGCCAGGTCACAACGCACATCGTCGAGCAAGGTCTGATAGCGAACACCCTCGTCGCTTAGGTGACGAATAAGCGTGCGCGGGGCCATATGCTCCTGGGCGGCCATTTGCTCCAGGGTCGGATATTGACTGTCGCAACTCAGTAAGCGTTTTTTTATACGTTCGCTCAGGGAACCACCGCGGACCAAGCGTTGAAGCTGGTTTTCGCAGTCACGCAGAGCCAGTCTGTGGGCTTCAGGATCTGCCGCCAGACAGGGGCTTTCCAGGTAGCCGGCCGGCATCTCGAGCCGTAACTGATCGCTACCGAACCTGACTGTCCCGGCTACCTGACGATAGGCAGCAGACCAGTCTGTCTCGGCCATGGGCCAGTGCAGGATCAGATCCTGATACACGGGTAGTCCGGTGGCAGTTTCGAGCAGGCGCAGAACGCCGGTAGTGAAGTGCCCCAGCAGGTACTCGCGCAGCTCCGGCAGAATCAGGCGCTCGTCGAGGACCAGCATCGTTGTGTGCTCCGGGTCGATTCTGAAGGCGGCGATGTTCTGGCGCAAACTGGAGTACCGATTGATAACCCCCACAGCCGCCCGGACGTTGCTGGTCAGAATGCTGGCGTAGCCGGCTGCGCCATGGGCGGAGACGTCGGTGTGCCGGCCCACTTCGATACCCAACCACGGACATTGACTGAGCGAGAGCGCATGCAGCACCAGGCGATGCATCTGGTCGAAGCTCAGAAAGTGATTGTCGTGGTGCAGGTTGTTCCAGTCGAGACGGGTTCCTTCCAGAATGCGGCTGTCGGAGAACCCGCGACGCCGCAGCTCGGCACAGATAAGACGGGCATATACGGGATGAATCGAGGGGCTGAGCCAGAGCTGCTGGTTGAACATGGGCCGGACCGAAGAAAGGATCAGTTGTCACAATATGACGATTTATTGCCCGTTGCAACGGTAGGCGGCCTGCCAGGCGGGGAGGATGATCATCAAGCAATCGTCGAATAACCGTCATAACAATAAAAGGTATTCAAGATGAATAGCTCGGCCTCTGTGTCTCCGGCATCTTCAGCTTACGTCGACAGAAAACGGCATCTATGGTTATTTTCTCTGCTGGTGCCCTGTATAGCGCTTATCGGTCCACTCATGTACATGTTTGTGTCGCCCAATCTCTTGTGGTTATGGTTGCCGACACTGTTCAGTTATCTGGTGATTCCCTTACTGGATGCGATCATCGGGGAGGACCAGAGTAACCCGCCGGAGGAAGCTGTTCCGGCACTCGAGGAAGACCGATTTTACCGTTACGTTACCTATGCCCTGGTGCCTGTTCTCTGGGCCAGCTTCCTGGTCAGCGTGATCTTCGTAGGTACGCATGAGCTGCCCTGGCACGGCGTTCTAGCGGTGATACTTGCTGCCGGTGGCACTCTTGGCTATGGCCTTAACCTTGGCCATGAAATGGGCCACAAGAAAACCTCACTCGAGCGCTGGCTGGCCAAGATTACCCTGGCTCTGGGTTTTTATGGCCACTTTTTTGTCGAGCACAACCGTGGGCACCACCGCGATGTAGCGACTCCGGTTGATCCGGCGTCCTCACGCATGGGCGAAAGTATCTACCGCTTTGTTTTCCGGGAAATGCCAGGTGCATTTTTTCGTGCCTGGGATCTTGAGGCCGAACGCCTCGAGCGCTGTGGCAAGTCGGTATGGAGTCTGGAGAATGAGATTATTCAGCCGGCCCTTATAAGTCTCGTGCTCTATGGCACACTGATCGCGTTCCTCGGCGTACAGATGATACCTGTGTTGCTGCTGATTGCATTCTGGGGTGCATTCCAGCTTACCCAGGCTAACTACATCGAACACTACGGGCTTTTGCGCAAGCTGCAGGCCAACGGCCGATATGAGCGCTGCCAGCCGCACCATTCATGGAACAGCAATCATCTGTTTTCCAACTGGGCCCTGTTCCATTTGCAACGCCACTCCGATCATCACGCACATCCGACGCGTCGCTATCAGTCGCTGCGTGATTTTCCCGATCTGCCGCGGCTGCCCAGTGGCTATTTCGGGATGTATGCGATTGCCTATGTGCCGGCGATCTGGTTCAAGGTGATGGACAAGCGCCTGCTTGATGCGGTCGATCGAGATCCGTCACGCATCAATTTCGAACCGGCCAAGCGTGATCGGTTGATGCGCCGCTACCGGCTTGGGGATGCGCAGGAGACAACGACGGGCGCCGGGGTGGCAGCATGAGCCGCTACCTGTGTCCTGAATGTGGATATGTATATGACGAAGCCGCAGGCGATGCCCATATGGGTTTCGCCGCAGGCACCGCCTGGTCCGAGTTGCCGGAAGATTTCGTCTGTCCCGATTGTGCGATCAGTTACAAGGACGACTTCACCCGGAGTGATGAAGGCGCGGTCTAGAGCGGCCATACCCAAAGCAGCATGGGTACGCTGACCGCGACAACGAGTATCGCCAGTGGAAGCCCCAGCGGCCAGTAGTCGCCAAATCGGAAGCCGCCCGGGCCCAGAATCAACGTGTTGTTCTGGTGCCCGATGGGCGTCAGGAAAGCGCAGGAGGCGCCAATAGCGACGGCCATCAGAAAGCTGTCGGGATTGACTTCCAGTTGATGCGCGATACCGATTGCGATCGGGCACATGATCGCCGCCGTGGCGGCATTATTCATGAAGCTCGACAAGATCAGCGTCACCACCAGCATGAGGCTAAGGGCGATGACTGGATTGCCCTGGGCCAGTTGCTCGAGCAGTGAGCGCGCCAACAGATCCGCGGCCCCCGTAGTTGCCATCGCATCTGCCAGTGGCATCAGGGCGCCGAGCAAAACGATGATAGGCCAGTCGACAGCCTCATAGATGCGGCGCATGGGCAGGACGCGTGTGAGCATATAGCCGACGACCCCCAACACGAACGCGATCGCTGTCGGCAGGACCCCGAGAGCTGCGAGCAGCACTGCAGCCAGCATGATGCCCAGGGCGGTATAGGCTTTCTTCCGATCGGGAATCAGGATGGCTCGCTGGGCGAGGGGTATACAGCCCATGTCATTGGCAAAATGGCTGATCGCATCGGGCGTGCCCTGCATCAGGAGCACATCCCCTGCCTGCAAATCAGTCCAGCGCAATCGTCGGATCGAGCGGTGGCCCTGACGGGAAATTGCCAGCAGATTGACCGAGAACCGGGTGCGGATCCTCACATCCGTAGCGCTACGTCCGGTGAGTAACGACGTCGGCTGTACCAGCAGCTCCTGTATGGTGATCTCGTCTGCCTGAGCGTTGCTTTTCTCGTTCTCTTTGTTCTTTTCGTCCTTGCTCGCTTCCCTGATCTCTTGATCGTTCTCGCCCTCGTCCTCAGATACCGATATCTGAGCATCAGTCTTGGATTCTGCCTCGGCTTTAGCCTCTGTCTCGGCGTCGTCGTCCGTGTCCTCCTCGATCGGCTCACTTGGAACATCTTCTTCCAGCTTCAGGCCCAGTCGTGTCAGAGCGGGGCCCAGTGCTTCCGGCTCTGATTCCAGTACCAGGATATCTCCGGCCTGAAGTCGCTGACCGGCGCGCGGCGCGGTGACCCGGAAGTCGTTGTGTACCAGGCCGACGATCTGGGTGTCGGCGTCCAGGCGCTCCTCGACTTCGCCCAGCCGCTGGCCAACGACTTTGGAATCCCTGCCGATGCGCACTTCCGTGATATAGGTGCCGGTATCGAAGCTACCCGCATCCGAACGGGTTCTCTTGGGCACCAGCCAACGCCCGGCGAGGACGGTAAAGAGTATGCCGGCCAGGGCGACGGCGATCCCCACCGGGGCGAAATCGAACATGGCGAAGGGGCCCTGTGCATCTTCGGCCCGGAACCCGGAAACGATCAGGTTTGGCGGCGTACCTATCAAGGTGGTCATGCCACCGAGAATGGTGCCGAAAGCCAGGGGCATGAGCACTTGTCCAGGCTGGATATTCTGCTTGGCGGCAAGCTGAATGGCGATCGGCATCAGCAGTGCCATGGCGCCGACATTGTTCATGAAGGCCGAGAGAAAGGCGCCGAGCAGCATCAAAGCAGCAATGCCCAGGGCCGGTCCGCCGCCGGTAGGGAGAATGCGCTGGGCCAGGGCATCCACCGCGCCAGTTGTCTGCAGGCCGAAACTGAGTATGAGCACCGCGGCCACGGTGATCACCGCGGGATGGCCGAATCCTTCGAATGCCGACTCGGCCGGCACCAGTCCGAGAATCACGCAGGCCAGGAGTGCGGCCAGGGCTACCAGGTCATACCGCCACCGGTCCCAGAGGAAAAGACCAACGGTCACCAACAGTACGACGAAGAACAAAACCTGATCGAGACTCACTATCCAGACTCCTGTAAGCGTGTGTCAGAGCAGCCGGATTTTGAATCGACGACCCTTTATCTTTCCCTGCTCCAGTCGCTGATGGGCGGTGGGGGCGAGATCCCTTTTGACGGCTACCAGTGCCTGGTAGTCGGTGATACTGATCTTGCCGATCGCATCGGCCGGTAGGCCGGCGTCGCCAGTGAGTGCGCCCAGCAGGTCGCCAGGTCTAACCTTGTCCTTGCGCCCACCGGCCACCGCCAGCGTGCGCATAGGTGCAATTAACGGCGTATCCAGACCCGCAGGCAACTGTGCGATCGGGTGCCATTCCAGGGGCTGGCCGCGAGCGGCTTCGATTGCATTGGCCCGCCCGCCTTCAGACGGGGCGACCAGGCTCAACGCCAGGCCGGGTTCCCCAGCACGTCCGCTGCGACCGATGCGGTGAGTATGGACCGCCGGGTCCGGGGAGAGTTCGACATTGATCACCGCAGCGACGCCGGCAATATCGATCCCCCGGGCGGCCACATCGGTAGCCACCAGTACGCTGCAGCTCTGATTGGCGAACAGAGCGAGTACTTCGTCCCGTTCCCGCTGTTCCATGTCGCCGTGCAGCGTCAGTGCACTGATTTTGTGAGCCTGCAAATGTTTGAGAACATCCTGGCACTGCTGGCGGGTATGGCAAAACGCGATACAGGGTTGCAGGCGTTCAGCGGCAAGGAGTCTGACTACCGATTGCAGGCGCTCACCAGGGGTAATTTCGTAGAAGCGCTGGGTAATCGGATTTTCCGGCTCGGTCTCTTCAATGCTGATACGTTGTGGTGACTGCATGAAGCGACCGGCAAGCGCTTCGATTGACGGGGGGTAGGTTGCCGAAAACAATAGGGTCTGCCGTCGCTTGGGTGCCAGCTCAATGATTGCGCTGATCGCATCAAAGAATCCCATGTCGAGCATCCGGTCTGCTTCATCGAGTACCAGGCAGTTGAGGCCTTTGAGCTCCAGAGTGCCGCGGTCCAGGTGATCCTTTATACGTCCGGGTGTCCCAACCACCACGTGGGCTCCCTGTTCGAGGGAGGCGGCTTGGGGACCAAAAGGCGTACCGCCGCAGAGCGTAACGATCTTGATATTGGGCATGCCACTGGCCATAGTGCGTAATGCGGTTGCGGTCTGCGCGGCGAGCTCCCGCGTGGGGCTCAGGACCAGCGCCTGACAGCCAAGAAAGGCCGGGTTCAACGGCACCAGAAGGCCGATGCCAAAGGCTGCGGTCTTGCCGCTACCGGTGCGCGACTGAGCTATGAGGTCGTTGCCGGTGAGGATCACCGGGAGCGCTTGCGCCTGTACCTGCGTCATCTCCTTGAAACCAAGATGCTCAAGGGTTTGCAGGAGTGCGGTGGGCAGAGACAGGCTGGAAAAGGAAGTCGATTGCACTGGCGGCACCTGATGCTTGATGGCCGCTCAGTGTAGCAGAATGGTCTATGGCGTCAGCGCTTGATTCTGGACTTGCGAAACCCTCCGTGGCTAGTGAAAGAGCCGGTATCGCCGAAAATCGAGAAACGCGTTGCACGGAAAAACGCCGTTGCGCGGGAAACATGATAGCTGCGCGCCTTGTTATACGCCCAGATCCAACCGCGGCTGTTACTGCTCATGATAATCACTCCATGATGACCATTGGTTTCGGTGTTCAAGATAGTACGGGCAGGATGTGACAAGGTAACGTCAGAGGGGAAAGGCTTGACTCTTCTTGTGTCTGTTTATTGGCACATCCTGTTCGAGCGCATATTACGTCAATGGCCCGGCGTAAGAAAAGGAAACATTTTGTTTCGCATCCAGATTGTCGATAACTGACGTGAATTAGTCATTTTCGGCAACAGATGTGCGATTTCGTCCATTTTCCTTGGACTGATACAAAGCCTTGTCAGCAGCCTCGATCAATTGGGTGTGATTGAGCATGGCATCATTCAGTTCGGCGACGCCCAGGCTGATGGTGACATGCAGGATCATGTTTTCGTGGGGGATCTTCAGCGCTGCTATGGCTTTGCGCAAGCGCTCGGCAAACTGATAGGCGCCATCTTCGGGGGTGTCGGGAAGGAGCACGGCAAATTCTTCCCCACCGTATCTGCCGGCGAAGTCGGTTTCCCTGGCAAATAGCCGGGTAAGTCGGGCTACCTCGCGTATCACTTCATCACCTAGTTGGTGACCATAGGTATCGTTGAAATTCTTGAAGTGGTCTATGTCAAACATCAACAGACTTGCGGGGTGCTCGTACCGCTGATGGCGGGAAAATTCCTGCTCCAGGCACTGCTCCCAGTAACGACGATTGAGCAGACCGGTGAGTCCGTCACGCAGGGCAAGTTCCTGAAGTTGGTTGTTGGCCGACTCCAGCTGTCGCTTGTTGACCGCGACACTGGTTACGTCGTAAATGATCAGGCATACATGATCGCTGACGCCACTGGTGCTGCGCAGGGGGAGGATAGTGACATTCTGGTACATCTCGTCCGCCAGGCCAGTGATTGGCTGATAGCTCTTGAAATGCACCAGGTTGGGCCGCTGCTCCCAGATTGTGAACGCCCGGGTTCCCAGCATGACGGCAGTTTCCACTTTGCGACTGAACCAGTTACGTTCGATCTCGGGGAATACGTCGAACAGGGTCCGGCCAGCAACCTCATCTGCGCCCAGTCCGGAGTGGTTCTCCATGAAGCTGTTCCAGACATCGATCTGATAATCGCGATCCATGACAACCACGCCGACATCGATGCTCTGGACCACATCCAGAAGCCAGTGAAGTTCAGTGATGTCAAACTGGGCGGGCATGTTCCTGTCCTTTTGATGCGTTCAATTGATCATGAAGTCGAGTTTTTCGCGCAGCCGGGGTACGGAGTCCTCGGTGAACAGCAGTAGCAGGTCGAAATGAATATCCAGGTCTTCCAGTCCGTAGCTGATTTCCACGGCGAGAGTGCGTTTCCAGCGGCGTTGATTGATGCGTACCAGATCCTCAATCGGGCAGTGTTGCCCGAGTACCAATGGATGACTCTGCGACAGACTGATATTAAGCTGTTCCGACAGACCATTGAGACAGGCGCCTATTATGATGCTGGCAAGATCAAGGAGCATTTCCAGTCTTGCAGACTCATCCTCCTGGGTCTCGAGAAGCTTGGCGACGTCGTTGATTTCGGCATCATGGAAAATCAATAGCGCCTCGCCCGCAATACCGCCACCGATATATCCCTGGCATATCGCAGTCAGGCTCTGACCGCGCTGGGCATCAGCCAGCGTCATGTGCAGTTCACCGACTTCCAGAATATTGACGTTTGGAATCGGGAGCTGAATAAATACACCGAGCACCTTGCTCAGCAGGTTGGCGGCCCGCCCCATGGCAATGTTGGTCACTTCACGGAAAGCGTCGCGGAAGGAGACATTGGGCAAGTCGGAGAATTCGGAGGTATGCTCAGCGGCTGCTGGAGTGAGGGGGATCTCGACTCCGAGCGCATTCAAAGCGTCGGCCAGTTGCATGGGGTCAGCCGGCTTCTTGATGAACGCCTTGGCACCAAGTGCCTTGGCTCGCCGAACCGCTTCATCCTGAACGTCGCCGGAGACGACTATAACCTCCGCTTGCAAGCCTTCTTCGCGCAACCGGGCAAGTACTCCGAAGCCATCGAGCTCAGGCATGGTCAGGTCGAGCAAAACGATTTGGCCAGCGCCCTGGCGGATGGCTTCTAGGCCTTCGATTCCGTTGGTCGCCTGGGTTATCCGCAACGGCCAGTTTGATGGCAGTGACCGGATAAGCTGCTTGCGCGCCATGTTCGAATCGTCGCACACCAGCAATGGTATGGTGCTCACATCCACTATCCTTGTTACATTGGGCGATTTAAATGAACTTGTCGCTAATTGGCGCTTGCCTGGAGCAGGCATTTGGCCATACTTTGCGCAAGAATGCCAAAACGCGGAGTTATTGAGAAGCGATTGAGCGGAAAAGTCGAGCCTTTTTTCGCGTGCCTCGAAAAGTGGCATGCCGCCGGGTAATAAGCAAGCCGATTCAGGAGTGAACGGATGAAGGTGGGATTGGAAACCGACCAACAACACAGACGCCTGGTGCTCAAGGCGCTGTTATGGATGACGGTGGCGGCAGGCAGTCTCTTCGCGAGCCTGAATATCGGCCGCGAGCTATGGCTTCTGGCCGCCGGCGAAGCCTTTTTTGTTCTGTTTGCCCTTTCTATATTGCGTATTGTGGATCGCACCGAGCATCTGAAGTGGGTGATGATCGCCTATCTTGTACCGTTTTTTTCCTTGATGGTGCTGGCCATGCTGCTTCCGGGTACGTCCAGCACGGTTTTTGCCTGGATCCAGACCATTCCCATAATCTGCTACCTGTTGCTGGGCCTGCGCGGCGGGTTCTGGATGTCTCTTGTCTTCATCAGTCTGGGGGTGAGCGCGTTCAGTTATCATTTCGGCGCCCAGGAATCGTTACTTACCATGATGATGCTGGCGAACGTGGCGATCAGCAGTATGGCCATTATGCTCTTTTCGCATATTTACGAGCGCAGCCGCATAAAGAATGAAGCGCGGCTCATCGAGCTGGCGAGTACCGATAATCTGACCGGGCTGGCAAACCGTATGAAGCTTGCGGAAGTGCTTGAGCGCGAGCGCAGCCATGCAATGCGCGATAACAAGCCGTTGTCATTGATCATGCTTGATGTGGACTACTTCAAGCGCATCAATGACCAGTTCGGACACGAAGCGGGAGACCGAGCCCTACGCCATCTGGCCTCTGTACTCTCCAGCCGATTGCGGGAAACTGACTTGCTTTGCCGGCTCGGTGGAGAAGAGTTTGCCGTGTTATTGCCTGGCGCCGCGTTGGAGCAGGCAGCTGACCTGGCAAATGACTTGCGTCGGCACCTGAGTAAACGTCCTCTGGAGCTGGGCTCTGGCCAACAGACCATGACATTCAGTGCCGGAGTGGCAACGCTGGGAGAGGATGGTCAGAGTCTTGACCAACTCATGCAAACGGCTGATCGCCGTATGTACGAAGCCAAAGCCGCAGGCCGTGATCAGGTTGTTGCTGCGGGACAGCAGTATCCCCTGAAGGCGCCGGATCCGCTCCTGTCTTGACTCGTCTGTAGTTAATAACGCACATCCGTAAAATAAAATTGAATATGTGTTGAGCTCTTCTACACTCAATATCGGGTCGACGGTCCCGACCGTGAGATTGAGGAGAGTGTTATGCGCATCGGTGTTCCGCGGGAAATCAAGAATCATGAGTACAGGGTGGGGCTCACCCCTACGGCGGTAGCCGAGCTGGTCCGTCATGGGCATGAGGTGCGGGTGGAATATGAGGCAGGGGCCGCCATCGGCTTTGCCGACAGTGATTACCTTGCAGCCGGGGCTCGGATGGCAGGCGTCGAAGAGGTGTTCAGCCAGAGCGAAATGATCGTCAAGGTCAAGGAGCCGCAGGAAGTTGAGCGGGGCCGGCTGGGGCCGCAGCATGTGTTGTTTACCTACCTTCACCTGGCGCCGGACCGCCCCCAGACCAAAGGTCTTCTGGCCTCCGGTGCGTTGTGCATAGCCTATGAAACAGTTACCGATAGCCGCGGTGGTTTGCCCTTGCTGGCGCCCATGTCGGAAGTGGCTGGGCGGATGGCGGTGCAGGCCGGAGCGGGTTGTCTGGAAAAGGCGCGTGGCGGGCGTGGCGTGCTGCTTGGTGGCGTGCCCGGAGTACCCAGGGGGAAAGTGGTGATTCTCGGTGGCGGTGTAGTTGGCAGTAATGCGTTGGCCATGGCGGTTGGTCTGGGAGCGGATGTAACCGTGCTGGACAAGAATCCTGACGTGCTTCGACAGCTGGATGCACGCTATGGCAATCGCATCAACACGCTATATTCCACCGCGGGCACCTTGGAAGAGCAGCTGTTGGGGGCTGACCTGGTCGTCGGTGCTGTCCTGGTGCCGGGCGCTGCTGCGCCCAAATTGATCAGCAAGGACCTGGTGTCACGCATGCAGGCCGGAGCGGTATTGGTGGATGTGGCCATCGATCAGGGGGGCTGCGCTGAAACATCCCGTGCCACCACCCATGCTGATCCTACCTTTATTATTGATGGGGTGGTGCATTACTGCGTTGCCAACATGCCCGGGGCCGTGGCGCGCACAGCGACCCAGGCTCTGAACAATGCCACGCTGCCATTCGTGCTGGCGCTTGCCAACAAGGGAGCGAAACGTGCCCTTGAGGAGGACGCACATCTGCGGCAGGGGCTTAACGTGGCGGCGGGGAAGCTTGCCAATGTCAGCGTAGGCGAGGCTTTGGGTATGCCGGCTCAATCCCCTGACGTCGTTCTGGCATCACTTTCCTGATTGATTGCGGCAGGCATTTGCGTCTGGTTCGTCTTTGAGCTGTAAGGCAAAAGCTCGGCATGTAGTTGCTCAATGCGCTCGTCTTTCGTCTGCCACAAATCATTAACCCATTTCTGGAACCGGTTCCGGAACTGGACATCATTCTGGTAGTCCCCGGCGAACAGTTCAGGGGCGAGCTCGACCTGGCGTATGTCTATCACCACTCGATCCACCCTGCCGCTCAACAGCGCCCAGAATCCAGGGGGCTTGCCCTGCGGGTAGACAATGGTGACGTCGAGCAACGAGCGCATCTGCTCGCCCAGAGCTGCCATGACAAAAGCCACTCCTCCTGACTTGGGTTTCAGCAGATGCCGGTACGGAGAGTTCTGCGCTCGATGCTTGGCTGGTGTCAGGCGCGTTCCCTCAAGATAATTGACGATAGTGACGGGAAGCTTGTTGAACTTGCGGCAGGCGCGCCGGGTAATTTCCAGGTCCTTGCCCTGGTCTTCCGGGAATCTGGCGAGATGAGCCTTGCTGTACCGTTTCATGAATGGGTAGTCCAATGCCCAGAAGGCAAGACCAAGAAACGGGATCCATACCAGCTCACGTTTAAGAAAGAACTTGAAGTAGGGCGTTTTGCGGTTGAAAGCCTGCAGCAGCGCAGGAATATCGACCCACGACTGGTGATTGGAAATGACCAGGTAGGAATGTTGGGGTGCCAGTACACCCTCACAACGAATATCCCATTGGGTGCCAGTCATCCGGTTGATCGTGGCGTTGACGCCCGCGGCCCAGGTTTCCGCGATCCACATCACAATACGGGAGCAGTGCCGTTGGAAACCCCTCAGGGGTATGGCAACCTTGAGCAGTCCTACGACCAGCATTGGTCCGATGCCAATCAGCGTATTGAACAGAATAATCAGACACGTCAACGTGCCGGTTAACCAGTGTGGCATGTAGCTGTTTCCAATCCGTGACGTTTGAAGAATAACGTCTTTTGTCGGCGCTGACAGCCCCGAGGTTTCAAAGGCAGTGTGATATCACCCGTTAAGGCGATTGCCCGTATTCGGGGTTCTCCTTAACGTGTCTGATCAAGAATCTGTAAGCGCAATTGCAGTTGATCTGTACAGGCGTGCCCTGGAGCTCCTATTCCATGTCCCGGCAATTCATTTTTTCACAGGCCATAGACGACGCCTCTGTGCGTGCAGACTCGCGGTCAAGGGTGTTGCCGCTGCTGCTGCGACTCGTGCTTGCGATCACTGCCGGCGTCCTGGTGGGGATTCCCTGGTTGAGCCCGGCGCTATTCTGGACCGCCTGGCTTGGCTGGGTCCCTTTGTTGTTTGCGCTGCGCCATGCCGGCCTTTGGGGCACCCTGATCGTAGGCTGGACCGCAGGCACCGTCTGCTTCGCCATAGCCAGCCACTGGATGCTGAATTTTGTCGGCCATCTCGATGATTATTCTGCTTTGCTGACAGTGCTGCTGAGCCTGGGCTTCTGGGTCTATGCTGGCCTGGCTCTGGGTCTGGGCTGTCTGTTGTTTCGCTGGCTGACCCTGCACCTGCAGGGTTGGGAGCTGTTGAGCTTTCCGTTGAGCCTGGTCAGCGTGATGGCACTCTATCCGCTACTGTTCCAGACCCACTTCGCCGAGGCCCAGGCTGAATTTCTGACCGGGCTGCAGGGGGTCGATCTGTTAGGTGCCAAAGGCCTGGATATGATGATGCTGCTGTGCAGCGTACTCATCTACCGTGTCCTTACAGGGTCCTCGCGTATGCACGCCTGGCGAGCCAACGCACTGGCGGTGTTCGTTTTGCTGTGCTGGTTTGCCTACGGCGCCTTCAGTGTGGCGCATTGGGACGCGCAAATGGAGGATTGGCAGGTTCGCCGTATTGGTCTCGTGCAACCCAACGATGCGGTCTCCTTGAAAGTGCCTGAGCCGCCCAAGGGTTTCAGTCGTGAAAATCCCGAAGAAATGGCTGCAACGCTAAGGCTGGCCCAGGCCGGTGCTCAATTGGTTATCTGGCCCGAAGCGCGTTACAAGGGTTACTTTGACCATTTCAGCGTGCGACAGGCCTATTCCAAAGCGTTGGCTCAGAACGGCGTGGGACTGGTTTTTCATGATGCTGAAAAGCGTTGGAAAGACGGCGAGGAGGTCTTCTACAACACGGTTATGCATATTGACCGACAAGGCAATGAGGTGGGTCAGTACCGTAAGATGCGCAGAATGCCTTTCGGCGAATACCGTCCCGCGTTCTTCAGCCTGCCGGGCCTGGACTGGCTGACGACGCAGCTGTTTGGAGAGTTTCTGCGGCCCCTTGCAGCGGGCTTGGAGCATGCTGAGTTCGCCGTGGATGGCATGCGCCTGGTACCCAAGGTGTGTTACGAAACAGCGTTTCCTGCAGATGTGGCCGATGCTATCGGAAATGATGGGGCGGGCAAGGTGCTGCTGTTCGTTTCACAGGACAACTGGTTTGGCGAGACTACGCAGCCGTTTCAACATCGTGCGATGTCAGTCGTGCGCGGGGTGGAAAATCGGGTGCCGATGATACATTTGATTAATAATGGCCCGTCGATTGTGGCCGCGCCCAATGGTCGGGTTCTGGCTTCGACATCGGCCTTTTCCCGGGCGGAACTGATGGCTGACCTGCGTTTTTCACCCACTGCCGGTGGCAGTTTGTACAGCCGTTATCCGGGTATCGTTGAGTGGCTGATATACGGAGTTCTCGCAGGGCTATGCATCGCCGCAATTCTGTCTGGTCGCCGCCGCTCAGGGATCGAGGTGGAGCGTTAAACGAAAAGTCCTGCGGTGTGGCCTGATGACCAGGCCCACTGGAAGTTGAAGCCACCCAGGTGGCCGGTGACATCCAGTACCTCACCAATGAAGTAAAGGCCGGGCTGCTGTTTGGCCTCCAGGGTTTTTGAGCTGATGCCGCTCGTATCCACACCGCCCAGAGTCACTTCCGCCGTGCGGTAGCCTTCGGTCCCGGACGGCTTGAGGGTCCAGCCGTTGAGCTGTTGGCCGATCTGCTCAAGCTGGCGGTCGCCCATTTCCGCTAATGGCAGGTCCTGTGATTGTGGCCACCAGAGGGTTTGCAGCTCCGCTATCAGGGATTTGGGTAGTTTTTGTCCAAGCAGAGTACGCAAGCGGCTTTTAGCCTGTTGCTGCTTGGCCAGAATCAGCCACTGATCCGCAGCCACGCCTGGCATAAGGTCTATCAGTAGCGGGTCGCCAGGGAACCAGTAGTTGGAGATCTGTAACATGGCGGGGCCGCTCATGCCGCGATGGGTAAACAGCATGTTTTCGGTAAAGCTTCTCCCGTTGCATGTTGCCGTGACCTCTACTGCCAGGCCGCTGAGACGCTCACACATCAACTTAGTGGTGTCACTGAACATGAACGGCACCAGCCCCGCACGCCGCTCCGTCACAGGGAGGCCAAACTGCCTGGCTATTTCGTAGCCGACACCGCTGCCGCCGAGAGTTGGAACCGAAAGGGCTCCGGTTGCCACCACCAGTGAAGTGCATGTCAGCTTTCTTTGTATGCCGGCCTGGTCCAGGGTCAGGCTGTAACGCGATGGCCCGGCTTGCAGCGCCTCAACATGGCCAAGGGTGCAGTGGGTCTGTATTTCGACCCCGGCCCGGTCGCATTCCTTGAGCAGCATATTGACAATATCCTTGGCTGAATCCAGACAGAACAGCTGACTGTGGCTGCGCTCTTCGTAGGCAATGCCATGCTGCTCTACCAGGGCAATAAAGTCCCACTGGGTGTAGCGGCTAAGGGCGGATTTGCAGAAATGGGGGTTGGCGGAGAGGAAGTTATCGGCCTCGACGAAATGGTTGGTAAAGTTGCAGCGTCCGCCACCGGACATGAGAATCTTCTTGCCGACCTTGTTGGCTTTTTCCAGTACCAGTACTCGACGTCCCCGCTGGGCCGCAGTGAATGCGCATAGCAACCCCGAAGCGCCTGCTCCTAGAACGATGACATCATATGGTTGAGCAGGGGGGCGAGCTGATTGTGACACGTGATATCCATCGACAATGGCGTTTTAGTATAACCCCTAATGCTCAGGGGTTCAGGGCCTCTCAGGGGCTTTCGATGCTTTTACCCGCACGCGATTGTTTGCGTCCCGGCTCTCGCGTATCAACTGATCGCTGCCTGAGGCATTAGCCGACTTTGCCATACGGTCGTATAGCACCACGTTAACGGTCGCCGCGAGGTTCATGCAGCCGAAGGTCGGAACGTAGACGACCGCATAGGCACGGTCAATCAGGGCCTGCTCGAGGCTGCCATCCTCAGGACCAAATACATACAGCGCTTTATCAGGGTGGTCGAAATCAGGCAGGGCAGTGGCGCCCTCAACCAGCTCTACGCAGACTACTTTCACTTCTGCAGACAAACCGCTGAGCATATCCTTTACAGGTAGTAGCGGAATGCGTGATGCGACTCCCTTGGTATCGGTATTAAAGCGTGCCGCGCGATCATAACGCTGGCCAGTATAACGAACGGTGTCGGCGCCGTAGCAGCCAGCAGCGCGCATGACAGCGCCGACATTGGTTGGGCTCTTGGGGTTGACCAGGCCGATGCATATTGAGAGATTCATAGGGTCGGATTCGTGGGACATCGGCAGCCGTTGGTCGGGGAGTAAAATGCGCTCGACGTGCCGCCAGGGCCGACAGGATGTATAGTGCGCTGATCGAATTCTAGCACGGTAATCCCATGAAACTACTGATCCGCAATCTGTCTCGCACAACCACTGAAACTGAAATGCGCAATCTGTTCGAAGCGCACGGCCTGGTGCAATCCTGTGTCCTGGTAATGGACAAGCAAACCGGCGGGTCCAAGGGTTTTGGTTTTGTCGAGATGCCCCGTCACGATGACGCCAAGGCGGCGATCAAGGCCTTGAATAACCTGGAAGTTGCTGGAAGCCGTATTCGTGTCAAGCGTGATGAGTCCGAAGAGGCTGGCAAGGGTGCCTGAGCAACACGGGCACGATCCGCTGCACGGCTTGACCCTGAAGCGGATACTCGAGGAGCTGGTAGAGACCTACGGCTGGGAGGAGCTTGGACGGCGTATACGCATCAATTGCTTCATGACCGATCCGAGCATCGCGTCCAGTCTGAAATTCTTGCGCAAGACACCCTGGGCCCGCGAAAAGGTAGAAGCTCTCTATGTGGAGACGCAGTACTCCTGAGCGGTGCAGGCGCTGTCTGGCCTAGCGTACAGATAGTTCAAGATGGATCGAGTGTGGGTGAATCCGGGGTTGAGTCGGCGACGCGCTGTGCACGATTGCCCCCCAACCGTTTGGCTCGATACATTGCGCTGTCTGCGAGGTCCAGCAGTTGTTTTTCTTCATCCGCGTCATCGGGGTAAAGCGCGATGCCGATGCTCGGAATAATGATCAGCTCCAGTCCCGCGAGAATGAGGGGCAGATTCAGTGCCTCGCGGATTTTGTCGGCGATAACATGGGCCTGCTGCGGTTGATCGAGAGCCTCGAGCAGTATCACGAACTCATCCCCGCCGATGCGCGATACCGTGTCCGATTCACGGACACAGCGTATAACCCGGTCCGCCACAGCCTTGAGCAGTTGATCGCCAATGGCATGGCCATGGGTATCGTTAACCAGTTTGAACTTGTCCAGGTCCAGGTACAGCACCGCTGCCTTGCCCTTTTCGCGTCGTGCTCTGGCCAGCGCAGTGTTGATCCGATCGCTAAGCAGTGCTCGGTTTGGCAGGCTGGTCAGTTGGTCATAGCGGGACAGGTACTCCAGGCGTTCGCGCATACTGGCTCGGTGAATGGCGGCGGCGATCTGGGTTGAGATGTAATGCAGTAACTGCTGATCTTTATCACTGTAGGCAGGCGCTGACCGTCGGTTCTGAATGACCAGTGCACCGTGAATTCCCTCGATTGTTGCCAGGGGCACTGCCAGCCAGTCCAGGCTGCGATCGCTGACATTCTGCGTGGTGCCGGATATGACGGCTGCACCGCGCTTGGCTTCCAGGCGGATCGGCTGGCCACTTCGAATGACGGCATTGCTCAATGTCAGGGTGTCGGCATTGGCCGAATCCGAGTACGGACTCTTCTCGTCTGCACTGTAAGGAAAGTGGGTTTTGCCATCCTGTGGGTTGTGCAGGGCAATGCAGAAGACGCTGGCCGGCAGCAAGCCGCCAATGATTTCGTGGATATTGCGAAAGAGTATAGGCAGATTTGCTGCGTTGGAAGCGGCCTCGGAGATCGCATACACCGCAGCTTGCATGGCTTCGGTGTGTTTGCGTTCGGTAATGTCGTGGGCCACTGCAACACGTAACTGGTCCTTCTCCGACCAGTTCGCGGACCACATGATATGAGCCACGCTACCGTCTTTGCGAATATAGCGGTTCTCGAAATGGTTGGTCAGGCGGCCAAGCATGACTTCACGGGCAATGGCCACGGTGGCGTCCAGGTCATCAGGGTGGACCAGGTCAAGAATCGCCCTGCCGATCATCTCCTGGGGCTGGTAGCCGAAAATCCTTTCACAAGCGCCGCTGACATAAACGAGCCGCCCTGCCGCATCCACGACACATATCGCATCGAGTAGCAAGTCCATCACTGCGGGGGAGAGCTGAAAGCTGCGTCCTTGCTCAGCGCCTGCCGTTCCGTGTTCTGTTTTTTTCAACGGCTGCCTCCCTGAAACTACTGAGCCTGAAGTAGGAAAGATACCTCAGGCATCAGGCAGAGTCCCGGAAAATGCATCAAATTGAGGCATTACTGACTGTCCTTGCGCTTTTTTTCAGCCTTGCGGTACAGCGCTCGCAGTGCTTTGGATTCTTTGCTGGCGCCGCTGCCATGGGACGCCAGGATGCGGTGCCAGACAGCCTGTTTCTGTTCTGGTGAAAGACGTTTCCAGGATTTCTTTTCCTCGTGCGTACGCCCGCATGCCTTGCAGATCTGATACTTGTTGAAGTCGCACAAATCTATACAGGGTTTTTTGGTAATGGGCTCGCTCATGTCACTCCTTCTTGTTTACAGGCTCAACCTTCCGGCTGATAGCCAGAGTGTCAGTGTGGGAGACAATAAAGAGGTCCTCTTCTGCCTTGTAGTCCCACCTCTCGACTTGGCAGCTGTGCTGGCCCTGCTCGCAGGTATGTCTGATCAGGTTGACCGAGTTGGGGATGCTGCCGCGCACCCGGGTTGACAGGGCTGTACCAGCCTGTGCGGTCCAGCCGCTGCGGCCTGAATCGCCGTGCCGACCATGCAGAGGCCAGACATAGGGCAGGTGAATATGGCCGCCTACCAGCAGATCCAGCCCCGCATCGACCCATCGCGGTACAGCTTCTTCGTGGCCAATCAGCAGGTTGGTCAGGTCGGACTGTTCGCGGGCGCGTACAGGGTGGTGCTGCATAACCATGCGCAACTGTTCAGGCCTGGCCTGGCCAAGCCTGGCTGCAACACGCTCGATTTGCGCCTTATTGACCGCTCCGTCCTTGTGCCGGGAGGGGCGCGATGTATTAAGGCAGAGAACCAGTAATCCAGCGCTTTCGTATACGGGTTCCAGTTCGTTGCCAAAGGCGCGCCTGTAATTACCGTACGGGTTGAATGCCCGTGCGAAAAGATTGAATAGGGGTATGTCGTGGTTGCCTGGTACTGCGAGTACCGGAGCGGGCAACTGTGTCACAAAATCCTGCGCTGCGGCGAATTGCGCTCGGCGTGCCCGTTGGGTGATGTCGCCGGACAGTAGAATGACTTCGGGTTGCTGCTCTCGGGCGAGGCGCAGCAGTGCACTCATCACGCGCGGCTGTTCAGTGCCGAAATGCGGATCGGATATTTGCAGTACGCAGGTCATTCACGCTCTCGCTTGGAAGGGTCCCGAGGCACCAGCAAGGGTAATTTGTCAGGAGCCACACGAAATGTCAGAGGGGCGCTCATCCAGCAGATTTCGCCATCCATCGCCACCTTGAGGCGCTTGCGGCTGCGACGTGGCCGCACTGTCATGGTATCGAAACCGAAACTGATCACATTTTCTGCATCTCCCAGCCGCCTTAAAAGTCCCCGGATCAGCAGGCCATAAAGCGCCATGGTGCCGCGTGATCGGGACGTCATTGCAACGAGATGGTGACGCTCGATCTCGTCCACCTGATCAAACCCCAGCTGCTCGAGCTGCAGGGCGTTGTTGCCGACCACGATGGTAGGCGTGGTCAGATGGCGTCGGGGCTGGCCTTCAAGATCAATCTGCACGTTCAGGGAGCGGTGTGCATGCATCAGAGTCACCAGGGCTGACCACAGCGCGATCAACCGACTCCGCCCGTAGCGGCGCTTGTAGGCTTCCCGGTCTTCGAGCAATTGTGGATATAGCCCCAGACTTGCGTTGACCAGAAAGGTGCGGCCGTTGAGCATCCCGATATCCACCGGTTGGATGACTGCATCCAGCAGGCAGGCCAGCGCCGCTTCGGTGTCCTGTGAAATGCCGTAAGTACGACCAAAGTAGTTGAAAGTGCCCTGGGGCAGAATACCAAATGGCACCCCGCTGCCTAGCACGACCTCGCTTACCGCGCTCAGGGTACCGTCACCCCCGACTGCCACAACAATGCCATTTTGCTCGATGGCAAGTTGCAGGGCCCGTTTGGCGGTGGCAATCAACTGCGAGGCATCGTCCACAGGCATCAGCTCAAAGCGTCTGCCAGCCCGGGCAAGCGTAATTTCAATGGTCTCGCGTGTTTCGGCTGCGTCGCGGCTTCCCGAGCCGTTGTTCATTACCAGGAAAAAGGGTTCAGTACCGGTCAGTGACCTTGTCGGGTCAAGATTCTTTACTGCCGGTGCACCGGCCTCTGCTGGGGAGTAGTCCTGACAGGGTTTCGACATGCTGAGTGAATGATCCATGGCTGAAAGGACGTTGGAGCCTGTTTGGCCGGGGAGGTTCAACGCAGCTGACTATCCTTGCTTCCCCGGCGGTTGTAGCTCGAGTCGCCGGCTTCGGCCCTGTCATGTGCCTCCTGGCAGTTCACGCACAGATGTACGCCTGGGACCGCCTTGCGGCGAGCCTCCGGAATCTGCACTTCGCATTCCTCGCAGTGCGTCAGGCTCACGCCTTTCGGCAACTTGTTACGCGCCCGCTGTACCGCTTCATCCACTGTATCGTCTATCTGGTCCTGCACCGCTCCATCCTGAGCCCATCCGGTTGCCATGGCTGTCTCCACATTTCTGTGCGCTGCCGACCCTGATTGCCTGCAGCTGCTTTATCAACAGCATAGACGCTTTACCAGGTCGTTGCCGGGTACCGCACCCTGCCTCAGGCAGCCAACATCGTCCAAATGCCAACCAGGCTCACGGCCAGCAATACGCTGCCCAGGACGCGGAAAAATACTGGTGTTTCGGCATGCATGATGTGCGCATGTGCCCGCAGACCGATCACATGGCCGACTGCCGCGCAGGGTAGCAGCCATAGATGATGGATCAGCTGCAAATCGACTCCGGCATACAGAAACGCAGCCATCTTGATGGTGACCAGAATAAACCAGAGGGCAAACAGGGTATCGCGGAACTGCTCTTTGGCCAGGTGCTGGGCGGCCACAGCAATGATCAACGGCGCGCCAATCAGCGAGGTGCCACTGACATAACCGCCAAGCATCAGAAAGCAGGTATCTACTACGCGGCTGCGGCTGCGAAAGGGGCGGTTGGTGATATACGATAGGGAGTAGGCGGCCACGATCACGAAGATGATGATGCTCATGATGTTGCCCGGGAGCGTCAACAGGCCGAGCACGCCGATCATTTTGGGGACAATCATGATACCCAGCATGCGCCCCAGATATCGCCAGTCGACCGTTCCGCCGTTACGGCGTAGTTCTGGTGCCTGCCGGCGATTATTCAGCGCGATGGTCAGCGACGAGAAAAACAGCAGGTGCATTGCGATAAGCGGCAGAAAAACCAGGGGGTCGTTATGCACCAGCAACAGGAAGGGCAGTGAGAGCACCGCGCCGCCAAACCCCAGCCCTGAACGGACGAAGCCGCTCCAGACGAAAATCAGACCGATAAGCGCGTATTGATAGGGTAACAGCTCGGCCATAAAACACATCTCGAGACAGGGCGGCTTGCCAGTGTAAACCCTAACCCGGGTCAGGATCTCGGCAAACGCCTGGAAGGCTTCGCAGGGTTGGTCCCGGATCACCAGCGAAAACGCTGGCTGGTCTTGTGTTGAGCAAATGCGGATGCCGGGCATGGAACTAAAGGATCAATTGCAGGTCAAATATGCAGCGCAAGTATGCGCCAAGCCGAACCGGTCTGATCCCTCCGCAGGAGCACTTCATGAATATCGCATTGACGCCCTTGATCTCCCTTATTGCCGGCATCCTGATTCTGGTAGTTCCCCGTTTGCTGAATTACATCGTGGCAATCTATCTGATCATTATCGGTCTGGTAGGTATCTTCGGTGGTGGATTCAATCTGCGCATGTAGAATCGGTAGGCCGGCCGGGTTTCCGGTCGGCTATTTGCCTTTGCCGCGCTATCTCCTGGTGCGGTTGCTTCGGTTAAACCTGGTGCTGCTGATCAGTCCTCCTTGAGTCATTTAACGTCCAGTTTCTTTTCCCAGAACATTGCCTTGCCCAGCTGTGGATCGAGTTCATATCCGTTGAAACCAAAAGCGCGATAGGCTGACTGGGCAACCGTATTGCCTTCAAGGACCTCCAGAGTCATCTTGCAGCAGCCCAGCTCGCGGGCCAGTGCTTCTGCTTCTTCGAACATCATCCTGCTCAGGCCTTTGCCGCGGTGTTGCGCGGCCACAACAACGTCATGAATATTCAGCAGAGGGCGGCAGGCGAAGGTTGAAAAGCCTTCAAAGCAGTTTGTCAGTCCGGCCGGCTGACCATCAACCAGCGCCAGAATGACGTGGGCGGTATCGCGCTTGCGCAATTCGCTTATTAGATTCTCGCGTGTACTGGCGGCTAGAGGGGCACCGCCCCCCATCGGATCGCGCGCATACTGATCGAGCAAAGTGATAATGCCAAGGGCATGCTCTGGGGAATCGAGATCAGCTCTGACAATCTGTATGGTGAAATTGCCGCGCGCTGGCTGTGAGGAGGTCATGGTATTTTTTTCTCCCTGGAGTCGTCGGTCATCGTGGTTTGCGCTACCTTTTTGGCTTCCTCATTCTTGGGCGGGGTCAGGCTCAGTACCTGCCAGCCCGGCTTGGGATCCAGCGTGCCCTCGTCGACAAAAACCTCTAGCCGGCCCTTGGGTGATATGGCGAACAACGGCACTACCTTGCCTTCATGCAGTTGCGCAAGATTGGTGAAATCAAATTCTTCGCTCAACTTGGTGGTGCGTATTTCCCAACCTTTGCTGAGCAGGCTGGCCAGCTTGCTGTAGCTCATGCCCTTGTCAAACAGCGTATGGCCGCGATGTTCGGTACCCAGTTTGTGTTTTTCGGCCGTATCGGTTTCGGTTGTCGACAGCAGGGTATATACCTTTTTGGCGCCAAACTCGCTGCCATAGCGCATGCTGGCCACCACATTGATTCCCAGGCTGGGGGAAAGCGCAAGTAATCGGCCTACACCCACCAGGTCCAGATGCTGGTCGGCATAGGCCGAAACGGCATTGCCATAGAATGTTTCCAGGCCCTCCATTCTTGCATCGCGAATATGCTCCCACTGGGTGTCGGTCAGCACCACGCGTACACCCTGCTTATGCAGTGCGCGGGCAATGCTTCTTGCTACGGGATTGGCTCCTACCACCAGGAAGCCTGCGGCTGCTGGCTCAGCGACTTTCAGTAGCCGGGCGAGGCCCCGTGAAGTAGCGCTTTGCAGCACCACCGTGCCGATGATGATGGAAAACGTCAGTGGTACAAGAATGCCTGCGTCGACCTGTCCCGCTTCCTCCAGGCGAATCGCGAACAGGGCGGATACCGCCGCTGCAACGATGCCGCGCGGAGCAATCCAGGAGAGCAGAGATTTTTCCTGCCAGGTCAGGCTGGATCCGATGGAAGAGATCCATATGGAGGCAGGACGGGCAATCAGTTGCATGACCAACAGCAAAAGGAGAGGGGTCCATCCCAGGGCAAGAATATCGTCGAGAGTCAGTCTTGCCGCCAGCAGAATGAACAGGCCGGAAATCAGTACAACGCTGAGGTTCTCCTTGAAGTTGAGAATCTCGTTGATATGCAGGTCCTTCTTGTTGGCAAGCCACATACCCATCAGTGTCACTGCCAGCAGACCCGACTCGTGGGCTAGAGAGTCGGAAATACTGAAGGCGGCGAAAACCACGGAGAGCGTCGCCAGATTCTGCAGATAATGTGGTACCCAGCCGCGCTTGAGAACGAAGCCCAGGAACCAGCCACCGGCGATGCCAAGAATAGTGCCAACCGCAATAATCTCGAGGAACGCAAGCAGACCATGGGCAACTCCCGCGCTTTGACTCTGGGCCACTATAAACTCGTAAACCACAACTACCAGCAGGGCGCCGATAGGATCGATGAGGATGCCTTCCCAGCGCAGGATGTTGGATATGTTGCGATTGGGTCTGACGGTGCGCAACATCGGTACGATTACGGTAGGGCCGGTGACCACCGCCAGTGCGCCGAAGAGGATGCTCAGCTCCCAGCCGACGCCGATCAGAAAATGGGTGGCAATGGCCACGATCAGCCAGGTAATACCTGCGCCCAGGGTGATCAGACGCTGCACCACCGCTTTCTGGCTGCGTATTTCGCTCATGTTGAGCGTCAGGCTGCCCTCGAAGAGAATGATCGCCACGGAGAGACTGATCAACGGAAACAGTAGATCACCAAAAAGCTGGTCCGGGTCGATAACGGATGTAAAGGGCCCGAGTACGATGCCGGCGGCGAGTAGAAACAGAATGGCGGGGAGCTTGACGCGCCATGCCAGCCATTGGCAACCAAACGAAATGAGGCCAATGACCGCGATGCTCAGACTTGCCGATAACAACATAGGTGTTCCTTGGGTGCGCGAATCAGCCCACGAGTTTAGCGGCAGTGCTACCTATGTCCAGCGTTGCCAGGCGACGGAAGTCATTGATCGATACCGAATTAATGTGTTCACAGGTCAGTCTGCGGCTGGGGGGAGTTTGTCTTCACCGGCGGCGGAGTCGGTAGCCGGCCGTGAACGATCATCCGGATCGGGCTTGCGCTGGGTCAGGCCTTCAGCGGAAATGATATGCAGATCCCGTTGCGGGAAAGGAAACTCGATGCCGTTCTGGTGAAACAGATCCCAGATCGCCAGGCGTACCTTGCTGGCCACATTGACCAGTCCCTGCTGCGGATCGCTTACCCAGATGCGTAGCTCGAAATCCACTGAGGAGTCGCCGAACCCTGACAGGTGAGCCTGTGGCGCATGTATGCCATCGCGCAATATTCGGGGCTGGGTCAAAGCAGCTTCGACCATTAACTCGATTGCCCGGTGTACATTCGAGCGATAGGAAATGCCAACCTCTATTTTCAATCGTACGGCAGTGTCGGAGTAGCTCCAGTTGATCACCTGTTCGGTAATCAGGTTTTCGTTAGGGATCAGATATTCCTTGCCGTCACGGGTGGCTACAGTGGTGTACCGTGCGCCCATTTGCCTGATCCAGCCGTAGGCGTCGCCAATCTCTATTACATCGCCGGGTTTCAGTGACCGATCCAGAAGCAGGATGATGCCGCTGAACAGGTTGGAAACGATCTTCTGCAGGCCGAAACCGAGGCCGATGCCCAGCGCGCCGGAAAAGACTGCCAGGGCCGTCAGGTTGACGCCGACAAAGGTTAGCGCCACCACGACGGCCACCAGATACAGCACAATACGCAGTACTTTGCCGATCAGGACACGCGCTGCAGGTGTCACTCCCTCCAGATAAATCAGTCGGCTGTCTACCAGACGAGCGACCAGGCTCGATAGCCAGATAAACAGGGTCAGCAACAGGATGCCATTGATGAAGCCCATCAGTGACAGCCGCATTTCACCGATATTGAACGCGATGGAATCAAGCAGATCCAGAAATGCCTGTAGCCAGCCGAGAATGGCCAGCGCTGCTACGAACCAGACAACGGCGGTAATGAGCTTTGCCCACCCAGGCTGGCGCAGAAAGCTGGTGGCCAGCCGTATGACTACCCAGGCCGTAAGCAGGTTTGCTGCAATGCGCAGCAGCTCGCCGTCCAGCCCTGCCGATTGACTCGCGCCGTGGGCGATCCAGGCCAGTAACGCGCCCATGCCGGAGCTGGCCACCAGCAGCAGCCGATGCAGCGTATGACGCATGCCGGGTAGCAGCGTTTCACGTGCCAGTATGGTGTCGACACGCGGCACCATTACCCGGCGCAGCGCAAAGCTGGCTAGCAGAATGCTCACCAACACCAGAGCCTCAATCAGCGTACCGCTAGTAAGCAGATGGTTCTCGGCCCAGCTGCCTACCACTTCGATGCTTTGCTCGATGGTAATGGGTGGTATGTCTAAAGGGTCCGAACTTTTTTCTTGGGCCATACACTCAGTGCAGCACCTATACCCGTTGTTGTCGAGGCGAAGCGCATGAGGCAGGCCGCCCCGCCCCGCTGACACCCTGGGTTAGAAGAGCCGGGTTGCTGGGCTAGAGTATGGGCGTCCATACTGACACCAAGTCCGCAATGGCGGTCTTCTAAAATAAAAACAAGCAATCAAGGAGTACCATCATGGCTTTCATCGAGCGTGAAGCTCTGGTTTTTTCCGATGAGGTGGCGATTGCCGAACTGCAGAAGGTGTTCGCTCTGCAGAAAAAGGCTTTTCTGGCCAATACCTCACCCACCCTCAATGAGCGGCTTGCACTGCTCCAGGCACTTGCCGATATGATGCTCAATTACCGTATCCGGATTCAGGAGGCGGTTGCTTCAGACTTTGGCTCCCACCCCGCTCAATTCTCCGACCTTGTAGAGTGCCTTGGTGTGGCTGGTCGGGCGAAGTTTGTTGCCGAGCGCCTTGCTGAGTGGGTCAAGCCGCATGCACGGGAGGTCGACCCGGCGCTGTTCGGCAATGCGCGGGCTTATGTCCAGCAGCAGCCCAAGGGTGTTGTGGGTAACATGGTGCCATGGAATTTCCCATTCGATATCGGCATCGGCCCGGTCGTGGAAATGCTCGCGGCAGGCAATAGGGTTATCGTCAAACCTTCAGATCTGACCCCGGCTTGCAGTGAGCTGACGCTGGAAATGATCAGAGCGACCTTCGATCAGGATCAGGTGGCGGCTGTGGCTGGCGGTATCGAGTTGGCCAAGCATTTTCCGACCCTTGAATGGGATCATCTGATGTACACCGGCAGCACCGAGGTGGGTCGGCTGGTAGCGGTTGCGGCCGCGCAGAATCTGACGCCGGTCACTCTGGAGCTGGGCGGCAAGTGTCCGGCCCTGGTCGCTGAGGACGGCATAAATTATGCCACCATCGAGCAGATCATCGGTTGCAAGACCATCAAGAACGGGCAGATGTGTGTGACCGTGGACTACGTTCTGATACCCGAGGCGCATCGAGACCATCTCGTTGATTTGCTGCGTCAGAGGCTGGAATCCACTGTGCCTGATTACGCCAAACATAAGGATGTTACCGGGATTATCAATGAGCGGCACATGGATCGATTGCAGCGCTACCTCGATGACGCCAGCGAAAAGGGCGCAACACTATTGTCGATCGGTGGCGAATCGGACCGCGCGACGCGTCGCATGCCATTGACGCTGGTGCTCGATCCCAGCGATGACATGGAGGTAATGCGTAACGAGATCTTCGGTCCGATTCTGCCGATCAAGACCTACCGTACCCTGGATGAGGCAATCGATTACATCAATGCCCATGATCGGCCACTGGGAATTTACGTATTTACCGAAACACCTTCGAGTGCTCAGCAAATTCTCGACAGGACTGTGTCCGGTGGCGCTTGCGTAAATGCTGCGGCAATGCATGCAGCCCTGCCTTCGTTGCCCTTTGGGGGTATTGGCAAGAGTGGTACTGGCCGACACCATGGGCTAGAGGGATTTCTTGAATTTTCCAACCCTCGGGCAGTGTTTGAACGTGGCAATGAGGACCTGATCGCAGCAATGTATGCGCCCTACGGGGAACTTGCTGATGCGGTCATTAGCGGTGCATTGGAGAGCGATCACTAGGTCTTTCCATTTGGCTGAAAGACTGATGCAGCTCTGGAGTGGGCGTTCTAACCGACTGCCGGTGCGAGGAGCGTCCACCCAATTCCCAGCGCCGCGCAGATGCCCAGTAGGGGTAGCATGCGCATTTTCAATACAAAGGTCATTACACAGGCGGCCAGAGTGATGCCCAGCAGGGGCAAGTCTAAGCTGGCTGGTTGCGGGATCAGCAAATCAAGCCCATGGCGCGTAATACGATGGTTTTCTGCAAAGAGCGCATTGAGGGCAAACCACAACGCCAGGTTGGCGATCACGCCGACAACTGCGGCGGTTATGGCGGCCAGGGCCGCGGACAGTGCGCGGTGCCCACGCAGCTTCTCCACATAGGGCGCGCCGGCAAATATCCAGAAAAAACATGGCAGGAAGGTAACCCAGAGCGTTAATAGAGCGCCAGCGGTCGCAGCCAGCAGGCTGGGTTGAGGTAATCCTTCGCGATATCCTGCAAGAAAGCCGACAAATTGGGTAACCAGAATAAGGGGTCCCGGCGTCGTCTCGGCCATCGCCAGACCATCCAGCATCTCCCCGGGCTGCAGCCAATGGTAGTGCTCCACGCCCTGCTGGGCCACATAGGTAAGCACCGCATAGGCACCGCCAAAGGTGATCAGCGCCATTTTCGAGAAGAATGAGGCGATCTGGGTAAACACGTTTTCGCTGCCCAGAAGTCCATGGAATCCGAGCAGGGTGCCGGCCCAGAGCAACATGCAGATGATGGCAGCGGTGCGGGTTCCCGGGCGTACCTGGACGATCATTTCTGCTGTATGTAACACGCCGTCATTGGCTGGGAACAAGCGGGCTCCCAGGTAGCCGAGCAGGCCCGCACCGATGACCACCAGCGGGAACGCGAGACCAAACACGAAGAGAGCAATAAAGGCGGCGGCGGCCAGCAGGGGCTTGACTGTGCCTCTTAGTGTGCGCGCCGCAATGCGTAGTAGTGCCTGAACAACAATGGCCAGCACCGCGGCTTTGAGTCCGAAAAACAAGCCCTCTACCAGGGTCAGATCGCCGAGCAGAACGTATAGCCAGGACAACGCCAGAATGGCTGCTGCGCCGGGCAGGATAAACAGCAGGCCGGCGATCAGGCCGCCGCGCACGCCATGCAGCAGCCAGCCGACATAGGTTGCCAACTGCTGAGCCTCCGGGCCGGGCAGCAGCATGCAGTAATTGAGTGCGTGGAGGAAACGCGCTTCGTCCAACCAACCCTTTTCCTCGACGATGATCCTGTGCATCAGCGCAATCTGGCCCGCAGGGCCGCCGAAGCTCAACAGGCCGATACGCCACCAGATAACTATTGCTTCGTGAAACGGTATTTGCGCCATGGGGAAATTGAACCTGTATATGCGTTTGCTTGTCTGTAGCTTATGGCTGGCATTTAGGGCTGAGCTTAACGCAACGATAGTGCATTGACTGTTGCAGTTGAGCTGGCACGGGATCTTCCGTTGCCCTGCCAGGTTACCAATCAGCGTTCAGGCTGAAATTCATATCAAATGCAAATAGAGGACATACCATGGCAGTTACAGCGACCGATCCGATCAAGATCCTTTTCGCGATACTCTTGCCGCCCCTCGGCGTATTCATGGAAGTGGGCTTCAAAGGTCACTTCTGGTTGAACATTCTGCTTACGCTGTTTGGTTTCATTCCGGGCATCATCCATGCCCTGTACGTGATCCTCAAGCACTGAGCATGTTGTTCGAGAGTGTGTAAAAAAACCCGGCCTGAGCCGGGTTTTTTATTGCTGCTGATCAGCAGCCGTAGCGGGCCTTGAACTCGCGGCGACGGCGGTGCAGAACCGGCTCGGTGTAACCGTTTGGCTGTACTGTGCCTTCAACACACAACTCGACTGCTGCCTGGAAGGCGATGCTGTCATCGAAGTTCGGTGCCATTGGTTTGTAGGCCGGGTCGTGCTCGTTCTGGCGGTCAACCACGCTGGCCATGCGCTGCATGGTTTCCATCACCTGCTCCTTGGTGCAGATACCATGGCGAAGCCAGTTGGCGATGTGCTGGCTGGAAATGCGCAGCGTAGCGCGGTCTTCCATCAGGCCTACATCGTTGATGTCGGGTACCTTCGAGCAACCGACGCCGTGATCGATCCAGCGCACGACGTAACCCAGAATACCTTGGGCATTGTTGTCCAGTTCCTGCTGGATTTCTTCAGCGGACCAGTCGGTCCGTTCTGCCAGCGGGATGGTCAGGATGTCGTCTACTGACGCGGGCTGGCGCTTGGCCAGTTCATCCTGACGCTCGCTCACGTTGACCTTGTGGTAATGCAGGGCGTGCAGTGTTGCTGCAGTGGGAGAAGGCACCCATGCAGTGTTGGCGCCGGCCATTGGGTGGCCGATCTTCTGCTCGAGCATCGCAGCCATAAGGTCAGGCATGGCCCACATACCCTTGCCGATCTGCGCCCGACCCTTGAGCCCGGTAGCCAGGCCGATATCCACGTTGCTGTTCTCGTAGGCGGCAATCCACTTGGCGCCCTTGATCTCGCCCTTGCGAATGAATGCGCCGGCTTCCATGGAGGTATGAATTTCGTCACCGGTGCGGTCAAGAAACCCGGTATTGATGAAGGCCACTCGCTCGCTGGCCGCCTTGATACAGGCTTTGAGGTTGACCGTGGTGCGGCGCTCTTCGTCCATGATGCCAACTTTCAGCGTGTTGCGCTGCATACCCAGCATGTCTTCCACTCGTCCGAACAGCTCGGTAGTGAAGGCGACTTCCTCGGGGCCATGCATCTTCGGCTTGACGATATAGACTGAACCGGTACGCGTGTTCTTGCGCGTGGTGTTACCGTTGAGGTTGTGCAGGGCAATCAGACTGGTGATCGCGCCGTCCATGATGCCTTCTGGGGTTTCGTTGCCGTCCTTGTCGAGAATGGCATTGTTGGTCATCAGGTGACCCACGTTGCGTACGAACAGCAATGAGCGGCCATGCAGGGTCAGGGTGGAACCATCGGCACGGGTGTAATCACGATCCGGGTTCATCGTGCGGGTGAAACTGCTGCCGCCCTTGGCAACACTTTCTGCCAGATCGCCCTTCATCAGGCCGAGCCAGTTGCTGTAAATGACGGTCTTGTCATCAGCATCTACTGCCGCGACTGAGTCTTCACAGTCCATGATGGTTGTCAGGGCAGACTCCATCAGCAGGTCTTTCACGCCGGCGGCGTCGGTCTGTCCCACATTGCTGGTCGGGTCGATCTGGATTTCGAAATGCAGGCCGTTGTGCTTGAGGAGTACGCCCTGTGGCTGGCCCGGCTCACCGGTAAAGCCGATGAACTGCGCAGTATCCTTGAGGCCGGTCTGGGCGCCATTCTTCAGGGTGACGACCAGTTTGCCGTTCTCGATCACGTAGCTTGTAGAGTCTACGTGGGAACCTTCGGCCAGTGGTGCTGCCTCATCTAGGAACCCGCGTGCCAGCGCAATGACCTTGTTACCGCGAATTTCGTTATAGCCAGGGCCCTTGGTGGCGCCGTCGGCCTCGGAAATCGCATCGGTACCATACAGGGCGTCGTACAATGAACCCCAGCGAGCGTTTGCCGCGTTGAGCGCAAAGCGGGCATTCATGACCGGCACAACCAGCTGCGGGCCAGCGAGGGTCGCGATTTCTTCGTCGACATTGCTGGTGGTGGCCTGGAAGTCGTCCGGTTCGGGCAGCAGGTAACCGATCTCCTGCAGGAAAGCCTTGTATGCAACGGCGTCGTGGGCCTGGCCGGCACGTTTCTGGTGCCAGGCATCGATTTGCGCCTGCAGATCGTCGCGCTTGGCGAGCAGCGCCTTGTTCTTTGGTGCCAGATCGTTGATAAGGGCTTCGAAACCTGTCCAGAAGGAGGCGGTATCGACGCCAGAGCCGGGAATGGCCTGATGATTGATAAAGTCGTGAAGTACCCTGGCAACCTGGAGGCCGCCAACTTGGACGCGTTCAGTCATGGAAAACCCTCACTCTGCTGACAACCTTCGCGAACGTGCGTAGGTCGTGGAATTTGGAGACGCGGTATGTTACACGATGATCGATTGCAAATCATGTTCAGGACGTGGAATTGTGTCGCGGTCCATGTCGTTAAAAGATAAATGTAGCCGACTTCTTGGTAACCAATACTCACCTTTTGATCAGTTGAGAAGTGAATGGATCAGGTTTTTTTGGATGTGCTGGTCGAGCAATTGCCAGAGTTGGAGCCTGGGCGAAAGCTGGACGAATCTGCGCGACGTTATGCGTCTTACTACGGCATCGACTTCAGTGATCGTGCGCCTCAGCATCTGGGCCGCATCCAGGTCGACGAATTTGCCGTGGCGGTGCAGGTCTGGTTGCCGCCGCAGGCTAGGGGCACCCTCATTATCCTGCATGGATATTACGACCACATGGGTCTGTATCGCCACCTGATAGATTGGGCTCTGCAGCGGGGGCTGGCGGTCATGGCGTTTGATCTGCCGGGCCATGGCCTGTCCAGTGGTGAGCGGGCCAGCATTGATTGCTTCCTGCGTTATCAGAAAGTGCTCGACGAGGTATTGATACATGCCTCTGGCTGGGGTCTGCCTGCGCCCTGGCACCTGTTGGGGCAGAGCACGGGTGGTGCAATTCTGATCGACAAGCTCCTGCATGGCCCGCTGCCTGAAGAGTTGGGGCGCACGGTGCTGATGGCGCCGTTGGTCAGGCCTCGCAAATGGGGCGTGTCGCAGGTCAGCTTGCGCCTGCTGGGGGGCTTCGTGCAGCAATTGGGTCGCCGTTTTACCGAGAATTCCACCGATCAGGCGTTTCTTGACTTCATCCGCGAGCGCGATCCCCTGCAGGCGCAGTTTCTGCCCGTTGCCTGGGTGCAGGCGTTGGAGAAGTGGATACCCCGGATCGAGCAGGCGAGCCCCAGCGGGCTCAGCCCGCTGATTGTACAGGGTCAGTTGGATGGCACTGTGGACTGGCAGCACAACATGCGTGTGCTTGAGCAGAAATTCGATAGGCCGCAGGTTTTTTATCTCCCCGAGGCTCGCCACCACCTGGCAAACGAGGACGAGCTGATTCGTCGTCAATATCTTGCGTGGCTGGCGCGGCAGCTGGATATCTGAACCGGGCCAGTCGCCTTTTCAGGGGTTCAGTGCATCCTTGGTCGCCTGTGTCATGGCCTGGTACGTCGCCACGCCAGCTGCGGTCTGGGTCCATTGCAGGTACTGCTCAAGCTCCTGGTCGTTGAGGTCGCGATACACATAGGCAAGGGTGTTCGGCAGATCGGGCGCCATCTGACTGCGTATATTTTCCCGGCGCGCACTGACCAGATCTACCGGGACCTGGAACAGGCCGCCCAGCAGCTCGTTGGCGCTGTCGGTCGCAAGATTGGCGAGGGCCATCGAGACTTCGACCCCTACCTCCAGCGCGGGGAGGGTAGAGCCCAGTTGGCGCAGCAATGTGTAACGCTGGGGCTCAATCTGCTGCTGGGCAACACCGCGTTGCATTTCCTTGACTGCCGCAGGGGCGGTTGCCTGGGTTTCCAGTGCAACGACCTTGCGACCCAGTGGGCTGCGATAAAACTCAATGGCCTCTTCGTGGGCAGCATCGGGCAGCGATACCGCAAGGCGGCTGCGAGCACGGTCCTGCATGGCTTGTGCCTCGAAGCGCTGATTGCTCTTGTTGACCAGGCTGGCGTGTACATTGGCGGGTAGCTGCTGGGCATAGCGTTGTTGCGCGGCGCTCAGGGCGCTCTGGAAATGCCGTTGGTGGGTTGCCATACCCGACAGATCATAGAGCTGTTCGGGCGCTTGAGCCCTCACGCTCATGGCGATGAGAGCGACACTGATCAGCAGCGTCATGGCCAGCAGGTGTATCGATTTGAGGCGCATAGGTTCTCGCATTGGGGGGTTGGGGTTAATCCAGGCTATTTGCCGGACTTGTCGTGCCAGCGGCACAGGATACAATGCGTCGTCTGGCAGCCTGATTCGTCAAACTGGGTCCGGGCGTCAGGTTTTCCTAGCGTAGCATTAAACGCAACATTCGAGTTCATAACCATGTCCGAGTTCCCGCTTGCCCTGGGCGATTGCTTCGAGCGTATCGCCGATGATCTGGTGGCCCGTCGCTGGTCCGTTCAGGAACAGGCGTTGTCCGATAAGCTTGTCGGGCAACTTGGCGCGGTCTGTCGGCAGCTATGGCATCGGGACGATCTGACCCCGGCGGCGGTAGGTCCAGCGGGAGAAGAACTGATCATTCCCTCGATCCGGGGTGACTACACGCGCTGGCTCGATGATTGCCCGCCAACGGCGGCTGGAGCGGCTTTTCTGCAGGTCATGGATGATCTGCGTGCGGCGCTTAATCGCAATCTCTTCGTCGGGCTCGATAGTTTTGAGACCCATTACGCACTCTATCCCCCTGGTGCGGGATATCGTAAGCATCTGGACCGGTTCAAGGGAAGCCCCCTGCGACAGGTGTCGGTCGTGGCTTATCTGAATCAGGCCTGGCAGCCTGGAGACGGTGGGGAATTGCGGCTGCATCTGGAAGAGGGCATGCACGACGTCGCACCGCGGGGCGGTACCCTGGTGGTGTTCATGAGTGACAGTGTTGTGCATGAGGTGCTACCCGCTAACAGGGAACGGGCCAGTCTGGTGGGGTGGTTTCGCCGAAGACCGGACAATCCGCTATTGCGTTAGCAGATTACCGGTCTGTTACTGGCGGATCAGAACAGTACGCGGGCACGGATGGTGCCCTTGACCTGCTGGGCCTTTTCCAATGCCAGCTCGGAGGCGTCGGCGGACACGTCGATCACTACGTAGCCGACCTTTTCGTTGGTCTGCAGGAACTGACCACAGATGTTGATGTTGTTCTCGGCAAATACACGGTTGATCTCGCTCATCACGCCGGGCACGTTCTGGTGAATGTGCAACAGGCGGTGCATGCCGGGATGTGAAGGCAATGCGACCTCCGGGAAGTTGACCGACGTGATGGAGGTGCCGTTGTCGCTGTAGCGCACCAGCTTTTCAGCCACTTCCAGGCCGATATTGGCCTGTGCTTCCAGCGTCGAGCCGCCAATGTGGGGCGTGAGGATGCAGTTGTCGAACTCGCGCAGCGGGCTGACAAACTCTTCCTTGTTGGAGCGTGGCTCGACCGGAAATACGTCGATAGCCGCACCATTGAGGTGCTTGTCGCGCAGCGCGCCGGCTAGCGCGTCGATGTCCACCACGGTGCCGCGGGCAGCATTGATCAGGATCCCGCCGGGCTTGATTGCGCGGATTTCCTTCTCGCCCATCATCCACTTGGTTGCAGCGGTTTCCGGTACGTGAAGGGTCACGATGTCGCACATACCCAGAAGTTCGTTCAGCGAGCCGATCTGGACAGCATTGCCCAATGGCAGCTTGGTAACCACGTCGTAGAAGAACACCTGCATACCCAGGCCTTCAGCCAGCACGGACAGCTGTGTCCCGATCGAGCCATAACCGACGATACCCAGTTTCTTGCCGCGGATTTCATAGGAGTTCTCGGCGCTCTTGATCCAGCCGCCACGGTGACAGGACGCATTCTTTTCGGGTATGCCACGCAGCAGCAGGATTGCTTCGGCCAATACCAGCTCAGCTACTGAACGGGTATTGGAGAAGGGGGCATTGAATACCGCCACGCCCATTTCCATTGCTGCAGTCAGGTCTACCTGGTTGGTGCCAATGCAGAAGCAGCCGACCGCGACCAGTTTGTGGGCGTGGCTGAAGATCTCGGCAGTCAACTGGGTGCGCGAGCGGATGCCGATAAAGTGGGCTTCGGCAATCGCTTCCTTGAGTTGCTCTTCGGGCAGGGACCCGACGTGGTACTCGATATTGGTGTACCCGGCAGCCTTCAGTGTGTCGACGGCAGTCTGGTGGACGCCCTCGAGGAGCAGAAACTTGATCTTGCTTTTGTCCAGCGAGGTTTTGTTCATGGTGTCGGATACCCGCAATGCTGTTTAAGATAAGCCTTCAGGATTCTGTGACGCTTTTTGTCGCAGCAAGAGTCCTGTTTCGGAAGCCGCGTATGCTAGCATAATCTCCCTTTTTTGATGCCTGTACCTGTATGAAAAGTCTTCAGGTGCAGCATGAATTCCGTTCGAGAGCCGCCCATGACCCCAGATGCCATTATCAATACCCTGAAAACGCTGGTAGATGCCGACAAGGTGCGCACCGACGCGGAGTCGTTGAATACCTGGGGCAAGGACTGGACCAAGCATTTCGAGCCCGCGCCGCTGGCGATCGTCTTTCCCAAAAGCGCCGAACAGGTACAGGCGCTGGTCAGATTTGCCAATGAGCAGAAGCTGGCTCTGGTGCCCTCCGGGGGACGTACGGGACTTTCCGCCGCCGCAGTGGCGGCCAACGGAGAAATAGTTGTCTCCTTTGACTACATGAATCAGATCACCGAGTTCAACGAGTTTGACCGCACTGTTGTCTGCCAGCCCGGAGTCGTCACCGCTCAGCTGCAGCAGTTCGCCGAAGACAAGGGCCTGTATTATCCGGTGGACTTTGCCTCCGCCGGGTCCAGCCAGATTGGCGGCAACATCGGCACCAATGCCGGTGGTATCAAGGTGATTCGCTACGGTATGACCCGCAACTGGGTGGCTGGCCTCAAGGTGGTTACCGGCACGGGCGAATTGCTGGAGCTGAACAAGGATCTGATCAAGAACGCCACGGGCTATGATCTGCGCCAGTTGTTTATCGGCGCAGAGGGCACCTTGGGGTTTGTTGTCGAGGCGACCATGAAGCTGGAGCGCGCGCCGCGCAACCTGACAGCCATGGTGCTGGGCACCCCGGATTTTGATTCGATCATGCCGGTGTTGCACGCTTTCCAGAACCGGATCGACCTGACTGCTTTCGAGTTTTTCTCCGACAAGGCCATGGCCAAGATCATGGGGCGCGGTGATGTACCCGCGCCATTCGAAACCGATTGCGCTTTTTATGCGTTGCTTGAATTCGAGGCGCTGAACGAAGATGTCGCCAACGATGCTCTGGCCACCTTCGAGCATTGTGTCGAGCAGGGCTGGGTACTGGACGGGGTGATGAGTCAGAGCGAGCAGCAACTGCAGAATCTATGGAAGCTGCGCGAGTTTATCTCAGAGACCATCTCGCACTGGACTCCCTACAAGAACGATATTTCGGTCACCGTGGGCAAGGTGCCGGCCTTTTTGCACGATATCGATGCGATTGTGGCCGAACATTATCCGGATTTCGAAATTGTCTGGTTTGGTCATATAGGTGACGGCAATCTGCACCTGAATATCCTCAAGCCGGAAGCACTGTCCAAGGATGAATTCTTCAGTCGCTGCGCCAGCGTCAACAAGTGGGTGTTTGAGATCGTGCAGAAGTATAACGGTTCGATATCCGCCGAACATGGTGTTGGCATGACCAAGCGCGATTATCTGAGCTATAGCCGCAGCGAAGCTGAAATTGCGGTGATGAAGTCGATCAAGCAGGTGTTCGACCCGAATGGCATCATGAACCCGGGCAAGATTTTCCCCTGACTCTGCCGCTTACAGTCCATTAGGAGTGCCTATGTCCTATCAACACCGTTTCGCCGATGGTTCTCCTGTTGATCTGCCTGTGGGCAAGGTCGTGTGTGTGGGGCGCAACTATGCTGAACATGCTAAAGAGCTCAACAATCCGATACCCACCGAGCCACTGCTATTTATCAAGCCCTCGACGTCGATCGTGGCTCTGGGCGAACCGATACCGCTGGTGCCATCGCGCGGACCGGTGCACTACGAGACAGAAATTGCTCTTCTGATCGGTAGCCCCCTGACGGGAGCGGTGAATGAGACGCAGGCAAAAAATGCGATTGCCGGCGTGGGGTTGGCGCTGGATCTGACCCTGAGAGAACTGCAGGATCAGCTGAAAGCCAAGGGCCACCCCTGGGAGCGGGCAAAGGCTTTCGACGGCGCCTGCCCCTTATCGGAGTTCGTTCCGGCGGCCCTGACTCCGGCGCTTGATGATATTGGCATGCAGCTGAAAATCAACGCAGAGGTGCGCCAGCTGGGTAATAGTTCGCAGATGATCACCCCCATCATTACCCTGCTACAGCAGATAGCAGCCGTGTTCACGCTCTTGCCCGGCGATGTTGTCATTACCGGTACGCCAGCGGGCGTGGGTAAATTGCAGGCAGGTGATTTTTTAAATCTGTCGATCCCGGGTCTTCTGGAACAATCAGCCCAAGTGGTCGCCTGAAAAAGCTTTCCGGTCACCGTCAAGCGCTTTCAGGCAGGCTAAGTCGCAATCCTGCCGACATGCTCAACGGGATTCTGGTATTGAAAACTGTCCTCGCGTTGTTCATTTTGCGCCCGCCCATTAGCTATTCGTTCAGGCCCGTTTCAGTGTTTTCACCCCTTCGGCGGTGCCCAGCAGCAATATGTCGGCCGGTCGGGCTGCAAACAGTCCGTTGCACACCACGCCGACGATAGCGTTGAGTTGTTCTTCCAGTTTGCGCGGGTCGTGAATCTGCATGTTGTGCACATCCAGAATCACATTGCCGTTATCAGTGATCACCCCTTCGCGGTAGACCGGATCGCCACCCAGTTTGACTATTTCTCGCGCCACGTGACTACGGGCCATTGGAATCACTTCCACGGGTAATGGAAATTCGCCGAGGGTGTCTACCAGTTTGCTGGCATCGGCGATGCAGATAAAGGTGCGCGCTACTGCGGCAACGATCTTTTCCCGGGTCAGGGCTGCGCCGCCACCTTTGATCAGTTCCAGATGCTTGTTTGCCTCGTCGGCGCCATCCACGTAATAGTCGAGCCTGCCAACACTATTTAAGTCGTGTACCTGAATGCCATGCTGGCGCAGCCGCTCGGCCGTGGCTTCAGAGCTGGCCACTGCGCCATCGAAAAACCCCTTGTGTTTTGCCAGGGCATCAATGAAAAAGTTGGCTGTCGAGCCGGTGCCTATACCTATCACGCTGCTGTCTTCCAGGTCCGGCAGTAAAATATCTACGGCGGCTTGGCCGACGGCCTGTTTCAATTCATCCTGGGACATGGTGATACCTCTGGGTGATATTCGAAGTGGCAAATTATACGCGCCAGGGTGAGGCGGCGTGTAGTCGCAGGCCGGTCGATTCGCTAGACTGCTGGTTTTCCCCGGAACAAGCCGAAGCCCCATGCTGGAAACCTACGTCAAGAAGATCCTCAGCTCCCGCGTTTACGATGTCGCGGTGGAGACCCCGATTCATGCCGCACCTTTCCTGTCTGAGCGGCTGGACAATACGGTTCTGCTCAAACGTGAAGACCTGCAACCGGTGTTTTCGTTCAAGATTCGTGGGGCCTATAACAAGCTGGCGCTGCTCACCGACGAACAACGTGCCTGCGGCGTGGTAACGGCCTCGGCAGGCAACCATGCTCAGGGCCTGGCCTACGCCGCCCGTCACCTGGGGGTCAAGGCCACTATTGTGATGCCGCGTACCACACCGGAAATCAAAGTGCGTGCTGTGCGTGCACGCGGCGCCAAGGTCGTGCTGCACGGTGATGCCTTTGATGAGGCGTTGGCCTATTCGCAGAAGCTGATCAAGGAAAAGGGGCTGGTATACATCCATCCCTTCGATGACCCCGATACTATCGCTGGCCAGGGTACTATCGCGATGGAAATCCTGCGTCAACACCAGGGGCAACTGGACGCGATTTTTGTGCCGGTTGGCGGTGGCGGTCTGATCGCCGGTATCGCGGCTTATGTCAAATACCTGCGTCCCGAAATCCGCGTCATCGGCGTGGAGCCAGCGGATGCGGCCTGTCTTCAGGCCGCGATGGCGGCTGATGAGCGCGTGGTTTTAAGTCAGGTAGGCTTGTTTGCTGATGGAGTGGCGGTTGCGCAGATAGGCCAACATACCTTTGAGGTCTGTCGTCATCATGTGGATGAGGTGATTACTGTATCTACCGACGAGATGTGCGCTGCAATAAAGGATATCTACGATGACACCCGGTCGATTTGTGAGCCGGCTGGCTGTCTCGGGGTCGCGGGTATCAAGAAATACGTCGAGCGCGAGGGGTGTAGTGGCAGGGTGTTCATAGCCATTGACTCCGGTGCCAACGTCAATTTCGATCGCCTGCGCCATGTCGCCGAGCGTGCCGAAATCGGTGAAAAGCGCGAAGCGTTGTTGGCTGTGACCATTCCGGAGAAGCCGGGTAGCTTCAAGGCATTCTGTCAGGCCATTGGCAAGCGCTCGATTACCGAGTTCAACTACCGCTATCACGACAACGCGCAGGCGCACATCTTTGTTGGCGTCCAGACCCATCCGGAACTCGATCCCCGTGATGCGCTGGTAGCCATGCTGGCGGATCAGGGATTTCCGGTGTTGGACCTGACTGATAACGAGCTGGCCAAACTGCATATCCGCCACATGGTAGGGGGGCACTGCGAGCAGGTTACCGACGAGGTGGTCTACCGCTTCGAGTTTCCGGAGCGCCCAGGCGCGTTGTTCAATTTCCTCAACAAGCTGGGTGGGCGCTGGAATATCTCTATGTTCCACTACCGTAATCACGGGGCTGCCTACGGTCGGGTCGTGGTGGGGCTGCAGGTAGCCGAGGCCGAGAGACATAAAGTACCGGAGATTCTGGACAGTATTGGCTACATGTACTGGGATGAAACTGACAACCCTGCCTACAAACTGTATCTGGCCTGAATGCCGACCTTCGACGCTTTTTTCAGCCAGATTTGACATAGGTCCGGGCAGGGGCTAAAAAAGAACTTGATTCATGGTTCTCTTTTGTCTCGCTCGCTGACTTCACATGATATTGCGGTCTGCTGAGTCGGGCTTCATCTGTGCTTGCACCTACAAAACAACGATTCGAATAATAATAATGTACTGAATTTGGGGGTAATTGTGCGGCGTAAACCTGATTTGCTCTGGGTATTGATCATTGTTTTTGGCCTTGGGGTTGTGACTACTGGCTACACCCAGGGCTTTCTGGAAAGCAGGCCTGCGAGCGAGCGCAGTCAGCAATAGCAATAGCAATCAGGGCCTTGCGACCATGATGCATTCTGCGTCGCTCACGATGCCGTCAAGCGGTATGTCCCAGGGCGCAACCGGTAAAAAGTCCACTTTCTGACATTTGTGTGCGAGTCCAATCAGGCTGGGCGCAAACCAGGTCTGCCTTCTGCGCAGATAGGCAAAGGTCCGGTCATAGAAACCTCCGCCCATTCCCAGGCGGTTACCTTGCTGGTCATATCCCACCAATGGCATCAACACCATATCCAGTCGCCATGGCCGTGTCTGGCCGCTAGCCCTGGCCCTGGGTTCGGCGATACCAAACCGATTGCGTGTCCATTGCTGGTGCTTGTGGATGCGCTGGAACTTCATGCTGTTGCGTGGCCATCCGCTCACCACGGGCAGGTAGCAGGCCTTGCCCATGCGGCAAGCGTGGCGCAAAAGCAGCGCGGGATCTATCTCGCCATCGTTTGCCAGATAGAAAGCAATATGGCGACTGCGTATGAACAGCGGGTGCTGTGCCAGCATCCGGAAAAGCTTGCGGCTGGCAACATGCTGCTGGGAGGGGGTCAGTGCCCGGCGTGCGGAACGCAGATCCTTGCGTAGCGCCTTACGTCGGGTTGGAGTCATGTGAGAGTCCCCGGAGATGCCGCTGCCGGGTTAGCCCTTGAACCCGAAAGTTCAAGGTGGGGGACACGGCACTGTCTCAGGCTTTCCGTCATGCGGACATGCACACTGACAGTGGCGCGTGGCCTCCTTCTACAGGAGTATCGGCTCAGGGACATCACCGACTGGCAAACATCCCAGGGACAGAAGAGACTATACAGAAAAGTGCGCACTAATTCACTGCCGATCAGGATTGATGGCGCGAAAGTGCCTGATCAAGGCGGCTGACAAGATCGCCGATCTGCTGTTGCTGCCGATCCAGTTCGCCGTCCTGTTTGCGGCTACCGGTCAGCATCTCGTGGCTGATATTGAGCGCGGCCATAACGGCTATGCGCTCCACGCCGATAACTTTGCCGCTGTTGCGGATGTCCCGCATGGTGCTATCCAGGTGTCGGGCAGCCTGCTCCAGATTGCTGCGTTCTTCGGGAGGGCAGCTGACCCGGTATTCCTTGTCGAGAATGTTCAGGGTGACGGTCGTGGCGGTGCTCATGCATCATGCTCCAGGGATTTGAGACGCGATATCATGGCTTCGACCTTCTGACGGGCCAGATCGTTCTTTTCAATTAACTGCATCCGCTCTTCTCTCCAGGATTTTTCCTGTAATTGCAGATGCTGATTCTGCTGCTGGAGGCGGTCGCACAAGTCGATCAGTTGGGCCACTTTCAGTGTCAGGGTATTGATGTCGGGTGCTTCCATTTTCGCCATTCTGTCTTCCCGGTGTTGGGCAACTATAGAGTGGCGCCGCAAGCCGGTCAAACCTGTGTCAGGCAGATGCCCGGGTCCCGGCTTGATGCCTGAGGTTCGCTGCGCTGGACCCTGCCCGCGCGGGGCAGTAGATTACGCAACATATATGCTCCGCCGCCGCAGTCATCTGCTTTTATACTGTCCTGGTAAAACCCTGGAGGCTCCGATTTATGGCACTCATGCCAGCTGTATTCGATTTTGACCGTTATGCTCAACTGTTCACTGATCTGGGCGCGGCAGCTTTTCCTGCCGAATTACATGGCCACCTGGTAGGGCGGTTGTCGGCCGGTGCCCGTTATGATCATGGCACCTGGCTGAACGTAGCCCAGGAATTACTCGATACCCGAGGCACCCTCTCCGAGGCTGGCAAGGTTCAACTTATCCTGTTACACGATGCCAGCCTGGCGGAGCTGACCGGAACCGGCTTCGATATCACACTGTTGTTGCCGGACGACGGCGCGACCGTCGACAGGCGCACCCAGGCGCTGGGCCAGTGGTGCGAAGGATTTCTTGGTGGTTTCGGACTGGTCGAGCGCAACAACGAACTAAGCGAGGAAGCGGATAGCGCCCTGCGTGACTTTGCTGCCATTGCTCAGGTGCAGACTGATCTGGAGGAATCGGAAGCCAATGAAGTGGATTACATGGAAGTAATGGAGTACGTGCGCATGGCGGTGCTGATGCTCTTCAGTGAGTGCCAGCCCGCTTCCGACAGCGAGACCAAGCCCCCGGCATCATTGCACTGACATCAGAGGTAGGCATGCACATATCCAGACAGGAATACGCCCGACGCCGCAAGGCGCTCATGGCGCAGATGGAGCCCAACAGCATCGCAGTGCTGCCTGCCGCTCCGATGCGCGTGCGCAACCGGGATGTGGAATACCAATACCGTCAGGACAGCGACTTTCAGTACCTGACCGGCTTTCCCGAGCCTGAAGCGGTGGCAGTGCTCATCCCAGGGCGAGAGCATGGCGAATATGTGATTTTCTGCCGCGAGAAGGACAAGGAGCGGGAGCTCTGGGACGGTTATCGCGCGGGGCAGGATGGCGCGGCTACGGAGTACGGAGCGGATGATGCCTTTCCGATTGCCGATGTAGACGACATTTTGCCGGGACTGATCGAGGGTCGCGAGCGAGTGTATTACGCCATGGGCGCCAATCCGGACTTCGACCGCCGATTGACCAACTGGATCAATGTCATTCGCAGCAAGGCTCGACTCGGCGCCACTCCGCCGAATGAATTCGTCGCTCTGGATCATCTGCTGCATGATATGCGTTTGTACAAGAGTGCGGCCGAGGTCAAGGTGATGCGTGAGGCGGCGCAGATCTCTGCCAAGGCGCACACGCGGGCCATGCAGGTATGCCGGCCGGGAAGCTGGGAATACCAGCTGGAGGCTGAGTTACAGCATACCTTCATGCGCCATGGAAGCCGTTATCCGGCCTATTCCTCTATTGTTGCTGCGGGCCGAAACGGGTGCATCCTGCATTACACCGAAAATAATGCGCAGATTCGCGACGGTGATCTGGTGTTGATAGACGCCGGGTGCGAACTGGACTGTTACGCAAGTGATATCACTCGCACCTTTCCCGCCAATGGACGCTTTACTGCCGAGCAGCGCGCCATTTATGACATTGTGCTTGAGGCTCAGGCGGCGGCGTTCGAGGTGATTGCTCCAGGCCGCAACTGGAACGAAGCGCACGAGGCAACGGTACGAGTGATTACCTCGGGGCTGGTTGATCTGGGTTTGCTGCAGGGCGACGTCGACGAGCTGATTGCCGGCGAGGGCTACAAACGCTTCTATATGCACCGCGCCGGGCACTGGCTGGGTATGGACGTGCATGACGTGGGTGACTACCGTGTGGGTGGCGCCTGGAGAGAGCTTGAAGCCGGTATGGTGATGACCGTTGAGCCTGGGATATATATCGCCCCTGACGACGAGACGGTGCCACGCAAGTGGCGGGGCATTGGCATCCGGATTGAAGATGACGTGCTGGTGACCAAAGCAGGTTGCGATGTGCTTAGCGCGGACGTGATCAAGGATCCGGATGAAATCGAGGCCTTGATGGCCAGTTCACATGAAGACGCAGGGGCGCTTGCGTGAACACCATGGTTAGCAGTGATCTGACCATTGTCGGCGGTGGCATGGTAGGCGCCTGCCTGGCGCTGGCTCTGCAGAGTTGTGCGCGCCAGGCCGGCTGGCGTATTCGTTTGATTGAAGCCCAGCCACCAGGCGTCGGCCAGGTCCAGCCCAGCTATGACGCGCGCTCAACGGCTTTATCACATGGCAGCCGCCTGCTTCTGGAGCGACTCGGCGTATGGTCGCAGCTGGCGCCGAACGTCGAGCCTATCCGGCAAATCCACGTGTCTGATCGTGGCCACCCGGGTGTAACCCGGCTATACGCGGACAAGGAGCGCGTGCCGGCGCTGGGTTATGTGGTGGAAAATGCCAGGCTCGGCGAAGTACTGCTGGCTGCGCTGGATTACCAGACAGTTGAATGGATTGCCCCGGCCCGGGCCACATCCGCCAGGGCAATACCGGGGGGCTACTCACTGGAGATCGATGTTGACGGATCGAGCACTGTGCTGGAAACCGATCTGCTGGTGCTGGCCGACGGTGGGCGTTCCGGCTTGCTTGATCAACTGGGTGTGCACCGGGATGTCAGCCCTTATGGTCAGACGGCGATCATCGCCAATATCACCACCGCTCTGGGTCATGGCTCGGTGGCCTACGAACGCTTTACCGAATCCGGCCCGCTGGCGCTTTTACCGCTCGCTGGGCAGCGCAGCGCGCTTGTCTGGACCTTGCCGGAAGAGCAGGCTGAGGATATTGCTGCCCTGCCGGAGTCGGCGTTTCTCGCAGCGTTGCAGCGGGCCTTTGGTTTTCGCATGGGTGCATTGACGCGGGCAGGTTCGCGAGCTTCCTATCCGCTCAAGCTGACCGAGGCTCAGGAGCAGGTCCGCGCGCATCTGGTGGTACTTGGCAACGCTGCCCATAGCCTGCACCCCATTGCTGGTCAGGGCTTCAACCTGTCTCTGCGCGATACGGTAGCCCTGGCAGACAAGCTGATTGCTGCTCAAGGTTGCCGCAGGCCCCTGGGTGACCTGGCTGTATTGCAGGACTACCTGGACAGCCAGCGCGCCGATCAGCGGATGACCGTGGCATTCAGTGATTATCTGACCCGCCTGTTCAGCAATCGCCAACCAATGCTGACCCTGGGCCGTAATCTTGGTCTGCTCGGTCTGGATTTGCTGCCGCCGGCGCGACGCATGTTCGCGAGACAGGCGATGGGACTGAAGATCTGATTGCTTAGATCGCTTTGCAGTAAAGTTATTCGAGGTGGGTTTCATGCCGCAAGACTATGATTTGATAATTGTTGGTGCCGGCATGGTGGGCGCAACGCTGGCATTGGCCCTGGCTGATACGGAGTTGAACATTGCGCTGGTTGATGCTCTGCCGCTGCAGGCCAAGGTAGCCGAATCGTCACAAACCGTTTCTGGTTACGACCCGCGCGTGAGCGCGCTCAGCGCCGCGTCCGAGCGCATATTCACACAACTGGGTGTATGGCCGCTGATTGATAGTGCGCGTCGCTGTGCCTATCAGCACATGTGTGTTTGGGACGCCGAGGGCACCGGTGAAATCCGATTTGATGCCAATGCTCTCAATGAAAGCCGTCTTGGGCACATCGTGGAGAATACGGGTATACAGCAAGCATTGCTGCGCAGGCTTGAGCAGACTTGCGTGAATATGCTCGGCGAGCGCAGGATCGAAACCCTGGTACGCGAGGAGGCCGGCTGGCGGGTCAAACTGGTTGGCGGCGAGGCCCTGCGTGCCCCATTGGTGGTGGCCGCCGATGGGGCGCGCTCCAAGGTGCGTGAGCTTGCCGGGTTTGCGCTCCGGGAGTGGGATTATCTGCACCATGCAATCGTCACCACCGTGCAGGTGGCCGAGCCGCACCAGAACACCGCGTGGCAACGGTTTCTGCCGACCGGTCCTCTAGCCTTTCTGCCTCTTCCAGACCAGGCAGGGGCGCACTACTGCTCGCTAGTCTGGTCGTTGTTGCCCGAAGCAGCAGACCGGGTCATGGCGCTGGATGATGCGACCTTCGCGCTGGAGGTCGGTGCGGCTATAGAGGGTAGGCTTGGACAGGTCGTCGCAGTGGATCCGCGGCACCGTATCGAGCTGCGGCAACGTCATGCCAAGACCTACGCGATGCAGGGGCTGGTGCTGGTGGGGGATGCGGCGCATACCATCCACCCGCTGGCAGGGCAGGGAGTGAACCTGGGGCTGCTTGATGCAGCTGAACTCAATGATGTCCTGCGTGCGGCAATTCAGCGCGGTGAGCCGCTGGCTGACCTGGCTGTTTTACAACGCTACGAACGCAGGCGCATGGGTGCGAACCTCGGCATGATGGCGGCGATGGAAGGCTTCGAACGGCTCTTTCATGCTGATGCGCTGCCGCTACGCTGGCTGCGCAATGCGGGCATGCAATGGCTGGATCAGCAGGGGAAGCTTAAATCTGTGGTCATACGCAGGGCGATGGGGCTCGACGGTGACCTGCCTTCCCTGGCAGGGGATCCTGAGCTGAACAGAGAGAGCAGCTGAACCCTGTTGCTATTCTAAATTCGAATCATTAACATCTAGGCTTTGCTTACTATCGAGAGGCCTAGTCCATGTCCGTCATTCGTTCCGTTACTGCGCTGAGTCTGGCTTTGACCACCTTCGGCAGCATTGCCCAGGCCAAGGAGTTGGTCGTCTATTCTGCACGTCAGGATCATCTGATCCAGCCAGTTTTTGACCTCTACACCAAAGAAACCGGCGTAAAGATCAACTTCATCACGGACAAGGAAGCACCCCTTTTGGCGCGTTTGCAGGCCGAAGGCAAGAACACGCCGGCTGACATGCTGATCACTGTGGATGCTGGCAACCTCTGGCAGGCTGAGCAGCAGGGCGTGCTGCGGGAAGTGAAATCGGATGTGATCGAAGAAAATATTCCGGCTCAGTATCGAGCCGAAAGCGGCAAATGGGTTGGCCTTTCGCTCCGCGCGCGCACTATTGTCTATTCGACCGAACGGGTCGATCCCGCCGAGTTGAGTACTTACGAGGCGCTGGCCGACGACAGCTGGAAAGGTCGGGTATGCCTGCGTACGTCGAAGAAGGTCTATAACCAGTCCCTGACAGCTACCATGATCGAAACCCTGGGCGAAGAGCGCACCGGCGAGGTCATAACAGGTTGGGTGAATAACCTGGCCACGCCCGTTTTCCCCGACGACACCTCTCTGATCCAGTCAATCGACGCAGGTCAGTGTGATGTGGGGATCGTCAATACCTACTACTTTGGTCGTCTGCAGAAAACCGAACCGGATCTCAAGGCGGCGTTGTTCTGGCCGAACCAGGAAGACCGTGGTGTGCACGTCAACATTTCGGGAGCTGGTGTAACAATGCACTCCAAGCAGCCCGAGGAGGCGATAAAGCTTCTAGAGTGGATGACTACACCTGCGGCGCAAGAGGTATTTGCCGAGGTCAACCAGGAATTCCCGGCCAACGAGAGTGTTAAACCTTCGGACGAGGTGGCAGCCTGGGGTGAGTTCAAGGCGGACCAGATCAATGTCGAGGTCGCAGGGCGCTTGCAGGCCGAGGCCATCATGCTGATGGATCGTCAGGGCTGGAAGTGAGCTGATCTGCAGCGCTGGCCGAAGCCATAGCTGTTTTTTCCCGATATACTGCACGCCCGGCCCAGCGCCGGGCGTTTGCATTTTTCCGGCACGCTGACATCCGGCGAGCCTGTCACCAGCCCCAGGAGCATATGTGCCTCAGGTCATGATCAGCAAAATGCCTTACTGGCGCGCGGTGGCTTATGGCTCGGCTGCGCTGGTGGTGATGCCGTTGCTGGTGCTGGTGCTCAGTTGGCAGAGCATAGATGCCCCTATTTGGGCGCACCTGTTGCAGACCCAGTTGCTCCAGTTGATTGGCAATACTCTGACGCTGGTTGCCGGGGTTGGGGTAGGCGTGATTGTGCTGGGAGTGAGCCTGGCCTGGCTGACCAGCATGTGCGAATTCCCCGGGCGACGCTGGCTGGACTGGGCGCTGATGTTACCCTTCGCGATTCCGGCCTACGTGCTGGCATTTGTAATGATCGGGTTGCTGGATTTCTCCGGTCCCGTGCAAACGCTATTGCGTGACTGGTTGGGTAATGATTTCCGAATGGTATCCATCCGCTCCACCGGTGGTGTCATCCTCGTTCTGGTACTGGTTTTCTATCCCTATGTCTATCTGCTTGCCCGCAGCGCCTTTATGGCTCAGGGGCGCGGTCTGATGGAAGCGGCCCGTGTGCTGGGACAGACACCATGGCAGGGCTTCAGCAAGATTGCGCTACCCATGGCGCGGCCGGCCATAGGCGCAGGGGCCGCGTTGGCGATCATGGAGACACTGGCTGATTTCGGTGCGGTATCCGTTTTTAACTATGACACCTTCACCACGGCGATTTACAAGACCTGGTATGGCTTCTTCAGCTTGCAGACAGCCACCCAACTGGCCAGTGTGTTATTGCTTTTTGTCTTTCTGGCGCTGTTTGCCGAACGCAGGGCTCAGGGCAGTAAGCGATTCCCTGGGGTTGATCGGCCAAGGCCCGGCGCAATATACAGGTTGCGCGGGATCAAGGCGTGGCTGGCAAGTGTTTATTGTCTGCTGGTGCTGTCCATCGCCTTCATCATTCCGGTTAGCCAGCTGGTCTACTGGTTGCTCGAAGGTGGCATGGCGCACCTTGACAGTCGCTATTGGTCGCTGATTCGCAACACCCTGATGCTAGGTGCCATGGCAGCCGTTCTGACTGTCAGCCTGGGGATTCTCCTCGCCCTGGCCCGTCGGTTGCAGCCCATCAAACGCGTACGTACTGCAGTAGCGGTGTCGAATCTGGGTTATGCCCTGCCCGGATCGGTGCTGGCGGTGGGTATCATGTTTGCGTTCAGCTGGATCGATAATGCCTTCTTGATTCCGCTGCGAGGCTGGCTGGGCGCCGAACAACCTACGCCCTTGCTGCTCGGTAGCCTGTTTGCGCTATTGCTGGCCTATCTCATACGCTTCATGGCTGTAGCTTACGGCCCCCTGGATACGTCCCTTGCGCGCATAAAGCCCTCGTTACCAGAGGCCGCCCAGAGCCTTGGGCAGTCGGGTTGGGCAGTCCTGCGGCGCATCTATCTGCCTCTGCTGTTGCCGGGCATTCTCAGTGCAGGGTTGCTGGTCTTCGTCGATGTGCTCAAGGAGATGCCTGCTACATTGCTGATGCGCCCCTTCGGTTGGGATACCTTGGCCGTGCGCATTCACGGGCTGACTACCGAGGGTAACTGGGAGCGGGCGGCGTTGCCGGCCCTGACGCTGGTACTGGTGGGGCTGCTTCCGGTCATAGTGCTGATCAGGCGTTCCGCGCGGCGATAGCATTGCCGGGATCCTCGGCTCTGGCTTCTATCAATTGTCACCAAAGGCTGCACAGTAGGCTTATTTCTGGCTACAATTCACAGCCTGACACTCCTCCCAGTATCAAGGAATAGGCCACATGGGTTTGCGCACTCCGCTTTATGAGCAGCACCTGGCCGCCGGCGCCAAGATGGTTGATTTTGGCGGGTGGGACATGCCGTTGAATTACGGCTCACAGATGGAAGAACATCATCACGTACGCCGCGATGTAGGCATGTTTGACGTGTCTCACATGACGGTAGTCGATGTGGCGGGTACCGAAGCCAAGGCGTTTCTGAGATATCTGCTGGCCAACGATGTGGAAAAGCTGACCACTGCCGGCAAGGCACTGTACAGCGGCATGCTCAACGAGAACGGTGGGGTGGTCGACGATCTGATCGTCTACCTTTGCAGGGATGGCTACCGGTTGGTGGTGAATGCGGCCACCCGGGACAAGGATATAGCGTGGATGAATAGCCAGGCAGAGGGTTATGCGGTGACCCTGCAGGAGCGTGATGACCTGGCTATGATCGCCGTGCAGGGCCCGCGTGCCATAGATGTCGCGGCCTCCGTAGTCAGTGATGCCTGCGCTGCGCTGATCGGCGACCTCAAGCCCTTTCAGGGGCTACCCAGCGGCGACTGGTTCATTGGCCGCACAGGCTATACCGGTGAAGACGGTCTTGAAGTCATCTTGCCCGCCGATCAGGCAGCTGGTTTCTGGAACGCGTTGTTGGCGGCAGGTAGTCACCCCTGTGGCCTGGCGGCGCGTGATACGCTGCGGCTCGAGGCTGGCATGAATCTGTACGGTGTAGATATGGACGAGAGTGTGTCACCACTGGCTGCCAACATGGCCTGGACGATCGCCTGGGAGCCTGCTGAGCGTAACTTCATTGGTCGCAAGGCGCTCGAGGCCCAACGTGCAGCCGCAGATCAGCCCAAGCAGGTCGGGTTGGTGATGGCCGAGCGAGCTGTGCTGCGTGGTCATCAAAAAGTCCTGGTCGACGGTATCGGCGAGGGCGAAATCACCAGCGGCACTTTTTCTCCCACGCTGGGATGCTCCATAGCACTGGCCCGCGTGCCACGTGAGACGGGCGATAGCGTTCAGGTCGAAATCCGTGGCAAATTGCTGAGTGCGCGGGTCGTCAGGCCAGGCTTCGTGCGTAACGGCAAAGCCGTATTCGAATAACTTTCAGATCATTTTTCCGAGGACAGCCCCATGAGCAATACTCCCGCCGAGCTGCGTTATACATCGAGCCACGAATGGACCCGCCAGGAAGCTGATGGCTCCATCACGGTCGGTATTACCGATCATGCTCAGGATCTTTTGGGCGATGTCGTCTTTGTCGAATTGCCGGAAGTTGGGCGCGAAGTGAGTGCGGGCCAGGAATGCGCCGTGGTCGAGTCAGTCAAGGCTGCCTCCGATATCTATGCTCCGGTCAGCGGCGAAGTCATTGCGGTCAATGAGGCGCTCACCGAAAGCCCTGAACTGGTTAACAGCGAGCCCTATGCCGGTGCCTGGTTCTTCAAAGTCAAACCCAGCGACGCTGCCGAGTTGGACAAGTTGATGGATGCCGACGCTTACAGCGCGTCGATCTGAGTCCCCGCGGAGTTGCCAGCAAGGCGGCTCCGCTCGACTGTATGTGCTGACAAGTTATTGATGCTGGCTGGCGCCGACGCTGTGATCCGTGTCGCTCCGATGAGCCGAACCCTATAGCCCAGCCTCCTTCGCGAGGCATGCGGGGCCATTCTGGTCCAACCTATCGCATTTCAATCTTTGACAGGTATTTCCATGAGCCACACGCCAAGTCTCCACGATCTGGAACAGACAGATGCCTTCTTGCGCCGCCACATTGGTCCGGATGCCGCTGAACAGCAGGCAATGCTGGATGCCCTGGGCGTCGAATCGCTGGATGCGCTGATTGGGCAGACAGTTCCACGCACTATCCTGCGCGAGGAATTGCTGGATATTCAGGGGCCGCGCAGCGAGGCTGAGGTATTGGCGTATCTCAAGGAAATAGCGGGTCGCAACCAGATATTTACCTCCTGTATTGGTATGGGGTATCACAACACGCTGACCCCTACGGTGATATTGCGCAATGTGCTGGAGAATCCGGGCTGGTACACGGCTTACACGCCTTATCAGCCGGAAATTGCCCAGGGCCGGTTGGAGGCGCTGCTGAATTTCCAGCAGGTTTCCATCGATCTGACAGGCATGGAGCTGGCCAGCGCATCTCTGCTGGATGAGGCGACTGCAGCGGCCGAGGCCATGGCGTTGGCCAAGCGCGTAGCCAAGAGCAAGAGCAATCTGTTCTTCGTTGACCATGATTGCCACCCGCAGACAATCTCGGTCGTGCGCACCCGTGCCGAAGCCTTCGGTTTTGATCTGGTGGTGGACGACGTATCTACCCTCGCCAAGCATGATGTTTTCGGTGCTCTTTTCCAGTATCCCGACACCTGGGGCGAGATTCGCGATCTCAAGCCGTTGATCGATGAGGTACATTCCAAACAGGGCCTGGCCTGTGTAGCGGCTGATCTGCTCAGCCTGGTGCTGCTGACCCCCCCGGGTGAGCTGGGAGCAGACGTGGTGTTTGGTTCTGCACAGCGTTTCGGGGTACCGATGGGCTATGGCGGTCCTCACGCGGCATTCTTTGCTACCCGCGATGCCTATAAGCGAGCCATGCCCGGCCGGATCATCGGTGTGTCTGTCGATGCTCGCGGTAACCGTGCTCTGCGTATGGCGCTGCAGACCCGTGAGCAACATATTCGGCGGGAAAAGGCCAACTCGAACATCTGTACTGCTCAGGTGCTGCTGGCCAACATGGCCAGCTTCTACGCTGTATATCACGGGCCCGAGGGGCTGCGAACCATTGCCGAACGAACTCACCGGTTGACTTCAATTCTCGCCATTGGTCTGGAGGCCGCTGGCTTCCAACGGCGCAACGCGACTTTCTTCGACACCCTGACCCTCGAGGTTCCCGGACAGGCAAGAGCCATTGTCGAGCGGGCACGGGCGGCCAGAATCAACCTGCGGTTGATTGATGGCGATAGTCTGGGGATCAGTCTGGATGAAAGCAGCACCCGCACCACAGTCGAGACTTTGCTGGCTGTTTTCGCGGACGAGCAGCCGCTGCAGGCGATCGAGGTGCTGGATGCCAAGGTGGCTGGCAAGGACGTCGGTATCCCTGCCGGCCTGCGTCGCCAGTCGGCCTTTCTCACCCACCCGGTATTCAACAGTTATCACTCCGAAACCGAGATGCTGCGGTATATCAAGTCGCTTGAAAACAAGGATCTGGCCCTGAACCATGCCATGATTCCGCTGGGCTCTTGCACCATGAAATTGAATGCCACCACCGAGATGATTCCGGTTACCTGGCCCGAATTTGGTCAGATTCACCCCTTCGTACCCTTGGCCCAGGCCGAGGGCTATAAGGTGATGATCGATGAGCTCGAGGAAATGCTGAGGCAGATCACCGGTTTCGATGCCATTTGCATGCAGCCCAACTCGGGTGCTCAGGGTGAATATGCCGGTTTGTTGGCAATTCGCAATTTCCATGAGGCCAACGGCGACGAGCACCGCAATGTGTGCCTGATTCCGACCTCTGCCCACGGTACCAATCCGGCATCGGCCATGATGGCCAGCATGCGTGTGGTTCTGGTGGGGTGCGATAACCAGGGCAACGTGGATATTGCCGACCTGCGCCAGAAGGCTGAAGACAATGCCGACAACCTGTCCTGCCTGATGATTACCTATCCGTCTACCCACGGGGTGTATGAGGAAGGTATACGCGAGATCTGCGATATCGTTCACCAGCACGGTGGGCAGGTCTACATGGACGGTGCCAACCTGAATGCGCAGGTAGGTCTGACCCGTCCGGCGGATATCGGCGCCGACGTCTCGCACATGAATCTGCACAAGACGTTCTGTATTCCCCACGGTGGTGGCGGTCCCGGCATGGGTCCCATCGGTGTCCGGGCACACCTGGCGCCCTATGTTGCCAATCACCCGGTAGTGCCGCTGGACGGCCCCAACCCGGAGAATGGTGCTGTTAGTGCAGCGCCCTGGGGCAGTGCCAGTATTTTACCGATCAGTTGGACCTACATTGCGTTGATGGGCGCAGCCGGCCTGCGCCAAGCAACCGAGGTGGCGATTCTCAATGCCAACTATCTTGCCAAACGCTTGGGTGAGGCGTATCCGATTCTCTACAGCGGTGCGAACGGCCGGGTTGCCCATGAATGCATTATTGATATTCGGCCGCTCAAGGCGGCAAGCGGCATCAGCGAAGAGGATGTTGCCAAGCGCTTGATGGATTTTGGCTTTCACGCGCCGACCATGTCGTTCCCGGTTGCCGGTACGCTGATGATTGAGCCCACCGAGAGCGAGTCCAAAGCCGAACTGGATCGTTTTGTCGACGCAATGCTGACTATTCGTAACGAAATCAGCCGGGTTGAGCAGGGTGAATGGAGCGCTGAAGACAACCCGCTGCATCACGCTCCGCACACGCTCGCCGATATCACCGGTGACTGGGATCGCGCATACTCGCGGCAACAGGCGGTTTTTCCGCAACCCTGGGTGGCAGCCAACAAGTTCTGGCCAAGCGTGAACCGGATAGACAATGTTTACGGTGACCGCAATCTGTTTTGTGCCTGCCCACCGATCGAAAGCTACGAGGACTGAGACTCCTGCGCGCCCCGGCGCCGACAATGGGCGAGCCTTGCAGGCCCGCCTTCGCCGCTGCAGAGCTGTTGCAGCTTCAAACGGTGCGCAAACTGCGTCCGGGCCTGGCCGGATGCAAGACAGGAGTTGGCAATTGCTATGACTGACGATACCCGCAACTCGATTCATACCGGCCAGGACGCGATTGTCGAAGCCCTTGGCAAAGGCAAGCTCAAGCGCGTGCGCAAGCTGGTGCGGCCGATGCACCCGGGTAAACTGGCGAGTCTGCTTGAGGCTCTGGAGCCGGATCAGCGTCAGACCGTATGGCAGCAGGTTGCCGACGAAGATGAAGCCGCGGTGCTGCGCCATCTCGACCCGCAAATGGCTGCGACTCTGCACCGCGACAGCGATCATGGTGACGTTGATGCTGACCTGCACGATCAAGAAGAAAACGTCTTCACTCATATCGGCAGCGTTCGTGACGCTCTCCAGGCCGGGAAGTACAAGCGCGTAGGCAAGGTCTTCAGGCACATGCATCCGGCCAAAGCCGCCGGTCTGCTTGAAGCCCTGCCACCGGATGAACGCAGTGCGGTCTGGGAGACGCTCGACAGCGAACGTTCGGGCAAGGTGCTGGTCCATCTGCACGAGGAGGTCAGGGCCAAGTTGGCCCTGGAAATGGACGATGAGGAGCTGGTTGCCGCTGCGCGCAAGCTCGACCTCGATGATCTTGTCGATCTGATTCAGGCCTTGCCAAGTGGCTCGGGGCGTCAACTGCTGCTGTCGATGGATGAGCAGAAACGCAAACAGATTGCCGAAATGCTGTCCTATCACGAGGACTCGGCCGGCGGTCTGATGAACGTGGACCATATTTCGGTGCGTGCGGACGTGCGGATCGGCTCGGTATTGCGTTATCTGAGATTGCTGGAAGATCTGCCTGACCACACCGACAAGGTCATGGTCGTGGATCGCAAGAATCGCTACCTGGGCGTATTGCGCCTGAGCCGAATGGTGACCAGCCTGCCGGAGGCCAAGGTCAGCGAAGTGATGGATGATGAGTTCAAGCCGATCAGTGTCGAGTCCTCGAGTCACGAAGTCGCGCGCCTGTTCGAAGATCTCGACATGCTGTCCGCCGGTGTAGTCGATGGTGATGGTCTTTTATTGGGGCGCATTACGGTTGATGACGTGATGGATATCATTCGTGAAGACTCGGAACGGGCCATGATGAACATGGCAGGTCTGGACGAAGAAGCTGACATGTTCGCCCCGATTCTCACCAGTACCCGGCGCCGCTCGGTCTGGCTGGGCATCAATCTGATTACAGCCTTTCTTGCTGCATGGGTCATAGGCCAGTTCCAGGGGACGCTTGAACAGATTGTGGCGCTCGCGGTACTGATGCCGATTGTTGCCAGCATGGGAGGTATTGCCGGCAGTCAGACCCTGACGCTGGTCATCCGTGGTCTGGCACTTGGGCAGGTGGTGGGCGGCAACGCACGGGTGCTCTTGATCAAGGAGCTGGGCATTGGATTGCTTAACGGGGTGTTGTGGGCTCTGGTGGTCGCTGCCCTGGCGATTCTCTGGTTCGGGAGTTGGCAGATCGGTGGGATCATAGGCGCGGCGATTCTGCTCAACCTTGTCTGTGCAGCCCTCGCGGGACTGGTAATTCCCCTTGTTTTGCGGCGTTTTGGTATTGATCCGGCCCTGGCTGGTGGGGTTATTCTTACCACTGTCACCGACGTGGTGGGTTTCTTTGCTTTCCTCGGTTTGGCGACGTTACTGCTGATCTGAGCGCCGCGATACAATATTCCGTATGTCAGCCTGGGCTGGCATACTCCGTCACACAGGCTGGATGGTCCGCGATTGCCGGGTTGGGTTCTTTCTGGGTTAAGCTTGCATATCTTCGGGAACGGACGCAGCCGGACTTCGTGCGGCGCTCACATTTGAATGGATTGGGGAGAGTGACATGGCAGAGGTAACACTGGTCGTCGATGACAACGGGTATGCAGATCACAAGCTGGCCTGGCTCGACGCCGAAGGGAAGATCCAGACCCTCAAGGTACCGACGATTATCGGTACTGATCGGCTGAGCTCAAACAGCGGCGAGACCGTCGACCGTTACCGGGCTGATGGGGTGGATTACACCTGCAAACCTTCCGTGCGTTCCCCGATAAATCTGCGTAACGCCAATTACCCTGCTTCAGTCGAGAACCGCGTGCTTGTCACCCACGCGCTGCGCAAGGCCAAACTACTCAACAAGCCTCTGCACCTGGGAGTAACTCTGTCCTTTCGCGATTATTTTTCCGAGCAGGGCAACCAGATAACCGAGAACAAGGTAGCCACTATTGCCAATTTCAATGGCAGTAAAGGCACGGTTGAGGTTATTGGCAGTGATGACAAGCTGAACATTGACCAGGTCGACTGCTATTCCGAAGCCCTGTCCGCCTTCTTCGATTTTGTACTTGATGACGAAGGTGAGTTCACCGATGCGGCAAAGTACACCAAAGGTGACGTGGCGATAATCGATATTGGTGGCTCCACCACCGACGTGGTGAACCTGATTGTCGATGACAGCATCACTATCAACAATACCTATTCTGGTACCGACAAGGTCGGCGTGCTGGATCTCAAATTTGCCCTGGAAAAGGCCATCAAGCAGGAGCTCATCGATCTGGGGTTGCTGGAAAACTCCCATGATGCCGAGATTCCACCCAATCTGGTCAGCGAAGTACTGGAAACAGGTTCCACTTTCTATGCAGGTGAAGTGCGCAATTTCGAAGTGTTGCGTGACGACGTAGCTTGTTCGGTAGCGACCAAAATCATTAACAACGTCAAGTCCCGACTCGGCTCCATCGGTATTTACCGCGCCATTATCATTACCGGGGGCGGGTCGGTGGTGTTCCACCACTGGCTGACCCAGGCATTCCCCAATCCGGTCATGCTGGATGAGTTCTCCAACGCTCGAGGCGCGCTCAAGTTCATGCGTAATGTGGCTGCTGCAAAGGCGAAAGGCAAACCCTCGAAGGCTTCAGCCAAACAGCTGGAAGTCTGACGCCTTCGCCGGCGTCCTGCCTGGGCGTCGGCGTCTCAGGGTATTTGCAACTGTATGTTTCCCTGCTCTGATGTGGTTCGTGATTACGCTAAGGTAATGGCTCGATCACAGCAGGAGACATCCTCGATGCTATTTATAAAGATGCTAGCTGCTCCGACCAGAGCAGCGGCTGGTTTTTGGGTCGCGCTGACGACAGGTGCGCTGGCCATGCTGATAGCACAGTTCAGCCTTGCCGAGCAGGCGCCTACCTCCCCCCAATACCACGACAAAGTCGCCATTGTGACCGGTAGCAGCTATGGACTGGGCCACGAGCTTGCACTCCTGGGTGCAGAAAAAGGCATGAAATTGGTGCTGGCAGACATTCGCCCTGACCAATCCGAGACGTTGGCCGAACAGATTCGAGCGAAGGGTGGTCAGGCCATCGTGGTTGAAGTGGATCTCGCCGATGCCAAACAGCGGCCTGATGTGATCGAGGCGGCGATGGATGAATTCGGTCGAATCGATTATCTGTTCAACAACGCTGGCTATTCCTATCTGGCCACTCTGGAGCAGATGGACAGCGTGGAAGCCCACCGTCTTTTCGAAGTCAACTACTGGGCCTACGCCGATCTGGCGCAGCGGGTCATTCCCATCATGCGCAAGCAGGGCGGCGGTACCATCGTCAATGTCTCCTCGATCCTGGGCATGCGGGCCGCGCCTGCAAATCTGGGGCATTACGCAGCCACCAAACATGCGCTCCATGGCCTGTTTCAGAGCGTTGCACAGGAAGTTCAGGGAGATAACATCAGCGTATTTCTGGCTGCTCCCGGTGGTATGAAAACCAAAATCAGTCAGCACTCCACCGGGCCTATGGCCGATCCCGAAAACGACCGCGCAGCCAATTGGGAAGACCCAGCGATTGCCGCAAAGGATATCTTCGAGAACATGCAGGGTGAGGCCGTGATCTTCAATCCGGGTTACGTCGGGCGACAGTAGCCGGGTCGGCCGCCTAATCCATTGCGTCGGCCATCTCCAGGATCGCGCTGACAATATCGTTCATGGTGATGATCCCGACCAGTTCGTTGGCATTGGTTACCAGAATGCGGTGGATGCCCATGGTCACCATCAGGCGTGCCACATGCTTTACAGCCAGCTCGCGCGAAACGATCAGCGCGGGCTTGCTGCAGATGTCGTAAACGTTGATCAGATCAATATCGCCTTCCTCGGCCACAATGGTCTTGAGAATGTCGTTATAGGTCAGCAAACCATAGGCATCGTGCTCGTTGTTCTTGTTGACCACCAACGACTTTATATTGTGTTCACGCATTTTCAGCATCGCCTCTCGCACAGTGGCAAATGCCGAGATGGTGATCACGCTGGTTTTCATGATGTCCTTCACCAACATGGCAGGGCTCCTTGGAAGCTTCAGATGTCTTTGCGAATCAGTTGTTCGAACTGCTCTACCTGGGTGGGGTCGATACCGGCGATATGATCCAGCGGCAGGGTGAAAACTACGCCTCGACTGTCGTTGTTCAGATCCAGATCCCGCACCAGGCGTTTCATCACCTGCAGCGAGAGTTTCTTTTCCAGTACCAGAATCAGTACCGACTGACTGCCTTCATAGGTCAGGCCGAAGAATGTCTTTTTCTGCTCCGCCCCTAGCCCGCGTCCGTTGAGGATGGTTATCCCTCCGGCGCCTGCGGCCTTGGCGCTCTTTATGGCTGTTTCTTCCAGATCTTCGGCCAGAATGGCTACCAGAACCGAGAATTTCATTGTGCATCTCCTCCAGCGGGTTTGAGCCGCTCCATCACGATAGCGTAGAGCAGAACAGTAACAATCGGGAATATCGACGCGAAGGCAATCAGCCCGAAGCCATCAATCAGCGCGCTGCGGCCTTCGATCTGGGTGGCGAGTCCAATTCCCAGTGCAGTGACCAGGGGCACCGTGACTTCAGAAGTTGTCACCCCGCCCAGGTCAAAGGCGAGCGGCACGATGAAGCGCGGTGCGAGCCAGGTCAGGAATATCACCAGAGCGTATCCGCCCATGATGTAGTAGTGGATGGAGTCGCCGGTAATGATCCGGTGCACCCCTATGGCGATGCCGATGGCAACGCCCAAAGCGACCAGCAATCGAATATGCTTTGCATTCAGCTTGCCGTGGGCAGCCTCCTCGGCCTGACCGCCAATCGCGATCAGTGCCGGCTCGGCCATCGTAGTGGCAAAACCGATGGCCAATGCGAACAGGTAGACGTAAACCAGGGTATCTAGCCCGATCAATTGTTCTGCCATGCTGCGGCCAATCGGAAACAGGCCGAGCTTCAGTCCAATGACAAATGCATACAGGCCCAGAATAACCATCGCAAAGCCCATGATGACTCGACGCACGTAGGGAAGAGGCTTGCGGATCACTGCATACTGGAAAAACAGAATCACGATGATGATGGGCAGAACGTCGCGCAGCATCATGAGCAGGTCGATCAGCATGCCCACCAGCACAGAGCCGGATGTCTTCGTTATGATCTCTGCCGTGTCGCCCGCTTGCAGGGCGATATTGGACGCGGCCTCAACAGCGGCCTCAACGGGAAACAGGGTATAGACAACGATTCCGTAAAATTGCACCGCTATCATCGGCACCATGACGGCGAGAGCCACCAGGCCGAATCCATGGGCCAGCGGATTGCGCCCTTTGATTGATGCCGCCAGACCAATACCCAGTGCAGCGATGAGCGGAACAGTGACAATATTGGTGGTTACCCCTCCGGAGTCGTAGGCCAGACCCACGATCTCCTCGGGAGCAAAGAAGGTCACGCAACTGACCAGTAGATAACCAATGATCATGTACCAGTGCAGGGGATGACCAAGCAGGGTGCGCAGCACGCCGAGTGCTACCACCAGTCCGACCGAGAGGGCTATGAGTAGGCGCAGGGTTAGCCCCTTGATTCTCCCATCGCTGATGTCTTCTGCCTGCTCAGCGACCGCAATCAGAGCGGGTTCAGCAATCACCGAGGAAAACCCCAGGCAAAACCCGAAGCCCATCAGCAACGGCAGAGAACCACGCCTGGCAAAGGCGTTCGACAGGCTTTTGCCTACCGGGAAAACACCCAGCTCCAGCCCCTGCAGAAAAACGGCTACGCCAAAAATGACCACGGCAAGACCCAGCAACATCTCGGTGAGCCCATTTGGTAACTCCCGGATCACTGCCGCCTGAAACACACCCACCACCAGGATGATTGGTAATAGGTTGCCAAAAGCGTGCCGCAGGTTGTACCAGAAGGTATGCAGGTGATTCATTCGAGGCGTTTCCAGGCGCTTTGCAGTTATCGTGTCAGGCTAGCGAAATCATTGCGACTGGGTGCTGACCTCGATCAATCAAGTACCTGCAATACTGATCAGCGCTCCTGTGTAAGCTCCACCATCAGGTCGTCGGCCAGGTTCTCCAGGTCATTGCGTAATGCCTCGAGATCGGTCTGGGGGTGAATGCCGAGACGGGCGCTGGCCTTGAACAGCAGATCTGCACTCATGGGGGCCGGACTGCACTCGGTTTCCAGCTGCTCTACATTGACGCCGTTGCGCGCCAGGACCTGTGATACTTCATGCACGATGCCGGGGCGATCGTTACCCAGCAGGGTCAGGTGCAGTATTTCCAGTTCGGGCTCATCTGCCTGACCGCTGACCGCAACCTGAACGTTAATGCCCAGGCTGGTCAGTCCGTCAAGGTCTATACGTAATCCTTCGACCTTCTCTGGCGCGATGTCGACCCGCAGAATGCCCGCGAACTGACCGGCCATGCGTGCCATACGGCTTTCCAGCCAATTACCGCCGTGGCGATTTATAACCTGGGCGATGCTTTCCACCAGGCCTGACTTGTCGGCGGAAATTACCGTGATAACGAGGGGTGTCGACATGCATTACTCCTTGAAGCAGTGTTTGAGACGTTGCGTTCAATCCTGATAATACCGGCCCTCGCCGGTCACCATCATTTCACGGCAATTGATCTCCAGATTTTCGTAATCGTATTCGGTCAGGCCAACATATTCGAGAATCTCGTGGCCTACCGCGTTCCATTCATGGTCAACAGCCTGGTTGGCCAGCACACGATGAGCCTGACAGATATGCTCTGCCATCTTCAGAATTGCCAGCAGGTTTTTCAGCCCCGGATCGTAGTCGTCCTGAGTAAAGATCTGTTCCACATTGTGATGACTGGCAATGGCTTCACACAGGTGTTTGGGAAGCAGCCAGGATTTGGCAGTAAAGTATCCAACCACTGCGTGGTTGGTGTTGAGCCGCTGGTTCTCTACATCAACAATACGTTGCCCTGCCTGGGAGTAGGACTCCTCCATTACTTCAATGTAATAGGGGAAGCGCCTCAGCATCAGGGGAATGCCACAATTGTGGAACAGCCCCAGGGCATAGGCTTCATCCGGTTCGATACAGCCAATTTTTTTTGCCAGGGTCATGCATGTCATCGCAATGTCCTGGGCGCTGTCCCAAAAGCGATTGAGGTTGACGATGTTTTCATCGGTCATCTCACTCCGTATGGACTGGGCGTTGATGATGTTGATCACTCGCTTTACACCCAACAGGTTTACCGCCTGCTGAATTGAGGAGATCCGGTTTGCCAGCCCGAAAAAAGGCGAATTGACCACCTTCAGCAAGCTTCCCGAGAGCCCTGGGTCCTGGCTGATAAGCCGAGCAATCACCTTCAAATCCGGGTCAGGCATCACCTGTTCCATCTGCAGGTCCACCATGATCTGGGGCTGTGGCGGCACACTGATGCCCTGCAGGGCACGCCTTATCTGCTCTTCCGAAAGATCGTCTATCATGCAAGCTGGTCCGATATCATGCTGGATATTCGAGTTTAGCCGCAGACTGCCGGACTGGACAGCCTGTATACTGCCCGCCCGGTGGAATTCACTGCCGACTGAAAGAGGAGCTCCCCGATGACACTGCCCAGCCTGCGTCTGAAATCCAATAGCGACCGCCGTATCAAGGCCGGACACTTGTGGGTTTTCAGTAACGAAGTGGATACCGCGCAGACGCCTCTGACAGCCTTTGAACCGGGCCAGGAAGTGCAACTCGAAAGCGCCACTGGCAAACCCTTTGGTCTCGTCACCATGAGCCCGACCAATCTTATTTGTGCGCGTATGCACAGCCGCGATACCGGCACGCTCCTGAACAAGTCATTGCTTGTGCACCGTATTCAGGTCGCGCTCAGCCTGCGTGAAAAACTTTTCGACAAGCCGTTCTACCGCCTGGTCTACGGCGATGCAGACCTGCTACCGGGGCTCGTGGTAGACCGCTTTGGGGACTATCTTGTGGTGCAGATCGCCACCCCCGGTATGGAGCGGGTGCGCGGCGAGATCGTCGAGGCCCTGGTTCAGGTACTCAAGCCAGCGGGTGTGCTTTTCAAGAATGATAGCGGTGCGCGCAGCGCCGAAAACTTGCCCTCCTATGTGGAAGCAGCCCACGGCGATGTGCCCAAGCGCGTGGCCCTGGAAGAAAACGGAGTGCAGTTCGAGGCGCCGGTATGGGAAGGGCAGAAGACCGGCTGGTTCTACGATCACCGCATGAACCGCGCACGCCTGGCACCCTACGTGAAGGGCAAGCGGGTGCTCGACCTATACAGCTACATTGGCGGCTGGGGCGTGCAGGCAGCAGCCTTCGGCGCCAGCGAAGTCATGTGCGTTGACAGTTCTGCGCCGGCGCTGGACCTAGTCGAACATAACGCGGGCCTTAATGGCGTCGCGGACCGCATGTCAGTCGTTGAAGGCGACGTGATGGATGCCCTGCGCGAGCTCAAATCGGCGGGCGAGAAGTTCGACGTGGTCATCGCTGATCCGCCAGCCTTCATCAAGAAGCGCAAAGATCAACGCAACGGCGAAGCTGCCTATCGCCGCCTGAACGAACAGGCCATCAGGCTGCTTAACAAGGACGGTATCCTGGTCTCGGCATCCTGCTCCATGCACCTGGCGGAAGAGACGTTGCGCGACATCCTGCTGGCCTCCAGTCGGCACCTGGATCGTCACCTGGTCATCACTGAACGCGGCTTCCAGGGCCCAGACCACCCATTGCATCCCGCAATCCCTGAGACTGGCTACATCAAGTCGCTGTTCTG
>NZ_BMFF01000005.1:246052-246272 GCF_014637955.1 Halopseudomonas salina | reverse complement strand
GTCCACGCCGACACGCTGCAAGTACGTCCCTGTAGGCTCGACGCTGGCATCCCTGCCAGCGACGGTCGGCTTAGTCCTCTCGTCCTGCGTCTGCAGCTAGCTCATCATTTGCCGGCGAGAAAAGCAAAACCACTAAAAGCGTTCATCAAAAAACGGTGTTTGTTTTTGCCCTTGGACAGCAAACCCCGCATCACTCCGATGTCGGTTGAGCGCACAGCCT
>NZ_BMFF01000005.1:163836-245885 GCF_014637955.1 Halopseudomonas salina | reverse complement strand
GGCTGGGCGCTCGCAGACACCGAGGCTGTCGACATATCGATTCTGGAAAAGCCGGCTCGGCCAGCGATCACATATCGCTGTCGTTCGCTGCGCGAAGATCAAAATGGATTCCCGTCTTCGCGAGAATGACCGGGGTGAGAATTGCCGGTTGAGCGCACAGCCTGTCGGGGTGGAGAAAGTGTCTGAAACAGGTCGATAATTGCTCCTGCATAATCGACACTTCCGCCATCCCTGGCGGTCGGGACTGCCGCCAAGCCTCCATGGATGGATTCACGGCGGCTTTCGGAACCCCGCCAGGCTGGGAGCGATGAACTTCGACTCAGCTGAACAAACCGATTTTCATCAGCCCCGCAAACTCAACACCGGCCACCCATGCTTTTGCGCATGCTCACGCAAGGTATCGTCAGGATCGACCGCCACAGGGTGATCCACCATGCTCAGCAGCGGCAGGTCATTATGTGAATCACTGTAGAAATAACTGCCGTCCAGACTCTCCTCGTTCTCCACCAGCCAGCGCTCGAGCCGGGTTACCTTGCCCTCACGGAAACAAGGGATATCCGTAGTTCGTCCGGTATAGCGACCCTCGGCAGTTTCGCATTCGGTAGCCAAAAGAATATCGATACCCAGGCGCGCAGCGATTGGGCCGGTAATGAAACGGTTGGTCGCCGTGATGATCATCAGCGTATCGCCCGCCTGACGGTGCTTGTCGATCAGCGTTAGAGCCTGAGGCAGAATGATCGGCTCGATCATCTCCGCCATAAAGCGGCCATGCCATTCATCGAGCTGGGCTTGAGGATGCTCGGCAAGCAGCTGCAGACAGAAATTGAGATAGATCTCGATATCCAGCCGGCCGGCTAGATAATCATTGAAGAATCTGTCGTTTTGCGCCTGATAGGCCTGCGCATCAACAATATTGTTCTGGACGATGAACTCGCCCCAGCTGTGGTCGCTGTCGCCGCCCAGCAGCGTATTGTCGAGATCAAAAATAGCCAGTGGCACGGTGTACTCCCGGGTGATTGGAATGGCAGCCTGCAAGGATAATCCAGACTGTAGACAAAAGCTTGGGCTGTGGAGTCAAGTTGTTTCAACTATGCAATTGCTGCGCCGCGCGTCTTTGTGGAACAATGCAGTGGATCATCAAACAAGGAACAAGGCAGTGATTGACCCTGATGGCTTCCGTCCCAATGTAGGCATCATCCTGACCAACGGGTCAGGGCAGGTGCTGTGGGCACGCCGTATCGGTCAGGATGCCTGGCAGTTTCCCCAGGGCGGGATACAGCGCAATGAAACACCTGAACAGGCCCTGTATCGAGAACTCCATGAAGAAGTCGGGCTCATGCCCGAAGATGTCGAGATTCTCGCCTGTACGCGTGGCTGGTTGCGTTACCGCTTGCCGCAGCGGCTGATCCGCAGTCACTCGCAACCCATTTGTGTAGGACAGAAGCAGAAGTGGTTTTTGCTACGCCTGACGGCTGACGAGCAACGCGTTTGCATGACCAAGACACCCAAGCCCGAGTTCGATGGCTGGCGCTGGGTCAGTTACTGGTACCCCCTCGGTCAGGTGGTTGCGTTCAAGCGTGACGTCTATCGCCGTGCGATGAAGGAATTGGCACCTAGGTTGCCTCTGGAACTGGTGCAGTTTTGAGCATGCTCAATACCCTGCGCCGCATAGTGCAGGAGGTCAACGCGGCGCGGGACCTGACGACGGCCCTGGATATTATTGTCCAGCGCGTGCGCGAGGCCATGGGCACGGAAGTCTGTTCGGTCTACCTGCTTGATCCGGTCACCTCCCGCTATGTCCTTATGGCCACCGAAGGTCTCAACAAGGATGCCGTAGGCGCCGTCAGTCTGGCCAATAACGAAGGTCTTATCGGTTTTGTCGGTGCCCGCGAAGAGCCGGTCAACCTTGAGGATGCCGCGTCCCACCCCAAATTCCGCTACTTCGCCGAAACCGGCGAAGAGCGCTTCGCCTCCTTTCTTGGAGCGCCAATCATTCACCACCGGCGGGTAATGGGTGTACTGGTGGTGCAGCAGAAAGAGCGGCGCCAGTTTGACGAGTCGGAGGAGTCTTTCCTCGTTACCATGAGCGCTCAGCTCGCTGGAGTCATTGCCCATGCCGAAGCGACCGGCTCCATCCGCGGCCTGGGTTGGGGCGGCGAGCCGGTGCAGGACACCCGCTTCGATGCAGTGCCCGGGGCGCCCGGCGTTGCCATAGGCCAGGCCGTGGTGATTCTGCCCCCGGCTGATCTAAAAGCCGTACCAGACAAGACCGTCAAGGATATAGACGCCGAGATCGAGCTGTTTCGTAGCGCTGTGGCGACAGTACGCCAGGACATGCAGGACCTGTCCGCCCGGCTTTCGACCCAGTTGCGCCCGGAAGAGCTGGCACTGTTCGATGTCTATCAGATGATGCTTGAAGACGCCGCGCTGGGTAACGAAGTAGTCAACGTCATCCGCACGGGTCAATGGGCCCAGGGGGCGCTGCGCGAGGTCGTCAGCTCCCATGTCGGGCGTTTCGAGATGATGGATGATCCGTACCTGCGTGAACGTGCCTCGGACGTCAAAGACCTGGGTCGACGCATTCTTGCCTACCTTCAGGAGGCGGGAAAGCAGGAACTGGTATTCCCGGAGCACACGATTCTCGTCAGCGAAGAACTGTCGCCTGTCATGCTGGGCGAGGTGCCGAAGGATAAACTGGTAGGCCTGGTGTCGGTTTTGGGTTCGGGCAGCTCCCACGTGGCTATCCTGGCTCGGGCCATGGGCATCCCTACGGTAATGGGCGCAATTGATCTGCCCTACACCCGCATGGACGGTCTGGAACTGATCATCGACGGTAATCACGGTGAGGTGTACGCCAGTCCGTCGGCAGAGTTGCGCCGGCATTACCTGGAACTGGTGCGTGAAGAGCTCGAACTGACCCAGGGCCTGGAAAAACTCAAGGAAGTGCCCTGTGTGACCACCGATGGTCATCGCATGCCACTGTGGGTCAATACCGGTTTGCTGGCCGATGTGGCGCGATCGCTTGATCGCGGCGCAGAGGGTGTGGGTCTGTATCGTACCGAAGTGCCGTTCATGATTCAGGACCGCTTTCCTAGTGAAAAGGAACAGCAGGCTACCTATCGGGAGCAGCTCGAGGCTTTTCATCCTCTACCGGTCACCATGCGCAGCCTGGATATCGGCGGCGACAAAGCGCTTACCTATTTTCCAATCAAGGAAGACAACCCGTTTCTTGGTTGGCGGGGCATCCGGGTCACCTTGGACCATCCCGAAATCTTTCTGTTGCAGACCAGAGCCATGCTCAAGGCCAGTCGTGGTCTGAACAACCTGCGCATCATGCTGCCCATGATCAGCAGTGTGTATGAAGTCGAGGAAGCATTGCACCTGATACACCGGGCGCACAGTGAAGTCTGCGACGAAGGTGTTGCGGTGCCCATGCCGCCAGTAGGTGTGATGATCGAAGTGCCAGCTGCCGTGTACCAGGCCCGAGAGCTGATTCAGATGGTGGATTTTCTCTCGGTGGGTACCAACGATCTCACGCAATATCTGCTCGCGGTCGATCGTAACAACCCTCGTGTGGCGGATCTGTATCACTCATTGCATCCAGCAGTGTTGCAAGCGCTTCTCAAGGTGGCAGCAGCCTGCCGTGACGCGGGCAAACCCATGAGCGTGTGTGGCGAGATGGCCGGCGACCCGGCTTCTGCTGTGTTATTGATGGCCATGGGCTGTGATGTGCTGTCCATGAACGCGACCAATCTGCCCAAGGTGAAATGGCTGCTACGCCAGATCAGTCTGTCCGACGCCAAGGCTTTGCTCGACGAAGTGATTGAGCTGGATAACCCCTATCTGGTGCAAAGCACGCTGCACCTGGCCCTGCGCAACATGGGCCTGGAGCGGGTACTACGGCAGGGCCGCTAATCCAGCTGCCATGATGACTCGCCGAGCATCACTCCCATCGAGCCGTAGCGTCTCTCCAAAAATTCAATCTCGCCCTCTCTGCCCAGTCGCACAAAGGTGCTGGCCCGTGTGCCGTATTCCTTGCCGATAATAAAAGCAGCGGAAAGGGCGCGCTCGAGCTCCAGGCGGATGCCGGTGTCAGGCAGTTCGGCGTCAGGATAAATACGGTTGTTGGCCAGTAGCTCGAGCAACTCCACCGGCTTACCATCAGGGTCTGCTGCAAGGCCGTCGCGCAGGCATCTCTGCTTCGGCCAGTCACTGTCCAGATTGCCGTTGGACAACCCATATATCCCCGGACTGACCAGGATCGCCTGTTTATCGTGGCTATTGAAATACCAGAGCTGCTGCGCATCGCCAATGATCAGGTTGAAGCCGCCATACTCATCTGCTTCGGCGACCAACTGCTCCAGATACTCACCTGGTGCAATATCCGATGCCAGGTAGTTCAACGCCAGCCCGCCACGCGAGCGCGGTGCAGCCTTTGCAATCGGTGCACGGATATTGGTCAGAGCGGCAAATCGCTGGCTCCGGGTTACTCCCAGCCAGGTGCCGCCGGCGTCGAGATCCTTGCCGGCGAGCAGATCCGGCAGTTTTTCCTCAACCCAGAAGCCCGCCTCATGGGTGGGGCGGGCATGAAACTCGTCTCGATTGCCCAGTAACGTCAGCGGGTATTCACCCACCTGCCAGGCAAAAGCCATCAGACACATTGGCGTCTCCTTGTGTGGATGCCAAGTCTAGCGGCTTTTTGTCTGGTGGCGGAAATCGGAATTTCCGATCTGTAGGTATTTCCTGATTTCCATACGCATGGAAAAAAGGCCGATCTTTTCAGATCGGCCTTTCATCGCACTGCCGCAGGGATATTACCGGCAGGCGTCAGTCAACAATCGGCACCGGTGTGAGTGGTGCAGGGAGTACATCGGTAGCGATGACGGTATAGATGCTGCCAGCGTTCAATGCCGTTGCCGGGAGATCGATCACCGTGGTGGGTGTCGCAGTAATATTCACCTTAAGGTCATAGCTTCCCGCTGGCACGGTCAGATAGCTCGAGGCGGTGAAGTAGGGGACGTTCTCCAGCGGTTGAAGGACTGTGTCGTTGGCGAGAACGTCCACATTGGGCGCATCGGGGGCGGCGTGGATGACCCGAATCTTGGCGTTGTCGCCAGTTGCTGGAGTCAGGTCGTCCTCAAGGCTCCCGACCCGGGAGCAGGATTTAGGCAAAGGCCACAACCGAATAAAGATCAATACCCATACAAAAACCATCTACAAGTTATACAAAAGGCGTGTTCGTGTTTTTCTGTGTATAGGTGTGCGGCTTCTCGGCCTACTCCCTGATCTTGTAGCCGCCGTCTACTGCGGTCGGGGCAGGCTTGAAACACATATTTCAGCTACACTAGCGGGCCCGCAACGCGGGGCTACAAATTCAAAACAGCCGGGGGTGTTGTGGAGTTTCTGGTCTATCTCGTTCTGGGCGGTTTTGCCGGTGTGCTCGCCGGGCTGTTTGGTGTGGGTGGCGGTATGATTATCGTGCCGGTACTGGTTTACAGCTTTGCAGTTCAGGGGTTTTCTCCGGATGTTCTGACGCATATGGCGGTGGGTACGTCGCTCGCTACTATCGCATTCACATCGATCAATGCCATACGCGCGCACCACCTCAAAGGTGCGGTTCGTTGGCATTTATTCGTTTGGATGACCCTGGGTATTGTTTTCGGCACCGCCCTTGGCGCGCTGACAGCGGCGACGCTGGCTGGTCCCTTGCTACAGAAAATCATCGGTGTGTTTGCTATTTGTGTGGCTGCGCAGATGGCCTTTGAGCTCAGACCAAAGGCTGCCCTGGATGTTCCGGGTAAGCCCGGTCTGACTCTGGCCGGTGGTTTTATTGGCTGGGCATCGGCTATTTTCGGTATTGGCGGCGGCAGTCTTACGGTACCCTTTCTGGTCTGGCGTAGCGTACCCATGCAACAGGCGGTCGCCACATCCTCTGCCTGCGGGTTAACGATTGCGATTGCCGGTGCTATCAGTTTTATCGTCACTGGCTGGGCCATCGAGCCGCGCCCGGAGTGGAGCTTGGGTTACGTGTATCTGCCGGCCGTGATAGGTATCGCTGCCACCAGTATGCTGTCTGCTGGCTTCGGCGCGCGGTTGGCCCATCGCCTGTCACAGCGACTGCTCAAGCGACTTTTTGCGCTTTTATTGTTGTGCGTGGGTATCAATTTCTTGATGTAGGGAACCGTCATGCTGGCTTATCCGCAGATCGATCCGGTAGCAATTTCGCTGGGTCCGTTACAGATTCACTGGTACGGTCTGATGTACCTGGTAGGCATTGGGGGGGCCTGGTGGCTAGCCAGCCGCCGACTGAAGTCCTTCGACTCCACGTGGACCAAAGAGACTCTGTCTGACCTGGTGTTCTGGGTCGCGCTAGGGGTGATGGCCGGCGGGCGACTGGGCTACATTCTGTTCTACGACTTGCAGTCCTATCTGGAAAACCCCTTGCTGGTGTTACAGGTCTGGAAGGGCGGAATGTCCTTTCACGGCGGGCTGTTAGGCGTTTTGCTGGCGGTCTGGTGGTTTGCACGCCGCACCGATAAGCGTTTTTTCGAACTGATGGACTTCGTCGCCCCGCTGGTGCCGATAGGGCTGGGAGCTGGACGCATTGGTAACTTTATAAATGCGGAGCTCTGGGGTAAGGCCACCGATGTTCCCTGGGCGATGATCTTCCCGACCGACCCGCTGCAACTGGCCAGGCATCCGTCGCAGCTGTATCAGTTCGCGCTGGAAGGCGTGGCGCTGTTTATCATTCTCTGGTTGTACTCGAGCAAGCCGCGACCAACGATGGCTGTGAGCGGGCTGTTTGGTGTCTGCTATGGCGCCTTCCGGTTCTTCGTCGAATTTTTCCGTGAGCCGGACGCACATATCGGTTATCTGGCTTTTGGCTGGCTGACCATGGGGCAGCTATTGTCGCTGCCGATGATTCTGATTGGGGCTGCGCTGATGGTGTGGGCCTACCGTAATGAGGGTGCCAAGCGTGAAACAGTATCTTGATCTGATGCGCCACGTGCGCGAGAAAGGAACCTTCAAGAGTGATCGTACCGGTACCGGCACCTACAGCGTGTTCGGCCACCAGATGCGCTTTGATCTGGCTGAGGGCTTCCCTCTGGTGACCACCAAGAAGTGCCACCTCAAGTCGATTATTCATGAACTGTTGTGGTTTCTGCAGGGCGACACCAATATCGCCTATCTCAAGCGCAATGGCGTCTCCATCTGGGACGACTGGGCAGACGAGAATGGGGACCTGGGGCCGGTGTACGGCTACCAGTGGCGCTCTTGGCCGGCGCCCAGTGGTGAGTCTATCGACCAGATCAGCAAGTTGCTGGAGATGATCCGCAGCAATCCGGATTCCCGTCGCCTGATCGTTTCTGCCTGGAACCCGGCACTGGTCGATGAAATGGCGCTGCCGCCTTGTCATGCCTTGTTCCAGTTCTACGTGGCAGACGGCAAGCTGAGTTGCCAGTTGTATCAGCGTTCGGCCGATATCTTTCTGGGCGTGCCATTCAATATTGCCAGCTACGCACTGCTTACCCTGATGGTTGCTCAGGTTTGCGGCCTGCAGCCGGGCGATTTCGTCTGGACTGGCGGCGACTGTCACCTGTATGCCAATCATCTGGAGCAGGCAGATCTGCAGCTCAGTCGCGAGCCTTTTCCGCTGGCGACCATGCGTCTGAATACCGGAGTGACGGATCTGTTTGCTTTCACCGCAGAGGATTTTGCTTTGGAAAACTACCAGGCACATCCCCATATCAAGGCGCCGGTGGCTGTATGAGCGATGCCTCCAGCCCGCGTATTGCCATGATTGCGGCCATGGGTCTGAATCGGGTCATCGGCCGTGACAACAAGTTGCCCTGGCATCTGCCGGAAGATCTCAAATACTTTCGCAGCGTGACCTGGGGCAAGCCCATTGTGATGGGGCGCAAGACCTTTGATTCTCTTGGGCGGCCGCTGCCGGGTCGCACCAATATCGTGATCAGCAACAGGCAGGGGTTACAGATCCCGGGTGCTTCGGTCCAGACAACCATTGATGCGGCCATGCAGCAGGCCTCTCGACAGGCGGTGCTGGATGGCGTTGAAGAGGTAATGGTGATCGGCGGTGAGACCCTGTATCGGCAAATGCTGGAGCGCGCTGACAGGTTGTATCTGACTCTGGTTGAAGCCGAGCCGGAAGGGGATGCCTGGTTCCCTCCGATTGACGCGGATGACTGGGAGTTGCTGGAGAAGCGGGATGTACTAGGTTCGGATAGTTATCCCGCGCATTCCTATCAGGTTCTGGACAGGCTCAGGGGCTGACCAATCACGTCCTCAAGGGGGCGCGGTCGACCGATCCAGAAGCCCTGGAGAAAATCGCCTCCCCAGTTGGATAGCTGATCGGCACTGTGCGCGTTCTCAACGTAATTGGCGACTGTCTGCTTACCCATCCCGCGCGACAGGGTTACCAGGTTCTTCAGGTAGTTGGCGCGATCGTCAGAATCCCTCGACAGCTGACGGGCGTCCAGCTTGATACCCTTGATCGGCAGTCGAGCCAGATAGCCCAGGGCACCGTACTCCTCACCAAAATGGTCCAGCCAGATGTCCACTCCGAGCGCTGCCAGGTTCCGGCATAAGGTTTCAGCCTGTCCGGCATGCTTCAATAGGGCGTCTTCGCGGAGCTCCAGCTGGACCACGCCAGGGCTTATACGATGTTTGCTGAGAAGCTGTCTGAGCTGATCGGTGAAGCGCGGTTGTTTCAGCTCGCGGTCGCTGAGATTGATCGACAATCGACAATCAATCCCTGCATCGCGCCATTGTTTGACGGCCCCCAGGGCCTGGCTGATGACCCAGTGCCCCATGGGTAATATAAGGCCGCTGTGCTCTGCCAGGCGCAGAAATCCATCCGGCGTCAACATGCCCAGTTGCGGGTGTTGCCAGCGCAACAGTGCTTCCCAGGCTACGGTATGCCCGTTTCGGGTATCCACGATGGGTTGGTAGTGCAGCCGGAACTGGCCCTCCAGCAAACCGTGGCGCAGGCCCTGTTCTATGTCCAGGTTGTGCTGGGTTTCAGCGTCTTCCTCGGGGCTGTAGAAGCGATAGCCGTTACGTCCGCCTGCCTTGGCCCGGTACAGCGCCTGATCGGCGTGGGAGAGGAGCTCCTGCGCGGTTGCCCCGTGTTGCGGATGTGTGGCAATACCGACACTGGCAGAAATGAGCAGATGATGGCCGTTCAGGGTGATGGGCTCACTCAGCGCATGAATGATCTTGCTCGCAATCAGCGCGGCATCATTGGCGTCGTGTAAATCGTTAAGCAAGGCTACGAACTCGTCCCCGCCAATCCGGGTAATCAGATCGACATCACGCATACTGCGACGCAAGCGGTTGGCAATGACGGCAAGCAACAGGTCGCCAAGGCCATGACCGAAGCTGTCGTTGATCTGTTTGAAATAATCCAGATCGATATACAGCAGCGCGAAACTGGTATGGCTGCGCTTGCTGCGCAGTAGCAGGCGGTCCAACTCCTCTTCGAGCATGGCCCGATTGCCCAGCCCGGTCAGCGGGTCCTGTTTGGCCTGCTGCGCAAGCTTGCCACCGCTCTGGCGGCGCCAACCAGCGTGGCGGAGTGCCCGCTGCAAACCCGTTGTTGTAATGCTCCGCCGCAACAAGACCTCATCGGCGCCGTCCCTGATAGCCTGACTGTCGGTTTCCGGGGAGTCATCATCACGGATCATCAGGGTCAGGGTGGGCTGGGAAACACGACGAACTTCTTGCAGTAAAGCAAGGTCTTCGGGGATCAGGCAATAGCGAAAGTCACCGTTGGCCAGTCGATGGGAGGCTTCTTTGGGGCGGTTGCAGACTTCAATTTCCAGCACAAGTTCGTCAAGGCTCCGTAGAAGTGCAAGCAAATGCTCACGCTTGTCCGGGTCCGCTTCTACCAGCAGTGCCCTGTGTTCGACTGTGTCCATCTGTCTGCGCCCGGTCTCTTTTTGCTTATATCATTTAGCCATTAGTCGAATGATTTTACCGCCGCAGTCCTTCCCTGGCTCAATGTTGAGTTGCGAAAGGACGCTCTGTCCGACAGATGGTAAGACAATCTCGCTGACCGTCCGGTTCATTGACGCTTTCAGATGCTGCCTGTGCGTCATGTCGTATCGCTGGCGCTACTAATGCTCACCCGTCCAGCATTGCCTTGTCGCGCACGGCACCTTTGTCCGCACTTGTTGCCAGCAGTGCATAGGCTTTAAGTGCAGTAGTTATTTTGCGCGGACGCTTCTCAACCGGTTTCCAGCCTTTTTTGTCCTGCTCAATGCGGCGATGGGAAAGCTCTTCATCACTGACCAGCAGATTGATGCTGCGGTTGGGAATATCGATGAGCACCTTGTCGCCATCGCGTACCAGACCAATCGCGCCGCCAGCGGCAGCCTCGGGGGAGGCATGGCCGATTGACAGGCCGGAGGTGCCGCCTGAAAAACGACCGTCAGTCAGCAAGGCGCAGTCCTTGCCAAGCCCCTTGGATTTAAGGTAGCTGGTGGGGTAGAGCATTTCCTGCATGCCGGGTCCGCCTTTGGGACCTTCGTACCGAATGATCACGATATCGCCGGGCTTTACTTCGTCAGCGAGAATGCCTTTTACAGCGCTGTCCTGACTTTCGAAGATTTTTGCGTTGCCTTCGAACACATGGATGGACTCATCTACCCCGGCTGTCTTCACCACGCAGCCATCCAGGGCGATGTTGCCGTATAGCACAGCGAGGCCGCCTTCCTGGGAGTAGGCATGTTCTACGCTGCGGATACAGCCGCCTTCGCGGTCCAGGTCAAGGGTGTCCCAGCGGGTGGACTGGCTGAATGCAGTCTGGGTCGGGATGCCGGCCGGGCCGGCGCGAAAGAAGGTATGCACTGCTTCGTCGTCGGTAACCGTGATATCCCATTTCGCAATGGCTTCCTCCATGCTGGCGCTGTGCACAGTAGGTACCTGGGTATGCAGCAGACCACCGCGTGCCAGGGAGCCGAGGATGCTGAAAATGCCTCCGGCGCGGTGCACGTCTTCCATGTGGTACTTCTGAATGTTCGGGGCTACCTTGCATAACTGTGGCACCTTGCGTGACAGCCGGTCGATGTCACGCAGGTCAAACTCGATCTCACCCTCCTGAGCAATCGCCAGCAGGTGCAAAATAGTGTTGGTCGATCCGCCCATGGCGATGTCCAGGGTCATCGCGTTTTCAAACGCATCAAAACTGGCGATATTGCGGGGCAGCACGCTTTCGTCGCCATCGCCGTAGTATCGCTGGCACAGATCAACAATGGTGCGGCCTGCCTGTAGAAACAGCTGCTCACGGTCGCTGTGTGTCGCGAGCGTGGAGCCGTTGCCTGGCAGGGCCAGGCCCAGCGCTTCGGCCAGGCAGTTCATCGAGTTGGCGGTGAACATGCCAGAGCAGGAGCCGCAGGTGGGACAGGCGCTGCGCTCATACTCGGCGACCTTTTCGTCGCTGGCAGTTTCATCGGCGGCGATAACCATAGCATCGACCAGATCCAGGCCATGGCTGGCCAGTTTGGTCTTGCCGGCTTCCATCGGCCCGCCGGAAACGAATACGACTGGTACGTTGAGGCGCAGGGCGGCCATCAGCATACCGGGGGTGATCTTGTCGCAGTTGGAAATGCAGACAATGGCATCGGCGCAGTGGGCGTTGACCATATACTCCACTGAGTCGGCGATGATCTCACGCGATGGCAGGGAATAGAGCATGCCGTCATGGCCCATCGCGATGCCGTCATCAACGGCAATGGTATTGAATTCCTTGGCAACGCCGCCGGCTTTTTCGATCTCGCGCGCGACCAGTTGGCCCATGTCTTTCAAGTGGACGTGGCCAGGTACGAACTGCGTAAAGGAGTTGGCTACCGCGATAATCGGTTTCTTGAAGTCTTCATCCTTCATGCCGGTTGCACGCCACAGGGCGCGTGCACCAGCCATGTTGCGACCGAAGGTAGAGGTTTTCGAGCGGTAATCGGGCATGACGGCAATCTCGTTGGCTTGGCAATCACGCAAGCATACCAAGTTGCCGACCGCCGTGCAGCAGGACGGGCATCCAGACGGTTGGTCGGCCTGGTTTAGAGGGCCTTCTCGAACACCTTGGAGTTACGCTGGAAGTTGTACAGCGACGCGCGCTTGGCAGGCAGGCGCTCGACCGAACTGGGCACGAAGCCACGTTCGCGAAACCAGTGAGCAGTACGTGTTGTCAGCACGAATAGGGTGTCGAGTCTCAGAGCCCGGGCCTGGGCCTCAATGTGGTCGAGCAACTGATCGCCGCGACCGCCATGGCGGTAGTTTGGGTCGATCGCGACGCAGGCCAGTTCTGCTGCACTGGAGTCTTCCAAGGGGTAAAGCGCCGCGCAGCCGATGATCATTCCATCACGCTCGACCAGGGTGAACTGGCCGATCTCGGTTTCCAGGATTTCCCGCGAGCGCCGGACCAGAATGCCGGCCTCTTCCAGTGGACGCAATAGTTCGAGCAAACCGCCCACATCGTCTATCGTTGCAGTGCGGATTACTTCGAAAGCTTCCTGGGTAACCAACGTACCGCCGCCATCGCGGGTGAAAAGCTCGGTCAGAAGTGCGCCATCATCGCTGTAACTGACAATGTGCGCGCGTCTTACGCCCTTGCTGCAGGCTTTGCAGGCAGCGGCGAGCAATGAACCCGGCAGGCTGTTGCCCAGGGTATTCAGAAATGGCTGTGCGCGGGTGGGTTTGAGTTCGCGAAGCAGTTCGCCCTCGGCGCTGATTATGCCCTGATCAGGGCCGAACAGAATCAACTTGTCGGCTTCAAGTGCGCTGGCTGCACTGGTGGCCACGTCTTCGCAGGCCAGGTTGAATACTTCACCGGTGGGCGAGTAGCCGATCGAGGACAGCAGCACGATGGCGCTTTCGTCCAGATGCCGGCTAATGGCCTTGCGGTCGATGCGCCGCACTTCACCGGTATGATGGAAGTCCACGCCATCAACTACACCAATGGGTTTTGCGGTAACGAAATTGCCACTCACTACCCGCAGTCTCGACCCCTGTCCGGAGGCTGAGGGAGCAGAACAAAGCTGCGCCTCGATGGCTATGCGCAGACTGCCCACAGCGTCCATGACGCAAGCAAGGGTGTCGTTATCGGTAATGCGCAGGTCGTTATGGTATCGGGAGGAGATGCCTCGGACGCTCTGCCGCTCCTCAATCTGTGGGCGAGAACCATGGACCAGAACGAGCCTGACACCGAGGCTGTTGAGCAGGATAATATCGTGCACGATATTGCCAAAATTGGGATGTGCGAGAGCCTCGCCCGGCAACAACACGACAAAGGTGCAGTCACGGTGGGTGTTGATGTAAGGCGTCGAGCGGCGGAACCAATTGACGTAATCGAGCATGTTTGGACGGTCCGGGCAAAACAGCAGTTTAGGGACATTGATGGATTTGCTTCAAGCGCTGTTTGCGCGCAACTGGGGCAGGGGCCATGACCGCGGAGCCTATTGAGGGCAAGATAGCCATTAAACCTGCAGCAAAAGAGAGTGAGATGTGAGCGCAAAAGACCAGGACTTCACGATTGTAGATACGCCGGATGCGGCTGTTGATCGACTGGCTCAGCTATTTGAGCAGGCTACCGGTGCGTTGCGGGTAGCGCTTGATGACTATCTGCGCGACCGCAGCCGGCCCAGTGAGGAGCAGTTGCGGCAGTTTCGTTATCCGGAGCTGCGCCTGACCTACGAATCCCAGGGCGAGGCTGCCGCGACGGTCCGCGCCTACGCCAAGGTACAGGTGCCGGGTGTCTACAGCGTCACCGTCACTCACCCTGAGGATTTTCGCCGCTATCTTCTCGAACAGTTGGGCCCTTTGATGCGTGATTTCACCCTGCAGGTCGAGGTTGGCGTCAGCGATCAGGCGATTCCTTATCCCTACGTGCTTGAATACGCTGACCTTGCTGCATCGGGCGTAACGCCCAACGAGCTCGCACGGATTTTTCCCAGTACTGACCTCTCGGCGGTCACTGACAGCACGGCAGATGGACTGTATGACTGGGAGAGTGCTTCGCGGCTGCCCTTGGCTCTTTTCGATGCGGCGCGGGTGGACTTCTCGCTTCGGCGCCTGGTGCATTACACCGGTAGTGACTGGCGGCATGTACAGCCATGGATATTGCTGACCAACTACCACCGCTATGTGGATCAGTTCATCCGCCATGGCCTGGATATGCTGGCGCAGGACTCGCGCTTTGAGCGTATGGTGCTGCCCGGCAATGTGGTAATCGAGCGGGGTATGTCCGAGGAGCACGCGCAGACATTGGTAGCGGGCGTACTCTGGCACCGCTATCAGATGCCGGCCTATCACCTGCAAGCATCCGAGGGTGATGGCATAACGTTGGTCAATATCGGAGTAGGCCCTTCCAATGCGAAGAACATCACCGATCACCTTGCGGTACTGCGACCGCACTGCTGGCTGATGATCGGGCACTGTGGAGGCTTACGTCAGTCCCAGACCATTGGCGATTACGTGCTGGCCCATGCCTACATGCGTCGTGATGGTATTCTGGATCGGGTACTGCCACCGAACATTCCCCTGCCGGCGCTGGCAGAGGTGCAACTGGCGCTGCAGGAAGCGGCGGCGCAGGTCACCGGCGAGCGGGGCGATGATCTGAAGCGGCGTCTGCGTACCGGCACAGTATTGACCTATGACGATCGCAACTGGGAGTTGCGTTGGGCTCAGGAACGTCCGCTGATCAATCAGGCCCGCGCTATAGCCGTCGATATGGAAAGCGGTACCATTGCTGCCCAGGGTTATCGCCTGCGGGTGCCCTACGGAACGCTGTTGTGCGTGTCGGACAAGCCACTACACAGTGAGCTCAAGCTTCCCGGCGCTGCGGGTGCCTTTTACGAGCGCGCCGTGACGCAGCATTTGCATATCGGTATTGCAGCTGTGGATTTGCTACGCAACCAGCTGAATGCGTTGCACTCGCGCAAGCTGCGCAGTTTTGACGAGCCACCGTTTCGTTAGACCGGACGCTGCTCAGGTCAGGCAGAATTGCTTGATCAGGCCGCGCAAAACCTTCACGGCCGGATCGATGCGGTCCATCTCCAGATACTCATCAGGCTGGTGGGCCTGATCGATGTCGCCGGGGCCAAGTATCAGCGTTTGCATGCCGAGACGGTTTAGGTAGGGGCCTTCTGTAGCAAAGGCCACGCTTCCGGCGGTATAGCCAGTGAGCTGCTCGCAGGCCTTGACGATCGCTGCGTCTGCTGCGGTTTCGAATGGTGGCACGCCGGGAAAGAGCGGGTTATAACTGATATCCACCTGCTGCTCTGCAGCGATTATCTTCAGTTGCTGGCGAATATCCGCGCGCAGTGCGTCCGGGTCCATGCCCGGCAATGGGCGGATATCGAATTCCAGAGCACATTTGCCACAGATGCGGTTGGGGTTGTCGCCACCATGAATGCAGCCCAGATTCATGGTCGGAACCGGCACGCCGAACAAAGGGTCGTTCCAGCGCTTTTGCCATTGCTTGCGCATGCTCAGCAAATCGCCGATGACCCGGTGCATGGCTTCCAACGCGTTACTGCCCAGGGAGGGGTCCGACGAGTGGCCGGACTGGCCCGCGATGTCGATGCGCTCCATCATGATGCCCTTGTGGACCCTTACTGGCTTGAGCCCTGTTGGTTCGCCGATGACTGCGTGACGCGCGTTGGACAGGTCACTTGCGGCCAGCGCCTGGGCGCCACTCATGGAACTCTCCTCGTCGGCGGTGGCGAGAATGATCAGTGGATGCTTGAACTGGTGGTCGGTGTATTCCTTGAGCGCCTCTATGACCAGCGCAAAGAAGCTTTTCATGTCGCAACTGCCCAATCCATACCAGCGACCATCCGCTTCGGTCAGTTTGAAAGGGTCGTGCTTCCAGAGTTCGGGGTCGCAGGGCACTGTGTCCGTATGGCCAGCCAGCACCAGCCCGCCAGGACCTGATCCCAGTGTGGCTATGAGATTGGCCTTGCCAGGCTCATCGGGTATTGGCTGAATTCGACAGCTGAATCCCAAGTCCTCAAACCAGGCGGCGAGCAGGTTAACCACGTCGAGGTTGGACTGATCGAGCTCCGGTTGGCTGCAGCTGATCGATTGGGTCTGGAGCAGGGCATCGAACTGTGCCCTGAGAGAGGGAAGAGCCATAGAAACTCCTGGCGGTCTGAGCTGACTGATTCAGGTCAGCTTAGCCCGCCAGGCTTTCAGCGTCAGCCGAAAATGCTGCTGAGGATAAAGAAAAACACAATTGAGAGTGCGGCACCGGCGGGCAGGGTAATGACCCAGGAACTGAAGATGGTGCCAATCACGCGCAGATTCAGAGCGCCGATCCCGCGCGCCATGCCTACCCCCAGCACCGCCCCGACCAGGGTGTGGGTGGTTGAAATAGGTAGGCCAATGCCCGAGGCAGAAACCACTGTGGTGGCGGTTGCCAGCTCCGCGGCGAACCCGCGGCTGGGCGTCAGCTCGGTGATGTGCCGCCCGATAGTGGCAATGACCCGGTAGCCATAGGTAGCCAGACCGATAACGATACCCACCCCGCCCAGCAACAGGACCCAGGCCGGCACGACTGAGCGCGCAGCAACTTCGCCACCGGTCTGCAACACGCCGACGATTGCCGCCAACGGGCCTACCGCATTGGCGACATCGTTGGAACCATGGGCAAAAGCCATGGCGCAGGCGGTGAAAATCATCAGGACCGCAAAGACCTTCTCCACACTGGCGAAGTGGAAATCCTTGTCCGCTGCTGGGTCGGCCTTGATCCGCGTCAGCAGAATCATGCCCAGCGCCATCACCAGAACCCCGACGCCGATGGCAAGAAGAAAGCCCTGGAAGTTGCTGATATCCAGGCCGACATGTTTGAGTCCCTTGGTCAGCGTCATAAGGGTGACTACAAAGCCCACTGCAAACATGTAGATGGGGACGTAGCGTTTGGCGTTGGTGAACGGATCATCGGTGTTGAGGATCAGCTTGTGCACGCTCATGAAAATCATGAAAGCGACAATGCCCGACAGCAGCGGAGAGATAACCCAGCTGGCGACGATGGGCACCACTCCGCCCCAGTTCACCGCGTCCATCGAAACACCCACAGCGCCAAAACCGATGACAGCGCCGATAATCGAATGCGTAGTGGATACCGGCCAGCCCTTCAGCGAGGCGATGAGCAGCCAGGTCCCGGCGGCCAGCAGTGAGGCCATCATGCCGAAGATCATCTGTTCGCCGCTGATCAGGTCCGAATCGAGAATGCCGCTACGGATTGTCTGGGTAACCGAGCCGCCAGCCAGATAGGCACCGAGAAACTCGAAGACGATGGCAATCATGATTGCCTGTTTTATGGTCAGCGCGCGGGAGCCCACGGAGGTCCCCATGGCGTTGGCGACATCATTGGCGCCAATGCCCCAGGCCATGAAAAATCCGAACAGGCAGGCAAGTATCAGCAGGATGGTGCCGTATTCTGCAATAAGGGTCATGTCGGAGTTACTCTGTTTGGGTGCATGAAGAGACTGACCACTAGCGGGCCATCAGTTGTTCCAGGCGGTTGCCGACGCGCTGAGCGCGGTCTGCAACATCGCCGATCCATTCGATGATCTGGTAGAGAAACATCACGTTGACTGGGGGGAGTTCGCTTTCCAGTTTGAACAGGTCTGCACGTAACTTGATCTGTAGCGTGTCGGTGTCGTGTTCGATGGCGTCGAGCTCTTCGATCAGGCTTTCCACCAGGGCCACTTCGCGGCCGGAAAATCCGGTTTCCAGCAGCTCGTCCAGCTCGTTCATGGCCTTTAGCGCCTGTGCTACGGCATCCACCGAACGCTGGACGAAGGTCTGGAATACAGGCCGAATCGGCGCGGGTATTTCCATCTGACGGCCGAGCATCAAGCCGGCTATATCCTTGGCGCGATTGGCCACTTTGTCCTGTACACTGAGTAGCTCCAGCAGGTCTGAGCGTGGCACCGGCAAAAACAGACTTTTGGGCAGGTGTACCCGGACATCTTTCTTCAATTTGTCGGCATCGCGCTCCAGCTGGGAAATGTGCTGCTGCAGGCGTTCGGCTTCGGTCCAGTCATTAGCCGCTACGGCGTCCATGAAAGGCACCAGTTGGGCTGCACACTCATGAGCCTTGACCATATGGTGCTGCATCGGGCCAATCGGCGAGCGGCCAAACAGGCTGAGAAAGGGGTTGCTGGGCATGAGGCCTCCGGGATGTATTTGCCGCGAGATTATAGGCGCTGAGCGGTCAATCGTCACCAGAGCGTCATGTTAACGTCATTTAAAAGTCATAAATGACCCTGGCAGCACATCACTTCTGTTGCCTGTCTCACGCGTTGCGTCCTGCGCCTGAGCCGTAAAGAATTCCGACATTGGACCCTCTCCCTGTCCAGTGTGCTTGTTGAATACAATCGAGATCATGGAACACCCGATGGCCAAAGAAACCGAAATCAAGTTGCGCACTACGCCCGAAACCCTTGAAGCCTTGCGCGCGCATCCATTGCTGGAGGCCCGCCGCCAGGGCGAGTGGCAATCAGGGCCCTTGCTCAACCAGTACTACGATACCCCCGAGCGGGATCTCTCCGGGGCGAAGGTTGCATTGCGGATGCGTCGCGACGGTGATCGTGCGATTCAGACTCTCAAAAGCAGAGGGCAGAGCGTGTCGGGTCTGTCCGAGCGTAACGAATTCGACTGGTACCCCGACAAGCCGGAGCTTGACGTATCCCTGCTGGATGACAGCTGTTGGCCCCAGGCGCTGGCCGATCTGGACAAGAGTCTGTTGCAGCCGATATTCACCACGGATTTTCAGCGTACCAAGGTACTGCTGCGCTGGGAGCGTGAATCGGCAGACGGAATGGAAGTCGTCGAGGTAGAAGCCGCGCTGGACCTGGGTAAGGTAGTAGCTCAGGAGCGCGAAGAGATCATTTGCGAGCTGGAGCTGGAAGTTCGTCAGGGCCCAGCAGTTGCGGTTCTTGAACTGGCCCTGGAGTTGGCCGGAGATCTGCCGCTGATGCCTTGTGACATCAGCAAGGCCGAGCGGGGTTACCGGCTCTTCGATCAGGCCAGTTACGATCTGCGACTTCAATCCCCGCAATGGACGGCTGAGTCGACAGTCGATGAGGTCATCGCCGGCTCGACCCGGCAGCTGCTGGGGCAAAGCCAGCGCCTGGCAGAGCAGTACCGCTATTCCCAACAGTGGCGCCTGTTTCGCGACATGACTACGCATCTGGCAGCGTTACGTGCGTCTTTTGGCGTTTTCGATCTGGCCTTGCCCAAATCGAGCGCGCAACAGTTCACCCGGCCGCTCGACTCTCTGCTTGAGCGTTTCAGGCCATTGGTGCTGGCAGGCTGGGCTGATGATGATAGTGGGCGCAGTGCCCGTGATCAGGCGCCGGATGTATATGCTGGTGCCGTGAATGAGCTCGCCTGGGGTCAGTTGTTTATCGGTCTGGCATTATGGCTGGAGCAGGCAGCTTGGCAGCATAACCGGCCGCCCAAGGGCGATCGCATTGGAGCGCTGCCACTACCGCACTGGTTGCTCGCAGCCGTGGCCAAGGAAATCCAGGAGCTGAGAGTACCGCACCATAACGATCCGGACGGCGCCGTCAGCCAATGGCAGGATCAGCAGCCGCGGCTGGGCCGGTTGTACTATCTTCTATCCCAGTTTCGCCAGTTCCTGCCGGTTCCGGAGCCTGACCGTCTGTTTGGCGAACTGAACAAGCTGCAGGCATTGCTTGAGCAATATCCGTCCATCGACGACGAGCAGAGGCCCTTGTTGCTGGATGCATTACGTAAACAGGGTCAGCGTTTGCGCAAGCTCAACGCCTGGCGCGAGCTGAATGCCTGAGCACAATGCCATCTGGTGATACGGGGGATGCGTGGAGAAACTGAATCAACTGGCGATACCCGGAAGTGACCGCCCGCTGGATCTGGGCGATTTTCTCAATGTGCTGGCGTCCCAGGGACGCCTGAGTATGGACACCGCGGAGCAGCTGAGCATGTTGCGCCGCGCTGCTACCGGGGAGACTGCCAAGCTGCACCCGCTGGAGTTCATTGCCGCGCAGGCGCCAGAGGATTTGTCCCGCCCTGGCAAGATACTCGACCTGGAGACTCTCTCGCGCTGGCTTGCTGATGAGGCGGAGCAGCCGTTCTATCGTATCGATCCGCTGAAGATCAACGTGGCAGCGGTTACTCCATTGATGTCCTTCGCCTTCGCCCAGCGCCATCGCATTCTTGCGCTTGAGGTCAACGAGCGCGAGGTGGTGATCGCCAGTGCGCAGCCCTTCGTCAGCAGCTGGGAAACCAACCTGGTGCACGTGCTCAAGCGTGAGATTCGGCGGGTGGTGGCCAGTCCGGCGGATATTCAACGTTATTCGGTGGAGTTCTTCAGACTCGCACGGTCGGTAACCGGGGCCAACGCCACGGATCAGAAAAGCAGCGCGATAGGCAACTTCGAACAGTTGCTCAATCTCGGCAGCATGGGCCAAGAGCCTGATGCCAATGATGCTCACGTGGTCAATATCGTCGACTGGCTGTTCCAGTACGCCTTCGAGCAGCGCGCCAGCGATATTCATATCGAGCCGCGGCGCGAGGCGGGCAGTGTACGCCTGAGGATCGACGGTGTGCTGCACACGGTTTATCAATTCCCGCTGCAGGTGTCGGTTGCGGTCGTCAGTCGGCTGAAAACCCTGGGGCGCATGAATGTGGCGGAAAAGCGCAAGCCACAGGATGGCCGGATAAAGACCAAGTCGCCCCAGGGCAATGAAATAGAACTGCGCCTGTCGACCCTGCCCACCGCCTTCGGTGAGAAAATGGTCATGCGGATCTTTGATCCCGACGTGCTGTTGCGCAGCTTCGATCAGTTGGGATTTTCCTCCGAGGATCAGCGACGCTGGCAGGCAATGGTCGGGCAGCCCAACGGAATTGTATTGGTTACCGGGCCAACCGGGTCAGGCAAAACGACCACCCTGTACACCACCCTCAAGCAGTTGGCCACGCCCGAGGTGAACGTATGCACCATCGAAGACCCGATCGAAATGGTCGAGGACAGCTTCAATCAGATGCAGGTGCAGCACAATATTGATCTGGATTTTGCGGGTGGCGTACGCGCCCTGATGCGCCAGGATCCGGACATCATCATGGTGGGTGAAATTCGCGACCTTGAGACTGCGGAAATGGCCATTCAGGCTGCGCTCACCGGTCACCTGGTGCTTTCGACCCTGCACACCAATGACGCACCCAGTTCGATCAGCCGGCTTATCGAGCTGGGTGTGCCGGCCTATCTGATCAAGGCTACGGTGCTTGGGGTCATGGCGCAGCGTCTGGTACGAACCCTGTGCAACCACTGCAAGGCGCCGGCCGAAGTGGATGCTGATGCCTGGACAGAACTGACTAGGCCCTGGAATGCGCCGCTACCCACTCGCGCACATCGTCCGGTAGGTTGTCCGCAGTGTCGAGAAACCGGTTACCGCGGACGTGCAGGGGTTTACGAGTTGATGACCCTGAGTGACGCGCTCAAACCCCTGGTGCAAGCCGATATCGACCTGAACGCTCTGCGCCGGCAGGCCTACAAGGACGGCATGCACAGCCTCAGGTTGTCGGGTGCGCAAAAGGTCGCGGCCGGCGAAACGACCATCGAGGAAGTGCTGCGAGTGACGCCCAGCAGTCAGCAGGCCTGAGCACTGCTCGTCGCAGTGCTGCCGAGTGGGTAGAATGCGCGCACTGATGTTAATGGGATCCCTTAGATGAATTACCGCCATAGCTACCACGCCGGAAACCATGCCGATGTTTTCAAGCATGCGGTGCTGCTGCGCATGTCGCAGCTCATGCAGCGTAAGGAGACGCCCTACTGTTATCTCGATAGCCACGCGGGCACTGCGCTCTATGATCTGCAGGGTGAGGCGTCCGGCAAGACCGGGGAGTATCTCGAGGGTATAGCTCGCCTGTGGGGGCGAAAGGACCTTCCGGCGTTGCTGCAGGGGTATGTGGACAGTGTGGGTGAGCAAAATCAGGACACTGATTTGCGTTACTACCCCGGCTCACCTCAGCTGATCGCTGCTGGACTGCGCGAACAGGACCGGATGATCCTGAGTGAGCTGCACCCGGAAGATGCCGCTATTTTGCGCGAGCATTTTATCGGTGATCCCCGCGTCGCAGTTCACCAGCGTGACGGTTATGAGCTGGCCAAGGCGTTCTTGCCAGTGGCCGAAAAACGCGCGCTCTGGTTGCTGGATCCGCCTTTCGAGCGAGGTGACGATTTTGATCGGTGTCTGACTGCCATGCAGGTGGCGATCCAGCGGATGCGCCAGACGGTCATAGCCCTCTGGTATCCGATCAAGGACGAGCGCCTGTTGCGTGACTTCTATCGACAGACTGCAGCTGCAGGACTGCCGAAGGTCCTGCGAGTCGAGCTGACCGTCCGCCCGGCTGATACCTCTTTGGGGCTCAATGGATCAGGCCTCATACTGGTCAATCCGCCATGGCCGCTCTGGGAGGAACTGGAAGAGGTATTGCCCTGGCTCGCCAGTCAGTTGGCACAGTCGGGCAGTGGCGCATGGCGCCTGGACTGGCTGGCAGGTGGCCCCTGAGGTCCGGAATTCGACTCGGTCCCGGTCACCGGTGCCGCCCGAGACTGGCAAAAACGGCTCTTTTGGCTAGGCTTACCTGTGTAGACGTGGGCGCCGTCGGATATCCCCGTGAGGGCGGACACTTATAGAGAGCGAAATCTGCGCCGGAACATATCGCATCTTTTGGTGTCCATGTATTGTCCGGCTCACAAGGCCGGACAATTTCGTTCCAGGATCTCAACTTTAAGGAGCTCGACCATGGCTGAAGCTAAAAAGAGTACACCGGTAACCGACAATTCGACGGTTAATAGCGAAAAAGACGCAGGTAAGGAGGCAGTTATGGCAGCCTATAGCAATCTGGTAGAAGCCAAGGAACACTTCAAGCACGCAGCAGAAGCCGCGGGCCTGGATCTGAAGAACGAAGCGTCGGATCAGTTTTTGAAAGGCAAGGCGAAAGCGGGTGAACTGAGCAGTCAAGCCAACAGCTACGTTCAGGAAAAACCCCTCACCAGTCTGGGTATCGCATTTGCGGCCGGCTTCCTCATTTCGCAGCTGTATAGCAGGAAATGAGCGAGATCCCAGGCGAAACCAATCTGCAGAGTGGCGATCCTGGGAGAGGCCCCGAGCCTGGGCAGGATGAACTTCAGGCCTGGTTAGACTGGTTCAAACATGCGGCCTCGGCCGGGGGTGATCTGGCAAAGCTGGCGAAATTGGAGCTGAGCCTTGCCCTGGGCGACACCAAAAGGATTGTGCTGCTTGCCTTGGTGGCTGTTCCTCTGGTCGTGCTTGCCTGGTTGGGGCTTTCCATCCTGGTGGCCTGGCTGGTGTTTCTGCCGGTGCAATCGGTGGGGGCCGCGATTGGGATATTTATTGCAGTACAGATCATCCCTCTGGCGATTATCCTGTGGTGCATCAAACGGTATAGTAAAAGCTGGGCCTTCGCGGCAACCCGCGAACACCTGCAGGCGTTCAAGGAGGGTGCTGAGAGTGCCGCGAAAACAACTGATTGAAGATATTCGCCAGCTGGATGGCAAGCTGTCACTCGAGCAAAGTCTCCTCAAGCTGAATGGGCGGGAACGTGTTGCGTATCTGCGCAGCCTCTCACCATGGCTGCTCATCGGTGCTGGTGCGGCGGGTGGAGTAGCCCTGGGCCTGCTTGGTAGCAATGGTAGGTCCAAGCTGATGTCCGCTGGCATGACTGGGGTGCATCTCTGGCGATTGAAATCGTTGGCGAGCTCTCTGGCTGGCGGCGGCGAAGCGGAAGTGGCTAATGTAGCCGTCTTTGGAGGAGACATCGCTTGACCACCGCCGATGGCGGTGATCTACCCAGCAAAAAGCGGCAGTTTGATTCCCGGGAGGCTGGTGCTCAGGGCAAGTCGCCTATGTACAAGGTGACGCTCTGGCTCCTGGCACTTGCTCTTCTTTATACCCTCTATTTCGCCAAATCACTGTTGATGCCCCTGGTCGTGGCGTTGCTTTTTGCGCTCTTGCTCAGCCCGTTGGTGGCGGTGTTGAAACGTCTCTACGTGCCCAGAACACTGTCGGCAATCCTGATTATCTGTGCGATTGGCGGGCCCTTCACTTTGTTGGCCATCGAGCTTGCCGAGCCTGCGCAAAAGTGGGCCAAGCAACTGCCCGAGCTATCCGAGCGCCTTACCAAGCAACTCGATAATCTGACCGAGTCATCCAAACCGGTTTCGATTCAGAGTGCCGTGCAGGAAGAGGAGTCGGATGGATTCAGCTTCTTCGGACTCTTTGAACGAGAGAAAAAACAGCCAACCCCACCCCCGGTTTCACAGTCGTCCGATGATGTAGGGGAAAGCGTCAGCAAGCATGTAAAGCAGGGTGGTATGGAGTTGATGGTGGCTATTCTGGCAGCCACGCCCGTTATGATTGCTCAGCTCCTCACCTGCGTTATTCTGATTCTCTTTCTGCTGATATTCGGTCCGCGATTATTCAATGCGTATATTCATATATTCGTGCCACCGGACACGCGTGAGGAAAGGGTCAATCTCGTAGGTACCATCCAGCTTGAGCTATCACGGTATATCGGCACGGTCAGTGTGATTAATGCTGGGCTCGGTATGACAACGGGGCTGGCGCTGTGGCTCTTCGGAGTGGAAGACGCTCTGCTCTGGGGAGTACTGGTCGGTTTGCTCAACTTTGCTCCCTACGTAGGGCCTATCTTCGGCATGGCCATGCTCTGTCTTGCGGGGCTTGCCCAGTATGGTCCGGTAGCCCTGGCGGCGTTGCCGGTGTTGATCTATTTTTCCATCAATCTTCTCGAGGCGCAGTTTGTCACGCCCCTGGTGCTGGGTAAGAATATGCGCCTGAACCCCTTGATACTGATTGTCTGGCTGTTCATCTGGGGCTGGTTGTGGGGCGCGGTGGGTGTGTTGATCGCAGTACCCTTGCTGGTCTGTATCAAGCTCGCGGTCGGCAAGCTGCCAATGACTGATCGCTGGGTAAGGCTCATAGAAACCCGGGCCTGAGGGCGTCGGCCTGAGGTTCGCTCGGGCGGGTTGAGGGTTGGGTTTCAGGCCGGTTTGGGTGGCTGCCGGACCAGGGCGAGTGCTGACACAATCAGAACCCCACCCAACAGCATGGAGAGGGTGGGCTGCTCGGCAAACAGAAACCAGGCAAACAAAATGCCGTAGACTGGTTCCAGCGCGAAGAACAGCGAAGCCACCCTGGCTTTGAGAACCTGCAAGCTGGCTACAAATAGCCCGTGGGCCAGCCCGGTGCATAGCAAGCCGAGCAGGGCGATCCACAGCCAGTCCAGAGGTGCCATCTGGCCGACGGCCATTGGCGCGAAGGGTAACAGGCACCCCAAGATCACCAGGTTTTGCCAACAGGCAATCTGCACAGGGTGTAGGTCGCCAGCGGTATAGCGATTGCCTACCGAGGCGCCGGCAAAGCAGAGGCCCGAGAGCAGCGCCCAGAGCAGGCCGGCTGTCGCCTGGTTGCCCAGGCTGAAGTCGGGCGTAACCAACGCCAGGCCGATACAGATTAGCACGACCTTGAGCAGGTCCAGACGACTTGCCGACTCCTTCCACAGCAGCCATTCAAGCATGACAACAAAAGCCGGAAAGCTGGCAAACCCCAACGTGGCTATGCCAACACCAGCAATTTTCACCGCGTGAAAAAAGGTCATCCAGTGTACGCCCAGCAGAATGCCGCAAGCTGCCAGCTGCATGAGGCGCGTTCTGTTAATGCCGCGCAAGATGGGAGAGCTGAATATGCGCGCAAAGATCAGTAGCGCGAGCACTGCAAAGAATGCCCTGCCCAGCACTATGGCGATGGGCCCCGCCTGGGTGAGTTTGCCAAAGATGCCGGTAAGTCCGAACATGAGCGCGGCGACGTGCATGCTGGCGATCGCCCGGCTCGTTGTCATCTGCATGCTGTCATCCTGGTTCGTCAATGGTGGTCTGGCCGCGCAGTCTACCCAGCGCTGCCAACCTGGCCAAGCTACAGCTATGGCCGCACAGTTCACCGCCGCGGTGGGTAGATGTTACATTGGCATCATTTGGTAACATTCAAACAAGAGCAAGGGTCCCGAATTGAGTGATCAAACCCACGGTCTGGCGCAATGGACGGCTCGCCTGAATAATGCCGAACTGCCTGCAATGGCAGTGGTAGTACATGACTTGCTGCGACTTTCCCAGTCGCAAACCGCTTCGGTCAGGCAACTGGCGGAAGTTCTTCTACGTGATGCCTCACTTACTTCCAAGGTGCTGCGGGTCAGCAATAGCGTTTACTGTAATCCGGGCCGTGAGGTTATCCGCACGATTTCCCGAGCTGTTGTGGTGATCGGCTTCGACCAGGTGCGGATGATCGGCCTGTCAGTCAGCCTGCTCGATGGTCTGCTGAAGGACTCGCCGCGTGAACAGCTGCAGTCACTTTTGGCGCGTTCCTTTCACGGTGCAATGCAGGCGCGCAATCTTGCGGACTACAGGGCCTTGCCGGAAAAGGAAGAGATTTTCATAGCGACACTTTTGCGCCACCTCGGCGAGATGGCGTTCTGGAGTCACGGCGGCAAACAGGCTGACCTGCTTGCGGACGCGCTCGCGGTGCCTGGGGTTGACCGGGACAAAACGGTAAAGCGTGTAGTAGGCGCCAGTTTTGATCAGTTGACCTTCGGTTTGCTCAAGACCTGGAATATGGGTGAGATCGGTCAGTTGGTCAAAGCCAGTCATAGCTCCTCCGGGCCTGCCGCGCGAGCAGTTACTTTGGGCTCTGCCATTGCCGAGGCTGCCCGAGAGGGTTGGGCAGGGGAAACAATGCAGGCCTTGCTGGATCCGGTTGCGGAGCTGACCGGAACCACTCGCGAAGAGGCCATGCAGCAGATTCTGGCCAGTGCTGACGAGGCGGTCCGGGTCGCTGGCACTTGCTCCAACGCCGACCTGGGAGCATGGATACCCCGTACCGATGACCTCCCTCTGGATCTCTCCGAGTTGCTACAGATGGATGCTGTGCCCGCGCAGTCGGCACGCACAGCGGTACAGGAGCCCCTGTTGCAGCCAAATGTAGAGATGCTCAAGCTGTCGGTGCAGAACATGATGCTGATGACCAAAAGCCCGATCAATCTCGAAAATACCCTGACCGGTGTGATCAATGGAATGCACTTGGGAGCTGGGCTGGAGCGGGTCATGCTTGCTGTTTTGGCGGATAACCAGACGCGTTTTCGGGCACGGCGAGTAGCCGGTAAGGGAACCCAGAGCTGGGCCCAGGATTTCAATTTGCCCTGTGTGGTATCCAATCCTCATATATTCAGTTACGCGTTGCAAAACAACGAAGTGATTTGGATGGGTACGCCGACTAGCAGCGGCTTAAAGGATTTGATTACGTCCGACATTACCAGCTGGCTGGGTGAGGGCCCGTTCTTTATTGCGCCGGTAATCGCCGGCACCCGGCGAATTGGCATTCTTTATGGCGATATGCGACTGTCGGGAAGGCCCTTGACCAAGGCTCAGTTCACGGCTTTTCAGCGTCTGACCGAACTCACTGGAAGCTGCCTGAAAGCCCTGAGCGGGCGCGGCTGATCAACTACCCTGCATGCATATACCTGTACCGGCAAGATTGCAGTAGCCACCCGGATTCTTGTGCAGGTATTGCTGGTGGTAGGGTTCTGCATAATAGAAGGTCGGGGCCGGAATGATCTCGGTAGTGACCGCATCCATGCCGGCTTGCAATAACAGATCGGCGTAATTGGCCTTGCTGACTTCTGCCGCCGCCTGCTGTGCCGGAGTACTCAGGTAAATGCCCGAGCGGTACTGTGTGCCGGTATCGTTGCCCTGACGCATGCCCTGGGTAGGGTCATGATTTTCCCAGAAAGTCTTGAGCAGCTCCTCGAAGCTCACTTCCTCCGGATCGAAGACCACCAGAACCACTTCGTTGTGACCGGTCATGCCCGAGCAGACTTCCTCGTAGGTGGGGTTGGGAGTCAGCCCTGCGCAATAGCCGACGGCGGTGGTGTGCACCCCAGGAATCTTCCAGAACAACCTTTCCACTCCCCAGAAGCAGCCCATGCCAAAGATGACCTGCTGCATCCCCGCTGGAAAAGGGGCATGCAAGGAAGTGCCGAGCACGGTGTGGATCTGGCTGGTCTGGATGGCTTCATCCCGGCCTGGCAGGGCCTCTTCAGCGGTGGGCAGGCGCATTTTATGTTCGGGAATACGGCGGAAAAACATGGGCGACTCCGGGCAGAGGGGCAGGGCGAATTTGAATTTCATGGTGCGCCTGGCAGTGACTACCTGTCCAGCCGCGGATTCATTGCTGTGTGTGTCCTGTCAGATGCTCAGGTCAAGCGCCTGGAGCAGGTCAGGAGGCAGCTTGCCCGTCGCGACAAAGTGCGGGTTGAGCCAGGTGTCTCGAGCCGGATAGCCGAAACGCTGTCCGTCCAGGCCGAGAACCTGCCCGCCGGCGCCTTCGAGCACCGCCTGGGCTGCGGCTGTATCCCATTGACTGGTAGGGGCGAACCGCGGGTAGAGATCGGCGTTGCCCTCGGCCAATAGGCAGAACTTGAGTGAGCTGCCGATATTCACCAGATCGATCTGCTGTAGTGATGTCAGGCGGCTGAGCAGTGCTTCTTGTTCCGGACTGGTGTGTCTGCGACTGGCAACCACTGTCAAAGTCTCGCTCGTACTGCGGCAGCGGATAGCTTCGGCGGGCTCCCTGCCGGAGCGGCGCCATGCACCGAGCGATTGGCCTCCCCAATAGAGATTGTCACGGGCTGGCACGCCTACCACTCCAAAACGGATCTGCCCCTGCTCTATCAGCGCTATGTTGACGGTGAACTCATCCGTGCCGGCAATAAACTCCTTGGTACCGTCTAGCGGATCGACCAGCCAGAACCGTTGCCAGTGTTGCCGCTCAGTCAGGGGCACTTGCGCGTCTTCCTCAGATAGTACCGGGATCTCGGGCGTTAGCTGGCGCAGGCCCTCCAGAATCAGGTGGTGTGCTGCAAGATCCGCTGCGGTCACCGGAGAGTCATCGGATTTGGCGGTAACCTCAGGCTTCTGACGCCACCATTTCAATGTTTCCCGTCCCGCCCGCTCGGTCAGCGCCAGTAGTGCATCGGTATTGAAGGGCAGGCTGTCGAGTGAGCGGGTCATCTGTGCAGCTCTCCGCGCTGCTCGAGCAGGTCGCGCACAAGGTATAGTGCGGCGAGGGCGCGGCCTTCTGTAAAGTCCTCACGTGCAGCCAAGTCGCTGAGTGCGTAGAGGTCGACACTGTCGACCCGCATGGGTTCGGGTTCGTCACCCGGCAAACGCTTTTCGTAGAGGTCGCGGGCCAGCACTATGGCAATCTGCTGACTCATGTAGTTGGGAGACAGGGAGAGGTGGGTCAGATATTCCAGGCGGCGGGCGCCAAAGCCGGCCTCTTCCATCAATTCACGGTTAGCGGCATCAAGTACATCTTCGCCAGGTTCCACCAGGCCCTTGGGGACGGACATCTGGTAGTTGCCCATGCCGCCACAATATTCCTCTATCAAGACCACCCGGCGCTCGTCCTGCATGGCTATCACCATCACCGCCCCATACCCCTGGCTGCGGTTGACCAGGCGCTCGTAGGTGCGCTCGACGCCGTTGCTGAAACGCAGTTGCACCTGCTCGACGGTAAATAGTCTGCTCTTTGCGACGATCTGCGCCTCGAGGGTTTCGGGCAGTTTTGGCATTGGGTGCTCCGTGGTTAACAGCGTTTGGCTTGGGTATCATAGCGGCACATGTCACCAAAGCCCAAACGCCCATGCTGAACTGGAACAACATCGATACCGTCCTGCTGGATATGGACGGGACCCTGCTGGACCTGCATTTTGACAACCACTTCTGGGTCGAGTATCTGCCGCAGCGTTACGCCGAGCATCATGGTCAGTCGGTCGAGTGGGCCAAGGCCGAGATTTATCCTCTGATGAAGGAAAAGCAGGGGCAACTGGACTGGTACTGCCTGGATTTCTGGACCCGTGAGCTGGCCATGCCGATCGTTGAGCTCAAGCGCGAAGTAGCGCACCTGATCAGCCTCAGGCCTGACGCGGAAGTATTTCTGCGGGCGCTACAGGCCAGTGGCCGTGATGTGATATTGATCACCAATGCGCACCGTGGCTCCCTGTCATTGAAGCTGGAGCGCGTCGAGTTGCGAACCTACTTTCAGCGTCTGATCAGCTCCCATGACTTCGGTTTTCCGAAAGAGGCGCAGGCTTTCTGGGTTGCATTGCAAGCTGAAGTCCCCTTTGATCCGCAGCGCACGCTCTTCATTGATGACAGCCTGGGAATTCTGCGAGCTGCCAGGGACTACGGTGTCAGCCACCTGCTGGCGGTCAGGCAGCCAGACAGTCGCGGAGCCTTGCGTGATACCGAGGAGTTTGATGCCGTGGAGGACTACCGCGATCTGGCGGCAGCCTGCCAGGGCTAATATTGTTCAGCCTTCGCCCTTGGTCCGGGTCTGATTGGGCTTGGCGTTCTTTTCAATGTACTCGATGATCAATCCGGCGATATTGCGGCCGGTGGTTGACTCGATACCCTCCAGCCCCGGGGAGGAGTTGACCTCCATGACCACCGGGCCATGGTTGGAGCGCAGAATATCCACACCTGCGACGTTAAGGCCCATCACCTTGGCAGCGCGTACTGCGGTCATGCGCTCTTCCGGGGTGATCTTGATCAGGCTGGCGCTGCCGCCGCGATGCAGGTTGGAGCGAAACTCGCCAGGCTTGGCCTGGCGTTTCATTGCTGCGATGACCTTGTCGCCCACGACCAGGCAGCGAATGTCCGCTCCGCCCGCTTCCTTTATATATTCCTGCACCATGATGTTGGCCTTCAGGCCCATGAACGCCTCGAGCACTGATTCAGCAGCCTGCTCGGTTTCGCACATCACCACGCCAATGCCTTGCGTGCCTTCCAGCAGCTTGATAACCAGCGGCGCGCCGCCGACCATGCTGATCAGGTCCGGTATGTCGTCGGGTGAGTGAGCGAAACCGGTGACCGGCAGGCCAACCCCCTTGCGGGCCAGCAGCTGCAGTGAGCGCAGCTTGTCCCGGGAGCGGGTGATGGCGACTGATTCGTTCAGGGGGAAAACGCCCATCATCTCGAACTGGCGCAATACCGCCGCGCCATAAAAGGTAACCGACGCACCAATGCGCGGAATGATCGCATCGAAGCCTTCCAGCTCGGCGCCCTTGTAATGGATGGTCGGCTTGTGACTGGCGATGTTCATGTAGGCGCGCAGGGTGTCGATAACGCGCACCTCGTGGCCGCGTTCGCGTGCCGCTTCGACCAGTCGGCGGGTGGAATACAGGTTGGCGTTACGCGACAGTACCGCAATCTTCATGGTGGTTCCTTCAGGGGGTTACGGCGAACAGAGAGGTTTGGGGTTTTTCCTGGACAAATCGGCGGCCGGGATCAATTACCAGCTCGCCTTCCAGCATGGCGGTACAGCCCATCAACACGCGATAGCGCATGGATTTACGGCAGGTGAGCGTGAAATACACCGACCAGCAACGGTCACCGAGTACCAGTGGCGTACGTATGACATGACGCTCCTGCAAATGACCATTGGAGCTGCGGATGGATTTGTATTCCACCAGTTCCGCCTCGCAGCGCTGGGCCCGTTGTTTCTTCTGGCTACCAATGTGCGCATTGAAGCGCACCCAGGTTGCACCTTTGCGCTCGAACGTCTCGATATCACTGGCATGTAATGCCGAGGTTCTTGCCCCGGTATCTATTTTTGCCATGATCTGGTCGATGCCAAGCTCGGGCAGGCCAATCCACTCGCGCAACCCGATAACATTAAGGTGATCAAAAGTTTTCAAGCAGACAGCTCCTGGTGCATTTGGCGCGCATCATGGGGCAAGTCATGGGCGACGACAAGCCTGATACACTCGGCCTGAATGAGGAGTACAGACCCTATGGGCGATGATAGCAAGGTACGGTTGGATAAATGGCTCTGGGCCGCTCGATTTTTCAAGACTCGAGGTCTGGCGAAGGCGGCCATAGAAGGCGGCAAGGTGCAATGCCGGGGTGAGCGCTGCAAGCCCAGTAGAGAGCCGAAGGTGGGTGAGCAATTGCAGATACGTCAGGGCTTCGAGCAGCGTACGGTGACTATTCTCGAGCTCAGCGGCCAGCGGCGTGGGGCTGCTGAGGCGCAGTTGCTTTACGAAGAAACGGCCGACAGTCTTCGCCAGCGCGAGGAAGCTGCAGCCAAGCGCAAGGCCATGGGGCCCGGTCTGCTGATCAGTGAGCATCGCCCGAACAAGAAGCAGCGCAGACAGATCCATCAGTTTCGCAATGCACGCAATTCACCCGAGGATGGGTGAAGGGGTATAATCGCCATTTGCCAGGGGCTGATCATGGCGTATCAAGATACCACCCAACGTTTTCTGTTTGAAAACGCCGACGTGCGCGGCGAACTGGTCGCGCTGGAGACCAGCTACCGCGAGGTGCTGGCCAAGCACGACTATCCCGAGCCGGTTCGTGAGCTACTGGGCCAGATGCTAGCTGCGGCGGTGTTGTTGTCGACGACTATCAAGTACGACGGCCTGCTGATACTGCAGGCGACTTCTTCGGGTCCTGTTTCGACACTGATGGTCGAGTGCGCCAGTGACCAGGCCGTGCGAGGGATAGCCCGGTACGATGTGGATATGACCGATGGCAGTCTGGCCGATCTGATGCCCGGCGGCATCCTGGCCATTACCGTAGATCCCCAGGAGGGACAGCGCTACCAGGGTATCGTCTCCCTTGATGGGGCCACCCTGGCCGAGTGCCTTAACGGCTACTTTGAAAACTCCGAACAGTTGCCGACCAGGTTCAGGTTGCAGGCCGACGGGCGCTCTGCCAGGGGATTGTTGCTGCAGGCGCTGCCTGCCGATCGTCAGCGGGATCCGGAGCAGCGCGCAGCAACATGGGAACACCTGAATATTCTTGCTGACACGCTCACGGCTGAAGAGCTGCTGTCCCTCGATAACCAGACAATTCTGCGCAGGCTCTTTCACGAAGAGGACGTACGATTGTTCGATCATCAGGCGGTGCGATTCGAGTGCAGCTGTTCAATGGAGCGCTCGGGTAATGCCCTGGTGAGCCTGGGGCGAGATGACGCCATGGCATTGCTCGATGAGCAAAACGGTGAAATCGAGATCGACTGTCAATTCTGCAATACCCGCTATCTGTTTGATCAGGCCCGCCTGGAGGCGCTGTTTCACTCGGCACAGGAGCATGCCAGGCGGTTGCATTGATCAGCGAAGGCGAAATACATGCATTGCAACTCAAGTAGATAGTCAACGGCTATGGTCATGATGAATAACGAGTGCTGATCAGGTTTAGCGCGGCTGGTTTTTTTTTGGCATAATGGCGCGCCCGCGCGCTGACCTGGCGTACACACGAAGAGCTGAGGCCGATCTGTCGGTCCCATGGAGATTTCGGCCCACGCCGAACGAGGATGAGGTTTGATGACGCACAGTAACCATACGGTTTATACCGACCTGAGTATTCCACACCTCGTTGAGCTGGCTATTCAGCGTAACGAAGGTCAGTTGGCCGATAACGGCGCGCTCGTGGTCAAGACCGGTGAGCGCACCGGCCGTTCACCCATGGACCGCTTCATTGTCGAGGAGCCATCGACGCAGGACTCCATCGCCTGGGGCCCTATCAATCGTCCGTTTCCGGCTGACAAGTTCGATGCCTTGTGGAAGCGCGTTGCAGGCTATCTGGCTGAACGCACCAGTTTTGTGTCCCACGTGCATGTTGGCGCCGATCCTGAGCATTATCTGCCTGTGGTGATGGCTACTGAAACAGCCTGGCACAACCTGTTCGGGCGCACGCTTTTCATCAACCCGGAAGAGTTCAATCCGGCTGCCAGGGACCGTTGGCATATCATCAATGCGCCGCATTTTGTTTGTGAGCCCGAGCGCGATGGCACCAACAGTAATGGTTGCGTGATCATCAACTTTGCCGAGCGCAAGGTGCTTTTGGCTGGCATGCAGTACGCCGGTGAAATGAAGAAGGCGATGTTTTCGGTACAGAATTTCCTGCTTCCGGCCAAGGACGTTTTGCCTATGCACTGCGCCGCCAACGTCGGCGACGAAGGTGATACCACGCTGTTCTTTGGTTTGTCCGGCACTGGTAAGACCACACTCTCTGCTGACCCTGCGCGTAATCTGATTGGTGATGACGAGCACGGCTGGGCTACCGGTAGCGTGTTCAACATCGAAGGTGGTTGCTATGCAAAGTGTATCGACCTGTCGGAAAAGAATGAGCCAGTCATCTGGAAGGCGATCAAGTTCGGATCCATTATCGAGAACGTGGTCATCGATCCTCAGAGCCGGACTGCGGACTACGCTGATGTCAGCCTGACCCAGAATACCCGGGTTGCCTACCCGCTGAAGCACGTTGAAAAGCGTGTTGAAGCAAACCGTGCCGGTGAGCCGAACGCGATTATCTTTTTGACCTGCGATCTTACCGGTGTGCTGCCCCCTGTATCGATTCTGAACAACGAGCAGGCCGCCTACCATTTCCTCTCCGGTTACACCGCTCTGGTCGGCTCGACCGAGATGGGTTCCGGCGATGGCATCAAGTCGACTTTCTCCACCTGTTTTGGTGCGCCATTCTTCCCGCGGCCTGCCGGCGAGTATGCCGAATTGCTGATCAAGCGGATCAACGCCTTCGGCAGCAAGGTGTACCTGGTTAATACCGGTTGGACCGGGGGCAGCTACGGTACCGGCAAACGCTTCAGCATTCCTACCACCCGCGCAATCATCGCGGCTGTGCAGTCCGGTGCGCTGATTGGTACCGAAACTGAACACCTGCCAGTGATCAACCTCGATGTGCCAACCTCGGTACCCGGTGTCGATACCCATTTGCTGAACCCGCGTAATACCTGGGCAGATCCGTCCGAGTACGACGCGGCTGCACAGGCCTTGACTAAATTGTTTGTCGACAATTTCAAGAAGTTTGATGTTGCGCCCGAGATTGTTCAAGCGGGCCCGCAGCTCTAAGCCGCCAGGCGCTGCGTTGTAAAGCAAGACCAAGCCCGCCATTGGCGGGCTTTTTTGTAGGCGGGAGCGGGCCTCTGAGGAGGCTGGCTGCTATTTCGGCTGCTTTGGAGTGTGGGCTTTGCACGCTATTGGCTGGCCACTACCCAGGCTTTTTCAAGATAGTGTCCATAACCGCATTTTTAGGGTTGACAGTCTGACTGCGCCCGGTAAAATGGCGCGCCTTGGCAGGGGATATGTAACGACAGTTACTGCCCAAGTCAGGTTGTTTTAGGTAATTCCGCGATAGCTCAGTTGGTAGAGCAAATGACTGTTAATCATTGGGTCCCAGGTTCGAGTCCTGGTCGCGGAGCCATCTAGAACCGGATCGGGGTATAGCGCAGCCTGGTAGCGCGCCTGCTTTGGGAGCAGGATGTCGAGAGTTCGAATCCCTCTACCCCGACCACTTTTTTCCCGGATGTGTCGCTTGACATGTCCTTTGAGTACCGGGTCGTTAGCTCAGTTGGTAGAGCAGTTGGCTTTTAACCAATTGGTCGTAGGTTCGAATCCTACACGACCCACCACTCACTCCCTTTCGCTTCAATCATCCACGCAAAAAATATTCATCGGCATTTGGCCGACCTTTCCCGTGTCTGACTTTGCCGCGGCCTGCGTCTGCAGGGACGCGCCACTATGGTAGTGGCCACGCCCGGCTGCAGGGCTTGTGGGCTAGTGTAATTTCAGCCTTGGCGCTGTGCTGCTACCGATCCTGTCGCTGAGCATCAACATCAGGGTGCGTGGCACGCCGTACAGCGCCATCTGGTGCATTCGGTACAGGGACACATAGAACATCCGCGCCAACTTGCCTTCAAGCATCACGCTCCCTGTGAGGTTGCCCATCAGGTTGCCTACCGCGCTGAAGGTCGAGAGTGAGATAAGTGATCCATAATCCCGGTAGACGTATTCCTGTAACGGCTTGCCCTCTATTAGCCGTTTGAGATTTTTTGCCAGCAAGGTGGCCTGCTGATGAGCTGCCTGCGCCCGTGGCGGTACAAAACGTCCGTCTTCACCCGTAGGGCACGCAGCGCAATCGCCAAAGGCGAATATTCGTGAGTCTAGTGTCGTTTGCAGGGTGGTATAGACTGCCAACTGATTGATCCTGTTGGTCTCCAAGCCAAGGTGGGCAAGAAACGCAGGTGCCTTGATGCCCGCCGCCCAGACTTTCAGGGAAGCGGCAATGTGCTCGCCATTGGCCAGGAGCAGGCCTTCGTTGGTTACCGTTTTGACCGGCGATCCGGTATGCAGATGGACACCCAGCTCCTTCAAGGTTTGGGTCACTGGCTCGCTGATACGCTCGGGTAACGCCGGAAGTACCCGTGCACTGGCTTCCACCAGATTGATGTGCAGGTCTTCGGGGCGAATGCGGTTCAACCCATAAGCCTGCAATAATCGCGCGGCGTGGTGCAGTTCGGCAGCCAGCTCGACACCGGTAGCGCCGGCACCGATGATCGCGACATTGATCTTCTCGCTGATAAGCCCCTCGCTGCTGGCCTGCGCTTTCATGTACTGATTGAGCAGCAGTCGATGAAAACGTTCAGCCTGTTCACGCGTATCCAGAAACAGACAATGATCTGCGGCGCCTTCGGTGTTGAAATCGTTGGTGTTGCTGCCTACCGAGATTACCAGATAGTCGTAGCCGATCTCCCGTCGGGGGATGAGTTCTTCACCATTCTCGTCCTGGATTGACCGAAGGCAAATGACACGACGCTCACGGTCGATGCTGTCCATGGCGCCCAGCTGAAAGTGAAAGTGGTTCCACTTGGCCTGGGCCACGTAGTTGAGTTCATCGCCACTGGAGTTGAGTGATCCGGCCGCCACTTCATGAAGCAGTGGTTTCCAGATGTGGGTCATGTTGGTATCAACCAGGGTAATTCGCGCCTTGTTGCGCTTGCCCAGGTGTCGGCCCAGGCGGGTAGCCAGCTCAAGACCGCCGGCGCCACCACCCACGACCAGGATGCGGGGTAAAGATTCGAATGTTGTTGCTTGGGACATGGCAGAGACTCGACACAAAGAATGATTCCGGGTCGGTCAAGCAGCGGTACGCCCGTTACACCAGTACCAAGGAGGCGAGCATACGTGCGATGAGGCCCATGCCAATGACTGAAGCGAGAATGACTCCGAGCAACAGCCAGACATTGAAAGGCTTGCGCTCGACTCGGTTGGCCGGTTGATTGAGATACGCATCAACGCGTTCCTGATCTTCTGGATAGAGGCGGCTGGGCATGCTGGGACCTTTGGCTTGGGCGCAACGCAGGGTTACGGGAGCTGGCTTGACTGATAATGGCATTATTCTAGACCCTGACGACATATATTGCATCAGGCGCTTCTGCGTGCCTGGAGCGCGCTCACTGTATTTCGGGATATGAGTGCGTTACCGTAAGCAGTGAGTGGGCCGGGCCTTGGTGCTATGCTCCTGCGGATATCCTGACGAGGTTCCCCCATGCTCGCTGCCGCTCTGTTGACCCCGATACAGTTGGTGCTTGGCGCCACGCTTTTCGCTCTGGCGGCGCTCTGGGCATTGGCCCGGGTGTCATGGGTAGAGTTGCTGGCCGATGATCGTCGTCAACATCTGTTCTTCGGCAGTATCTTCGTTCTTTTTGTACTCTGGCTGGTGCGTCGCGATTTCGACAACGGACTGACCTTCCATTTTCTCGGACTGACTGCGGTTACCCTGCTGCTTGATTGGCCGCTGGCTGTGGTTGCCGGCGGCCTGGCGCAACTGGCGCTGGTGCTTCTGGGATTGGATGACGCTGAGGCTTTCGGTATCAATGGCATTCTTCGAGTGCTGGTGCCGGTGCTGATTACTGTTTTGATCAGCCGTGGTCTTGAGCGCCTTGAGCCGCGTAACCTGTTTGCCTATATATTTGTCAGCGGCTTTTTTGCGGCCGCTGTGGCTGCCGCTGCGGTGATCCTGGTAGGAATGGGGCTGCTGGCCTGGTCAGGAGAGCTGGCGCCCCCCTCCAGCTTGATGGAAGCATTTGGCTATCTGTTGCTGGTCGCGTTTCCAGAGGCGTTTATCAACGGTACGGTGATAAGCGCGTTGGTGGTTTTCTGTCCTGATTGGCTGGAAACTTTTGATACCGACCGCTATCTGCAAGAGCCGTTCGACAAACCATGATCCTGAGCCAGATCAATAACCCGGTACGCCTGATGTGCTGGAATAGTGATTTTTGAGCGGAGAATTCGAATGTCTGTCTACAAGCTGGCTGAAAAAATAGTTGTCGAGGGAGTCGAGCAAGCCCAGCGGGCTGGATACAGTGAGCAGGATCTGGCCAGAGCCCTGATGGCTGAGGTGCTCAATGTATACAAGCGTGAGCGCTCACTGACGGACATAGCCCATGAACTGAATTTCCTCGCCGAGAATCTCGACGAGGATACCGATTACGCCTTTATGCGGCCCTAGACTGGGGTAATGGCATGCGTGCGGGGGGCGGGCTTCTGTTTACGGCATTGTGACTTCGATTGTGCCGTTGGCATTCAGTGTTACGTCGGCCTGGCCACCCTCTACCGATGGCGCGATTGACTCGCTGTCTGCCATGCTGGCCATCTTGGCACCGCGATAGGCCATAGGTTGCATGAACTGGGTATCAAGGCTGAGGTTGACAATCCGGTATCCGTTACCGCCCAGGCTCTCGGCCGCTATGTCTGCGCGCGCCTGAAAGGCAGCAATGGCCTCTCGCATAAGCTGATTCTCGGTATCGCGACGCGCTTGCGGTGACAGGCTGAAGCGCATGTCAGCGAGGCTCAGATCATCCATGAGCTGGCCTGTCAGCGTGGATAGCGCAGCGAAGTCGGTGCTCTCGAGTACGATTTCGCCACGCTCGCGCCAGGCAACGATCTTTTCACCCTTTTCATCGTAAACCGGCTGGCTGCTGCGTGTGCCGCTGGACACCTCGATATTTTCGGTTTTACGTGCGGTGTTCAAGCTCTCGTTCAACCGCTCGGAAATACGTCGTGCCAGTTCGCTGGCATCCTTTCCCTGGTCTTGCGCGTACATTCTTACGGTCAGAATGTCATGGCTGACCGCCTGCTGTACTTCGGCCCGCAGCGACACCTGGTTGTATTGCAGTTCGTTGGCTACCGCCTGGGTAGCTCCCAGGGCGCAGGTCAGGCCAAGTAGGAGAGCGGAGAATGGCAACTTACGCATAGATTGCTTCCTGTGCAGTGTGATAAGTGGAGAGAGAATTGTAGTCAGTATTGGGGGTATGTGCTTGAGGATCTGCTGCGTAATACATTCTCGATAGTATCGGGTATCAGGCAGTGTGGTTTTGTGCGACGCTGTGTCGCACTTCAAGGACCCTCGTCCTGGTCCGTGGGCCACCTATAATCGGAGGTTTACTCTTGGTGCGATGGGCAGTCATGGGCTTCAATACTCTCGCTTTATCGCCTACCAGGCAGAACCTGTGGCGGCTCATACTGATCCGTCTGCTGGTTCTGCTGGCGCAGAGCATCTCGGTGATGGGCGCTTACCTCAGTGGTTGGTTTCCACTGCCCTGGACGGCGCTACTGATTATCCTCGGCATATCGGCGCTGGTCAGTATCCTGACGCTCCTGCGCCTTTCGCGTCGCTGGCCAGTGACGGATATGGAGTACGGAATTCAACTGGCCTTCGATGTGCTCGTGCACAGTATTCTGTTGTACTTTTCCGGCGGTCCGACCAATCCGTTTGTTTCCTATTATCTGGTGCCCCTGACTATAGCAGCAGCGACCCTTCCCTGGTTCTACACGGCTTTTCTGGCAGGGCTGTCAGTTTTTGCCTACAGCCTGCTGCTGCTCTGGTACGAGCCCCTTCAGGCGTTCGAGTTCACCATGGGGCGGGGAGTCATCAACCTGCACATGATAGGCATGTGGTTGAATCTGGCAATGAGTGCCGGTTTGATCACGTTCTTTGTGGTGCGCATGGCCGCCGCCCTGCGTCAGCATGCCGAGCGGCTGGCGGATAAACGGGAACAGGGTATTCGCGATGCGCAGCTGCTTGGTATTGCCAGTGTGGCAGCCGGAGCTGCACATGAGCTCTCCACGCCGCTGTCGACAATGAGTGTGTTGCTCAAGGATCTGCGTAGCGACTACCACGAGCCGGCATTGCAGGAAGATCTGGCTCTGCTGCAGGAGCAGGTAGGTCTATGCAAGGAGAGCCTGCAGCAAATGGTGCGTCGCGCCGAGTTGACGCCCAGCCACCCCGTACAGGTCGAGCCGGTAAATGCCTGGATGAAAGCGTTGTTGGCGCGCTGGCAGTTGATGCGCCCCGAGGCCTCATGGCAGTTGCAGCCCATGCCGCCCGGCGCGATACCGCTCGTCAAGGCGAGTCCGGAGCTGGGGCAGGCGATGCTCAATTTGCTGAATAACGCGGTCGACGCCTGTCCTGATGATATAACCATCGCCATGGAGTGGGACCAGAAACGCCTGCGCCTGCTGATTCGTGATCATGGTCCGGGGGTTCCCTTGCATATTGCCGAACAGATTGGCACGGCTTTCGTCACTACCAAGGGCAAGAAGGGGTTTGGCCTTGGCCTGTTTCTCAGCCATGCGGCAGTCGAGCGGATGGGTGGGAGCGTTAAATTATTCAATCAGGACACGGGGGGCACGCTGACGGAAGTCCTCCTGCCGATTGTGTGGGAGACAGAGCATGACTGAAGACATCGAACAGGAAGAGCAGCCACTGTTATTGCTGGTGGATGATGATCCAACCTTTACCCGGGTTCTCGCCCGGGCTCTGACTCGGCGTGGACTGCGGGTCAACACGGCTGGCGATGCCGAGGAGGCAATGCAGCTGGCAAGGCAGGAACAGCCGGATTTTGCGGTTCTGGATCTCAAGATGGAGGGCGACTCGGGGCTTGTGCTCCTGCCGCGGTTGCTGGAGCTCTACCCGGATCTGCGGGTAGTCATTCTTACCGGTTATTCGAGTATTGCCACCGCGGTGGAGGCAATCAAACGGGGCGCCTGTAACTACCTGTGCAAGCCTGCAGATGCCGATGACGTATTGACTGCGCTGCTATCCGAGCAGGCTGACCCGGAATCCCTGGTTGCTGAACATCCAATGTCGGTCGATCGCCTGCAGTGGGAGCACATTCAGCGCATTCTTGCCGAGCATGAGGGCAATATTTCGGCAACCGCCAGAGCCCTGGGCATGCATAGGCGCACCCTGCAGCGCAAGTTGCAGAAGCGGCCGGTTCGGCGCTAGGGGTTTGCATTGGGTTTTTTCCAAATTGCGTATAGGGTGGTAACAGGCTCATCGGAAACAGGCGATACTCCATGTTTGCAGCAATGCGGTCAGACAAGATGCAGGCGCTTCATCTCTTTTCTGATGAGGCGACCGGGCTGGAAGCTATCATAGCCATTCACAATACCCGGCTGGGGCCGGCGCTGGGCGGCTGTCGCTACATGCCCTATGCAAGTATCGAAGCCGCCAGCGCTGACGCAATGCGGCTTGCTCGAGGCATGAGCTACAAGGCTGCACTGGCTGGACTGGAGCAGGGCGGTGGCAAGGCGGTTATCATTCGTCCGGCTCACGTTCCAGATCGGGCAGCTCTGTTTGAAGCCTTCGGACGCTGCATAGAATCCCTGCGCGGGGGCTACATTACGGCAGTGGACAGCGGCACCAGTAGCCAGGATATGGACTGCATCGCGCAACAGACGGGGCACGTGACCAGTACCAGGCAAGCGGGCGACCCGTCACCCCATACAGCTCTTGGCGTTCTAATGGGCATCAAGGCTGCGGCGCGGCGGCAGCTTGGGCAGGAAAGTCTCGCCGGCGTGCGCGTCATGCTGCAGGGACTTGGCAATGTGGGCTATGCCCTGGCTGAAATGCTGGTAGCTGAAGGTGCCGACCTGCTGGTTGCCGATCTGGATGCCGGTAAGGTACGTATGGCAGAGGACGACCTGGGCGCCACGCCGATAGCCCCCGACGCCGTATTCGAAGCACCTTGTGATATCTTCGCTCCCTGTGGGTTGGGTGGGGTGCTCACACCCGCCAGCATCGCCCAGCTACGTTGTGCCGCCGTCGCAGGTGCCGCCAACAACCAATTGATCAACAGCGACGCGGCTGACCTGCTGGATGCGCGCGGTATTCTCTACGCGCCGGATTACGTGATCAATGCAGGTGGTTTGCTACATGTGGCACTGACTCACCAGGGCGTAGCAGCCGGAGAGATTGCCGCCCGGGTGCGCCTTGTTGGCGACCGGCTTGATAGTATATTCGCCCAGAGCTTAGCCGAAGGACGCTCTCCGTCGGAGATAGCCGACCACCAGGCTGAGGCAATTATCTACGCCGACTTAGCGCTTTCCTGAATATCAATTTCTGTCCAGGCCAAAACGCTTGCGCAGTCGTGCGTCAAGTATCGAAGCGGGCAACCAGCGCTTGAGCCGCACCATGCTGCGGCTGCTGGTTCCGATCAAGGCCACTTCCGGGCGCAGCGGATTCTTTATGTAGCCCATGAGTTCCCGGGAGAAGTCTGCAGCGCTGGTGGATGTCGACTTCTGCGAGGCCTTGGCGCGGGCCTGTACCGCCTTTTCCCATGGTTTGAACCAGGAATCCTCGGCGATGGTAATGGCTGCACTGGCGTTATTGCCGAAGTCCGAGGCGATTGCTCCGGGCATGACGGTAAGCACCTTGATACCAAAAGGTGCCAGCTCCAGACGCATCGCATCCGACAGCGCATGAAGGGCAGCTTTGGACGCGCAATAAACGCCCGAGAATGGTGTGGTTGTGACGCCTGATACACTGCCTATATTGACAATCAGACCCTTACTGTCGCGGAGCAGGTCACTCACGGCGCGTACCATTGCAACCGGAGCGAATACATTGGTATCAAACTGCTTGAGCAGCGTGGCCCGGTCGGCATCCAATATCGGTCCCATGGCGCCGTAACCGGCATTGTTGACCAACAAGTCCAGGCGGCCCGCCTCAGTGCGCAAACGCTGTGCACAGGCCAGTACCTGGGCATCGTCGTTGACATTAAGCTTCATGGCCATTGCCCCGCGTGCCACCAGAGCATCCAGGCTGTGCGGATCACGGGCGGTCGCCCAGACCTGATAGCCCTCGTCGAGGCAAACTGTGGCCAGGGCCTGGCCAATGCCGCTGGAGCAGCCGGTTATCAATGCGACGGGTTTTGTCATGGTGTGTAGGCCTTTGTTGTTATCTTTTGTCTGTTTCGATCAATCGTGAAAATGGGCACTCAAATCTGCTGCTCGGTAGCGAAGATCGGATGGGCGATAACCGCTGCGTAGCGGTGGAACGCGAAAGCAGCGCTCCCAATCACCGCCGGCCGCGACTGGCTCGCCAACACGATAGCCGCCACCGGTCACGCTGGAATCCAACAGGTTTCTTTGCTGGCCTGCCTGACCGGCGTGCAGTTGCCATTCAATATTGCTGGCAATCCGACCGCTCTGATTGTCGATCCGGACACGCAGAGGCTTGCCAAACTCACAGGCCTCAGGCTGATAGTCGATACTGATGTGCAGTTGGTCCAGGTGCTGACTGTTCTGCCATTGACGCACCCCGACAAATGCAGCGAGTATCAGGGCGAGAGCAACCAGCACGCCGCTTGCGGGGAGCATGATGCGGGGATAGCGTAACAGCAGAAATAGCCAGACAAGCAGCAGGACTATGCCCAGAGGCATGAGTGTCTCCTTCGCGGAACAGGGGTATGACTTTACCAGACCTGGCGCTTCAACACATCGCAGATGGATCCCAGCCGAATAATTCACAGCTGTTCTGCAGGCAGGCGCGAGCAAGAACATCGGCCGGTTCTTGGCGAATCATGGCGAGTATTTCACAGATACGTGGAAGATTGCCGGGGGTATTTCGTTGATGAGGATAAAACGCCGGCGCCATGTCCGGCGAGTCGGTTTCCAGCACCAGGCTGTCGATCGGCAGCTGCGCCAATACACGATGCATTCGCTTGGCCTGGGGCCAGGTAGCTGCACCGCCGAGGCCTATCTTGAAGCCGAGCCGGATGTATTCCCGAGCCTCCTCCTGGCTACCGGAGAAGGCGTGCACGATGCCTGCGCGGCGGAGTTTCACATGCTTGAGCAGGGCTATGGTGGGTGCATGGGCTCGCCGTACATGTAACAGCGCGGGCAGGTCGAAATCAGCGGCCAACGCCAGTTGGGCCTCGAGCAGATGCTGTTGGCGCTCGCGATTCAGTCCTTTCACGAAGTAGTCCAGCCCGATTTCACCTACGGCGCAGCATTTGGGGTTTCCAGCCAGCTGGCCCAGCCACTCACGCAACTCTGTCAGATGTTCATCCCGATGCGCTTCGACAAAGACCGGGTGCAACCCCAGCGCGGCATAAACGCAGGTTTCCCTCTGGCTCAGATCCCATACCTCCCGCCAATTGGTCTGGCTTACCCCCAGTACCACCAGGCGAGTCACGCCCGAACGGCGGGCCTGTTCGATAACGGCAGTTCTGTCGGCTGCAAAGACGGGGAAATCCAGATGTGTGTGGGTATCGATGTAGCGCATGGTTCAGCGCCGGGCGGAGGAGCTTGTAAAGGTGCCCGAATTCGGAAACAGGTTTTCGAGCAATATGGGGCGCCCGATATGGTAGCCCTGGGCGTAGTCCACACCAATGGAGCTGACCACGTCGAGAATTTCCGGACTGGAAACAAACTCGGCCACAATCTTCTTGTTCAGGAAGTGGCCCATTTCAGTGATGGAGCGCACCAGTGCGTAGTCGAAGTTGTCCGTGACGATATTGCGCACGAAAGTGCCGTCGATCTTGATGAAGTCGACCGGTAGACGTTTGAGGTAGGCATAGGATGATTGGCCCGTGCCGAAATCATCCAGGGAGAAACGGCAACCGATCTCTTTCATCTCGTTGATAAAGTCTGCAGCATCCTCGAGGTTGTCGATGGCCGCGGTTTCGGTAACCTCGAAGATCAACTTGTCGCGTGGTACATCAAAGCGCACCAGAGAAGCAAAGATAAAGTCGAGGAAGGAGTCATCGTTGAGCGAGCACCCCGACAAGTTGATAGAGAAACCGCCAAACTCATCCAGCTCCTCCCTGTGCTCGGCCATCCAGCTGAGCACGGTTTCAATTACCCACCGATCCACCGCGCCCATTCGATTGTATTCTTCGGCGGCACGGATGAAATCGGCAGGCGGCAGGTGCTCGCCATTCTCGTCTACTACGGTGAGCAGGGTTTCGTAGTGCATGTCGACTGCCCTGTCGCTCTGGATGGGCTGGATTTTCTGACAGCGGACTTTCAGCAGGCCCTCATCCAGGGCGTGGTTGATGCGGGTGACCCAGGAAATCACCTCGTCGCGCTCGCGGAAACGGGTGTCACCCGGCTTGATCGTCTGAATATCCCGGTGGCCGGATCTTTTGCTCAGGTCTGCTGCTGATTCAACTGTTCTCAGCAGCTCCATAGGATCTACGGCATCGCCATCAACAGCCATCATGGCCACAGCGGACTGTATGGTAAAACTGTGCTCACCGCTGACAAATCGACTGCGCTCCACAGCGTTTTTAAGCTGCTCGGCGGTCTGATGGTCCGCCTGACGGGATTGGGAGGGAAGAAGCACGCAGAACTGATCAACACCTACCCGTCCGGCAATAGCCTCCGGTTCCAGTTCAGCCATGATGGTCGCGGCGATATCCCGCAGGAACTGGTCGCCTACCTCATAGCCACAGGTATTGTTGATCAGCTTGAACTGCATGATGTCGATGAAAATCAGGATATAGCGGTTCTTTCCTTCCCGAGCCTGGTCGACGCTCTGCGTCAACCAGCGGACAAATTCGCGGCGGGTGCGCAGGCCGGTCAGCGGGTCGTGCGCGGTTTCCAGCGCCAGCTTGTCATAAACCTTCTGGACCAGCGCGTCGAGCCCCTGTTCGAGGGCCGGCATGCTCTCGTCGTTGAGGATGCTGAGGCGGCCGTCGCGAAGTCGTTCGGCGACCTCTTCGAGCGTCAGTTCAGCGGCCTTCATACCACGATGGTTGCTGAATACATAGCGGCTGCACGCTTCGGCGACCCAGGCCAGATAGAGCAGCTGTGGCTCGGAGTCGGGCGCATTGCCTTCCAGCCATTGACCCACTTTCAGGTTGCGTGCGCGCTTGAGCCACCGTTGCAGCTGACGATCCTGTGCCCCGCCACCAGATGGCTCCTCCTGCAAGGGGCTGACAAACTGCACCTGATTGATTGAGGGATCATCCGGGTTGGCCAGTAACATTTCCAGGTTGCGCACCAGGGTCTTGTGACCCAGCCCTGAGTGGGGGATCTTTGACAGTCCCTTGGCGATCAGCCCCAGCAGCTTCTGCGAACTGAAGCGCAGACGGCTCTCGTCGTACGCCCCGGGCACGGTTCGCACCAGTAGTTGATCAATCACTACCAGGGTCATTTCCCACGCCAGGCTGGAGACCCCTTCACGCAGGTAGCTGAGACGCATCAGCTCCTTCCAGCCATTATCCACCAGGTCGATTATCGGCTGGGCGACAGGCTGCGATCCGAGCAGACGGTACAGCTCCCAGTCAATCAGCAGATTGGCCTGGACGATCCGCTGCTGGCCCTCACAGGCTTCGGTTACACGGGTCAGGTTGCGTTCGAAAAAGTGTTTTTCACGCCCAACCAGTTCGTCCAGACTTTCCAGAGCACGGGTAAAGCCGCTGTTATCGTCACCCTGGTCCTGCAGAAGGCTGGCAATGGTGTCGATAATGACGGGGCGGTTCTGGTTGATATTGATGCTGCGTCTGTCTGATAGCAAAGCCAGGTAGTTGACTGTCTGACGCGCCGGGTGAAAGTCTGCGGAGAACAGAGTCGGGTCCTTGAGCATGACCTTGAGGATCGGAACCTCGAGTTTGCGCAATTCATGTCGGAGGTCTTCGAGCACCCGTTCGTTCTGAACAATATTGTCGAACAGTCCTTCGACCATGTCTGCAGAGTCACACTCATGGCTGCTGACCTTGCCATCTATCCCACCGGCTTCAAGCAGATAGCGCTTCAGGGCGCCGGGTTCATCCAGCCGTGCAGACCCTCTGAGGACGTCATTTTGCACCTGATGCAGCGCATCGAGCACTTCTATCTGGGGAGGACCCGACGGCGTAATATCCTCGACTGCAGGGCGGCTTGTGCCGCTGGGGGCGCCGGACAGATGGCGCTGCATCGACCAGAGACGGGATGCCGCGGTAAAGGCGGCCTTTATACGTCCGACCGGACTGCTTGCGGGTTGTACCTGGCCGCCAATGCTGGCGAAAGAACCTGTATGGCGGGTGGTGCCCGGGGCGTCCGCGTCGCCCCCGGTTCTTTGCTCTTCGACGATGGCTGTTGGGGTCAGTGTGGGTGCTGTTGGTTCCTGCGCCGTTGGCACATTGGAAACCCTGTCGGCCTGAGACGGATGCGCATTCTGGCTGGCCAGGTAGCGACTGACGTTGAGATCGGGCAGCACTCCGGCGTCGATCAGCAGCCCATTGAGTGCCGTATAGACAGCATCAAGCTCCAACAATATGACTTCGTGAAAAACCTGAAAAATCAGCCTTAGTGCCTGGTTGCCCAGATGCAGATGGCGGATTGCATCTGCCAGGGCAAGCCCCAGAGCCGATGGCGAATAGGGGTTACTGACCTCGGGAGTCTGCGGGTTCGAGAATGCGGCATCCAGGCGAAGCTGCAATTCGAGCAGTTGTGAACGCAGGTGTAGTTCCGCCTTGGAAATCGAAACGCGGACCACCAGCCAGTCTTCGAATTCGTCTTTCTCGATCAGAGCCAATGTCGACCGTGTATGTCCGGGCTGTTCGTCAGCGCCCACCTGGCCAGCCTGCGATATGCCGGTAAGGGCTAGTGCTTCGCTGGTAACCGAGTCGATAACCTGAGATCCGATGCGTGATTCCTGCACGTGCAGCAGGGCTCGGGCGTCGAGTAGTTTCTGGCGTCCATCGAGTGTTTTGCCTGCATCTGCTTCCTGGCCCAGCACATCGTCCAGGTGCTTGAAAAAGTGCGGCATATGGGTGTCGAAAAAGCGGCGTACCAACTGGTTTGTGCCGCCTATAAGGCTCGCTTGCCGTGCGTGGGTCAGCGGGCGCTGACCAGGGGTAGGATGCCAGTGCGCACTATCGCTCGTTGCGGTTTGTTGCAACATGTCCAGCTGTGGAGGATTGTCCTGATGAAATCGCAGACCAATGCCATTTCCGGAAGCATGGACGATATGGACGGGGACCTGAGTGCGGTCAGCACCTCTGCCAAACAGAACAGCCGTATTGATAGTGCTGTTATCGACCAGTGCATGCAGCTGCCTTGTGCGACGGACGTCATTGAGCGAAAGCAGTAGTCCGCCCTGACTGAAATCCTTGATGCAGCAGCCAAAGTCCTCGATTCCATCGACGCGGAAGATGGCATCTATCGAAACACTCTGGCGCGCGTATCGCCTTTTATCCACAACTGAATCCTGATAACGACCGCTGGAAATTTCCTTGCGTTTCAGTCTAGCGCTGTTAGACCGGAAAATCAGTCAATATGCGAGAACGCATTAAATATTCACCTCTTCGGGTGATCTTTTGAGTGGCCTTCAGTTACAAATGGCGAGGCGCAGGATCAGTGGTGCTCCCGGGTCGCGAGGAAGCGAATGTCTGGCCAGCGCTCCTCTGTCAGACCCAGGTTGACCCGGGTTGGCGCGAGGTAGGTCAGGTGTCCGCCGCCATCGATCGCCAGATTCTCCATCGCCTTGTTGCTGAACTCCTCGAGCTTTTTCTTGTTATCCGACTCGACCCAGCGCGCCGACCAGACGGTGACCGGCTCATATATGCACTCGACCTTGTACTCCTCCTTCAAGCGACTGGCGACCACATCGAACTGTAGGACGCCGACCGCGCCGAGGATAATGTCGTTGCTGCGCTCGGGGAAAAATACCTGGGTCGCACCTTCTTCGGCCAGCTCCTGCAGCCCTTGGCGTAACTGCTTGGACTTGAGCGGATCCTTCAGACGAACACGACGGAACAGCTCGGGTGCGAAATGCGGTATGCCGGTGAATCCAAGGCTTTCGCCCTGGCTGAAGGTATCGCCAATCTGGATTGTGCCGTGGTTGTGCAAACCAATGATGTCCCCAGCCCAGGCTTCTTCCAAGTGCTCGCGCTCGGCGGCAAAGAAGGTCAGGGCATCGGGTACCCGCAGCTCCTTGCCAGTACGCACGTGATGCAGTTTCATGCCCTTCTCGTACTGGCCGGAACAGATACGCATGAAGGCGATACGGTCGCGGTGCTTGGGGTCCATGTTCGCCTGAATCTTGAACACGAAGCCGGTAAAGGCGTCTTCGGCGGGCAGTACAGTGCGTTCGTTGGCGGCGCGCGGCAAGGGTGGTGGAGCCCAGTCGACGATCGCATCAAGCACCTGGTCCACACCAAAGTTACCCAGGGCGGTACCAAAGAATACCGGTGTCATCTTGCCGTCGAGGAAGGCCTGACGGTCGAAGTCGTGGCAGGCGCCCTGTACCAGTTCGAGCTCCTCGACGAAGCTGTCGTAAAGGTCGTCGAGATGTTCGCGGGCCTCGTCCGAATCCAGCTTGCTGATGATGCGGCTAACGGTGCGTTCATGCCCATGGCCGGTCTCGTACACGATGATCTCGTCCCGAGTCAGATGGTAGACACCCTTGAAGTCCCGGTAGCAGCCGATGGGCCAGGTAATGGGTGCAGCCTTGATATTCAGTACCGCCTCGATTTCATCGAGCAGTTCGATAGGGTCGCGTATATCCCGATCGAGCTTGTTCACAAAACTGACGATAGGCGTGTCGCGAAGACGACATACGTCCATCAGGGCAATGGTCCGTGGCTCCACGCCCTTGCCGCCGTCGAGCACCATCAGCGCCGAGTCGACCGCGGTCAGGGTGCGGTAGGTGTCTTCGGAGAAATCTTCGTGGCCGGGGGTGTCCAGCAAGTTGATCATGCATTCACGGTAGGGAAACTGCATGACCGAGGTACTTACCGAGATGCCACGCTGCTTCTCCATCGCCATCCAGTCGGACGTCGCGTGGCGGTCGGACTTGCGCGCCTTTACGGTGCCCGCCACGTTGATCGCCTGGCCCATCAACAGTAGCCGCTCGGTGATGGTTGTCTTACCCGCGTCGGGGTGCGAGATAATGGCGAAAGTACGGCGTTTGGCGACTTCGGCGGCGTTGTTGCTCATTGAGACCCTTGCTGAATAGCTGGCGTATTGAATTTAGCCGGCGATTATACCCCATAAGCCGGGTTGATCTCATGCCTGTGCCGCCATCTCTGCCCGGATCAGGCGGGACAGGGTGTCCTGTCCAGTCGGTTGGCACTGGCCCGCTCGATGCAGGCACTTAGCTGAGCGGTATCGGCATGCTGAAGATGCAGGCCAAGCTTGGTTCGGCGCCACAATATGTCCTCAACCGTGATTGCCCATTCGTGGGTTACCAGATACTCCACTTCTAGGGCATACAGACCAGCACCGAAATGTTCACCCAGATCGCCCAAGCTGGTGCAGTCGCGCAGCAGGTTCTGCACAAGCGTGCCATAGGTGCGCACCCAGCGTGCTACCAGTGTGGTTGGCAGCCATGGGCGGTGACGCGCGATATCTGCAGCAAGGGAGGCATGATCAGCAAAATCCCCTCCCGGTAAGCTGGCATAGCGTGTCCAGGCTGGCCCAGCCTCAGGAAAGAATTCGCCAAGGTTGTCAACTGCCGCCTCTGCCAGTTTGCGGTAAGTGGTTATCTTGCCGCCAAATACGGAGAGCAGGGGCGCCTGGCCAGGTGCAGCGTCCAGTTCAAAGCTGTAATCGCGGGAGGCTTTTTGCGCGGAGGACGACTCATCGTCCATCAGTGGGCGGACCCCGGAAAAAGTCCAGACTACGTCATCTTCTCTCAGCTTTTCACGAAAGTGATCGTTGACCACCCTGATCAGATAGCTGGTTTCGTCGGGGGAAATGCTCACTACGGAAGGGTCGTCCTGGTAGTCGACATCCGTAGTACCGATCAACGAGAAATCATCCTCATAAGGGATGACGAAAACGATTCGCCCATCCTCGTTCTGGAGGATGTAGGCTTGCTCGCCAATAGCCATCCGCGGCACTACGATATGGCTGCCCTTTACCATGCGTATCTGTTTGGGAGCGGGTTGCTGCAAGGCATCACTGAACAGACTGCTGACCCAGGGGCCGGCTGCATTGATCAGGGCGCGGCATTGATGTTGGCTGGTTTTGCCGGTTGACAGGTCCTGCAGGGTCACATGCCACATTCCGTCTACCCTCTCGGCCCGGATACAACGGCTGCGGGTGCGTATCGTAGCGCCTTGCTGACGTGCGGCCGTAGCGCAGAGCACCACCAGTCGCGCATCGTCTACCCAGCCATCGGAGTATTCGAAACCACGATCAATGCTCTCTACCAGAGGGCTGTCAGGTCCGAATCGCAAGCCGCGGGAGGCCGGTAGCAGTTCGCGCTTGGCCAGATGATCATAAAGAAACAGACCGATACGGATCATCCATGCTGGCCGAAGATGTGGTCGGTGGGGCAGGCGAAAGCGCATGGGCCACATTATGTGCGGAGCATTGCGTAGTAGCGCCTCCCGCTCGGCCAGGGCCTCACGTACAAGGCGGAATTCGTAGAATTCGAGGTAGCGCAAACCGCCGTGAATCAGCTTGCTGCTGCGCGAGGAGGTGGCCGAGCCAAGGTCGCCCATCTCACAAAGCAGCACCTTCAGGCCTCTCCCGGCAGCATCCATTGCAATACCGCTGCCATTGACGCCGCCACCAATGACGATGACGTCCTCAATTTGCTGCGCTGACTGAAGCTGTGACATCGAACAGACCTGATCGCTGATAAAAGTGTCGTTCAATAATACACATCAATGTGTATCAGGGTCATGCGCCTGGATGTTACGACACCCTTAGGAGTGTTGCAGCGCACTACGGCACGTAGCTTTGTATTGTCGTCTATGGCTCCAGATGTGGGCCGGGGACGCCCAGATGGTCCAGGAGCACCGGCAAACCGTGGACATGGCCCTGAGCGTAGTCGACACCAATCGCCGTGACCGTCGCCAGTATTTCCTGGTTGGATACGTGTTCAGCCACCACCTGCTTTTGCAGGTAATGACCCATCTCGGTAATGGAGCGCACCAGGGCAAAATCCACATCGCTGCTGGTGATATCCCGTATGAAAGTGCCGTCGATCTTGATGAAATCCACTGGTAGCCGCTTGAGGTAGGAATAGGACGATTGGCCTACACCGAAATCGTCCAGGGAAAAACGACAGCCGATACTGCGCATTTCAGCGATGAAGTCCGCGGCGTCTTCAAGATTGGCGACGGCGGTACTTTCGGTTATTTCGAAGATCAGCTTGTCGCGGGGTACCTGGTAGCGCACCAGGGCGTCAAATATGAAATCCAGAAAGGTCTCGTCGTTCATCGAGTGTCCGGACAGATTGATTGAAAAACCGCCAGACAGGCGCAATTGCTCAGGGTGCTCCATCATCCAGCGCAGGACAGTCTCGATAACCCAGCGATCTACCGAGCCCATGCGGTTATAGTCTTCTGCTGCTTTGATAAAGCCAGCCGGTGGCATGTGTTCGCCCTGGTCATCGATGACGGTCAGCAGGACTTCGTAGTGGGGCAGTTTCTGGCCACCAGCGCCGGCCAGCGGGGCGATCATCTGACAGCGCAGTTTCAGATTGTCGTCGTCAAGGGCGCGGTTTATGCGCGTAACCCAGGTCATGACCTCATCCAGCTGTTCGAGTCGCCCATCGCCGGGTAGTACCACCTGGATATCCTTGGAGCCGGCTCGTTTGGACAGCTCCGAGGCCGTTTCGACCGAGCGCAGGAGCTCCATGACCTTCTTGTTGCGGTGATCAAAACCGAGCATCGCGATGGCAGCGTGGATGACAAAACTCTGGCCGTTTTCGACAAAACGGTTGGTTTCTATCGCTGACTTGATCTCCACCGCAAGGCGGTAACCCAGGCTGTCTGAGGGCACCGGCAGCAACAGGGCGAACTGGTCTGCACCTACCCGGCCAATAATGGTCTCTTTCTCTTTCTCTTTCTCTTTCTCTGTGACAAGGTTTCCCGCGGTGCCAGCAATGGATCGCAGGCGTTCGGCAAGCTCGCGAAGAAACCGGTCCCCGGCTTCGTAGCCACAGGTATTGTTAATGACCTTGAACTGCTGGATGTCGATAAAAATCAGCGTATAGGTCTGTGTGGCTTGGCTGGCCCTCTCAACGCATTGGGCCAGGCGGCGTGAGAATTCCTTGCGGGTCTGCAGTCCGGTCAACTGGTCGTGGGAAGAGTCAAACGCCAGCTTGTCATACATTTTCTGGATCAGTGCATCCAGCCCCTGATCCACTGCGGGCAGGGCAGCCTCATGCATCGGCTCCAGACTGCCGTCACGCAGGCGCCTGGCAACGTCATCGAGGGGCAGGGCGAGACTGCGGGTACCCTGGCGGTTGGCGAACATGAACTGGTCGGTGTCCTCTGCTACCCACAACAACTGCAGCAGTTGGGTTGGAGTTGACTCTGATGTGACCTCAAACCATTGCCCGGTTTCCAGTGCCCGCGCGCGCTTTAGCCAGCGCAGGAGATGCTCATCAGTATCTGTCTGTTCAGCCAGACGTTTTTCCAGAACCTCGCTGTCCAGCTCGGCACCGGTGTAGTGCGCCATCGGGGTTGTAGGGGTGATGCCGGTATCTAGCAGGACACGCAGTGAGTCTGTGAGCGCATCCCTGGAATCTGTCCCCTGGGACACCCTGGACAGTCCGCAGGCCACGGGTTCGATCAGCTCGCTCGCGGAGCCTGCGGGTAGCTGATCAGGAGCACGCTCGGGTTGCAGGTACAGAAGAATCGCCTGAAGCGCCTCGATGGTATCAGCAAACTCCTTGCTGTCAGCGCCCTGGCGTAGACATGCCAGGCGCATGTATTCCCGCCAGCCCTGCTCCACAATATCTAGAATGACTATGGGTATGGCCCGGTCCAGCATGTACGTCAGCTCGCGTTCGACCCGTCGTGTGGCCTGAGTCAGGCGTTGCTGACCAGTGCATTTTTCCCTGATGCGCTGTCGGTTCCGATCGATGATGCGTTGCTCACGCAGCACCAGTTCCTCCAGTGCGGGCAATGCCTGGACGAACCCGTCGACATCGTCTTCGCTTCCCAGAATCTGTTGAATGGACTGACGGATCGGTTGGCGATTGGCGGTCAGGTTGATGCTGTCCTGATCCACCAGCAGCGCCAGATGGTTCATGGCCTGGCGGGCAGGGTGGGCGGGTGCATTGAACAGCTCGGGATCTGTCAGCATGATCCGCAACAGGGGGATTTGCAGGCTGTGCAGATCGTCCTGCAGGTCGTCGGCTACCCTTTCGCTGCTGGCGATGCTCTGGAACAGACCCTCGATCATCTCCACTGCGTCCAGCTCGCGCTCACACATCATATGACCCGCCGGCGCCGCATCAAGCAGTTGCTGCCTTAGTGACAGGGGTCTGTAAACCGCGGCTGTATTCAGTAGTCGCGCCTTCATGTTTCCAAGCGCCAGCATCGTCAGCACAGCGCTTTGTTCATCAAATTCAGGCATTTCTGCCGCGGCATCCGCGGGCGCGTACCACGCCGAGTTTGAATCGGAGCGGCGGTGCAGGGAATTGAGCCGGGTGACAACATTGAATGCACTGGCAGGCACTCGGGGTGACGAATCGGCGGTTCCCGGCTGGTCTGCTACCTGGGGCTTGTCTGGTGGTATCTCTGTTGGGCCCAGCTGGCGTGGTAGCTCGTTGTGCGTGGCTTCGGAGCGCGCCTGGTCGGCCAGGTAGCGGTTCACATCCAGGCGTGGCAGCACCCGGGCCTCGGTAAACAGGGTGTTCAGTTCGGTGTAAATCCCCGGCAGCTTGTCCAGAATATGGCTTTGAAACACGCGAAACACCACTTCTAGCACGGCATTTTTCAGGCCCAGGGGGCGGATGACCTCGGACAGGGTGTGGCACAAGGCGGCGGGAGAGAAGGGGTTGAACAGCCGATGCCCGGTTTTACTCGCAAAAGCAGCATCAATGCGCAGCTGCAGTTCGATCATCGCTTCGCGCACCTGGGAGTCTGCGCGCGAAACTGCCACTCGAACAACCAGCCAGTCCTCGAAGTCCTCTTTTTCCACCAGCTCCAGCGTGTTGCTCGCTGCCGGTTCGCGCGCCATCGGTTGCTTTGCGGCCTGATTGCCGGATGCGGCGTTCAGAACGGCTTGGTTTAGACGATTAACCACGGCAAGTAATACGCGTGGTCGTTGCCTGCGCAGTAGCGCAACAGCATCAAAAAACGGCTGCTGAGCATTCTGGTTTTTTTGACGGTCGGTTTCGAGCACCAGTGCCCCTTCCAGCTGGTCAAAATAGCCGGGAAGCTGAAGTTCGAGAAAACGACCGAACAGGCTTTGCGCCGCTCTGGCGAGCGTTTCTTTCTCTGCCGGATCCAGCATTTTGCTGGGGCCGGATGCAGTCTGGTTGGCTGTGCTTGCCGAGTTGTCGGCCAGCCCGGCAGCGCACTGCAAGGCGTAATAATGATCACTGCCGGGGTTAAGGAGGCGCAGGCCGGCGCCCTGGTCGGTAACCCGTGCGAGCTCGACCTCAAGTACTGTGCTGCGGCCTGCGCTGGTAAGGTGCAACTGCCCTGTAAGCGGTTGCTCGAGGGCGTGCTGGCCAAGTGAGTTCAATGCCTGCCTGCTTAGGCTGGCAAGTACGCCTGTCTGGCTGAAATCGCGGACCACGCAGGGATAATGGCTATGCAACAAGCTGAGTCGGGCATTGAATCTGGCGGCCTTTCTTGGCCAACTTCTCTTTTCCATGACGACACCCAAGGGGACTATAGACGAAGACGGTCTTATGCGGGTTTTGTCTCTCACGCGGGACTGTAATCTTGCTAGATTACTGTGAGTACGAATTAATTTGTTAATTTATTGACGCATGTGTTGTGATACTTTTCACAGGTGTTAGTATTTTGGCATAATAGCAGTTAGCTATATTTTGTGGCGACAATGTGAACCGTTTCATAAAGTGACAGTCGGATTGTTGCCTATGCAAAATCAAGGGATTGGAATGATAGATTGTAGTTTTCGCCAGTTAGCAGTCAGTATCGGTAAGCCTTTCGGGCTCCTGATTACCCTTTTCCTGTCGCTTTTCGCAATGGCTGGCCTGGTGAGAGCCGAAGCCGGTGCTTCTGCTCCTGCTAGCGTGGCTTTCTGGTACGCAGAGCAACCGCCCCTGTCGGAATTGTCCCAGTTTGATTGGGTCGTGTTCGAACCGGCACACGTGTCTGCAGCAGACGTCCTTTTCGTTACCGCGCAGGGCTCAGAGCCATTTGCCTATCTTTCCGTAGGTGAGCTTGATGAGCACCAGGCTCAACTGGATCCTGGTCTGCGCGACGAGGCAGCCAGTGAGGCGCGCAACGATAGCTGGAACAGTAGCGTGATGGATCTCACCAGCCCACGCTGGCGTAATCACCTTCTCGAGCGGGCCTCAGACTACGCTCGTCTGGGCTACAGCGGTTTGTTCCTTGATACCTTGGACAGCTTTACTCTCCTTCCCGAAGACCGACGCGCAGCCCAACGTTCCGCACTATTAAGTGTTTTGCAGGAAATAAATCGGCTTCATCCGCAACTCAAACTGTTTTTCAATCGGGGTTTTGAAGTACTTCCCGATATGCATAAGGGTGTTGCAGCCGTTGCAGTTGAATCCATTCATGCGGGCTGGAATGCCCGCAATCGGGCTTATAGTCCGGTGCCGGAAGAAGATCGCGCCTGGTTAGTCAATGCACTGCAGCCGCTGCGTGAGCGGGGCATTCCTATCGTTGCCATTGATTATCTGCCCACCGACCGTCGTGAAGAGGCACGGGAGCTGGCCGGTCGTCTCGTGGACGAAGGTTATGTCCCATATGTGGGGACGCCCGAGCTGGCAACGCTCGGTGTGAGCAGCATCGAAGTACAGCCCCGCCGCATTGCGCTGCTCTATGATCCCCGCGAAGGCGAGCTCACCCGAAGTGGGGGCTTCAGGTCTCTCGGCGGCTTGCTTGAGTACATGGGTTACCGCATTGATTACATGCCGGTGGATGATTCTCTTCCTGCCTCCTCGATGACCGGGCTCTATGCAGGGGCCATTATCTGGATGACCTCTGGCGCGCCGCCTGAAAGTGGCAAATTCAACAGGTGGATACTCAACCGGATGGAGGAGGGTATTCCGCTGGCATTCTTTCAGGGCCTGCCGGTAGATGACGCTGCCATTCTCAACAAATTCGGCCTGCAGCGTAATGGTGATCAGCCGGCTTCTGGCCTGAAAATGGTCAGCCATGACCCGCTGCTTATCGGTGAGTTCGAAGCCCCCCTGATCGTGCGTTCGCGGGGAATGATTGCCATCGGCACTCAATCGGCGTCCAGTTCAGACCACGCAGCTCTGGTGCTGGTTGACGACAATGGCCGCGAGCATACCCCTGTAGTGACGGGTGACTGGGGTGGTATAGCGCTGGCGCCCTACGTATTCGAGGGTGAGGACGACACCCGTCGCTGGATTGTAGACCCCTTCGCTTTTCTGCAAAAAGCCCTGCAGCTGGCCCCGTTTCCGGCCCCTGATGCGACCACTGAAAATGGCCGTCGAATCGCCACAGTGCACATCGACGGGGATGGCTTCCCGTCCCGTGCTGAAGTGCCCGGGACTCCCTACGCCGGCACCATTGTGCTGAACGATTTCATCAAGCCCTACCCACTGCTGACCTCGGTGTCCTTTATTGAAGGTGAGGTAGGACCCAAGGGAATGTACCCCTATCTGGCTCGCGAACTTGAGCCTATCGCCCAACGCATACTCGCCCATGGGCGCGTGGAGCCGGCTACCCACACCTACAGCCACCCCTACTTCTGGCAGGCCGAGAGAGAAATCCAGCGTGAGGGTTTTCAGGCTGACTACGGTCTGATGATGCCAATCCCGGGCTATGACACGATCGATTTTCAACGGGAAGTCATCGGTTCGCGCGATTATGTGCAGAGTCGGCTGGCTCCGGCGGACAAACCGGTCAACATGATCTTCTGGACTGGCGACGCGATCCCCGATGCTGCAACGATCAAGCTCGCCTACGACGCCGGCATGTTGAACGTCAACGGTGGAGAGACCCGGCTGACCCGTGCGGATCCCTCGCTGACCGGGTTGTATCCGCTGCTGCGTCCGACTTCAGGTGGGCTGCAGGTTTTCGCCCCCATCATCAACGAAAACGTCTACACCAATTTGTGGCAGGGGCCCTACTACGGCTTCCGCGATGTGATAGATACCTTCGAACTGACCGACTCGCCGCGACGCATGCGCGGTCTGCACCTTTACTACCATTTCTACTCCGGTACCAAGCCGGCGGCGATCAAGGTAATGGGTGATATCTATCGACATATGCTCGATCAGGAGCCGATATCCCTGTGGATGAGTGAGTATCTGATGCGGGCCCATGGTCTGCACACAGCTTCCCTGGCCCGCGCCTCAAATGGCAAATGGCACATCAGCGCGCTGCAGGGCTTGCGTACGGTACGGATTGATCCGGATATGGGGTGGCCAGACATGTTGGCCTCCACAGGGGTTGCAGGTGTGATTGACCTCCCGCAGGGCCGTTACGTCCATCTCAGTGATAATCGTGCAGTGCTCGCGCTGCAAGCCGTTCGCGACTCTGCTCCGGCCCTTGAAGAGGCCAATGTCCCCTTGACTGCCTGGCGGTATCTCGACGCCCGGCGGGTTGAACTTTCATTTGCCGGTGAGTTTCCCATCGCCTTCTCTGTCCGCTCCTCGTCCGCCTGTCGCCTAAATGTCGGTGGTCGGAAGATCAGCGGTCGTGCGGCAAATGGGCTCTGGCATTTTTCCCTATCGACTAAACAGGTGAGTGATGCGCAACTCGTCTGCGAGTAAATCCGTTCGGCTGGTCAGCCCCTGGACGCTCGCGTTTTCCGCTGCGGCAATAGGCGGTGTCCTGGTGTTGACCTACAACAGTGAGGACGTATTCCTCCCTGACGAGCAGGAGCGAGCCGACGATGTGTCAGCGAGCTACGCCGAGGTTCTTCTCGCTTCACGACCTGAAGATGACGAGTTGCGGCTTGATCTGGTTCAGCTGCTGGTCGACCTGGGACAGTACAGCCGCGCGCGACGTCACCTGCTGGGCTGGGAAAATCCAGATGTCGGCCAGATGGAATACTATCGGCTGAAGATTGATGCGCTCAGTGCACTGCACGGCCAGGATCCGAGTCGCTTGGAGCCAGCCCGTGCCCAGTTGATGGCATACGACCACCGGCAGTTGTCGGTGGAGCAGGCGCGTCACTGGGCAGACCTTGCGCTGCGCATGGAAATGCCCTGGTTGGCGGCTGACGTTTACCACTCGCTCGCACTTCGAGTACCGGAAGAGCACTTGCCTTACCTCAAGCGTGCTGCTCGCTGGTATCTGGCAAGCAACCAGTCTGGCAAGGCGGCGATGGTCTATCTGGATATCCTTGCAGCCAGCGAAGAGGTAGAGGATCGCCGATATTATCTGCGCCGCGCCTATGATGCACTGCTGGCTGTTGGTGCCGGTGATCAGGCTTCCAGACTGCTGGTCAGGGAGCGCGCCGAGCTGACTGATACCGAAGCGGACGCCGCCTGGCTCAAGCAGGGCGTTCAGATGGCAGTGGGTAGCCAGCGAATGGACCTTGCAGCCATTCTTGTCGCCCGCTGGCGTGAGCTTCAGCCCTATAGTGCAGAACCAGTCGACGCTCAGTTTCGCCTGGAGCTCGCCCAGGGCAACCTGCGTGAAGCCTGGGAAACTGGTGATCTGCTGCTGGCTCTGCGCCCCGAAGATCCGGACCTTCTGCGCCAGATGGCTCAACTTGGAGAATGGCTTGGTAATAGCCGCGCGGCCCTGGATTACTGGACTCAATACCTGAATTTGCGCGAGGATCCCCAGGCCCGCGAACACGCCTGGCGCCTGGCTTTTCAGTTATACGATTACCAGCAGGGGATAGCCCTGCTTGAGCCAACCGCGGGCGATCGCAGGCTCTCTGAAGAGAAGCTCGATGCGCTGGTATTCGGTTATGAGTCGCTGGGTCAGCCCGCACGCACCGAAGCCTGGTTGCGCCAGTATCTTCGCAGTTATCCCAGCCATCGCATGGCCTGGGTGCGTCTTCTGCAGAATCTGGAGCACACTCAGCAGTTCGAGGCACAGACCGCCGTCTGGGATGACATGGCCAGCCGCTTTGAGCTGAGCACTACCGAACGAATTGAATGGGCCAGCGCCTACTGGCGCATTTATCAGCCCGAGCGCGCCTGGGATATTCTCGATATCGACAACCGTAATATCGATGACCCTGAATACTGGCGGACCCTGGCTGGCCTCGCGTGGGAGCTCGAGCGTGACGACGAGTTGCGCAATGCCTACGAGCGAATGCTCGAGAAGGGCATTGCTCTGAACAGTGGTGAAGAGAGCGACCTGATCGAGCTCTATCGCCTGGAGCAGCCGCGCAAGGCGCTGGAGATGCTTCTGGCAGGCTGGCGCGAGCGGGGCGATCCAGGTTACCTGGTGATGGCGCTGGATATGGCTATCGTCCTGGGCGATATCGATCTTCTGCGTACCCTGCTAGCCGAGGCAGATGAACAACCCTCGGTGGCGCTCCGTCCTCAGGTCATGCTGGCCAGAGGCTGGCTGGCAGAGCGCGATGGCGATCTTGATACCGCGACGCGTATCTACCGTTCTGCCCTCGCCAGGTATCCAGGCAGCCCCTTGGTGCGCGAACGTTTGATGTGGTTCTTCATCGATCACCGTCGCACTGCAGACCTGCCTTTGATGACCCATCGCTGGCGAGCCTTTGCACGTCGTAACGGGAATATGTGGCTACCTTTTGCCGCCGCCAATCAGATGCTCGGCAGGCACGAAGAGGCCCTTGCGTGGTATCGCATGCACCTGCGCGCCAACCCCTACGACTGGCTTGCCCGAGCTGCTTACGTTGATGGCCTGGAAGCGGCGGAGCGTTTCGATCTGGCCCAGCGTCTACGCCACCAGTTGGTAGAGGAGTTCGAGACGCGCCCGGGCGATGCACCCCGTATGGCATTCGAATCGCCTGAAGTGGCGCCCCAGCGTTACGCAGTGTGGCTGCGCCTGTTGGCGGCCAGTCATTCGGGTCTGCGTTCAGAGAAGCAGGCCATGCAGTGGCAGGACGGTTCGCCGGCAATGTTGCAACTCTGGTTCGACCGCATGCTGACCCAACTGGATATTATCAACCAGCCGTCGCAGAAAGACGCCTGGCAAGCCTGGGGTCGAAGTCATGGCCTGGATATCAATGCTTATCACAGCATGCAGGAAGCTCTGCGTAACTATAACCGTGACATGCTCACCAAGCTGGTTGCCACGGGCGAACTTGATCCGGCTCAGAACGTCGAGGCGCTAGACCGCCTGGGCGAGGAGAGTACCGCCTTAGGCCTTGCACTGAGCCACTTGGGCGGCGGCAACCCGACTATTGTCGATCAGCAACTGCGTCGACAGGCCGTGGATATCCAGTCACGTATTCCCCAAGGCGCACGGATCGGCTGGCGCCGCGAAGACCTGGGGGGTGTCGAGCTCAGTGGCACCCACGCGACCATCGCCGGCAATGTCGCCGATGACTGGTACACCAGCGTTGATCTCGAGCGCCTGAACTACAAGGCTGACGACCTCGATAGCAGCGTACTGGGTACGGAAAAGAATGCCCGCGTCACCCTGAGCCGCAAGCTGGAAGACGGGCGTATTGCCTTGACAGTAGATAGCAGCAGCCGCGCCGATGAGGATCGTGTTGGCGTAGGCGCCTCGCGCACCTGGCAGTTGGGTGGGCGTGACCAGCTTGAAGTGGGTCTGGGTTGGAATCAGGAGAGCCTCGACAGCGGTTTCATGCGTGCCGTCGGTACCCAGGACTCGATCTACGTAGCCGGTATTCACGGATTTTCAGCACGAGATCAGCTTTCCTGGTCGATTGAACAGCGCGCCTACGGCACTCGTTATGGGCATAGCCTGGGTAACGGCACCGCCTTCAATATCGAGTTCAACCAGATCCAACGTTTTGAAGGGCCGACATGGGTGGCACGGGCAGGTATCGACTATCAGCGCAACAATCTGAGCCGTCGGCAGCTTGACGACCTTACCGTGGCAGATGGCGGACCAGTGGAGTTCGACGTGATAGAAGCGTCAGGACTCTTGCAGGAAGAGTACGGCCGGTTGTACGCCGGTACTTCATGGCGCAGGGGCTTCCCCGGCGCACTCAACCGTGGCCAGCCTGAGTACACATGGCTGGTGGACGTACAGGCGGGGTGGGACTGGGTTGATAGCCAGTTCACCTACGGTCTGAGCACCGGGGTCGGTTCGCGGGTCCTCGGTGATGACGAGCTGGCGTTGACCTTTGGTTATCAGTCGGAGCCGCGAGGCACCGATGCGGAGGCTGGCGGCATTCTGGAACTGACTTATAGCAAGAGATTCGGACGCTGATTATGTTATTCAAACAGGAGAGATTCATCATGCAATCGAGAGCGGGCCTGGCCCTCATACTGGCACTCACTGTGGTGACCGGCTGTAGTACCTTCACTGGCAAAAGTGGCGAAGCGCTGCCGCGTGACGCCCGCTGGGGGCTTGTACCCCTGGTGAACTATTCACAGACACCGCAGGCGGGTGAGCGTAGCGAGCAGATATTGCTCAGCGTTCTCAGTCAGCGCGGCCTGCAGCCAATTGTCTATCCCAAGACAGAGCAGGAAACCATGCTGTTTGATGATAGCGAACGTCTGGCTGCTGGTATGGAGTGGGCGCAGCGCCAGGGTTTCGACTACGTGATCAGCGGTAGTGTCGAGGAATGGCAGTACAAGAGTGGTCTGGATGGTGAGCCTGCGGTTGGTATCAGTCTGCGCGTACTGGAGCCAGTAACTGGCCGCGTTATCTGGAGCAATAGCGGAGCCAGGGCTGGCTGGTCGCGCGAAAGCCTTTCCGGTAGCGCCCAGAAAGTACTGCGTGAGCTCACCGACGACCTGCGGCTGGAATAATGTCAACTGAATCCCCGTACAAGGACTTCACCCTCGCGGCGCGTGCCAGTGAACTCGCAGCCTGGGTTGAAACAGTCCTACTAACCGCACTGGCGATCGGTCTGGGCATTTATTTCGTGCCGGAAGATCCATTGCAGGTGTATGAGTTTACCTGGCCGATGTTGGCACCGTTGCTGGTGGGACTGCGTTACGGGTTCGTCAAGGCGCTGGTCAGTGCCTGTCTTCTCGTTGCAGCATTGCTGTTGCTGCGCGAGTCGGGTCTGGAGGCATATCAGCGAATGCCGGGCGCCTGGATCATCGGCATGCTGGTAATCAGCATGGTGGTCGGTGAATTTCGGGATCTCTGGGATCGTCGGCTGCAGCGATTGCAGATGGCCAATGAATATCGTCAGTACCGGCTGGATGAATTTACCCGGGCGCATCAGATACTGCGTATTTCCCATGACCGGCTGGAACTGCGGGTTGCGGGCAGTGACCAGAGTCTGCGCAGCTCTTTGCTGATACTCCGTGAGCGTCTGCGTGAACTGAAGCCTCAGGGTGATCCGCTGGTAGCCATGGCGCAACCCATCATGGCCTTGCTGGGACAATATGGCTCATTGAGTATCGCCGGTCTGTACGCGATCAAGGACGGGCAGATGCAATCCCGTGCACTGGCCACCCTCGGCGATATGGACGAGCTGGATCCTGAAGATCGTATGATAAAGCTGTGTCTTGAGCAGGGCGAACTGATCAGTATTCGTGAAGAATTTCTCGAACGCGGTGATCAGGAGCAGTTTTCTTCGCTTCAGGTGTGTGTACCGCTGATCGATACCGAGGATAACTTGCTTGGCATCCTGGCGATCCGGCAAATGCCGTTCTTCGTCTTCAACGACCGTACTCTCAGTCTGTTGGCGCTCCTGGCTGGCCACGTAGCGGATCTGTTGCGTAGTGACGCCGCTGCCCTGCAGCTGCATGACGCCGACGCTCAGAGTTTCTCCCAGCAGCTGCGTCGGTCTCTGATCGACGTTGAACAGCATGATCTGGATGCCAGTTTGTGCATGTTCGAGTTGACGGATGCCAATCAGGAAATGATTCGTCTGTTCGCCGACAGTCAGCGTGGTCTGGATTTGCAGATACGCTTGATCAATGACCGTGGGCATGACTGCATTCTGGTATTGATGCCGTTAACGTCGACTGAAGGCTCTCGCGGCTACCTGACGCGTCTGCAGCACCAGGTTGCTGAACATTTTGGCCAGGGTCGTACGTTGGATGATGTGGGTGTACGGGTCATGTTCCTAGAGGTGGACCCCACGGGCAGACGCGAAGGTTTGCGCAATTTCCTTTATCACGAGTGTGGGTTGAATGATCAACAAGTTGCTATTTAGCGGCGCGCTGGTTTTCGAGTCCCTGAGTTGGGCCATGATCTTCCGTGAGCCGACGCTACTCGAAGGCATGCTGTATATCGTGCTACCGCATGCGGTGGCCTGCATACTGCTGGCGCTTGCCCTGTGGATGTTCCTGCCCATGCGCTACAAGTCGCCTGTGCCCTGGGCACCACTGTTTCTATTCAGCATCGCCTTTTTCATTCCATTGCTGGGTATGATCGGGGTCATCTTCTCTGTATTTCCGGCCTTGTACCTGCAGCGCAAGCGTGAGGAACAGGTTTGGCAGGCTACGGGTGTGCCCGGGCTGCCGTTCCGTCCCCTGGAGCGTCGGCACTCGCCCATGTTTCAGGATGGTGGTCTGCAGGACGTGCTGTTTCTTGCGACTGACCCGGAACGTCGCCTGAACGCACTTTTGGCGACCCGTCGCATGCCATCCCACGAATCGGTGCCGATACTCAAGTTGGCCTTGCGGGACCCGGCAGATGATGTACGTCTGCTCGCCTATTCGATGCTCGATCAGAAGGAGAGCGGCATCAACCACAGGATCGAGCGTCTGCTCGATCGGCTCGGCAAGAGTGATGATGAGAGCCCCGAGGCAACCCACGTCGGGCTGGCGCGTTGGTACTGGGAGCTTGCCTACCTGGGACTGGCCCAGGGCAGCGTTCTGGACCATATCCTTGGTCAGGCGCGTAAACACGCTGAACAATCCCTGGCCCTGCAATCCAACCCGGAGGTTCATTTGCTTGCTGGACGCATTGCGCTGGAGCAGGGTGACCTGAGTGCAGCCCGGACATCTTTCAAACATGCGGAAACCGGTGGTATTCGTTTCGAGAAAATTGCTCCCTTCCTCGCCGAGGCCGCATTTGCCGCGGGCCAGTATGAGGAAGTGCCGCGCTTACTGGCACGCTTACCCCAGCATGCCCTTTCCAGGCCGCCGTTTGCTGACCTCGCGAGGTACTGGTTATGACTGACCAGAACAGGTCGGGGCCTGTAGCACAACATGGCGATCAAGCCGACGTATGTCTGTTGCTCGAAGGCACCTGGCCCTATGTGCGTGGCGGTGTGTCTGGCTGGATAAACCAGATTATTCTCGGCCTCCCCAACGTCACTTTTTCAGTTCTCTTTATTGGTGGTCAGCGGGAATCCTATGGTGAGCGCCATTACGTAATTCCACCCAACGTAAAGCATATTGAAGAAGTTTTCATCGAGGATGCGTGGCAGTTTGCTCCCCGTGCCGAGCAAGCGCCGTCTGACGGCTCCGTACGCGATCTGGCGAACATGTACCGATACTTTCACCACCCGCAGAAACCCGACGAGATTACCGGGGATGCCGTGCTCGGGGCCTTGGCCAGTGGTCAGTTGACCATGCAGGATGTATTGCGCAGCCGGGCGAGCTGGGAGGCTATCACCGAGGGCTATCTAAACCACTGCAGCGACCCCTCGTTTATCAACTATTTCTGGACCATGCGCACCATGCAGTCACCGATGGTGATGATTGCCGAAGCCGCCGCGCGTATGCCCAGGGCGCGTCTGCTGCACGCAATCTCGACAGGATATGCGGGTTTGGCTGGTTGCATTCTCAAGCGCCGCTGGCAGTGCAAGTTCATACTCAGTGAGCACGGCATCTATACCAAGGAACGCAAGATCGATCTGGCTCAGGCCAGCTGGATCGCCGAGAACGCTGACGAAGCCCTCAATAGCAGCCTTGACCCAAGCTCTGGGTATATTCGTTCCATGTGGATCCGTTTTTTCGAGCGTATCGGTTTGATGGTCTATCGAAACGCTGACCCTATCATTGCCCTGTATGACGGTAATCGACAGCGCCAGGTACTAGATGGTGCCGACCCGGACCGCACCCGGGTGATACCCAATGGGATCGATCTGGAGCGCTGGAATGCCTTGCGGCAAACACGCGCTGAGGGTATCGCTCCAGTGGTAGGCCTGATCGGCCGGGTGGTGCCAATCAAGGACGTGAAGACCTTTATCCGCGCCATGCGTACCATTGTGTCCGAACTGCCCGAGATGGAAGGATGGATCATCGGTCCGGAAGATGAAGACATCGAATACGCCGCAGAATGTCACAGCCTGGTCGCCAGTATGGGCCTGGAAAAGAACGTACGTTTTCTGGGATTTCAAAAAGCCGACGAGATCATACCCAGGCTTGGAGTCATGGTGCTGACCTCCATTAGTGAGGCGCAGCCTCTGGTGATCCTTGAAGCCTGGTGCGCTGGCACCCCGGTAGTCAGTAGTGATGTCGGTTCGTGTCGTGAACTTATCGAGGGCGGCACAGCCGAGGATCGCGATCTGGGCCAGGCTGGCGAAGTGGTAGCCATCGCTGATCCCCAGGCCACAGCCAGTGCGGTCCTCAGACTGCTGCGCAACCCTGAGCGCTGGCAGACGGCGCAGACCGCGGGTGTGGCTCGGGCCAATCGCTACTATGGTGAAGCTTTGATGTTAGAGCGTTATCGCAAGCTTTACAGTAATTCAATGGGGAACCTCTAATGGCAGGAATCGGTTTTGAGCTGCGCAAGATCCTGGCGCGAGATTCCTACTCGTCGACGCTGCGGGCATACGTATATGCGGGTCTGCTGAGCGCGGGCCCATGGGTGCTGTCGATTATCAGCGTCATGCTGATCGGCATCATGAGTATTGGCGTGGTGTTTCCGGAATTGCTGGTCAGGCAGTTTCTGGTGACCACCACGTACCTTTTTGCCACATCGTTGATTACCACCGGTGGTCTACAGGTATTCTTTACCCGATTTGTTTCCGACAGGTTGTTCGAGAAAAAGCCCCACGTCATTTTGCCCAATCTTCTGGGCATCATGCTTATTGCGACTATTTGCGCTGGCCTGCTGGCCTTTGTACTGCTGTGGTGGCTGTTTGATCAGCCGTTCCTGTATAGGCTCCTGGTCCTGACAAACTTCGTCACCCTGTGCAATCTCTGGCTGGTGATCATCTTCCTGTCGGGCATGAAGCAGTACAACCGCATCCTGCTGACGATGCTAGGCGGTTATTCGCTTATGGTGGTGGCTTCGTTTTTCCTGCGCCCCTGGGGCCTGGACGGCCTGCTATTTGCGCTGCTTCTTGGTCATGCCACGCTGTTGTTCGTATTTCTGTTCGATATCCTTCGCGAATACCGTGCTGAGAAACTGATTGCCTTCGATTTTCTCGACCGCAAACAGGTATTTTTGAGCCTGCTGTTGACCGGCGTTTGCTACAACATGGGTATCTGGGCTGATAAGTTCATCTTCTGGTTCAACCCGATGACGTCGGAACACGTCATCGGGCCGTTGCGCGCATCAATGTTGTACGATCTACCGATCTTCCTTGCCTACCTCTCCATTATCCCAGGGATGGCCGTGTTTCTGGTACGCATCGAGACGGATTTTGCCGAGTGGTACGAACGCCTGTTCGACGCAGTGCGTGAAGGCCAGACCTTGCAGCATATCCAGCAGTTGAAGAGTGAAATGACCGTTGCCATCCGGCAGGGCTTGCAGGAAATCTGCAAGGTGCAGGGCATCACAGTGGTGCTACTGTTCCTGTTTGCTCCCAAGTTGCTGGAGTGGCTGGGAATCTCGCACTTCTATCTGCCCCTGTTTTACATCGACCTGATTGGCGTGAGTTTCCAGTTGCTGCTCATGGCTTTGCTCAACGTGTTTTTCTATCTGGATAAACGCGCCATCGTGCTGGAGCTGAGCGCCCTCTTTGTCTTGCTCAACATCGCACTGACCCTGCTCAGTCAGTACCTTGGGCCAAGTTTCTACGGTTATGGCTTCACGGTATCGCTGGCGATCTGTGTGCTGCTGGGGATGATGCGTCTGAACAAGTCGCTGGATGATCTGGAATACAATACCTTTATGTTGAGCCGGTGAGTTTCAGCGTGAAGGTTTTGGGATTCAACCGCTAAGTCAAAATGGATTCCCGCCTTCGCGGGAATGACGGGGGTGGGGTCAAGATGGATTCGCGCCCCGCAGAAATGACGGGGGTGGGGTCAAGATGGATTCCCGCTCCGCGGAAATCAGGGGGTTGCAAGGCGTGCTGTCCATTGACGGGGCGCCGCAGGTAAGCCTTTACGTCATCCTCGCGAACGCGGGGATCCATTCTCGGGTTCGGCAAAGTACAAGCCGCCCCCGAGCACGGAGTGTTTACACCGTCAGATACTGCTGCACCAGCTCATCACTCAGATCTGCAATCGGCCCATCAGCCATTACCCGCCCGCGCTCCATGATGAAAAAGTCATCCGCGGTGCGCCGGGCAAAAGGCAGCTTCTGCTCGACCAACAACACCGTCAGACCCATCTCCCGATTGAGCTTGCGGATCACCTCTCCGATGTCGCGCACGATATTGGGCTGAATGCCCTCGGTGGGTTCATCCAGAATCAGCAGTTTGGGATCCAGCACTAGTGCGCGGCCGATCGCCAGTTGTTGTTGCTGGCCACCGGACAGGTCACCGCCCCGTCGCGACTTCATCTCCTTGAGCACCGGAAACAGCTGGTAGATTTGCTCGGGAATCTGGCGGGCGCCGTCTCCTCGTGCGCCCAAGGAAATCTTCAGATTTTCCTCCACGGTCAGTAGCGGAAAGATTTCCCGGCCCTGGGGCACGTAGCCGATGCCCGCCCGGGCGCGGTTTTCGGTGGACATGCGGGTGATGTCCTTGCCGTTCAGCAGAATCTGCCCGTCACGTACCGGTAGTAGACCAGTAATGCACTTGAGCAGTGTGGTCTTGCCCACACCATTGCGGCCCAGTAAGCAACCGCAGGTGCCTTCGCGAACTTCCAGATCCAGGTCCCAGAGAATATGACTCTGGTTGTATAACTGATTGATCGATTCAATGCGCAGCACGGCTTACTCTCCCAGATAGACTTCGATGACGCGTGGATTGTTCTGCACCTGGTCCATGCTGCCTTCGGCCAGCACTGAACCCTGGTGCAACACCGTGACCTTGCGCGCAATGGAGCGCACAAAAGCCATGTCGTGTTCCACGACAATCACCGAATGCCTGCCTGCCAACGAGGTGAGCAACTCGGCAGTTTTCTCCACCTCTTCGCCGGTCATGCCAGCCACCGGTTCATCGACCAGCAGCACCCGTGGGTTCTGCACCAACAGCATGCCGATCTCCAGCCACTGCTTCTGACCGTGGGAGAGCGCACCCGCCTCCTGGTGGTAGTGCTCGGTCAGGCCGGTCTGGCGTAGCACCTCGTCAATGCGGTCGCGCTGCTCACCGTTCAGATCGTTGTTCAGCGTGTACCACACGTTCTTTTTCGACGCGGTTGCCAGCTCCAGGTTCTCGAATACCGAAAGCGCCTCGAACACCGTGGGCTTCTGAAACTTTCTGCCGATACCACCCCGTGCAATCTGGTGTTCTGAACGTTTGAGCAGATCGATACGTTGGCCGAACCAGATACTGCCGGTGTCGGGTTTGGTCTTGCCGGTAATCACATCCATCATCGTGGTCTTGCCGGCGCCGTTAGGCCCGATGATGCAGCGCAACTCGCCTTCATCGATAGTCAGGTCCAGATTGTTCAGCGCTTTGAAGCCATCGAAGCTAACGCTGATGTTTTCCACATAAAGAATCGGGCCGTGGGTGGTATCGACCACGCTATCGAACGCAGGCGGCGGCTGGACGAAATCAAACACCTGATCCCGGCGCCAGGTTTCGCGCAGTTGTTCTGTGGTTTTCATTCTTTGTCTCCCTTGCGCAGTAACCGACCGGCCAATCCCACCAGACCCTTGGGCATGAACAGGGTGACCATGACGAACAGGCCACCGAGTATGAACAGCCAGGTTTCCGGTGAAAATGTGGTGAAGAAGGTCTTGGCATAGTTGACCGAAAACGCACCCACCAGGGCGCCGAACAGCGTGCCGCGCCCACCGGTGGCAACCCATACCACCATCTCGATCGAATTAAGTGGCGAGAATTCGCCCGGGTTGATGATGCCCACCTGGGGTACGTAGAGCGCGCCGGCAACCGCTGCCAGCATGGCCGAGAAAACGAACAGCCAGAGCTTGTAGGATTCGACCTGATAGCCGGAAAAGCGCGTGCGGCTTTCCGCGTCACGGATCGAGATGATCACCCGGCCCATGCGCGAGGTAACGATATAGCGGCAAGCCAGATAGCCGAGAATCAGCATGATGGCGGATGCGATCAGCAGGCCGGCACGGGTCGAGTCAGCACTCAGACTGAAGCCGAGAATATCCTTAAAGTCATTCAATCCGTTGTTGCCGCCAAAACCCATCTCGTTGCGGAAGAAGGCCAGCATCAGTGCGTAGGTCAGGGCCTGGGTGATGATTGCAAAATACACACCGGTGACCCGCGAGCGGAACGCCAGCCAGCCAAACACCAGGGCCAGCAGGCCCGGCACCAGCAGCACCATCAGCATCGCGAACCAGAACATGTCGAAGCCCTGCCAGTACCAGGGTAGCGTTTCCCAGTTGAGCACTACCATGAAGTCCATCAGCTCGGGATGCCCGTATACACCGCGATCGCCGATCTGACGCATCAGGTACATGCCCATCCCGTAGCCGCCCAGCGTAAAAAAAGCCCCGTGACCCAGGGACAGAATACCGGCATAGCCCCAGATCAGATCAACAGACAGGGCGAGCAGGGCGAAGCAGAGAAACTTGCCGAGTAGCCCGACGGTAAAGTTGGATACATACAATGGTGACTCCGGTGGCACGGCCAGGTTCAGCACCGGCACCACGATCGCGATCAATGCGACCAGGCCGAGCACCACCATGCCGCCCCGATCGTTAAGTAATAGACGTTGGATCAGCATACTTCCCTCTCAATAATCATTGGCTTGAGCAGCGATGCACGTTTAAGCGCATCAGTCTGCCGCCGCGCGTCCTTTCTGCGGGAAGAGTCCCTTGGGCCGTTTCTGGATAAACAGGATCAGCATGATCAGCACCATGACCTTGGCCAGCATCGCGCCAGCGTAGGGTTCCAGGAAGTTGTTGATCAGCCCCAGGCTCATCGCGCTGACCAGCGTGCCCCAGAGGTTGCCGACGCCGCCGAACACCACCACCATGAACGAGTCGATGATGTAGGCTTGGCCCAGGTTGGGGCCTACGTTGGTGATCTGCGAGAGCGCTACGCCGGCGATTCCGGCTACGCCGGAACCCAGCCCGAAGGTCAGCGCGTCTACCCAGCTCGAGCGCACACCCACTGCGCGTGCCATGGCGCGGTTCTGCGAGACAGCGCGTACTTTCAGGCCCAGCGAAGTGCGCTTCATCACCAGTAGCAGGGCGAAGAACACCATCAGCCCGAAGATCAGGATGTACAGACGGGTGTAGGTGATCGACAGTACCGGGTTGATGACCAGTGTGCCGCTGATCCAGTCCGGCGAGCTGACCGAGCGGTTAAGCGGACTGAACAGGGTGCGTACCGCCTGCTGCAAGACCAGGCTTAGGCCGAAGGTGGCCAACAGGGTTTCCAGCGGACGGCCGTACAGGAAGCGGATCACACCACGTTCGATCAGGATGCCGACCAGGCCGGTGATGACAAAGGCGGCGGGAATGGCGATCAACAGGCTCCACTCGATCAGACTCGGGAACAGCACCTGCACGCCCCAGGTGGTATAGGCACCCAGCATGATCAGCTCGCCGTGGGCCATGTTGATCACGCCCATCACGCCGAAGGTGATCGCCAGGCCGATAGCGGCCAGTAGCAGGACCGAGCCCAGGCTCAGGCCAAAGAACAGATTCTCGACGAAGCGGTAGAAACTGATGCGACCCTCGATCGATTGCAACGCCTGTTGCGCCTCGGCGCGCAGTTGGGGGGCTGCGTCGTTGGCTGCGATATCTGCCAGTTCGTTTCGTGCCTGGCGCTCCAGGGAACCGCTGAGCTGCTGTACCGCCTCCAGGCGCACTGACGGATCCTCGCTGTTCAACTGAAACAGGGCCCTGGCAGTCTCTATAGCCTCGAGCACCAGGGTGGATTCCTCCACCTCTTGCCGGGCGCGCAGCATCTCGACGGTTCCTTCGTCGATACCATCGTAAATCATCCGCCGTACAGCGTCATAGCGTACCTGCGCATCCGCGTTATTCAGGCTGAGTTGGGCGATCAGTCCGCGCAGTTGGGTGCGCAGGGCGTTGTGCACCGGCACGCGGCGCAAGCCTTCAGTCGTCGCCAGCATCTCGCCGGTAAGGGCATCGGTAGCCACATCACCGTCGCGTATGGCCACGGTAGGGGGATCATTGCGATCGGCCTGCAGGTCACCTGCGGCGAGCGCGGTAAAAATGGCTGGCAGCCTTTCATCGTCATAGACAGCGAGCTTGCTAACGGTCTTGATGCGGTTGGGCAGGTTGCCTTGCACCAGTTGATGGACCAGTGTTTCAAATTCGTTGGGTTGAGCAGACTCGACTGTGCCGTCGTTTGGATCTGCTGCATTGGTTTGCGCATGCAGACTGGCGTTGAAACCGAGGCTGCAGAGCAGCAAAAGCCACGCGCAACAGACGCGCAGCGATTGCCAGGTTATGGCGCGGCAGGGTGTATTCATCGCAGTGTTCTCACTTGTGTGGTCGTGACAGGTCCGGCGTCGCGCCGGACCTGTAGCCGATCGCGGCCCCTGAATCGAGACCGCTAGCCTGTTGCCGTTTATTCGGCAGTGGCGCCCACGCAGGTCTTGGTTTCTGTGTTGTAGTTGCCACAGTTGACGGGGTCGGTCCAATCACCGATCAGGTTCTTGCTGCCTTCCAGGTAGTCGGACCAGGCGTCACCGGCGACCAGATCATCGGTCTGGGATACTGTGAGGAACTGGCCATCATCCTGGATCTCGCCGATCAGCACCGGCTTGGTGATGTGGTGGTTGGGCAACATGACGCTGGTGCCGCCAGTCAGGTTGGGCACTTCCACGCCGACCATCGCATCGATCACAGCATCGACATCAGTAGTACCGGCTTTTTCCACAGCTTTGACCCACATGTTGAAGCCTATGTAGTGCGCTTCCATCGGGTCGTTAGTGACACGCTCGGGGTTCTTGGTGAATTCGTGCCACGTCTTGATGAACGCCGCATTCTCTGGAGTATCTTCACTCATGAAGTAGTTCCAGGCCGCCATGTGGCCAACCAGCGGACCGGTATCGATACCTGACAGCTCCTCTTCACCCACGGAGAAGGCGATGACCGGAATGTCTTCAGCGGAGATTTTCTGGTTACCCAGTTCGCGGTAGAAAGGCACGTTGGCGTCGCCATTGATGGTCGATACCACGGCGGTCTTCTTGCCGGCACTGCCGAAGCGCTTGATTTCGGACACGATGTTCTGCCAGTCGGAGTGACCGAACGGCGTGTAGTTGATCATGATGTCTTCTTCAGCCACACCATTGGCTTTCAGGTAGGCCTCTAGGATGCGGTTGGTTGTGCGCGGGTAGACGTAGTCGGTTCCAGCCAGCACCCAGCGCTCCACGCCAATGTCGTCCTTCAGGTAATCAACGGCTGGTATGGCCTGCTGGTTTGGCGCGGCGCCGGTGTAGAACACATTGCGCGAAGACTCTTCACCCTCGTACTGCACCGGGTAGAAAAGAATGCCGTTCAGTTCTTCGATAACCGGCAGAACCGATTTGCGTGATACTGAAGTCCAGCAACCGAAGATCGAATCTACCTTGTGTTGCTCCAGCAGTTCGCGGGTGCGCTCGGCGAACAATGGCCAGTCAGAAGCAGGATCCACAACTACGGCTTCAAGCTGTTTGCCGAGCAGACCGCCTTTCTTGTTCTGCTCTTCGATCAGCATCAGCATGGTGTCTTTCAGCGTCGTTTCTGAAATGGCCATGGTGCCGGATAGTGAGTGCAGTACACCTACCTTGATGGTTTCAGCCTGCACAGTCATTGCGCTGAGCGCCATGCTGCACGCGACGCCAAGCGCCCCGGCCTGTTTGACTAATTTTCTGATTTTCATGGGTCTTTCTCCGTGTGAAGTACTTATCCTGATGTGTGAAAACAAGCTTGCAAACAACGGGTGCATCTCTGCGCGGTTGGAGCCGGTCAGCATGCCGCCGGCCCTTCTTTATCAGCTTGGCGCCGTATCTGGCGGTCGGCTTTTGTTCTGGTTCTGCCGTGCTTCAAAAATCATGTGCAGGGTGATCTTGCGCACCTCTGCCTTGCTCTCCTCTATGTGTGTCTTGAGCATCAGCTGGGCCTCCTCGGTGCGGCGCTGAATAATGCTGCCGAGGATTTTGCCGTGCTCCAGATAGGTCGCCTCTATGCGTGGCGCCTTGGTGAAATCGATACGTCGAACGATGCGTAGGCGCTCGGTCACGTCATGATGAATACGGGCCATCTCGACGTTGCCGGTGGCCTCGACCAGTTGCTCATGGAAGCGTTCATCCAAGGCGCAGACTGCCGGGCCGTCGCTCAGGCGGTCCGCTGGGTGAACCAGCCAGATCGCTTTCAGTTCATCCAGCGCCGGCGCTGCCTCCATCTCGCATAGCCGCTTGACCGCCGCCATCTCCAACACGATGCGCACGTCATACAGCTGCTCGTACTGTTCGAAGTCGAAGGGCCGCACCTGCCAGCCGCTGCGAAAGGATACCTCTACAAAGCCCTCGCGTTGCAGGCGTGTGAGCGCCTCGCGAACTGGCGTACGGCTGGCTGAAACCCGCTCGGCTATTTCGCTTTCGGTAAAGCGATCCCCGGGCAGCAGCTGAAAATCGAAGATGCTCTGCTTGAGTTGCACATAAATACGTTCGGTCAGGTTCTGCCGGCGTTCTGGCGTCTTGCTCGCCTGGCCGTCAGCTGCCCTGTTCAATCTCAGAACCCCTGTTTCTCTTGCTGCGCCCTGGTCCATTATCTAGTCCTCGAGAACCAGTAGCAGATCACCCGCATTCACCTGCTTGCCCGGGGCGCAGTGGATAGCGCCCACCAGACCTGCCCGCTCGGCGTGCACGGCGAACTCCATCTTCATGGCCTCGACAATCAGCAGTGGCTGATCGGCCTCGACTGTTTGTCCGGGCTCGACTAGCAGCTTCCAGATATTGCCGCTGATGTCGGCCAGTACCGCCAGGCCGTCGACCTCGATGGGTTGTTCGCTGGTCCTTGTTTGTAATGCGGCGTCGACGTTGGCTTCCTCGTCTGCCTGCCAGAGTGCAACTTCCTCGGTGAAGGCGGCCTGCTGATGCGCCTTGAATGCGCTGATGCTTTCGGCGTTGTCATGTAGAAACTGTTCGTGTTCCGCCAGATCGAAGTAGCTCTCCTCGATACGAATATTCAGGCGGCCCTCACGGAAGGCTTCGCGCTGCTCGGTCAGCTCTTCCTCGGACACCTCGTAGTAACGTACCTGGTCAAAGAACTTCAGCAACCAGGGCTCCTGGTTGATAAACACGGGGCTTTTCAGGAACTTGTTCCAGATTGGCAACGTACGACCCACCAATTGGTAGCCACCGGGAGAATCCATGCCGTAGATGCACATGTAGACGCCGCCGATACCCACAGTGCCCTCGGCGGTGTAGGTACGCGCCGGGTTGTACTTGGAGGTCAGCAGGCGGTGGCGGGGATCCACGGGCACTGCGCAAGGGGCGCCCAGGTACACGTCGCCCAGACCGAGCACCATGTAACTGGCGCTGAACAGCACATCACGCACCGCATCGATACTGTCCAGCCCGTTGATCCGGCGCATGAACTCGGTGTTGCTCGGCAGCCAGGGCGCGGTGTCGCGCACCGACTGGCGATAGCGTGCAACAGCGTCCAGGGTGGCAGCGTCCTCGAAAGCCATCGGGAGATGAATCACCCGGCTGGGCACGCGCAGGCTGTCGGGCAGGTTGTGCTCGATCGCCAGCAGACCCGCAACCAGATTCTGCTGATGCAGTACGCGGCTGTCGTAATTCACCTGCAGTGAACGCACCCCGGGTGACAGCTCGATGATGCCCTCGATAGGCGTGGCCTTGAGTGCTTCCATCAGCGCGTGAACACGCAGTCGCAGACGCAGATCAAGCACGTTGTCGCCATATTCGAGCAGGATGTACTTGTCGCCGGCCTGACGGTAAGTCACTAGCGGGCGGCTGCCTTGCTCGGGTAGTGACGCAAGAATGCAGGCAGACAGCCCATGATCCGGCTCGGGGATGGACTGTGGCTCTATTGCCGGCAGCACACTGAGGGTCTCGATTGCCTGATCCTGCGCCTGCTCCATGGCCAACGCCGTATCAAAGCCCACTCGCTTGAAGCGAATGCGATCCCCCGGCTTTACCTGACCCACTTTCCACAGCTCGGCCTTGATGATGGTGACCGGGCACACGAAGCCGCCCAGGCTCGGCCCGTCGCGGGTCAGAATCACCGGCATGTCGCCGGTAAAGTTGATCGAGCCGACCGCATACTCGGTGTCATGGATGTTGGAAGGGTGCAGTCCGGCTTCGCCGCCGTCACTGCGGGTCCAAGTCGGCTTGGGGCCGTTCAGGCGTATGCCCAGGCGGTTGGAGTTGTAGTGCACCTCCCAGGCGGTGCCGAAGAACATCTCGATGGCTTCTTCGGTAAAAAAGTCCGGCGCCCCATGGGGCCCGTAAAGCACACCGACTTCCCACTCCCGCGGACCGGTGTCGTCACTGGCGTAGTCGGGAATCAGTCCATGCGGGGCGGCAGCCGGCTCGTAGCAGGGCGCGGACGTGGTGCAGGCGGCGATCGCCGGATTGCTGATTGGCAGCATGTCGGTAGCGCGCAGGGTGCGACCTGCATGGCCGCCAAACTGGCCGAGCACAAAGGTCGAGCGGCTACCTAGGTAGACCGGTACATCGATGCCATTGCGCACGGCGAGATAGGAGCGGCAACCGGTGCTGGCTTTGCCGACTTCAAGCACCTGTCCGGCCTTGACGCTAACCGGTGCCCAGAAGGGCACTTCGGTACCATCCAGAGTGGCACTTGATTGTGCACCGGTCAGGGCGATCACACTATCGGTATGAAAGCGCAGAGTCGGACCGATCAGCGTACATTCCAGGCCGGCTGCACTCTCGTGGTTACCGACAATCCGGTTGGCCAGGCGGAAGCCATAGTCGTCCATCGGCCCCGAAGGCGGCACACCGACACTCCAATAGCCAGCACGACCGGGGAAGTCTTGCACCGTTGTGTATGTGCCGGGTTTCACCACCTCGATCACCGGCGCTTGGAAATCAAAACTGGCCAGGCGATTGGTTGCCACATCGCCAGCGGCAAAAAAGTCGGTGGCGATGATCTGGCGCAGGTAGTCCAGGTTGCTGGCGATGCCGGCGACCGAGGTGCTGTCCAGCGCGGCACGCATTTTCGCAATGGCGTCGACGCGGTCGCTGCCGTGCACAATGATCTTGGCGATCATCGGGTCGTAGTAGGCTGAGACTTCAGTGCCGGTCGCAACCCAGGTATCGATGCGGGCGTCTTCCGGAAAGCTCACATGGGTCAGCACGCCGGGGGAGGGCTGGAAATCGCGGACCGGATCCTCGGCATACAGGCGCACTTCGATTGCTGCGCCCTTGGGGTTAATTTCTATATTCAGGGCCGGCGGCTCCCCGGCGGCGGTCAGGATCATCCACTCGACCAGATCCACACCGGTGCATGCCTCGGTAATCGGATGCTCGACCTGCAGACGCGTGTTTACCTCGAGAAAATAGAACACATCACGGTTGGCATCGTAGATATATTCCACGGTGCCGGCGGAGCGATAGTTGACTGCCTTGCCCAGCTCCACCGAGGCGGTCATCAGCTTCTCACGGGTGGCGGCGGGCAGATCGGGTGCGGGGGTTTCCTCGACCACTTTCTGATTGCGGCGCTGCAGGGAACAGTCACGCTCGCCCAGAGCCAGCACCTGACCCTTGCCGTCGCCGAATATCTGTACTTCCACATGGCGCGCATTATCCACAAAGCGCTCAAGGAAGACGCCGCTGTCGCTGAAGAAGTTCTGCCCCAGGCGTTTGACGGTTTCGAAGGCTTCGATCAGTGCTGCTTCATCGTTACAACGCGTGAGACCGATGCCGCCGCCGCCGGCGGTACTTTTCAGCATGACCGGGTAACCCAGTTCGGCGGCGGAGCTGATGGCTTCCTCCAGGGAGGCAAGCAGACCGGTGCCGGGCGTAAGTGGCACACCGGCACGCTCGGCAATCTCGCGGGAGGTATGCTTGAGACCGAACTGGCGGATCTGGTCCGGTGTAGGACCGCAGAAGGCGATACCGGCTGCTTCGCACTGTTCGGCAAACTTGGCGTTTTCGGACAGAAAGCCATACCCCGGAATGATCGCCTGCGCGCCGCAATCCTTGGCAGCCGCCAGTATGCGGTCGGCCTGCAGGTAGCTGTCGGCGGCGCTGTTACCGCCCAGGCAGATTGCCTCGTCACAAGCATGTACGTGAGCGCTGTTCCGGTCGGCGTCGGAGTAAATGGCCACCGAGCGGATGCCCATGGTCTTCAGGGTGCGGGCGATGCGGACCGCAATCTCCCCGCGGTTGGCTATCAGTACAGTGTTCAGCATGGTGCAAGTCCCTTTGATGTGCTCAGCGTGAGGCGATGTAGGCGCGCCAGCCGCCAAGATGCGTGATATCGGTAGCGCCATCGACTGCAGCGCCCTCACAGATGAAGCCCTTCACCTCACGGCCGTCCTGCAGTGTCAGAGTCCCGATACCCAGCGGGGCTGGAACCAGCGCAACAAAACTGCCGAACAGGTCGACTGGTACATCCCAGAGCTCAACGGCAATGGTTGCTCCCTCGTTGGCGCGGATCAGACCGGGTTTAGGTGGTGTGGTATTGGGCAGGGCGTAGAGCCGGTAATTGCCGGCGGTAAAAGTGCTCTCGACAAAGCGTGCATGGCGCTCGGTCAATTGGATGTTCAAGGGCATGCCGCTCAGGTGGGCACCGACTACAGCCAGTCGTACATGTCCGGCGGGAACTTGGGTAGCTATAACAGGTGCGGGTAATGAGCGATCGGTAGCGCCGGCTTTCCAGGGAGCGAAAGCCTCCCAACGGCGACCGAATTCAGCCAGTGAGCCATCCTGCCAAGCGGCGCCAATCAGTGTGATGCCGAATGGCAGGCCGTCTTCGCGCAGGCCGGCGGGCAGCGCCAACGCGGAGCAGTCTGCCAGGTTGACGAAGTTGGTCCAGGTGCCAAGCTGGCTGTTGACCCCGACCGGATCCTGTTCCACTTCTTCCAGGGTCGGCATCCGCGGAGTGGTCGGTACCAGCAGCGCATCCACGCTACCCATGAGCGCCTGAATGGTCCGTGCCAGATCCGCGCGGCGGTATTCGGCCTTGTAGGTATCCGTAGCGCTGAAGTTCTGCGCCTGGGCCAGGATGCCGCGCACCACCGGGTTCATCTGGTCGGCGTGGGCGTCCATGAATTCAGAGACCGCAGCGTAGCGCTCGGCCACCCACGGCCCTCCATAGAGCAACTCAGCCAGTTGCTGCATCGGGCTGTAATCAAGCTCGACCAGCTCCACGCCCATCGCCTGCAGTTTGGACAGACTGGCTTCCCAGGCGGCCGCATATTGGCTGTCGCCGAACCAGGGAAGCGAGGCGGGGATGCCCAGTCGTGGCTTGACCGGTAACAGCGTGGCGGCAGTTGGCGGCTTGCGGGAATAGCCGTCGGTAGAGTCAAAACCTTCCATCACGCCGGCGACTATCTCAGCATCCGTCACATTCAGGGCAAAAATCGATACGCAGTCCAGACTGCGACAGGCCGGCACTACGCCAGTGGTGCTGAAGCGGCCTCGAGTAGGTTTGAGTCCGACCAGGTTATTAAAGGCAGCCGGCACGCGGCCGGATCCTGCGGTGTCGGTACCCAGGCTGAACGGCACCAGGCCGCGGGCGACGCTGACCGAGGACCCGGAGCTGGAGCCGCCAGAGATGTAATGCTTGTCGAAACTATTGGGTACCGGGCCATAGGGTGAGCGAGTACCGACCAGTCCGGTAGCGAATTGATCGAGATTGGTCTTGGCCAGGACCACAGCACCGGCCGCACGCAAACGCGCCACACAGGTGGAGTCAGCAGTAGCTGTATAGGCATACTCAGCGCAGGCGGCGGTGGTTGGCAGGCCGGCAACATCAATATTGTCCTTTACCACATAGGGGATGCCATACAAGGGCAGCTGGCGTGCGTCGGGCAGTGCTTCCAGCGCATCGAGCTGAGCGCTCAGTTCGGCATGGGAAAGCACATGGATGAACGCAGGGTCCTGCCCATCGAGTTGCGCATGAATTTGCTCAAGGGCGGTGCGTGGAGTCAGGTCGCCGCTGCGGTAGGCTTCGAGCCACTCTGTGATTGTCCATCCGGATTGCTGAGCCATCTGGCCTCCTGCTGATCGTGAAAATACCGTCTTGTATACAAGTGGGTGTTCAACACGAGAGAGCAGGTAACGTGCCAATTTCTGACAATGTCATTAATTGACAAATAAATACCTTGTAAAACAATGAAATACCTCCAGTCCAGAGTGTCTGGCTTTCGATGGAAAGATGTCGGAGTAGCCGACGTGCATGGTCTTTCGCGGCCCAAAACAGTGCCGTTGGTCCCGTTTTGGTGCGCGCAGGGGAGGGGATGTTGCCGCCGTTGGCCGGCCTGATGGTCTAGTATGAAGACCGCAGGTCTTAGCTTTAAGGATCAGATAAATGCGCAGGTAAAACCGTACTTTTGTCATCCACAGCTGGGAAGATTAATGAAATGTCAGGTCCCTATTGACCCCGAGATCGCTTGGTCTTATGGTGCGCCACGAACGTTGAGGCTGGCACGATCCATACGGCTCAAGTACTGACGACGAGACAGCGAGACACGCGCAATACGGCGTTCTTATTGCTTTCGGCGCACGCCTTGGGAAGTAGGCGAACCAAAGTGGGGATACTGATCAGACGTTCGCACCCCCCGGGTTATTTCTTCACACGACCCGACCTGAAATAGTTGCTTTGGAGCCAATGCATGTCTATCAAACTCGACGAATACTTTGATCGCGAAACCTTCAGCCGTATCAAGGCCTGCGCCGATCAGCACGAGACCCCCTTCCTGGTTGTTGACCTGAAAACCATCGACCGTGCCTATGACGAACTAGTCGAAGGCTTTCCCTTCGGCAAGGTCTACTACGCGGTCAAGGCCAACCCGTCCAATGAAGTTTTGGGGTTGCTGAAGGACAAGGGCGCCAACTTCGATATCGCCTCCATCTATGAGCTGGAAAAGGTCATGGCCCTGGGCGTCAAGCCCGAGCAGATCAGCTTCGGTAACACCATCAAGAAGTCCAAGCATATCCGCGCATTCTATGAAAAGGGCGTGCGGCTGTACGCCACAGACTCAGAAGCCGACCTGCGCAATATCGCCAAGGCCGCACCGGGCTCGAAAATCTATGTGCGCATTCTGACTGAAGGCTCGACCACGGCTGACTGGCCGCTGTCGCGCAAGTTCGGTTGCCAGACCGACATGGCCATGGACCTGCTGGTTCTGGCCCGTGAACTGGGCCTGGAGCCCTACGGTATTTCTTTCCACGTGGGCTCACAGCAGCGTGATATTGGCGCCTGGGACGCGGCGATCGCCAAGGTGAAGGTAATCTTCGAACGCCTGAAGGAAGAGGACAATATCACCCTGAAGATGATCAACATGGGTGGTGGCTTCCCGGCCAACTACATCACCAAGACCAACACCCTGAAAACCTACGCAGAAGAAATCACCCGTTTCCTGCAGGAAGACTTTGGTGACGACCTGCCCGAGATCATTCTCGAGCCTGGTCGCTCCCTGATTGGTAATGCGGGCGTATTGGTCAGTGAAGT
>NZ_BMFF01000005.1:0-163647 GCF_014637955.1 Halopseudomonas salina | reverse complement strand
GATCTACACCGAGAAGCAAGGCGAACTGGAAGACGTCGTTATCGCCGGGCCGACCTGCGACAGCGCCGACATCATGTACGAAAGCTACAAATACGGCCTGCCGCTGAACTTGGCCATTGGCGATCGGATGTACTGGCTCTCTACTGGTGCCTACACCACCAGCTACAGCGCTATCGAATTCAACGGCTTCCCGCCTCTGGAAGCGTTCTACATCTGACGCGTTGCTTAGCGGCAAGCTTCAAGCTGCAAGCGACGAGCTGCTTGTGCAAAAGCCTGGCCCTGATATCAGGGCCGGGCTTTTTTATTGTCTGGCGAAAGTGGCACTTTGTTGGGCCTTAGTCTTACTTCACCAGAGATGCTTCCTGAGACCCCGCTGGTCAAGATGGAACTCGACATTCCCAATAAGCACCAACCCTGGGAACGTTCGAGTTTCACCTCACACCGGCCCCCGCCTCTGGGAACGTTCGAGTTCCACCTCGAACAAAGCCGGCCCCGCCGGCCAGAAACCAAAAAGCCCGTACTGCGAAACAGTACGGGCTCTTGATCCACCTAACCACAATCAGCTTAAAGCTTGCCGCTTGTAGCTTGAGGCTTTTATGGTCAGCTGAACTTCTGAATATTAGCCATCAGCTCACGCAGCGCCTCGATGTTGTCCTTCGGATGCACAGCGCCTTCGAAGTCGCACAGCTTCTCGAAGTTGGCAGCCACGTCTTCGGGCGTGAAGCCTTCATCGGGGTTGAAGCCAATACCCAGCGAACGCTCCCAGCGAACCTTACCCATCCAGCCGCCACCGACTTCAAACAAGCTGCCGGTCTCTTTGCTGTCTTCCGAGCAGAGGTATGCAACCAGCGGGCTGACCAGCTCAGGCTTGAGCTTGTCGAAAGCACCTTCCGGGAACAGACCTTCAGTCATGCGCGTGCCGCCAGTCGGCGCAATCGCGTTGACGAAGATGTTGTTCTTGCGGCCTTCGATCGCCAGGGTGCGGGTCAGACCGTACAGACCCAGCTTGGCCATGCCGTAGTTGGCCTGGCCAAAGTTACCGTAGATACCGGAAGTGGAAGCGGTAAATATGATGCGACCGAAATTGCTGTCCTTCATGTAGGGCCAGGCAGCGTGGGTTACCTTGTAGGCACCTTCGACGTGAACCTTGTAGACCAGATCCCAATCAGCGTCGGTCATCTTGGCAAAACTCTTGTCTCGCAGGATGCCCGCGTTGTTGACCACAACGTCCACACGACCGAAGTTATCCATCGCGCACTGCACGATTTTTTCACCGTCGATTACGTTGTCCGGGTTGGCAACGGCAGTACCGCCTGCAGCCTTGATTTCTTCAACAACCTTGAGGGCTGCTTCGCTGTTTGCGCCTTCGCCCTGGGTGCTGCCACCCAGATCGTTGACGACAACTTTGGCGCCGTGCTTGGCGAACAACAGCGCGTGGGCACGGCCAATGCCGCCGCCGGCACCGGTTACGATGACGACCTTGTCGTCAAAACGAATATCGCTCATGAAATGCTCCTGTCTATATGGGCGGTGAAAAAAGGTTTATCAGTGTTAAACACTTGTTTAAATTCAGCAAGGGGTACGGGCAAGGTGAATAGCCAAGCATAAGCCGCTGAGACACGCTTTGCGAAACAACGCTTGGTAACCAATTGCAAAGTGCAGACCGCGAAAAAGGGGTAGATCCCTCCCGAACCGTTCAACCCGCCGCGCAGGCGTGCATAAAACACAAGGGTCTTGTTGTGATTAAAAAGTGTTTATTAACGTTTTTGCTTGTATCAGTCGTGGCTGCTTGTGCTGACTCTGAAAAAGCGGCGCGAACGCTGTTGAATCAGGCGATTCAGCAGTGGGATCGCGGGGAGCTTGAGCTGGCATTGGGCACCTTTGATCGTATTGGTACGCAGTACCTGGATACTGTGGCGGCCACCGAGGCCATCAAGGAGCGCGCGGTGCGGCTCGATACTTATCGCGCTGCATCGAGCACCGAACGCAACCGGGCAATCAACAGCGGCGTAGTGTCACGTCATATATATCAACAGGTGGAGTCCTACTTTGATAGAACCGGGCATTATCCAGAGTTGCTGCACGGTGATGAGACGGTTTATCAGGGGCAGTTCGACGCATTTGTCAGTTACTGTACCTATCAGAAATCGATCCTTGAGTACGGTTACCAGCTTGACTGCACTCGGGCAGACAGCGTCTATGTCGAGGCCCGCAAGCAGCGTTTACGCGAGGCCGTGCAGAAACCACACAGTGTTAAATCAACGGCTTCTGTTGAGGACCGCAATGCCTCAGCGATAAAAACAGCAGCCGATCTGAGTCCTGCCCAATCCAGTTGGGGGGAGCACGCAAATCCCTCTGGCGCGCTGCCAGAGGATGGTTTTCAGGCGTTCTACATTAATACCAACCAGCCTCGCCAGGTGATTGCAACCGAGTCCGTCGGGGGCATAGCTATCAACTATATACGTGATGATTTTCACGGAATTGAATCGGGTGATTTTGGCGGTTACTGGGTGGGGATGCTCGAATTCAAGCAGCAGGAGGTCATGAGCTTTACTGTCAGCCAGAGCTGGTCGAAAACACGAATACTGATCAATGGCCGAGTGTTGTTCGAAGGTGGATCGGACCAGTCGATCCTGTACCGGTTTGAGCCCGGTGAGCACAAGATCGAGGTGGAATACGTCAATAATTGGCACACGACCGAGTTCAGCGTGGGCATACACTCCAGCGTCACTTATCTGGATATGGATCAGATCAAGATGCGCCTGCAGGCGAATCTGCTTGATGACTTTCAGGTGCTGTATGCGGGTCTGTACGAAAGTTCCGCCCGGGACATGACGACCATCGTCAATCTGGAGAAGACGGCTGACCCTGTGGTGTTGGTGCTCAGCTCCTATAGTCCCGTGAAATGGTATGTGTCCAATCCCTTCGGCGTCGAGATACGCGCCATTGTTTACGGCGCCTACAAGCCCGGGTCCACACTGGCCGGGGATATTCCCGGGTCGATACTCAGGCTGCCCGCCAAAACGCGAATCGGTTCCTATCATGTGAGCCCGGACTGTCGCTGTGTGGCCGGCAGTTTTCATTGCGAGGGCAAGGGCAAGATGCCGACCGTGACTGCGCTACAGACGCTGACCAACAAGACGTTATCGGGGTTTACTGGGCACTATTCTGCCGAGTCACTGACGGTGCCGGAGGTACGGGTAGATGCCTGTTTTCTTGAGGAGCTGACAGCCCGGATGAGCAGGATCGAGATGGACCGGGCCGCCTGCAAAGCAGAGAACAATCCTGATTTTGAGAGGATGTTCGAGGGCTAACCCTAGAGCACCAATGAGGTCGCCAGGAACAGCATCAAGCCCATACCGATAATGTCGGTGAAAGTGGTCAGGAAAATGCTGCTGGCCGTTGCCGGGTCTGCGCCGAAGCGTTTGAGCAGCAAGGGGACGGCAACCCCAAATATGCCGCTGGCCATGCAGGCGCCAATCATCGCGATAAAAATAACGAAGCCGAGCATGGCCGGATTGGCAGAATCGGTAAAAAGCGCATAGGCAAACATTGCAGTGCCGGCAATAACCCCGACCGCTGCGCCATTGAGGGCGCCTAGTAGTATCTCTTTGCGCAGCAACTGCCTGAGCGGGTAGTCCTGTATCTTGCCCAACGTTATGCCGCGCAGGGTAATTGCCAGTGCCTGGCAGCCGGTGTTGCCGCTCTGGCCGGCAAGCACCGGCAGAAAGGCGGCGAGGGCGACAATCTGTGAGATGGTGCCCTCGAACATCCCCACCACAAAAGCCGCTGCAAAGGCGGTAATCAGGTTGACCTGTAGCCACGGATGGCGCATCCGGAAGGCGGCCAGTACGGGCGTATTGATCTGCTCCTCCTTTGCCACACCGTATTGGGAGCCGGCCTGGGTGCTGAGCTCGGAGACAATGCGCTCATAGAGTTTCCAGCCGCGCACTTCGCCCACCACACATTGCTGGTCATCCACCACTGGATAGATGCGGTAGTGCCGGTAGAGCACTTCGCTGACTGCGCTCTTGATGGGTGTGCTCTGATGAAACGCGAATGGCTCAAGCACCATGATGCTGGACAGCGCTTCGGATGGCTTGGAGAGAATCAGATCGCGCATGCCCACGAGCCCGACCAGGCGGTTTTCCTCGACTACGAATATGTAGCTGATTTCGGCCACGTTTGCACTTTTCACCATGAACGCCAAGGCTTCGGCAACCGTATAGCTGGAGGGGAGCGTCGCTGTGGCGGGGGTCATCAGCTCGCCAATGGTTTCTTCGATTCCGGACAACACCACGCGCGTGGCGGTGTCCCCTGGAGCGGCGATTTCGCCCAAGTGGGAGGCCACCTGCATAGCCTGATCGGTTGGCAGGCGCGCGAGAATGAACTGGATATCGTCCGCCGGCAGCCCGACCAGCTCCTCGGCGGCATCCCGCGGGGGCAGTTTGCGGATATGTTCGATTCGCTCGGTCAATCCCATTGTCTGTGACATGTCTCGGCCTGCTGTCGCTGTTTGATTCAGACTATAGCAGGCGCTCCATCGGTTTTATTGAGCATCAATAACTTGTAGTTCCAGGCTCAGGGTCCATGCTGAGAGCTAACGCTTTTTCAGGAGCTCGCTTATGCGTGTTTTTTCCAATCCGGTTGGCGCCGGCTCTCTGTGGTTCGACAATCTTGCCACGGCGGAGGGTATGCCAGTCGCGTACGACCCGCAGGCGCGCGCATTTCTGCCCACACCACCTTTTTGTGCCAATCGCGACATCATCGGTTGTAACTGGATAGCACCTGCCGAAGGCGAATTTTGCCGGTCCTGCAGCATGACAGAGCTGGCTCCGGATACGTCGATTGCCAATGCTCTTCCCAACTGGGCACAAACCGAGGCTGCCAAGCGCTGGGCTCTGGATAATCTGGGGCGCTGGCACTGGTTCAGACCAGAGGATCCAGGAGCTCGCCCGGTGTTTCATTTGCTGGCTGAAGGTACAACACCCGTTCCCATGGGGCACGCTGGTGGTGTAGTGACGATCAGTGTGGCGGAGGTGGACCCTGTGCTGGTAACTACTCGCCGTGAGGCACTGGAAGAGCCCTACCGCACCATGATTGGCCATATGCGGCATGAGATTGCTCACATGCTCTGGTGGCGTTTGAGCCTGCGCGAGGACTTTCTGGAGGCCTTTCAGGGCATGTTCGGTGATGTGATGATCGACTACCCTGGCGCGCTGCAATATCACTATGCGAACGGCCCTCCTGAGAACTGGAAGGAGCATTACCTGACCAGCTACGCGTCGGCCCATCCCCACGAAGATTGGGCCGAGACGGCGGCGCATCTGCTCCACCTGACAGATATAGCAGACAGCTTTGTCGCCACCGGCCTTTCCTCGCCGCAGATTCCTGATGCTGGCTGGGACCCTTATTCGGAGCCGGATGCCGATCGACTTATTCACATTGCTGCGACACTGACCGTGGGCGTAAACCACGTCAATCGTGCCATGGGTCTGTCAGATATTTATCCCTTTGTGCTGTCTGACCACGCGCGTCAGAAGCTCGCCTTTGTGCACGACTGGTTGCGCCGAGGTGCCTTGGGTCTTTGACCTGCAGCAATATCCCCTGCACCAGCCTCCGGTAACATCGTTGCTGAAATTCCACGGGTCCGCTTCGGATCTCAGTGACGAGGTTGCCTGGTGACGCTCAAAGCCGTGTTCCAATCCATGCGGTTACCCTTTCTGGTGCTGACGCCAGGCTGTGTGTTCCTGGGCGTTGCAACAGCCTTTGCAGGAACTGAGCCGGTGCTCTGGGCCAACCTGTGGCTGGCAATGATCGGCGCGCTGGCTGCGCATATTGCAGTTAACACACTCAACGAGTATCAGGACTTCCGCAGCGGGCTGGATGCGCTTACTTCGCGCACGCCCTTTAGTGGTGGCAGTGGCGCGTTGATAAGGTGGCCGGATGCGGCAATGGCGGTGCGCTGGACTGCCGGCGGATGCCTGGCGGCAGTTGTTTTGATTGGTTTGTATTTTCTGGCGCAGTTTGGAGCAGCCATACTCCCGATTGGTATCCTGGGGCTGGTCATTATTGTGTTCTATACCCGGTGGGTGAACAGGCTTCCCTGGCTGTGTCTTGTAACTCCGGGTATCGCTTTTGGTCCGCTAGTGGTGATGGGTACCCATTTCGTGCTCACTGGGCAGTACAGCGGGAGTGCGGCTGTTGTGTCACTGGTGCCTTTTTTTCTGGCGAATAACCTGTTGTTGCTCAACCAGTTTCCAGATCTGGAGGCTGACCGCCAGGTCGGACGGCGGCATTTGCCGATTGCCTACGGTGTAGAGTTTGCAACCGGTGTATACGGTTTCATGGCGGCGGCGGCCATGCTTGTTATTGTGCTGAGTGTCGACTCAGGAATCCTGTCATCGCTAACCCTGCTGGCCTTGGTGCCTGCGGCGGCCGGGCTTGTAGCTTGGGAAGGTGCCCGCCGATACGCAGATGAGCTCGAGCGATTAAGCCCCTATCTGGGTTTGAATGTGCTCGCGGCTGTTGTTACACCCCTGGTTCTGTCCAGTACGCTAGTTCTTGGTCGTTAGCTCTGGAACATCTCCAGACTCAGAATCAGCTGCACCAGCGTGGCATTGGCGATGTCGATGAAAAAGGCGCCTAGCAGTGGTATGACCAGATAGGCCTTGGGACTGGGCCCGAATCGGTTGGTCAGTGCGTTCATGTTGGCGATACCGATTGGCGTCGCGCCCAGGCCCATGCCGATAAAGCCGGCGCTGATGCAGGCTGCGTCATAGTCGCGGCCCAGCAGCGGGAAGACTACAAAAATGGTCAGCAGAGTGATGACAGCGGCCTGCATCACCATGACCACGCTGATCATGCCAAGCGCGCCCTGCAGAGATAGCAGCGGCAGGCTGATCAGACTCATACCGAGAAATAGCTGCAGACTCAAGTCGCCCGCGAGCTGTATGGGTCTGTGATCGATGGTGACCTTGAACAACTCCAGGCCGTTGGTAAGTGCTATACCCAGGAACATGGCGGTAAGGAATGCCGGCAAGCGAACCCCAACACCCGATAGCCAGCCGTACATTGTCGCGCCCAGGGCGAAACACAGGGCGATCAACAACACAGCGGTGAGCACGCTGTTCAATTCGATGATGTAGGTAACCTTGTTGCCGGACTCGATATGCTGGATCTCGGCGTGCGCGGCGTCTGAATGCAGATTGTTGCGTCGAATAAGCCAGGCTCCCACCGGACCGCCAATCAACCCGCCCATGATCAGGCCGGCGGTGGCGAAGGTCATGCCCATGGAGCTGGCGTTGGTCAGACCAAAATGCTCTTCGAATAACTGACCCCAGGTGATGGCTGTACCGTGCCCGCCGGCAAGGGAAACGCTCCCGCCAATCAGGCCGAGGAGGGGGCTTTCGCCAGCCACAAGTGCCAAAAGGGTGCCGGTCAGGTTCTGGAATATCAGCAGAACGATTGCCAGCCCGAGCATGATTGCCAACGCCTTGCCGCCCTCCAGCATCTGCCGTAGATGCGCGGAAAGTCCAATGGTGGCGAAGAAGGTGATCAGCAGCAGATCTCGTAACTGAAGATCAAAACGTATGTCCCGGCTGGTAGTGGCTTCGATCACTGCGACCAGCGCACTGATCAGCAAGCCGCCGGTAACGGCGGGAGGGATATTGTAGGTATGCAGCAAGGCCACTCGCCGATTGATATGAAATCCAATCCATAGCGCTATGATCGCGATCGCCACGGTAACGGGCGTGTTTATTTCCATGGATCTGTCCTGGCTGGGCCTGGCGGTAAGACTAGCAGAGCCGCCGTGAAGATAAGTTGACGGGGGTCATCAAGCAGTACACCGCCCGTCTGCATCGGTACCTTTTTGACTGACAAAGCGCTAGAATGCCGGCCGCACGCAGCCAGAGTGGTTGTGGCAATGGGTTCCCTAACCCCATTACATCCCAAAAAGGACATCCCATGTCGTTGCTAGCATCTACGATCAGCCGCTCCGTTCTGGCCGGTCTTATCGCGTTTCACATCCTCATTATCATCGTCAGCAACTACCTGGTGCAGTTGCCGGTCACCCTGTTCGGCTGGCACACCACCTGGGGAGCGTTCAGTTTCCCGTTCATTTTTCTGGCGACTGATCTGACTGTCCGGCTTATGGGCAAGGGTGCCGCACGGCGGGTTATTGCCCGGGTGATGTTGCCCGCATTGGTAGCTTCATACGTGGTGTCGGTACTGTTCCAGGAGGCGCGTTTTGGTGAACTGGCGGCGCTGGGAGAATTCAATCTCTTTGTATTCCGCATCGCCGTTGCGAGCTTTCTTGCCTATGCGCTGGGCCAGTTGCTGGATGTGCAGGTATTCGATCGCCTGCGTCAGTTGCGCCAGTGGTGGATCGCCCCGGCAGCATCGACCGTGATCGGTAATCTGCTGGATACCTACCTGTTCTTCTCGGTGGCGTTCTGGCATAGCGACGATCCGTTCATGGCCGCCAACTGGGTCGAGATTGCCACGGTCGACTATGCGATCAAGCTGATTATCAGCCTGGTATTGTTCGTGCCGCTGTACGGGATGCTGCTGAGCTGGATTGTGCGGATGCTGCCGGCAAAGGCGCTCGGGCCAGGGCCTGTTCTCGGCAAGAATGGCTGAGGTGCCAGGCAAGGTCGCCCACGGGTGATCTGCGCGGGTCAGTGAAGCAGATCTATTCCTTCTTGCATCAGTGCCTCGGCAATATGCCGATACCCCTTCAGGCCGGGGTGATAACCGTCCGAGGCAAGCAGATCGGGGTCGGTTACCAGTGGGTAGCGCAGATGAATAAAGTCACCCGTTCTCTCGTGGGCCAACCGGGCGTATACGTCATCCAGCTGTCGGGCACGCCAGCCCATGACCTGGCGTAACGGTGAAGGCAGGGCGGTAAACGAATGCATGGGTGGCACGCCGAGTAGCACCAGGGGCGCCGAGTAGCGCGCTGCCAGCATCTGACGCAGGGCAATCAGCTGTTGGCGGAAACGATTTCGGGATGTGAATCCCGTAGCATCGTTGACCCCCATGCTCAGGAGCACGAGATCTGCGGGCGGAAGCTCCGCCTTTACCAGCGCGCCGTTGAGTGCTTGCAGGCGAATGCCATTTACCCCGAAGGTGTGCCAGGCGGTCGTGCTCGCTGAGTGCTGGTGGATCAGCCGAGCCAGCTGACTGGCCAGGCCCTGGTCATGAGTGGCGACACCGACGCTGGCCGCCGTGGACTCGCCCAGTACGAGTATGCGCCGCTCAGGCGTGCCCTCGCCGTACTGCCCGCCTGGAGTTCCGCTGCCGTCAGGTAAACGCGGGGTTATGCGCCGCGTCCGCCTGCCCTGGTAGAGCAGAACAGGCGCGAGCACTGCAGTGACCAACCAGAAGGGCAAATGCATCGGGTTTGGTCAGGCCAGCTCGACCGCTACTGCTGTTGCCTCACCACCACCAATGCACAGCGCTGCAACACCACGCTTGCCGCCGGTTTTCTGCAGGGCGTTGATCAGCGTGACGATGATCCGCGAGCCGGTGGAGCCAACCGGATGGCCCTGGGCGCAGGCGCCCCCAAAGATATTCACCTTGGCGTGGTCCAGATCGTGCTCGCGCATAGCCAACATGGTGACCATGGCGAAGGCTTCGTTGATCTCGAACAGATCCACTTCGTCTTTTTTCCAGCCGGTCTTGTCGAACAGGTTGCGCAGCGCGCCGACCGGGGCAGTGGTGAACTCGCTCGGGTCCTGGCTCTGGGTCGCATGGCCAACGATGCGGGCCAGTGGCTGCAAGCCACGCTTTTCAGCTTCGGCTGCAGTCATCAATACCAGGGCGCTGGCGCCGTCGGAAATCGAGCTGGCGTTGGCGGCGGTGATGGTGCCGTCCTTGCCGAAGGCGGCGCGCAGGCCGGGGATCTTGTCGATATTGGCGTTATGCGGCTGCTCGTCGTCCTTTACCACGGTTTCGCCTTTGCGGCTGGTGACCGTGACGGGTACGATTTCGCTATCCAGCGAGCCGTTGTCGATTGCCTTTTTTGCGCGGGTCAGTGACTCGATGGCGTAGGCGTCCATTTCCTCACGGGTAATGCCGTTCTTGTCTGCGGTTTCCTGCGCAAAAGAACCCATCAAGCGGCCGGTGCGGGCGTCTTCCAGGCCATCCATGAACATGTGATCCTTGATTTCGCCGTGGCCCATGCGCATGCCGCCGCGAGCCTTTTCAAGCAGGTAGGGGGCATTGGACATGCTTTCCATTCCGCCGGCGACCATGATCTTGTTGGTGCCTGCCTTGAGCAGATCGTGGGCCAGCATCACGGCTTTCATGCCCGAACCACACAGCTTGTTGATGGTAGTGCAGCCGGTCGCGGCGGGCAGGCCGGCATTCAGGCTTGCCTGACGGGCGGGGCCCTGCTTGAGGCCTGCGGGCAACACGCAGCCCATGATCACCTCTTCCACATCAGTGGGCTGGATGCCGGCGCGGCTGACGGCTTCACGAATCGCCAATGCACCCAGATCCACGGCAGCTACGCTGGCCAGGCTGCCCTGAAAGCCACCCATTGGGGTGCGCGCGCCACTGACGATGACAATGTGATTATCGGACATGCTGTGCTCCTGAAAAATAATGACTGACTTTGATGGCAGGGTCATCTATCGACCTGATTGCAACATTATACCTGCTAAGTATACTCGCTGGATAAGTGTGGCCAGGTTCATACTTAGGAGGGATAGGTAGCCGGGGACAAACTTGGCTATAGTAAAGGCATGCTTGGCCCAAGGCCGCATCCAGACCAGACAAGCCCAACAATACAGGTCATTACAATGCTCAATACCCGTGTCATCAAACCGACGGACGAGGCGCATGCTACGCCGTTGCTGATCAAGAATATTCTGCTATCCGGTCAGCGCTATGAGCGCACCCAGGAAATCGTCTACCGCGACATCAGCCGGTATGACTACGCCACTCTCAATCAGCGGGTCTGCAGGCTCGCCAATGCTCTGACCAATGCGGGCGTCAAGGCGGGCGACACCGTCGCAGTGATGGATTGGGACAGCAACCGTTACCTGGAATGCATGTTCGCTATCCCGATGATCGGCGCTGTATTGCACACCATCAATATCCGGTTGTCGCCCGATCAGATTCTGTACACCATGAATCATGCCGAAGACATTTTCGTGCTGGTCAATAGTGAATTTGTGCCTATTTATAAGGCCATTGAAGGTGATCTGACCACTGTCAAGAAAACCATTCTCTTGACCGATGGACAGGAAAAGACTGCCGAGCTCCCTGATCTGGTGGGCGAGTACGAAGAGTTGCTGGCTGCGGCCGAACCGACGTACGATTTCCCTGAATTCGACGAGAATTCTGTCGCAACGACCTTCTACACCACTGGCACTACAGGCAATCCGAAGGGCGTGTATTTCACCCACCGCCAACTGGTTTTGCACACCCTGACTCAGGCGTCGACCATGGGTGGACTGGATAGCGTGCGCCTGTTTGGCAACCGCGATGTGTACATGCCGATTACACCCATGTTCCACGTGCATGCATGGGGTATTCCTTACACTGCGACGCTGCTGGGCACCAAGCAGGTCTATCCGGGCCGTTATGAGCCGGAAATGCTCTGCAAGCTGATCCGCGAAGAAAAGGTGACCTTCTCCCATTGCGTACCGACCATTTTGCAGATGGTGCTTAACGCTGATGGTGCCAAGGATATGGATTTTGGCGGTATGCGCGTGATTATTGGTGGCAGCGCGCTGAACCGCAGCCTGTATGAGGCGGCCAAGAAGAAGGGCATGGTGTTGTCAGCAGCCTACGGCATGTCCGAGACCTGTCCCCTGATCTCCAGTGGCTACATCAACCTGGAGCTGGAGCAGGGTACTGAAGACGATCGCGCGGCCTACCGCATCAAGGCCGGTATCCCGGTACCCTTTGTTGAAGCGCGTTTGATGGACCCGCAGGGCGGTTTCCTGCCCCACGATGGCAAGACCCAGGGCGAGCTGGTTTTGCGCGCACCCTGGCTGACCCAAGGCTATTTCCGCGAGCCGGAAAAGAGCCAGGAACTGTGGTCCCATGGTTGGATGCATACCGGTGACGTGGCAGCCATTGATGCGATGGGCGCTATCGAGATTCGTGACCGTATCAAGGATGTGATCAAGACAGGTGGCGAGTGGATTTCCTCCCTTGAGCTGGAAGATCTGATTAGCCAGAGCCCTGCGGTGAAGGAAGTGGCCGTGGTGGGCGTGCCTGACCCCCAATGGGATGAGCGTCCCTTTGCGCTGATCGTGGCCCATGACGGTAAAGAGATGGACGCACGCATTTTGCGTGATCACCTCAAGCCCTATGCCGAGGAGGGCCGCATCAACAAGTGGGCCATTCCTAACCAGATTGCGTGTGTTACCGAAATACCCAAAACCAGTGTTGGCAAGCTCGACAAGAAACTGATTCGCGGCGAGATTGTCAAATGGCAAGAGGCTGAAGCCCCCTTCCTGTCTACGCTGTAAGCGTTTTCAGGGTTGCGGCTGGCCGGTAACATCGGTCTGGTCGTGGCGTCTTTGTCGGTCGGGGAGGCAGTCTTCAAGACTGCTTCTTCGGCATGAAGGGTGGGTTTCATGCCTATAAGCGGTGAGGTTCTGCGGTATGTCTGCCTGGCAGATTCATACTTTGGACGGTCTCACCACGGCACGCGCTCGGGTAGAGTGCGCGGCTGCATACGCTGTGCTTCACGGCGATGGCACCCTTCAACCGGTCGGGGTTAGATTCCTGGCCACAGGCAAGGCAGAACAACTATGAAACCTAATTTCAGACAATCCGCATTGGCGGTCTCCCTGCTGGCTTTCAGTTCAGCCGGTATGGCAGCCGCGACGCCCGAGCAGGTTGCATCGCTGGGCAATACACTGACGCCGGTTGGTGCAGAGAAAGCAGGAAACGCTGCAGGCACTATCCCGGAGTGGACTGGTGGCCTGGCAACTGATGCAGCTCCTGTAGGGGCCGACGGTTTTGCATCCAACCCCTTCACCGATGACCAGCCGCTGTTTGTCATTACTGCAGAGAACTATGAGCAGTATGCCGACAATCTTGCCCCTGGCCAGGTAGCGATGTTCAAGCGTTATCCCGAAACTTTCCGTATGCCGGTTTTTGAAAGCCGCCGCAGTGTTTCCATGCCTGATTCGGTCTACAGTGCAGCACGCGACAACGCTGCCAACACCAAGTTGGTTGCCGGTGGTGACGGCTTGGAAAATTACCGTCTGGCCATCGCTTTCCCGATTCCGACCAATGGTCTGGAAGCTGTTTGGAACCACATTACCCGTTTCCGTGGCGAGTCACTGCAGCGCATCATCGTGCAGGCGACCCCACAGACAAACGGCAGCTACACCATAGTACGTTTTAACGAAGACTATGTTATTCCGCAGGGCCTGAGTGATTTCACTCCGGGCACCATGGATAACATCCTTTATTACTTCAAACAGCAGGTGACCGACCCGAGCCGTCTCGCCGGTAACGTGCTGCTGGTCCACGAGACCATCAATCAGGTGGATACGCCCCGCACTGCGTGGATCTACAACGCCGGTCAGCGCCGTGTACGCCGCGCTCCTCAGGTTTCCTATGATGGCCCGGGTACTGCTGCCGATGGCATGCGTACCTCTGACAACCTGGACATGTATAACGGTGCACCTGACCGCTATAACTGGGAGCTCAAGGGCAAGAAGGAAATGTACATTGCCTATAACAGCTACAACCTGGGTTCGCCGGAGCATGAGTACAGCGACATCATCCAGGCCGGTCACCTGAACCCCGATCTGACCCGCTATGAGCTTCACCGCGTGTGGGAAGTCGAGGCAACGGTCAAGCCGGATCAACGCCACATCTATGCCAAGCGTCACATGTTTATTGACGAGGACTCCTGGCAGGCTGCGCATATCGACCATTATGACGGACGTGACACCATGTGGCGCGTAGCCGAAGCCCATGCTCTGCATCGCTACAAGGATCAGGTGCCGGGTTTTGCTGCCGAAACGCTGTATGACGTACTGGCTGGTCGCTATCTGGTCATGGGCCTGAATAACGAAGAAGCTCAGGATTATAATTATCAGCACAGCGCAAGCTCGTCAGACTTCACGCCGGCTGCTCTGCGTCAGGCTGGCGTTCGCTAGTAACCGCCCCGGGCTGTAGCCAAACGCTATGGCCCGGTTCGTTACAAATCGACAATATATCTCCAGGCACATCCCGCTAGACTTGGTGGCATGCACGTTGCCATTTCCTCCCCAGGCAAGATGTTCCGGCCCCCGTTGCCGGCTGACCATCTGCCCAGACCTGAACTTGTCCGCCTGATCCAGGACGCGGCCCAATGTCGTGTGGTGCTGATCTGCGCACCTGCCGGTGCCGGCAAGAGTACGCTCGCCGCTGAAGTGGCCGAACAACTCCCTGATCTCTGGTTATCTGCTTGGCTTGCGCTGGAGCGCCGTGATGCTGCGCCCGCACAAATGCTGCGCAGCCTGATAGAGGCCTTGCAGGCCCTGTTTCCCGGGGTGGGTGCGGCCGAGCTTGCGCTGCTGGCGCAGCAGCAGACGCATCAACCGCTGGCAATCGAGCCGCTGATAGCCTGCCTGGTAAGCGAACTGGAACGGCATAATCTGTCTCAACAGTCCGTGCTGTTGATTCTCGACGATTATCATCTTGCCCGCAACGCGGCCACCGACAGCCTGTGCGCGCTCCTTTTCGAGCGCCTGCCGGCCTCTTTCCAGGTCCTGATTACCAGCCGAGGTCGCCCTACTTGGCCTCTCGGGCGCATGCGCCTGGCCAATCAGGTCCTGGAGCTGGACGAGCGACAACTGCGGCTGCCGCCGGAGTGTGCCCGGATCTTTCTCGAGCGGGCAGGAGTCGACGTTGCCGATCGGCAGTGGCTCCGCCAGCGTATCGAACGTAATGAGGGTTGGTTTGCGGGGCTGCGGCTACTTGCGCTTACGGCCGGATCTGGAGAACCGCAGGCGACGGTGAGTGAAGAGCAGCTGGTACAGGAGTATCTGCTGGAGGAGGTGATCGGGGGGCAGCCCGTTCACGTGCAGGAGTTTCTGTCACAGATTATCTGGCTCGACCACTTCACTCCCGAGCTGTGCGATCAGGTGCGTAATGCCAGTGACAGCCGGGTAATCATTGACTGGCTGTTGGAACATCAGGTTTTTCTGGTGCCCCTGGACCGTCAGAGCACCTGGTATCGCTTTCATCATCTGTTCTGTGATGTGCTTCGACAGCGGGGTGCCGCGCAGGGGCTTCCTGCCCGTCAGGGGGTGCATTTGCGAGCTTGTGACTGGTTCCGCGAACATGGCCGTATTGCTGATGCGGTCGAGCAGGCGCTGGCCGCAGAACGTCCGGATGAGGCTGCGGCGCTGGCGCAGCACCTGCCTCTCGATCAACTGCTTGCCGAGCAGCATGTGAGTACGCTGCTGCGCTGGAAGGCAATCCTGCCGCGCGTCTTGCAAGGCAGTTCTGCCCGTCTGGTGCTGGTGCATGGCTGGACGCTGGCGCTGGCCTGTCAGTTGGAGGATGCTCGCGTCATGCTTGCCCGCCTGGCCTTTTTTCTGCCGCAACCCGACGCTGCAAGCCAGCGCAGGCTGCTGGGGCAGGCGCTGGCCCTGCAAAGTTATGTCGCCAGAGCTGCCGGGGATCTGGGCGAGGCATCCCAGTGTGCCCAGCACAGTCTGCAGTGTCTGAATAGCGAGGATGTCGGTAGTCAACTTATGTCGATGTTGACCCTCGCTGATATTGCGTTGTGCGAAGAAAATATCGACGCGTCCCGGGGCTGGGCCAGAACCGCGCTGGAGCTCGCTCAGCGTAGCGCGAATGTGTTGTTCGAGGCGCAGGTGGTACTGGTACGTGCGCGGTTGCTGCAAGCCCGTGGGCAAGTGGCCCGCGCTTGCCGGATGCTCGGTCAACAGCTTGAAGTGCTTAATAAGCTGGATTACCCCCAGGGCCTGGCGATTCGGGCACGGCTGACGATCCTGCATGGTTATTATGTCGGTCAGCTTGGCGACTCTGAAGCCGCTCGGCGTGAGGTTCGGCAGGGTATTGATGAGGCTAGGAGCTGTCGAGATATCCATGTTTTGCCAGGCTATTGTCTGTTGGCAGGCATTGAGGCGCGTCGGCGTGATGGTTTCAACCAGGCCTTCGAGCTGCTGGCTGAGGCTGAGCGTTTGATGCACCAGTGGGATGTTCCGCCGGTTTTCTATCTCGGCTGGGGCACGGCGCTGAAGAGCGATCTGTGGATCAGCGCCGGGCGGCAGGAGCTGGCCGAGCAGTGGCTGCCGCGGCTGCGCCAGACTTACTGTCTTGAAGAGCCGGCTGCACCGCCGAGCTTTTTCCATGTGCTGCCTGTGGTGATCGAGCGGGTATACGCTCGACTGTTGTGGGGCAGGGGTGAGCAGCGGCAGGCCGAGGCCCTGCTGTGGCAAGTCCTGGAGCGCCTGCAACTGCAGGGTGAGCGCTTGCAGGCGTTGTCTGTCATGACGCAGTTGGTGCAGATGCTGGGTCGTAGCCAGCGACGCGCCCAGGCTCAACAACTGTTGCTCAGGGCCATCGTCTGGGCTGCCGACGATACAATCGTGGGCCCATTCCTGCCCCTGATCTCGCACATGCCTGTGCTGGTCCAGCGCACCCTCCAGAACGCGCCCCCTTCCCGGTTGAAGTTACGGCTGCAGGAGAAACTGCCGATGGCCAGCCAGGCCCCGGAGTCTGGACTGGTCGAGCCTCTGAGCAGTCGGGAGCTCGCGGTGTTGGAGTGTATAGCGCGCGGGCACTCTAATCAGCAGATCAGTGAAGCCCTGTTTATTTCACTGCATACGGTAAAAAGTCATGCGCGGCGCATCAATCACAAACTCGGCGTGGCGCGTCGTACGCAGGCGGTAGCTCAGGGCAAGTTGCTGGGTCTGCTTGGGTAGGCCGACCCCGGATCAGGTAATTGTCTTGCAGTGCGCATCAGAGTGCGGTCTTATGGCTCAGCAATTGATACTCGTCACTACGGTGATACCCAGGTCACGTTTCTCCCACAGAGTTTGATTGGCAGCACAAAGCTTGCCGCGCACGCCAGTGTGTCTTTGAAGGCGTGTGCTAATCTGTCACCACGTGTTTTGAAGAAAAAGGAATCTATACATGAAGAAGCAAATGATGGTTGTTGCGGGTCTGAGCACGCTGCTGCTGGCGGGTTGTACTACCAATCCCTACACGGGTGAGCGTGAAAGCGGCAAATCTGCAATCTACGGCCTGGGTGGTGCGGCAGCCGGCGCTGCTATTGGTGCTGCGACTTCCGGTAGCGATGACCGCGCCAAGGGTGCCTTGATCGGTGCGACTGTTGGTGGCGCCGCGGGTGCTGGTTATGGCTACTACGTGGACCAGCAGGAAGCCCGTTTGCGTCAGGAATTGCGCGGTACCGGTGTGCAGGTTGTGCGCAATGGCGAGAACCTGCAGCTGGTCATGCCAGGCAACATCACCTTTGCCAGCGGTTCGTCTGACATTTCCAGCAGCTTCTATCCCACCCTTAATTCGCTGGTCAAGGTATTCCAGGAATTCGACAAGAATGGTGTCGAGATCGTTGGTCACACTGACAGCACCGGTAGCAATGACCTGAATATGCGTCTGTCCCGTGAACGCGCGCAGAGCGTTGCATCCTATCTCGCTAACAACGGTGTTGCCGGTGCGCGTATCAGTGCAACGGGCGTTGGCCCTAGCCAGCCGATCGCGAGCAACGACACTACTGATGGTCGTGCGCAGAACCGCCGTGTGGAAATCAACCTGCGGCCCCTGCAGCGGTAATTGACTTATGGCCTTATCTGTCTGCGCAAGCAGGTTGATAGAAGACCATGAAAAAAACGCAGCCATCTGGCTGCGTTTTTTTTGTGTGAATTCCCGGGCTACTGGTCAGCTGGATACTGGTCGTGCAGCCTCTCGAGCTGCTGGTCTTTCTCAGCCCACAGCTCGTTGACCCAGGCCTGGAAGGCTTCGCGGAAAGCACTATCGTTCTGATAGTCGCGACCCAGAAATTCCGGGGGTATGGGTTTCAGGTCGCAGCGCATCACGACCTTTCTGACTCGGCCGCTGAGCAGGTCCCAGAACGTCGGACTGCCATCGGGATAGTGGATGGTGACATCCACCAATGAGCGCAACTGCGAACCCATGGCATCAAGCACAAAGGCGATACCCCCCGACTTGGGGCGCAGCAGATAACGGAAAGGCGAGTTCTGTTCGGCGTGTTTGGCGGGGGTCAGACGGGTGCCTTCAAGAAAATTGAAGATAGCGACCGGAGTGGTTTTGAACTTCTCGCAGGCGCGGCGGGTGGTCGCCACATCCTGCCCGGCTTTTTCCGGGTGCCGGGCCAGATAGGCCTTGCTGTAGCGTTTCATGAAGGGAAAGTCGAGCGCCCACCAGCAGATACCGATTACCGGGACCCAGATCAGTTCCTGCTTGAGGAAGAACTTGAGCATAGGCATCTGGCGATTGAGATTGTGCTGCAGTACCAGGATGTCGACCCAGCTCTGGTGATTGCTGGTCACCAGATACCAGCCGTCATAGTCCAGCTGGGAGACGCCCTGTACGTCCCAATCAGTGTTGCCACTAAGCCGCATCCAGCCACTGTTGCACAGCATCCAGAATTCGGCGATCCGGATCAACGCCCGGGTGCAGAGCGCCTGCAGGGCAGGGAAGGGCAGCAGTTTCACCATGGCAATGGGAAACAGTACGCTGAAGCATAGCAGCGTGTTGATTATCAGCAACAGGGTTGCCAGGGCGCCGCGGAGGGCGTGAGGCAGAAAGCTCAGCATCAATGGGTGCTCATTCAGGGACCGCCGGCCAGATGAACCGGCGATCGAGTCATTTTTACTTGTCTGCCTGTATGGCCGTCAAGGCAATGGTATAGACAATGTCGTCCACCAGGGCGCCGCGGGACAGATCGTTTACCGGTTTGCGCAAGCCCTGCAGCATTGGGCCAACGCTGACCACGTTGGCACTGCGCTGCACCGCCTTGTATGTCGTGTTACCGGTATTCAGGTCTGGAAACACGAACACGGTTGCCTTGCCGGCCACCGGACTATCTGGTGCTTTCTGCAGGCCGACGCTGGCAATCGCGGCAGCATCATACTGGAGCGGACCGTCGATCAGAAGCCCGGGCTCGCGCTCGGACGCGATGCGGGTTGCCTCACGGACCTTTTCCACATCTTCCCCGGTACCGGATTTGCCCGTCGAATAGCTGATCATCGCCACCCGTGCTGGAATGCCGAAGGACTCGGCGGACCGGGCGCTCTGAATCGCGATTTCTGCCAGTTCTTCAGCGTTCGGATCCGGATTGACCGCGCAGTCTCCGTAAACCAGCACCTGCTCGGGCAGCAGCATGAAAAAGATCGAAGACACCAGATTGTACCCGGGGGCCGTCTTGATCAGCTGAAATGCCGGTCTGATGGTGTTGGCGGTGGTGTGAATGGCACCGGACACCAGTCCGTCGACCTCATCGAGTGCCAGCATCATGGTACCCAGCACCACGTTGTCTTCGAGCTGTTGCAGCGCCATGGGCGCGTTGAGACCCTTGCCGGCACGGAACTCGACCATCTTGTCGACATACCGCTCACGGACTTCCTCCGGATCGATGATCTCAAGGTCATCCGGCAGGGTGATGTGCTGAGCCCGGGCCACAGCTTCAACCGATTCGCGCTTGGCCAGCAAGACACAACGGGCAATGCCCCTGCGTTGACAAATGGCTGCAGCCTGCACGGTACGAGGCTCGTCGCCCTCCGGCAAAACAATGCGCTTGGCTGCTTTCTGGGCCCGGGTCATCAGTTGGTAACGGAATGCTGGCGGTGACATGCGGGCTTCCCGTGGCGCGTCGCAGCGCCGCTCCAGCCAGGCGTGGTCGATGTGGGAGGCGGCAAACTCGGTTACCTGTTCCGCGCGCTCGTGATCATCTACCGGAATTTCACGATTCATGCGGTCGAGCCGGGTCGCAGTCTCGAAGGTGTTGGTGGTTGTGGACAGTACCGGCAAACCTCCGGTCAGTGCGGGTTGGCACAGCTGCATGACCCGCTCATCGGGGGCGAAGCCACTGGTCAGCATCAGGCCTGCCAGGGGTGTGCCCGCCAGGGACGCCAGACTTGCGGCAATGATGATGTCATCGCGGTCGCCGGGCGTGACGATCAGCGTACCGGGTTTAAGGCGCTCGACGATATTGGGTACCGTCCGTGCACACAGGGCAATCTCCATGACGCGGCGGCTGTTGATCTGGCCTTCGTGCAATACGGTTGCATGCAGCAGTTCGGCCACGTCAGACGTGCGCGGCGCGTTCAGGGTCTCTTCCCAGGGAATGCAGCCGATCAGGCGGAAGTCCTCGGTATCCAGTACCTGGGACTCCTGTTTGAGGGCAATGGCGAACTCTTTCAGGGTACGTTTGAGTTCGCTGCGGTCGCTTGGCAGCCTGTCCGCCAGCTCGAGTCCGCGTACCTTGTTGACGATCACGCCGAGTACCTTGGGATGGCTCGGGCCGCCGAAACCCTGAGCGTGAATTTCGATACGGTCAGCCAGACTCGACATGTCGTCGTCATCCGGCGCGGTGACCAGGATTACATCCGCATCCAGGCTGCGAGCCAGGTGATGGTTGATGCGCGCGGCATAACTGGCCTGACGGGTTGGCACCATGCCTTCGACAATCACCACGTCGGCGTCTATCGCGGCGAGCTGATAACTGCTGACAATGTCTTCCAGAACCTCATCGAGCTGGCCGTTTGCCAGCCGGTGCTCCACATCGGCCAGTGCCAACGGCTTGGGCGGCTTGAGATCGAGCGTGCGGCTGATCAGTTCGGTCGAGCGCTCAGGACCCAGGTCGCCGGGGTGGGGTTGGGCGATGGGTTTGAGAAAATGCACGCGCAAGCCTGCGCGTTGCAGTGAGCGAATCAGGCCGAGGCTGATCGAGGTCAAGCCAACCCCGAAGCCGGTTGGAGCTATGAAAAAAGTGTGCATGCAGTCATACCGCCTGTGATGTAGGTGTCAGTGATCGAGCAGGGCCAGGCTTTCATCCGCTATCTGGCGCTCCTCGTCGGTGGGGATGACCCAGATGGTCGGGGAGCCTTTGGCATGTATAGCAACGGCTTCACCACGGGCATGGCCGTTGTTGGCTGCCTCATCGAGTTTGAGGCCCATTGCACCCATGTGTTCCACCGTGCGTGCGCGAATCTTCGCCGAATTTTCGCCAATACCGCCGGTAAACAGCAGCCCGTCCAGGCGCGGCAGTGCTGCGCACAGGCCGAGTAGAGATCTGGCTAGTCGGTAGCAGAACACCTCAATGGCCAGTTTCGCTCCTTCGTGGTCGTCGTCGGCGGCGGCCTCCAACTGACGCATGTCGTTGGTCAGCCCGGAAAGGCCCAGCAGTCCGCTTTCGCGGTTGAGAAGTTGTTCGATTCTTGGCAAGTCCCAGCCCAGCGTGCGGCCCAGATGAGCATGCAGGTTAGGGTCTACGTCGCCACTGCGGGTGCCCATTACCAGGCCCTCGAGGGGCGTCAACCCCATGCTGGTATCCAGGCTGCGTCCGTCCAGCACCGCACAGCTTGAACATCCGTTGCCCAGGTGGGCACTGAGCCAGGCGCCCCTGCCAGGCGCGTGGCCACTGAGCAGGCTCGCCCGATGGGTAACGTATTGATGGCTGGTTCCGTGAAAGCCATAACGGCGAATGGCGTGCTCCCGGTAAAGGGCTTCCGGTATTGCGTAGCGATAGGCGTACGCGGGCATGCTCTGGTGGAAAGCAGTATCGAATATAGCCACGTGGGGTATGTCGGGAAAAACGGCCATTGCGGCCTGAATACCGGTCAGGTTGGCGGGGTTGTGCAGGGGTGCCAGGTCGGCATTGGCACTGATGGCAGCTATTACTTTGTTGTCTATCAGCTGGGCTTGGGTGAAGTGTTCGCCGCCATGTACCACCCGGTGACCTACCGCGCTCAAGGGTTGGCCGGCGTGCTGTTCGATCAGGGGGAGCAGGGCGGCCATGGCTGATCCATGTTCGCCATCCTCAAGCAAGGTTTCTTCCAGCGCGCTGGCAGTCTTCCATTGGAGTGTGGCCTGATCGCTACCCAGCCGTTCCGCAAGGCCGCTCAGCAGTGCTGCACTGTCGCCCTCGCGGCGCAGTGCGAATTTGATGGAGGAGCTGCCGCAATTGATTACCAGAACCAGTCGCTGGGTCATCGTTACCTCGTCAGTGGTCGGCCAGATGGCGGTCGGAAATCTTTCCGGGTCATAGTCTATACCAGCCTTGCGTCGGTCAACCCGTGCGTTCAGCGGTCAAACGGCGTAAACTGCTCCGTTTTAAGCGAAAAGACAGGTGACGAATTATGCAGATTGCTGCGAACAAAGCCGTATCGATTGAATACACACTCACCGATGATGCCGGCGAAGTACTTGATTCGTCCGCTGGTGGTGGTCCGCTGGTGTATCTGCAAGGTGCGGGTAACATCATCCCCGGTCTTGAGCAGGAGCTGGAAGGCAAGCAGCCTGGCGACGAGCTGAAAGTGACCGTTGAGCCAGAGCATGCCTACGGCGAATTCAGCGCCGAACTGGTAGCCGTGCTGGGCCGCAACATGTTCGAAGGTGTCGATGAGCTTGAGCCGGGCATGCAGTTCCACGCCTCCGGTCCTGATGGCAGCATGCAGATTGTCACCATCACCGCAGTCGAGGGTGACGAAGTGACCGTTGACGGCAACCATCCGTTGGCTGGCCAACGCCTGACTTTTGAAGTCAAGGTGGTTGAAGTGCGTGATGCGACCGAAGACGAAATCGCCCATGGTCACATCCATGGTGAAGGTGGCGTTGAGCACTAAGGCTGGTTGAGGGTCCCGGCTGACGGCCGGGCCAAAGCCATGCAGTGAAAAAGGCTTCCCAAGGGGAGCCTTTTTTGTGAGCGCTGTTTGGCTATTCAGTGTTATCAGTAGAATCCATTATCCTGGGGTGCGCTATTAATAATAGGTGACCGGTCGTATATTAGTCGTCATGAACGCTATTCAAGATAAACGCGCACGCATTCTGGCCGCCGGCACTGAAGTGATGCTGCTCAAGGGTTATAACGGAACGGGTGTGCAGGAAATCACCCAGAGCGCCGGTGTGCCCAAGGGCTCCTTTTACCATTACTTCGAAAGCAAGGAAGACTTTGCCATTCAGGCCCTGCATTACTATTACTTGCCGAGGCTAGAGCGCTTTGGCAGTGCACTGCAGGCCGACGATGCAAGCCCCCGGGAGCGAATTCTGCGTTTTTATCGGGATCTGGTCGGGTATTTTGCCAATCAGCATGAGCCAACTCACCAGTGCTTCATTGGTAGCCTTTGCCATGAGAAGGCAGGCGACAGCCAACCTATAGGTTATGCCGCAAGTGCCATTCTCAATCGCTCTAGTGAGTTGCTGGCTAATTGTCTGGTTGAAGCCCGTGAGGCTGGCGAGTTGCCCTCTGATCAAGACCCCCATGCGTTGGGCGCCTTTATTGGCGCTGCATGGGAAGGTGCCTTGCTGCGCATGAAGGTAGACCGGCAAATAGGCCCGTTACGCGTTTTTATCAGCCAGCTGGAGCGCCTGCTGCGGCCCTGACGGAGCTGTCGGCCGGCTGATGCTATTACACTGACCCTATAACAAGACGACCGGTCCACTCGATAACCGATGAACCGCGGTTGCCAACCAACATTCAACTCACTACAGGAGTTCTATCCATGTCCGCTGACACCAGTTCACTGTTTTCCTCCTTCCAGTACGGTCCCCTCACGCTGAGCAATCGCATCGTGATGGCACCCATGACCCGTAACTTTTCACCCAATGGTGTGCCGACTGACCAGGTTGTCGAGTATTACCGTCGTCGCTCTGAATCCGGTGTGGGCCTGATCATCACCGAAGGCACCACTGTCAATCACGCGGCAGCCAGTGGCTACCCTGACGTACCCGCTTTCCATGGTGAAGAGTCTCTGGCCGGTTGGAAGAAAGTTGTCGACGCGGTCCATTCGGTTGGCGGCAAGATTGCACCCCAGCTGTGGCACGTGGGGAACACCCGTCGTCTGGGCGCGGAGCCGAACGCCGATGTGCCCGGTTACGGTCCCATGGAAAAGCTCAAGGACGGCAGAAAAATCGTCCATGGCATGACCCGTGACGACATCCGTGAAGTAGTTGAAGCCTTTGCCCAGGCTGCCCGCGATGCGAAGGAAATCGGTTGTGATGCGATCGAGCTGCACGGCGCCCATGGTTACCTGATCGACCAGTTCTTCTGGGAGGGTACCAACACCCGCGATGACGAGTACGGCGGCAGCATGGAAAATCGTGGACGCTTCGCGGTGGAAATCATCAGTGCCGTGCGTGCTGCTGTGGGCCCCGAGTATCCGATCATTTTCCGCTTCTCCCAGTGGAAGCAGCAGGACTACACCGCGCGCCTGGCGCCGACGCCTGAGCTGCTGGAAGCTTTCCTGGCACCGCTGGTTGAGGCCGGCGTGGATATCTTCCACTGCTCGCAGCGCCGCTTCTGGGAGCCTGAGTTTGAAGGCTCCGATCTGAACCTGGCTGGCTGGACCCGCAAGATCACTGGCAAGCCCTGCATCACTGTAGGCAGTGTGGGACTGGACGGCGAGTTCCTGGAATTCATGGTCAAGACCGACAAGGTGGCTCAGACTGCCAACATCGACGACCTGTTGGTGCGCCTGGCGGCCAATGAGTTTGACCTGGTGGCGGTAGGCCGTGCGCTGATCGTTGACCCCGAGTGGGCAGACAAGGTCCGCGAAGGTCGTTTCAGTGAAATCCTGCCCTTCAGCCGCGAGGCTCTGAAGACCCTGGCTTGAGCCTCGGGTCTCTGGCGTGGGTGGCGCGTGTCATCTTCGCCGGACCTGATGCAGCTCTGCTCAGGTAACCTTCGAACCGATCAATCACCGGGCCCCAGCCAAGCTGACAGGCCCGGTGTCTAGCATGTATCCGCACGCTTCGCCTTCCCTCAACGTCATCGATCAGCCATAGGAGGTTGCAGGTGAACTGCTTGGCATCTCCCACGGGGGCAAGGCAGCCACTGAAGCGGTCACGTATGTGCTGGTGCGCGGCAGCGGAGTCGAACGCATTGATTGCAAGGCCCGACGCCATTGCCTCGGTCACCACATTGCCAAAGGTTTCGACAATACTTGGAAATACGAATATATCGGCACTGGCGTAAGCGCTGGCCAGTTCTGCTCCGTTCAACCAGCCGGTAAAGAGGGCGTCGGGTAACTGCTTTTGCAATTCTGCCCGCATTGGGCCGTCACCTACTACGACCAGCCGTAATCGCTCCGGATGATCAGTTGTTTCAAGCGCTTCTTTCCAGGCTTGTATCAGAAGTAAAAGATTCTTTTCCGGGGCTAGTCTGCCCACGTGTAGTAGCACGATGTCATTTTCTCCCGCCTGCCATTGCTGGCGCAGGTTCGTGCTGCGATGGCTCGGGTGAAAGCGCTCACAATCCACTCCCCTACCAAGCAGAACAAGATTCTCCAGCCCTGCACGCATCAGCTCCTTCTGCTGAGTAGGGCAGGCGGTCAGGGTCAGCTGCGTACGATTATGAAACCAGCGCAGGTAACTCATGATCGGCTGCTGCAGCAGGCCTACGCCATAGTGGTCGGCATACTGCTGGAAGTGCGTGTGAAAGCCGCTGATGACTGGAATGCCCATTTTCCGCGCAACGCGCAGTGCAGACCAGCCAAGAGGGCCTTCAGTCGCAAGGTAGATGGCGTCTGGCCGCTGCCGTTTCCACATCGCACGCAGGCGGTTGCCGGCTGGCAGGCCCAGTTGCAATTCGGGGTAACGTGGAATGGCCATGCCGTTGACCCGTCGTTCCAGCAGTTCCGGGCCGTTGCTGATGCCTGGATGCTCGCCTGATTGGGCCGGTCGAATCAGTTGTATCTGATGACCGCGGTTCAGGAGCCCTCGGCACAAATGGCCGAGGGTATTGGCAACGCCGTTCACCTGGGGTGCATAGGTTTCGGTGACCAGGGCAAAGCACTTTTGCGGAACGGGATCTGTTTTCATGATCCCAGTATGGAGCGCCGCGATGATGCAAGTGTGACGTTTTGATAACGGTTTTATGTCTGCGCTGACCCCCGTTCGCGCACCCACAGTAATGTTGAACCCGCCACGGCGGAGGGCATCACCAACAGGTTGATCAGCGGAATCAGCATACCCACGTAGACCGGCAGGCCGAACCCCATCGAGAGCAGCCGTCTGCCCCGCATCCAGCGCAGCAGATCGATAAAGCTGACCTGATCGTTGTCGGCCTGCAAATCAATATACTGCACAGCCATCATCCAAACACCAAAGACAATCAACAGTGGTGAGCTGATCAGATTGACCACCGGTACGAAGCTGAGCAGTAACAATATGACCAGCCGTGGCAGGAAGTAAGCTATTTTGCGCAACTCCCGCCCCAGGGCGCGTGGCACCACCAGCATGACGTCCCGCAGGCCGGTAGGCGGGCTGACCTGCCCGCGTTCCTGCTCAGCTATCTTCTCCGCAAGAAAGCCATAAAAGGGCGAAGCAATAAGGTTGGCCAGGATGCTGAAACCGAAGAACAGGACCAGGAGGACCAGCAGCGCAAAGAGTGGCCAGAGCAGCCATTCTATGAAGCTCAGCCACTGCGGTATCGTTGCCATCAACTGTGCCATCCAGATATTGAACTGGCGTATACCCCAGCCGATCAGGGCGGCAAACACCGCCAGATTCAGCAGCAGCGGGATCACCACAAAGCGGCGCAACCCGGGCTGGCGCACGCGTTGCCAGCCTTGACGCAGGTAGTCGGGGCCGCTCAATGGGGCAGAAGTTTGCTTCATGAAACAGATCCTTGCTGAAAGAGGATAAAAGAGCGCTGTGATAGGGTTAAACTATCCGGCTTATACAGTGATTGGAATACCCAGTACCAGCATGCATGGCCTAACATGCAACGCTGCTCTGGTCCGCCGGGGATCCCCGGCCAAAATCGACCGTCCGCATATTAACCCCACCGCGATCGCGGTGCTCTGGAGGCAGCATGACCGATGTACGTCACACCCGTCTGATTATTCTCGGATCCGGCCCGGCAGGTTACAGCGCCGCCGTTTATGCCGCGCGAGCAAACCTCAAGCCCGTGTTGATCACAGGCATGCAGATGGGCGGCCAGCTGACCACTACCACTGACGTCGACAACTGGCCAGGCGACGTGGAAGGCTTGCAGGGACCTGCTTTGATGGAGCGGATGCGCGAGCATGCCGAGCGCTTTGAAACCGAGATTCTCTTCGACCACATCAACAAGGTCGATCTGACCAAGCGCCCCTTCACTCTTTGGGGTGATCAGGGTGAATATCAGTGTGACGCCCTCATCATCGCAACGGGCGCCTCCGCCCGTTACCTGGGCCTGCCTTCGGAAGAGGCCTTCATGGGCAAGGGCGTTTCTGCCTGCGCTACCTGTGATGGTTTTTTCTATCGTAACCAGGACGTGGCTGTGATCGGTGGCGGCAATACGGCAGTCGAGGAAGCCCTGTACCTGGCCAATATCGCTCGCAAGGTCACCGTTGTACACCGCCGCGAAATATTCCGCGCCGAGAAGATCCTGGTGGACAAGCTGTTGGCACGCGTCGCTGAAGGCAAGATCGAGCTCAAGCTCAATGCCACCCTTGATGAAGTGCTGGGTGATCAGACTGGTGTGACCGGTATGCGCATCGCCAAGACCACCGGTGAATCCGAAGATATCCAGCTCAGCGGCGTTTTCATTGCCATTGGCCACACCCCCAATACCAGCCTGTTTGAAGGCCAACTGGATATGAAGGACGGTTACCTGAAGATTCAGAGCGGCACGGAAGGGAACGCGACTGCGACCAATATACCGGGCGTATTTGCCGCCGGCGACGTCGCCGACCATGTCTATCGCCAGGCGATTACTTCCGCTGGTGCTGGGTGCATGGCGGCGCTAGACGCCGAACGGTATCTGGACGAGCTGTAAAGCCCTGCGTCATTGGCAGTCTGTAATCGTATTGGAAATGGCCTCCTTAACAGGAGGCTTTTTCGTTTCTACCAGTACCACCCTAGCGCAAGAGTCAGTTCGTCACCTCGATTGCGCTCGTACATTAGCCGCAGGTCCTGGCTGCTCCCCATGCTTCTTCTCGCTTCCAAGCGCAAGGCGTTGTAGGCGGACACCTTTGCGGCGACTGGGAGCCGATGCTCCACCTGCAATTGCGCCTCCCACAACGATCCGGTTGCGAGATTCAGCCGCGCCCCAATTCGGGCAAAACCATAACCTTCCTGAAGTCGACTTTCCTGTACTGCTGCACCTATATAAGTGGTGCTAAACAGGCTTTCATCAAAACGGTAGCCGTAACCTCTGTCCGCCTGTATGCGTGGTACCAGGCAGTGCTCGCAGTCGAGGCGCAAGGGTTCTACGCCAACCTTGAGGTTCCAAGCCGTGCCTGTGTCTCCCGGGAGCCCGGTTAGAGCAGGGCTAACGCTTGCTATGGAGATAAGGTCCAATTGGCGTAGCTTTATCCCCTGATCGGAAATATGCAGGCGTAGATCGCCCATGCTCAGTGCAGCTCTTTTTACATGGGCATGATCTGCATCCAGAGCGTCGTAATAGGCGGGTCTCAAACGCACCGACAGGGCATGGGAAGTGTCGGAATTGTGGGTAATGCCTAACTGAAACCAGCTTGGAGCCCTGCCCGTATGGGGGGATTCGGGCTTTTTGTTGGCAAATGACGGTAAGCCAGGTGGCAGTTGGTAACGCATTGCCAGCGCCTCGCGGTGCGCCAGGTTGGCAGGGTCCTCCGCGCCAGCTGCTCGATCGCGTATGAACTGATAGTAATCCAGCAGGGTGTCCAGGATGCGCTGGCGAGAAGGCAGGTCCGCGCCAGTGAATGAGGCATCCTCAAAATGGATATCTTCGAGGGCCAGTTGTTTGAACAGTTGCTGTTCGAACGAGCTGAGTGCTTGATATTTCGTGTATAGCCGAGACTGACGAGAGGGGTGGTAGCGCACCTCGGACAAAAGCGGTCTGCTCTGGTAACTGGCGTCGCCCAGGCTCTGGATCAGGCTTTGTGGGATGGTCCAGGGCCGACTATCGGGCACGATTTTCAGGCCCTCAACGATTTCGAGTATTTCGGCCATGCGGTATGCGCAGTTGCGCCGGAAAAAATAGTAGGTGTAACGCTTGCCGAGTACTTCCCAGGCGTGTGCGGTAACCAACTCGACGGCATCGGGGGGCAGATCTAGCTGGTATTCCCACATATCGCGTAGTTCATTTTCGCCATAGTTGTGATTGTGGAAATAGAAATTGATATGGCTGAAACCGCCGTCGTAACCCCCGAAGATACCTTTGAAGATATAGGTTACGGGATCGTCATCGTTTTCCACAATGGCGCCATAATTGAGGCTTGCGTCCATCAGCCCCCCCTCGCTGCCATCGCCTGTAAAATTGAATTTCAGCAAGGTATGGCCGTAATACGAGGCGGGATTGCCTAGATAGCCGGTGGCGAAGACCACGCTGACCGACGAAACGGTATTGTCCCGCGTCCATTTGTCGAGGTCAGTGCAGTTAATATTCTTGTGCAGTTCCAGATCAGTGCCGAGTTGGCTCTGCAGCCAGAGCGCCCGGGCCGGAAACCGGCAGACGGCATGGGATCCAGCCGCATCGTCCGTGGCGACACTCTGTTGCAGTGCTGCAAGGGTAGCCTGTAGTTCAGCGAGCGGGTTCTGATGGCCATCGGCAGCAAGAAAGAATTCAGGGCTCGAAATCGCGCTTTGCAAGCGAGGCTGAAGCAATCCGGCTTTTTCGTAGTGGAGCAGATTCAGCCAGACAGGGTGGCTGGACAACTCCTGAAGAGCGTCCGGTTGTTCGTCGCAGAATGCGTTCTGACTGCTGATCAATAACAGGCAGCCGAACAGGCGGAGCAAATGTCGCACTAGGGAATGGTGCACTTGGAAGTCTTATTGTTCTGGGATACCGCGGGAAGAGGGTCGCCAGTGCATGGCACCGACGACCCGGCGACTCAAGCCTGACAGCTCAGGCTTACAGCCTGATCCATGGCATCGTAAAGGCCAGCGGCTTTTTCGATGTGGCTCATGTTTTCAAAACCATCCGCGCCGACCTGGCCGGACAGAGTGGTACGGGCGCTGGTGATGGCTGCAGGCTGGCGTGCTGCATCGCACTCGAGAATATTCAGCAGGGTAGTCAGGTGCTCGCCTTCACCTTTGGCAGTCTCTTCAGCCAGACTTTCATAGGTGTCATTGATGAAAAGTGCTGCGGCCAGATTTTTGCCCGAGCAGGTTTCAGGGCTCATCGTTGCAGATGTTACCGCGGTGGTGCCGATATCCCAGATCACGTTGGAGGTAACTGCAGCCCAACCGGTGTTGGGGAAGAGAGCTGCGCCGATACCGCAATCCACGAATGGATTCGGGCCGGAGCCGGGAGCTTTGGATTGTGCGAAGGACGGTGCACTGACAGAGACACAAGCAACAATAGCGGCGGCAGCCAAGATTCTAATTTTCATGTTTTTCATTCTTCCTGAATTATTTTTTATTACCTCGGGTCATAAAAAACCGAGGAAACGCAATATATTTCAAGGTCCGAAAAACGGCAATAGCCTTTTGCTAGTATTGAAGACGCTTTGCAAGCGGTACTTGAAGAGAATGCTTTGGTGCGAAATCACCGGGATGGGTCTGTAATTTAATGACCATTTGCTGTGCAAATGGTGCCTCGAGGGAGAATCGAACTCCCACTCTGTCACCAGAAACGGATTTTGAATCCGCCGCGTCTACCAATTCCGCCATCGAGGCCTGTGCTTTAGTACAGACGGCGCGGAGTATACGAATCCCGCGGGTTGATGGTCAATGCCGAAAGCTGTAATAAATGCGCTTTCTTTGGCCCGGGGTTCGGGTTTCGGCTATTATGTGCGGCCATTTTCCTACGTCCGGAAGCGATCTCTGCATGCGTCTCAGTGACTTTCATTTCGATCTGCCAGACAGCCTGATTGCACACCACCCGCTAACGGAGCGGCGTAGTAGCCGTCTTTTGTGCCTGGACGGTCCAAGCGGCAAGGTGACCCACCGGCATTTCGTTGATCTGCTGGAATATCTGCAGCCTGGCGATCTGATGGTATTCAATAATACCCGAGTGATACCTGCGCGGCTCTTTGGTCGCAAGGAAACTGGAGGTCAGCTCGAGATACTTGTCGAGCGTGTGCTCGACGCGCGGCGTGTGCTGGCGCACGTGCGGGCCAGCAAGTCGCCCAAGGCAGGTGGGCGCATTATCGTCGACGGCGGTGCAGTCGCGGTCATGGTTGTGCGTCACGATGCGCTATTCGAGCTTGCCTTCGATGAAGATGTACTGCCATTGCTTGAGCGCGTCGGCCATATGCCTCTACCGCCCTACATCGACCGCGCCGACGAGCCGGCGGACCGTGAGCGCTATCAGACGGTATATGCACAGAAGGCTGGAGCGGTGGCGGCGCCGACCGCGGGCCTGCATTTTGACAATGAAATGCTCCAGGCGATTGCCGACAAGGGCGTGCAGCGCGCTGAGGTAACCCTGCATGTTGGGGCTGGCACCTTCCAGCCCGTGCGGGTCGAGCGTATCGAAGATCACCAGATGCATAGCGAATGGCTGGAAGTCGGCGCGGACGTGGTCAACGCGGTCAAGGCCTGCAAGGCAAGCGGGGGCAGGGTGATCGCAGTGGGCACCACCAGCGTGCGATCCCTTGAAACCGCGGCCCGAGATGGCGAGCTGAAGCCCTTTAGTGGCGATACCGATATATTTATCTACCCGGGGCGACCCTTCCATGTGGTTGACGCCCTGGTGACCAATTTCCATCTGCCGGAATCGACGCTCCTGATGCTGGTGTCGGCGTTTGCCGGTTATACGCAAACCATGGCGGCCTATCAGGCAGCAGTCGCGGAGCATTACCGCTTTTTCAGTTACGGTGATGCCATGTTCATCACCCGCAATCCGGCCGCGGCCGGACCCGAGGACCTAGCATGAGTCACATGAACTTCGAGTTGCTGGCCACCGACGGCAAGGCGCGTCGCGGCAGGCTGACTTTCCCCCGCGGTGCGGTGGAAACCCCCGCGTTCATGCCGGTGGGTACCTACGGCACGGTCAAGGGCATGTTGCCCCGCGATGTGGAAGCGATTGGCGCCCAAATCATTCTTGGCAATACCTTTCACCTGTGGCTGCGCCCTGGCACAGAGGTGATCAAGGCGCACGGGGATCTGCATGACTTCATGCAATGGCAAGGTCCGATTCTGACCGATTCCGGCGGTTTTCAGGTGTTCAGTCTTGGCGCCATGCGCAAAATCAAGGAGGAGGGCGTGTATTTCTCCTCCCCGGTTGATGGCGCCAAGGTATTCATGGGGCCGGAGGAGTCGATGCAGGTTCAACGGGACCTGGGCTCGGATATCGTAATGATCTTCGATGAGTGCACCCCCTATCCCGCGGACGTTGATACTGCTCGCCGCTCGATGGAGTTGTCCCTGCGCTGGGCGAAACGCTCCAAGGACGCTCACGGCGATAATCCCTCTGCGCTGTTCGGGATTGTGCAGGGCGGCATGCATGAAGAGCTACGTTTGCGTTCGCTGGAAGGCTTGAACGAAATCGGCTTCGACGGTCTGGCGATTGGCGGGCTGTCTGTCGGCGAGCCAAAGGAAGAGATGATCAAGGTCCTGGACTTCTTGCCCCAGCACATGCCGGCCGACAAGCCGCGCTATCTGATGGGTGTCGGCAAGCCCCAGGATCTGGTTGAAGGGGTACGCCGCGGGGTGGATATGTTCGATTGTGTGATGCCCACACGCAACGCGCGCAATGGCTACCTCTTTGTTGATGCGGGCGTGATCAAGATCCGCAACGCGGTGCACAAGCACGACTCTTCGACGCTGGATCCGACGTGCGACTGCTACACCTGCCAGAATTTTTCCCGCGGATATCTGCACCATCTGGACAAGTGCGATGAAATGCTCGGCAGTATGCTTAACACCATCCACAATCTGCGCTACTACCAGCGCCTGATGAGCGGTTTGCGCGGTGCCATCCAAACAGGTACATTGAGCGCCTTTGTGGACGACTTCTACGCTCGGATTGGCTTGCCGGTACCTCCCCTGGAGGCCTGAAAAGCGCTCTGGAAGCGCCCTTGATCTTTCTTTCGAGTAAATACTACAGGAGTGTCACATGAGCTTTTTCATACCTGCCGCCATGGCCCAGGAAGCTGGGGCTGCAGCCCCTATGGGTGGTGGTTTCGAGTGGATTTTTCTGGTCGGTTTTCTGGTTATCTTTTATCTGATGATCTGGCGTCCCCAGGCCAAGCGCGCCAAGGAACACAAGAATCTGATTGGCGGTCTGGGCGTAGGTGATGAGGTTGTCACCGGCGGCGGTATTCTTGGCAAGGTCAAGAAAGTTACCGACGAGTTCATCGTGCTGGAAGTGAGCGAAGGCCAGGAGCTGAAGTTCCAGAAGGGCGCTGTTGTAGCGGCGCTGCCCAAGGGCACATTGAAAGCCATCTGATCCGCACCAACCACCTTTCTTCGGGCGCCCTTTGGCGCCCGGATTGTTATCGGGCTCCGATATGCTCAACCGTTATCCCCTCTGGAAATACCTGCTGATCGTCGCCGTACTCGTGCTCGGCGTGATCTACGCATTGCCTAACCTTTATCCGGACGACCCGGCTATTCAGATTTCCGGCGCACAGACTGGTCAGACTATCGAGCAGCGTGAGTTGGATCGTATCGAGTCCGCGTTGCAGTCGGCCGGTATAGAGACCAAGGGCACTGATCTGGGCGATCTTGATCGCTCCGGGCTGGTGCGTCTGGTCAACCGGGCAGACCAGCTGGCAGCGCAGGATGTGGTGCGCCGCACCCTTGGCCAGGAATTCATCGTTGCCCAGAATCTGGCTCCAACCACGCCGCAGTGGCTGATGAACATTGGCGCCGGTCCCATGAAGCTGGGTCTCGATCTGTCTGGCGGTGTGCACTTCCTGCTGGAAGTGGACATGGACAAGGCCATTGAAGCGCGGGTCAATGTGTACGAAAGCGAAATCCGGAATCTGTTGCGCGGGGAGCGTGTGCGCTATCGCAGCATGCCCAATCAGGGCAATGTGCTGCAGTTCGGGTTTACTGATGAGGCGCAGTTGTCGGAAGCACAGCGTCTGATCGGTGCCGACTACAACCAGTTCCAGATGACTACCGTCAGCCGTGAAGAACTGGAAGTGCTGCGTCTGACCCTGACTGAAGCCGAAATGGCAGAAATTCGTGATTATTCGGTGCGTCAGAACCTGACTACGGTGCGTAATCGGGTGAACGAGCTGGGTGTTGCAGAGCCGCTGGTTCAGCGTCAGGGTGCCAATCGCATCGTGGTGGAGCTGCCAGGTGTGCAGGACACGGCCGAAGCCAAGCGTATTCTGGGCAAAACGGCGAACCTCGAGTTTCGCCTTGGTGCGGAGCCGGATGCGCCACGCGCCACTGTTGAGACCTTTGACTTTCGCGGTGACAAGCGGCCACCAGCTGACGTAGAGCGCAGCATCATTCTCACCGGTGACCAGGTCACCGATGCACAGTCCAACTATGACGAGAACGGTCAGCCCCAGGTCAATATTCGTCTGGATGGCCCTGGCGGCGACATGATGACCCGCGCCACGCGCAACAACGTGGGCCGCGGTATGGCGGTGATCTTCATCGAGCAACGGCAGATTTCCCGCAAGGTTCAGCAGGAAGTCGACGGTGAGATGGTCGAAGTGGATGTGCCGGCCTTTATCGAGGAAAAGAGCATCATCAGCCTGGCGACTATTCAGAGTACGCTGGGCAACCAGTTCCGGATTACCGGGCTGGATTCGCCTGCAGAATCTTCTGAACTGGCCTTGTTGCTTCGTGCCGGTGGTCTGGCAGCGCCGATGTACTTCGTTGAAGAGCGTACCGTAGGTCCGAGCCTGGGTGCGGAGAACATCGCCAAAGGCATATCGGCCACGCAAGCCGGTTTCGTGCTTGTGCTGATCTTCATGCTGATTCTGTACAAGGTTTTTGGGGTGTTCGCGGGGATTGCGTTGAGCTTCAACCTGGTGCTGCTACTGGCTCTGATGTCTCTGCTGGGCGCCACGCTGACGTTGCCGGGTATTGCGGGTATCGTGTTGACGCTGGGTATGGCGGTGGACGCCAACGTGCTGATCTTTTCCCGTATCAAGGAGGAAATTGCCGGTGGAGTATCAGCGCAACGGGCTATCCACGAAGGTTACGACAAGGCATTTTCTGCGATCATCGACGGCAGCCTTACAACCCTGCTGGTGGGTGTGATCCTGTTTGCCATGGGCTCCGGTCCGATCAAGGGCTTTGCGGTAACGCTCTCGCTGGGCATTCTTACATCGATGTTCAGTGCCATCATGGTCACCCGGGCGATGGTCAACCTGACCATTGGTGGGCGTGACATCAAGAAGCTGTGGCTGTGAGGAGCGCGTCATGATTACCAGTAAAAGCATCAACTTCATGGGGCTGCGCAAGTTCTTCTTCGCAGTCGCCGTTGTTCTCATGATCGGCTCCATCGCCAGCCTTGCGGTCAAGCAGCTCAATCTGGGCCTCGACTTCACAGGTGGCGCGCTGGTCGAGCTGCAATACGAGTCAGCAGCGGATCTGTCCGAGGTTAGAACCATCCTGCGCGCGGCGGGTTACGACGATGCGGTGGTACAGAACTTTGGTGCATCCACCGACGTGCTGATCCGGCTGGCCAGTGAAGATCCAGATCTGGGTAGCCGGATCGCGGAAATCGTCCAGAGTGAAGAAGGCGGTGAAGTCACCATCAAGCGTATCGAGTTCATCGGGCCGCAGGTAGGTGAAGAGCTGCGTGATCAGGGCGGCCTGGGCATGCTGCTGGCGATGGGCGGAATCCTGCTCTACGTCTCGCTGCGTTTTCAGATGAAGTTCGCCGTGGCCTCCATCGTGGCGCTGGTTCACGACGTGATTTTCACGCTGGGTATCTTCTCGTTCTTCGGCTTGTCCTTCGATCTGACGGTGCTGGCGGCATTGCTGGCGGTGATCGGTTATTCGCTGAACGATACTATCGTGGTGTTTGACCGGGTCCGGGAAAACCTGCGAGTGATGCGCAATGCCGATCTGGAAGAAGTGATCAACGTATCCACTACTCAGACGCTGGCGCGAACCTTGGCAACATCGGCATCGACCTTGCTGGTACTTTTCGCGCTGTACTTTTTCGGTGGCGAGAATATCCAGGGTTTTGCGCTGGCGCTGATCATCGGTGTGGGTATCGGTACCTATTCGTCTATCTATGTGGCCAACGGCCTGTTGATGACGATGAACCTGACCCGCGAAGATCTGATTCCGCCGCAGATTGAAGAAGAAGTGGACGACCGCCCCTAACGGCAGCACGCCGCCGAGCGGCAAGTTTCAAGCGGCAAGCGGCAAGCTAAAAGCTAGAAGCCTCAAGCCTCAAGCGACAAGCGGTAAGCTTCAAGCTGGCCGTGCAGACGTAAAAAAAGGTTCTTGGCTAAAGTCCGTTGCGATACGGACCAAAGCGAAGAACCTTTTTTGCTTCCAGCTTCGAGCCACTCCGGCCTGCTTGAAGCTTGCCGCTTGCCGCTGGAAGCTTGAAGCTTGCAGCTGGCTGAAGCGCCTTAGCGCTTCATGCCTGGCGCCAGGTGCGGCTGAATGGCAGTCAGTACCGCCTTGAAGCACTTGGGGTTGCCGGCCACGATATGGCCTTTCTCCAGGAAGTGGTGGTCACCGGTGAAGTCGCTGACCAGGCCGCCTGCTTCCTGAATCAGCAGTGTGCCAGCTGCCATGTCCCACTCGGCCAGGCCGGCCTCCCAGAAGGCGTCATAGCGGCCAGCTGCCACATAGGCCAAATCCAGGCTGGCTGCGCCGCAGCGGCGGATGCCGGCGGTCTGGCCAACCAGGCTGCGGAACATGCCCAGGTAGTTGTCCAGTGATTCCATCTGGTTCTGGCGGAACGGGAAGCCCGTGCCCAGGAGCGCACCGTCCAGTGTCTTGCGTGAGGTTACCCGCAAGCGCTTGCCGTTGAGGGACGCTCCGCGGCCGCGGCTGGCGGTGAATTCTTCCTGGCGAACCGGGTCCAGCACAACTGCGTGTTCAATTCTGCCCTTGATGCGGCAGGCGATGCTGACTGCATAGTGAGGAATACCGCGGATAAAGTTGGTAGTGCCGTCCAGCGGATCGATGATCCAGACAATGTCGGCGCCGTCACCCTGGCCAGGCTGAAAGCCGGATTCCTCGGCATGAATGCCGTGATTCGGGTAGGCCTTGCGCAGATGGGCGATGATGGTCTGTTCGGCAGCCCGGTCAACTTCGGTAACGTAATCGTTGGCCTCTTTCTCGTTGACGGTCAGAACGTCAAGCCGCTCTACGGAGCGATAGATCAGTTCTCCTGCGCTGCGTGCGGCGCGCAGGGCGATGTTCAACATGGGCTGCATACGGGTGTCTCTGATTAGGGGGTTTCGAAGAGCCAGAAATTGTAGCAGATAAGCCAGCCAACATGAATGCATCATGGCCTTTGTGTGCTGGCTTTTGTAAGATGTGCGGTTCCTCGCCAACCGGCGCAACCGTCGTGGAGTGCTTACGTGCTGGACAACGTTCGAGTGGTTCTGGTCAATACCAGTCATCCCGGCAATATCGGTGGCGCGGCCCGCGCAATGAAAAATATGGGGCTCACCCGCTTGGTACTGGTCGATCCGCAGCGTTTTCCGGATCCCAATGCCGCTGCACGCGGGGCCGGAGCCGACGATGTGCTCGAAGGCGCCTTGATTGTCCCCACCCTTGAGGAAGCTATCGCCGACTGCGTGCTGGTGATGGGTACAAGTGCGCGGGACAGGCGCATCCCCTGGCCGGTAGTAGACCCTCGCGAAGCGGCGGAAAAGGTGCTCGATCAGATAGCCGAGCTGCCGGGTGCACAGGTGGCGCTGGTATTCGGACGGGAAGATTCCGGCCTGACTAGCGAAGAGCTGCAGCGTTGCCAGTTCCATGTGCATATACCTTCGAATCCGGACTTCAGCTCTTTGAATCTGGCGGCCGCGGTACAGGTTCTGGCCTATGAACTGCGTATGCTGGTGCTCAAGCGTCAGGACCAGCCTACCCACATGCAAAAGATCGAAACCACGGCAACCCAGAACGAAATTCCCACTACTGCCGAGGAGATGGAGCAATATTTTGGCCATCTGCAGCAGGTGCTGGTTGAAATCGGCTTCCTCGACCCGCAGAAACCCAGACAATTGATGCCACGACTGCGCCGCCTGTATGGCCGGATCCGGATAAATCGGATGGAAATGAACATTCTGCGTGGCATCCTTACCGAAACACAGAAAGCCATCGGCGTGAAAGCGACCGGTGAGCGGAGACGTTAACCATGTTCAAGCGTATGAAGGAAGATATTGCCAGTGTGTTCCACCGGGATCCGGCAGCACGCAGCACCGTGGAGGTGCTGTTCTGCTATCCCGGGCTGCACGCCATCTGGTTGCATCGACTGGCCCATGCGCTGTGGGTGCGTAACGCCAGACTGGTAGCGCGCATGGTGTCGAACTTCGCCCGCTGGGCGACCGGTATCGAGATTCATCCCGGCGCGAAACTGGGTCGCCGTTTCTTTATTGACCACGGCATGGGGGTGGTCATCGGCGAGACGGCCGAGATCGGTAATGATGTAACGCTGTATCAGGGGGTCACTCTGGGTGGCACCAGTTGGGATAAGGGCAAGCGCCATCCAACCCTGGAAGACGGTGTGGTTGTGGGTGCCGGGGCCAAGGTGCTGGGGCCTTTCACGGTGGGTGCCGGTGCCAAGATCGGATCCAATGCGGTAGTCACCAAGGCTGTGCCTGCTGGTGCAACTGCGGTGGGTATACCTGGTCGTGTCATTCTCAAGGAGTCGGATAAGCGTGCCGACGAGCAATGCGCCAAGCGTCAGGCCATGGCCGAAAAGCTCGGTTTCGATGCCTATGGGGTCACCCGTGATACGCCTGACCCGGTAGCTCGGGCAATCGGTCAGATGCTTGACCATATGCAGGCGGTGGACAGTCGCCTGGAAGGTATGTGCCACGCCCTGGGCGAGCTTGGCAGTGATTACTGTGCCAAGGAGCTGCCAGTGCTGGGCGGCGAGGATTTCGATCTGCTCAAGGCTGAAGTCGATAGCGTTGAAGCCAAATCCGATGATGCCAGCGATGCTGGGCGTTTATAGGACACGATGCCGATGTTGCCGATCTATCTCGATTACGCCGCCACTACCCCGGTTGACCCTGCGGTTGCCGAAAAGATGATGGGTTGTCTGACGATGGACGGCAATTTTGCTAACCCGGCTTCACGCTCACACATCTACGGCTGGAAGGCCGAGGAGGCGGTAGAGCTTGCGCGGCGCCAGGTAGCTGACCTGGTGGGTGCCGACCCGCGGGAAATAGTCTGGACCTCTGGCGCGACCGAGTCCGATAATCTGGCGATCAAGGGTGCGGCGCGCTGTCGTGCCGAGCGTGGACGGCATATCATCACGTCGCAGATCGAGCACAAGGCGGTGCTCGATAGTTGTCATCAACTGGAGCGTGAGGGTTTCGAAGTGACCTGGCTCAAACCGGAAGCTTCGGGGATCATCGAGCCGCAGCAACTACAGCAGGCGATGCGCGAGGACACCATTCTTGTATCGCTTATGCACGTAAACAACGAGATTGGCACCATCAACGATATTGCGGCTCTGGGTCATATTGCCCGCTCAGGGGGGGCGTTGATGCATGTGGACGCGGCGCAGTCCACTGGAAAGCTGCCGATCGATCTGCATCAGTTACCGGTTGATCTCATGTCCTTCTGTGCCCACAAGACCTACGGGCCCAAGGGTGTTGGAGCGCTCTACGTGCGCCGTGATCCCTCCCTGCGGCTTGAGGCGCAGATTCACGGGGGTGGTCACGAGCGTGGCATGCGTTCAGGTACCCTGCCCACCCATCAGATTGTCGGTATGGGAGCCTGTTTTGCTCTGGCCGGGGAATTGATGGACCAGGAACATCAGCGCATTAGCGACCTGCGCGACCTGTTGCTGGCCGGTCTGGCCGAGTTGCCCGAGGTGTTTCTCAATGGTAGCCGTGAGCGTCGCATACCGCACAACCTCAATCTTGCCTTTGCCGGAGTGGACGGGGAGCTACTGCTTCTTGCCTTGAAAGATCTGGCTCTATCTTCGGGTTCGGCCTGTACTTCTGCCTCGGTTGAGCCATCCTATGTGCTGCGTGCACTGGGTATGTCCAATGCGCTTGCCCAGGGGTCGCTGCGTCTCTCGTTGGGTCGCTTTACCTCGGCCGACGAAGTGAAACGTGCTGCGCAGATACTCTGCACTGTGGTTCCCAGGTTGCGCCAGGGCGGCTGAACCGGTTGCCCCCTCGCGCTAGGCTGGTGAATCTGCTGGCCGGTATGTATTTCCCTCTAACCTGCGTATAATCCGCGGGTTAACAATTTCGTAAAATTTCTCACCTCACAATTATTTTCTGGAGAGTTTTCCATGGCCGTAGAACGTACCCTGTCCATCATCAAGCCCGACGCCGTTGCCAAGAATGTTGTTGGTCAGATCATCAGCCGTTTCGAGAAGGCGGGTCTGAGCGTTGTGGCTGCCAAGATGGTTCAGCTGTCCCAGTCCGATGCTGAAGGCTTCTATGCCGAGCACAGTGCACGTCCCTTCTTCAAGGATCTGGTTGGCTTCATGACCTCCGGTCCGGTTGTTGTGCAGGTGCTGGAAGGCGAAGGCGCCGTGCTGAAGAACCGTGAACTGATGGGCGCCACCAACCCCAAGGAAGCCGACGCAGGCACCATTCGCGCTGATTTCGCTGAATCCATCGATGCCAACGCTGTACATGGTTCGGATTCCACTACCTCAGCGGCTCGCGAAATCGGTTATTTTTTCGCAGAAACTGATCTTTGCCCGCGCGGCTGAGACGACTTTCAACACCAGGGTGATGATGTGACTGCTACAACCAATGCCAACGGCAAAGTTAATCTGCTGGGTCTGACCCAGCCGAAAATGGAAGCCTTCTTCGAGAGCCTCGGGGAAAAGCGCTTCCGTGCCGGACAGCTTATGAAGTGGATTCATCACCAGGGTGTCGGTAATTTCGACGAAATGACGAATGTCAGCAAGGCGCTGCGTGAAAAGCTCGCAGCCTGCGCCGAGATTCGTCCGCCGGAAGTGGTCAGCGAAGATATCTCCACCGACGGCACACGCAAGTGGGTCGTACGCGTTGCCTCTGGCAGCTGTGTGGAGACTGTCTACATCCCTCAGAATGGGCGGGGCACCTTGTGTGTGTCTTCCCAAGCGGGATGTGCGCTGGACTGCAGTTTCTGCTCTACCGGCAAGCAGGGTTTCAATAGTGATCTGAGCGTGGCTGAAATCATCGGCCAGGTCTGGATCGCCAACAAGTCGTTCGGCAGTATCCCGGCCAAGACGGACCGCGCCATTACCAACGTGGTGATGATGGGCATGGGTGAGCCACTACTGAACTTCGACAATGTGCTCGATGCCATGTTGTTGATGATGGATGATCTGGGTTATGGGATATCCAAGCGCAAGGTTACGCTGTCGACCTCCGGTGTCGTGCCGATGATCGAGAAGCTGGGCGAGGTGACTGACGTAGCATTGGCCTTGTCGCTGCATGCACCCAACAACGCCCTGCGTAACCAGCTGGTCCCGCTGAACAAGAAGTATCCGCTGGAAGTTCTACTGCCCGCCTGCAATCGATATATGGCCAGACTGGGCGAGAAGCGGGTGTTGACCATCGAGTACACCATGCTCAAGGACATCAATGATCAGCCGGAACATGCCGAAGAGATGATTGAGCTGCTCCGCGAAACGCCGTGCAAGATCAATCTCATCCCATTCAATCCCTTTCCCCATTCGGGTTACGAGCGGCCAAGTAACAACAGTATTCGCCGCTTTCAGGATATGCTGCACAAGGCGGGTTACAACGTTACCGTTCGGACCACCCGGGGTGAAGATATCGATGCCGCCTGTGGCCAACTGGTCGGGCAGGTCATGGATCGTACCCGACGCAGCGAACGCTACATCGCTCTAAGAGAATTACCGGTCGACGGGCAGCCTGTGGAGCAGCCCTCCAGCGCGGACCGGTAAGCCATCCAACCGAGGATCGATTGTGATGAACAGAATGATGATCGCGGTAACATTGTTAACGGCCATCGCCCTCAGCGGGTGTGTAACAACCAGCGACCAGCCGCAAAAAAACAAGCCTGATCCGGACGCCGGGCGTGATGCGTATATTCAGCTGGGCCTTGGCTATCTTCGCGAAGGCGAAACAGAAAGTGCCAAGGCGCCACTCAGCGAAGCACTGAAACTGGATCCTCGCTCGGCTGCTGCACACCTGGCGCTGGCGATGGTGTTTCAGCAGGAAGGTGAAACCGGTTCGGCTGACAAGCATTATCGGGATGCTCTGGCCAGTGAGCCGGCCAATCCGAGAATATTGAACAATTATGGGGTTTTCCTGCTCAGTGAAGAGCGCTATCAGGATGCTCTGGGTTACTTCGAGCAGGCAGCGCAGGACACTTTGTATGGTGAGCGCTCCAGGGTATTTGAGAATATCGGTCTGACTTATCAGCGCATGGACCAGCCGGAGGAAGCCAAGGCGAGCTTCGAGCGTGCCCTGCGATTGAATAGCCGGCAACCTCTGGCACTGCTGGAGATGGCAAAGATCGAGTTCTCTCAGCAGAATTATGTCCCGGCATGGGACTACTATCGCAATTTCACCCAGTTTTCCGGGCAGAATGCCGCCAGCCTCTGGCTAGGCATTCAGCTGGCACGGCGGTTTGAAGATCACAATCGCGCTGCAAGCTACGCGCTGCAGTTGCGTCGCCTGTATCCAACAAGCCCGGAAGCGCAAGCATTGAAGGCAGCAGATCAATCATGAGTACAGAGCAGCGAGATGCGATGCCGCCAAATGGTGAATTTCGGCCTGACGACGGACGGATGGCCCATCCCGGCGCCACCTTGCAGGCAGCGCGTGAAGCCAAGGGGCTGAGCACTGCCGAGGCGGCGACCAGTTTGCGGCTTCCGGAGAAAATACTGGTTCATCTTGAAGCCGGACGCTTCGATCAGTTACCTGGGGACACCTTCGCCCGTGGCTATGTGCGCAGCTATGCTCGCTTGTTGGGCCTGGACGCCAACCGGTTGGTGCTGGAATACGACCGGTCACGGGGTATTGAAGTGCGTGAGCGTCAGGTCAGCGGCATCGACAAGATGACCAAGCCGGGCAAGGCGGGCGGTATGCTGGTGACCTGGACAACGGTGATCGTCGCTCTGGCCATCCTGGCCTCCATTCTCCTTTGGTGGTACGACAGCCAGCCGACGCGTTCTGTCGAGGATGTGTCCAGTATCGCTGGTCAGGCCCTTGATGAGGTTGAGGTAGATGCGCTGGCGTTGCCCGAGAATTTTGCCTCGGAGCCCTCGCCGCCCGGTGAAGCTGCTATGTCGGTTCCCGATCCGGTGACTTCGGTGACAGACGCTGAGGGCCCGGCAGACGCCACTGGTAACCTCGCAGTGCCAGACGACGGAACAATGTCTGATGGTGCGGCCGAGATTCCTGTTGAGGAGCCACAGGCTGCGCTGGATCAGGTTGAACAGCCGCAGCCTACGGCGGTTGTCGAGCAAGAGCCTGTTGTGGAAAGTCAAGAGCAGCCGGCAGTGGCGGGTAGCGGGTTGCAGATGCAGTTCACCGGTGACTGTTGGGTGCAGGTCAGGACCCCAGGTGGCGACTCCTTGCACAGCGGCCTTATGCAGGCAGGTCAGTCGCTGTCAATCGATCATCAGGGGCCAATAGAGGTGGTAATCGGCGCGGTTGAGGCCGTTTCAACAATTGCCTTCAATGGCGAGCCGGTGGACACGCAAAGCGTCCGCGAATCGGGCGTTGTTCGCCTGCGCCTGGGCTGAAGGAGCTACGCGATGCATCACGAGTCACCCATCAAGCGCAGAGTGTCACGGCAGATCCGGGTTGGGTCGGTCCTGGTCGGCGGCGATGCGCCCATCTCCGTGCAGAGCATGACCAATACAGAAACCTGTGATGTGGCCGCCACAGTTGCCCAGATCAGGCAGCTGGAGGCTGTAGGTGCAGACATCGTCAGGGTTTCGGTGCCCAGCATGGAAGCTGCAGAAGCATTCGGCGAGATCCGCAAGCAGACTGCCATGCCGCTGGTTGCGGATATTCATTTTGACTACAAGATCGCGCTTCGAGTCGCCGAGTTGGGCGTTGATTGTTTGCGCATCAATCCGGGTAATATCGGGCGTGAAGACAGGGTTCGCGCGGTTGTTGACGCTGCGCGTCACAATGGTATCCCTATTCGCATAGGTGTGAACGCAGGCTCCCTGGAAAAAGACCTGCAGAAAAAATACGGAGAGCCGACGCCAGAGGCCCTGGTGGAGTCTGCGTTGCGTCACGTCGAGTATCTCGACAAGCTGGATTTTCAGGACTTCAAGGTTAGCGTTAAGGCATCAGACGTGTTCATGGCCGTGGGTGCCTACCGGTTGCTGGCTGCGCAGATCGATCAGCCATTGCATCTGGGTATTACCGAGGCGGGTGCGCTGCGTTCGGGCACGGTCAAATCTGCCGTGGGTCTGGGCATGCTGCTTGCCGAGGGGATCGGAGACACCATCCGAATTTCTCTGGCTGCCGATCCGGTGGAAGAGATCAAGGTAGGCTACGACCTGCTCAAGTCACTGCGCCTGCGCTCGCGGGGCATCAATTTTATCGCTTGTCCAAGCTGCTCGCGTCAGAACTTCGACGTGATCAAGACCATGAATGAGCTCGAGGCACGACTCGAGGATGTCGTGGTACCTCTGGATGTGGCAGTGATTGGTTGCGTGGTGAACGGGCCCGGCGAAGCCAAAGAGGCTGATATCGGTCTGACAGGTGGCTCTCCGAACAACCTGATTTACGTCGGCGGCACGCCGGACCAGAAAGTCGATAATGTTCACCTGGTCGACACGCTGGAAAAACTCATTCGAGACAAGATTGCTGCCAAACAGGCGCTGGAAGCCAATACCATCGCCCGTGGCTGATTAAGGAAAGATGCATTGAAGACCCTGCAAGCCGTGCGCGGCATGAACGACGTACTGCCCGCCGACAGCGCTTTATGGCAGTACTTTGAAAGAACAGTAGCTGATCTATTGACTGGTTACGGGTACCAGCAGGTGCGCATGCCGATCGTCGAGCCTACTGAGCTGTTCAAGCGCTCGATTGGTGAAGTAACTGATATCGTCGAGAAAGAGATGTACACCTTTGCTGATCGCAATGGCGACTCGCTGACATTGCGCCCGGAGGGCACCGCCGGTTGTGTGCGCGCCATGCTCGAGCACGGCCTGCTGGGTGGCGGCATAAGCCAGAAGGTCTGGTACGCCGGCCCGATGTTTCGTCACGAGCGCCCGCAGAAGGGTCGCTATCGTCAGTTCAATCAGATTGGCGTGGAAACCTTCAACATCAGCGGGCCGGATATTGATGCAGAACTGATTCTGTTGAGCTGGCGGCTCTGGAAGCAACTGGGCCTGCAGGACGCGGTCACTCTGGAGCTTAACAGCCTTGGCAGCAGCGACGATCGCGCCCGCTATCGTGATGAGCTGGTGGCTTATCTACGTGAACGTTTTGATCAGCTTGACGAGGACAGCCAGCGCCGTCTTGAGAGTAATCCGCTGCGCGTGCTCGACAGCAAGAACCCTACCACTCAGGCGCTGCTGGCTGATGCGCCGCGGCTGGCCGATTTTCTGAATCAAGACGCACGGCTGCACTTCGAAGGGTTGCTAGCGTTGCTTGATGCCGCAGGTGTGCCTTACGTGATCAATCCGCGCCTGGTACGCGGGCTGGACTATTACGGGCTGACAGTGTTCGAATGGGTCACCGACAAGCTGGGCGCTCAGGGAACGGTGTGTGCAGGTGGTCGCTACGATGGTCTGGTCGAGCAATTGGGCGGCAAGCCAGCCACAGCCGTTGGTTTTGCCATGGGCATTGAACGTTTGCTGCTGCTGATTCAGACATTGGATCGGGTGCCGGCCGAGCTGGCGCGACAGGTGGATGTCTACTTTGTCACTTTGGGAGACGCAGCGGCGGTTGCGAGTTTCAGGCTTGCAGAACAGCTACGTGACGCTTTGCCGGGCGTTCGTCTGGTCGTGCATTGTGGCGGCGGCAGCTTCAAGAGCCAATTCAAGAAGGCCGACAAGTCCGGTGCTCTCTTTGCACTGATTCTGGGCGAAGATGAAGCGGCGGCAGAACAGATCGGGATCAAACCGCTGCGCAGTGATGCGCAGCAGGAAAATATTGCCTGGCACGAGCTGCCGGCACGTCTTCAACAATTATTTTAAGCGCAAGCAGCCGCTTCGTTCAGGCAAGGAGTCTGGGGTGACGTACGAGACAGAAGAAGAACAGGTAGAAAAGATCAAGGAATTGTGGAACAAGCACGGCGTGCCTCTGCTGACCGGTGTTGTTATTGCCCTGGCTGGCGTATTTGGCTGGCAGGGCTGGAACAACTATCAGGATAACCAGGCTGCCAACGCCTCGGCGCTCTATCAGACAATGCTGGAGTCGGTGTTGGCAGATGGTGGTACCGAGGATCGAGCTCGCGGCGCAGAACTGGCCGAGCAGATACGTGACGAGTACAGCGGTACTCGTTATGCCCAGTTTGCTGCATTGATGCAGGCCAGACTGGCCGTGGAAGCAGAGGATCTGCCTGCAGCTGAAGAATTGCTGAATGAAATTGTTGGCGATGCGGGGGATCCGGTACTGGAAGAGGTCGCCCGCCAACGTCTTGCGCGCGTTCTTGCCGCCCAGGATCGCGCCGAAGAAGCACTTGAGGTGCTCATCGGTGACGTCACCGGTGCCTTGCTGGCCAGTCGTGAGGAAATACGCGGCGACCTGTTGCTTGATCTCGGTCGCGAAAACGATGCCCGTACTGCCTACCAGGCTGCCCTGGCGGCACTCGAAGATCCCCAGGCACGCCCGCAATTACAGTTGAAGCTTGATGATCTGGCGGAGGAAGCCTAGTGAAACTGAAGTTCCCGTATTTGGCCATAACCATGGCGGCTCTGCTGGTTGCAGGCTGCAGTGGTTCCGGCAAGAAAGAACTCGCCCCGGCAGAGCTGCAGGATTTCACCGCTGAAGTAGAGTTGGAGCGCAACTGGAAACGCAACATTGGTGCTGGCCAGGGCAAATTGTACAACCAGTTGATGCCATCGCTGGACGGTTTGACTCTCTATGCAGCCGACGCGAAGGGGCGTGTAGTTGCAATGGACCGCGATACCGGCGAGGTAATGTGGCAGGTCAAGCTTGATGAGCGTGTCTCGGGTGCTGTGGGCACCGGTGGCGGTCGTATCATGGTTGGTACGCTGGACGGCGAAGTGATCGTTCTGGATGAAGCGGATGGCTCGGAAATGTGGCGTACACGGGTCTCGAGCGAGGTCCTCGCCCCACCGCAGACCAACGGTGATGTCGTTGTGGTGCAGACCCTGGATGACAAGATCACTGCGCTGGATATTAGTGACGGCAGCCAGCGCTGGATCTATGAATCCAGTGTGCCGGTACTGACCCTTCGTGGACACAGCACTCCGTTGATTTCCCGCGGGCGAGTGTTTGCGGGCCTTTCCAGTGGTCGAGTGGTGGGTCTGGCGGCCGATACCGGCTTGCCGATCATGGAGGCACGAGTCGCGCAACCGCAGGGTCGTACCGAGCTCGAGCGGATGGTCGACGTTGATGGACAAATGCTGCTGATTGACGAGACCCTGTATGTGACCAGTTACCAGGGTGCTCTTGCCGCCGTTGACGTGGCGTCGGGCACTGTTCGCTGGCAGAAAGAAGCTTCGAGTCTGGTTGGACCCGGCGAAGGTTTCGGCAGTGTCTATGTCAGCCATGCGGACGGGCGGGTTGAAGCTCTGGACCGGTCTCGCGGCGAGTCTCTCTGGGTCAACGACAGCCTCATGCGTCGTAACCTCACTGCACCGGTAGCGTTCAGCAGCTACATCGCCGTAGCCGACTTTGACGGTTATGTGCATCTGCTTGCTCAGACCGATGGCCGTATGGTTGGCCGCGTGCGGGTGGATGGTGATGGCGTTCGGGCACCCGCTATAGTGCTCGGCGACACCCTGTATGTGTACGGCAATAGTGGTGATCTGGTGGCGTTGACGCTCCCTTAGATCCAAATAAAGCTATACTTTCCCGGCCGCTGCCCCCTGAAATGGCGCAGCGGCCGTTTTCGTTTATTGCACGGTAGTCCGTGCGCGGAGTAATCATGGTTCCTGTAATCGCCCTCGTGGGGCGGCCCAATGTCGGCAAGTCCACGTTATTCAATCGTCTGACCAAGAGTCGTGACGCAATTGTTGCCGATGTAGCCGGCCTTACCCGTGATCGCCAGTACGGCGAGGCGAGCTGGCAGGGCCAGCGGTATATCCTGGTCGATACCGGGGGCATCAGCGGTGATGAGCAGGGTCTCGACATGATTATGGCCGGGCAGTCCCTGCAGGCTATAGAAGAGGCCGATGCGGTCCTCTTTCTGGTCGATTCGCGCGCAGGTAGAACGGCGGCGGACGAGTTGATTGCCCAGCATCTGCGCAAGCGCAACAAGCATACCTACCTTATTGCCAACAAGATTGACGGTGCCGATCAGGATTCGATCCAGGGTGAATTTTCCAAGCTCGGCCTCGGCTCGCCAATCGGTATTGCCGCAGCCCATGGTCGCAACATCAATCCGATGCTCGAGATGGTGTTTGGTGAAAATGGTATTGGCAGTCTTGCCCAGGAGCCTTTGGCCGAAGGCGAGGAGGGTAAAGCGCCGCGTATCGTTGAGGCGATTGGTACAAAGATTGCGGTAATCGGCAGGCCCAATGTGGGCAAGTCGACCCTGGTCAACCGCATGCTCGGCGAAGACCGGGTGGTGGTATTCGACCAGGCCGGCACCACTCGCGACACCATCTATATTCCCTATGAGCGCTTTGAAAAGCCCTACACATTGATTGACACTGCGGGGGTGCGCAAGCGCGGCAGGGTATCGGAGGCGGTCGAAAAGTTCTCGGTGATCAAGACCCTGCAGGCGATCGAGGATTCCAACGTGGTCATCTTCGTCATTGATGCCCGCGAAGGCGTTGTGGAGCAGGATTTGCACCTGCTGGGCTTTGTGCTGGATGCCGGGCGCGCGCTGGTGATTGCTGTCAACAAATGGGACGGCATGGATGAGCGCGAGAAAGACTACGTGAAGATCGAGCTGCAACGCCGTCTGATTTTCGCCCAGTTCGCCGACCTGCACTTTATTTCGGCACTGCATGGCAGTGGCGTGGGGCTCCTCTACAAGTCAGTCGACAAGGCCTTTGCCAGCGCCATGACCAAGGTGCCGACCAATCGCATGACGCAGATCCTTGAAGATGCCGTAGCCAACCACCAGCCGCCGGTCGTCAACAGTCGCCGTATCAAGCTGCGCTATGCGCACCTGGGTGGTTCCAATCCGCCGATCATCATCATTCACGGCAATCAGGTGGAGAACGTTCCGCAGTCTTACACCAAGTATCTGGAAAATACCTTTCGCAAGGTGCTGGGCATGGCGGGTACGCCGATTCGGGTTGAGTACAAGGGCGGCGAGAATCCCTTTGCCGATCGCAAGACAGGGTTGACCGATCGCCAGGTGAACAAGAAGCGGCGCCTGATGAGCCATCACAAGAAAGAAGAAAAGAAGCGCAAGGACAAGAAGCGATAAGCCATTGGCTGTGCTGATTGAATCTGTGCAATAAAAAACCCGGCTCTCTGGCCGGGTTTTTTATTGGGCGCGACTCAGGATGCGGTCTGAACCATCGTCGGGTAATCGGTATAACCCACCTCGGCCCCACCATACAGAGTGGCCGGGTTGATCTCGTTCCAGGGCGCACGAGCCTTGATGCGCTGAACGAGGTCAGGATTGGCGATGTAGGGGCGTCCAAAGGCGATCACATCCGCCAGGCCGTCTTCCACTGCCTGTGCGCCGGACTCTGCGGTCATGCCACCAGCCAGAATCAGGCGGCCGTCATACAGCTCACGCAGGGTTTCAAGTAACGCGTCAAAACCTTCGTAGACACCGCCGACCCAATCAGGGCGATTGACATGCAAATAGGCCAGATTGCGTGTATTGAGTTCGCGCAGAAGATAACTGAACGTTTCCCTGGGGTTTGCATCGTCCACGCCGTTGAAGGTACCCATGGGGGAAATGCGAATGCCGACCCGGCCACTGTCCCCCGTGGCCTCAATTACCGCATCGACTACCTCCAGCACCAGACGCACGCGGTTCTCGAGGCTGCCGCCGTAACCGTCGGTCCGCTGATTGCTGTTGGAGCACAGAAACTGATCAAGCAAGTAGCCGTTCGCTGCGTGCACTTCCACACCATCGAAATCTGCATCCAGTGCGTTGCGAGTCGCTTTGGCATAGTCGGCAACTATCCGGGGAAGCTCCTCGGTTTCAAGCGCGCGAGGCATGGCGGTCGGTGCCTTGTGATGACTGCCGTCAGCCTCCTGAACGTAGCACTCGGCTTTGGCCTGAATGGCCGAGGGAGCGACAGGATCAGCGCCGTCGGGCTGCAGTAGCGGGTGGGAGATGCGGCCCACGTGCCACAGCTGCAGGAAAATACGACCATCGGCTTCATGTACGGCCTGGGTAATCTGTTTCCAGCCAGCAACCTGCTCGGCGCTGTGAATGCCTGGCGTCCAGGCGTAGCCCTGGCCTTCAGGGCTGATCTGTACAGCTTCGCTGATGATCAGGCCTGCGTTGGCGCGCTGGGCGTAATAGGTGGCGTTCAACTCATAGGGTATGTTGCCAGGCTGCTTGCTTCGCTGACGAGTTAGGGGTGCCATGATCACGCGGTTTGGCAGATCAAGGCTGCCCAGGCGAATGGGCGTGAGAAGCGGGGATCGAGACATCTGGTACGACTCCTTGTTGCCTGCATCAGTGGGTGCAGAATGTGGAGTGTATTATGGGGGCGACATTTCTTTTGACAAGCGCAGGGGATTTAACTGGATATGTCGGGGCGGCTGCAGCGAGCGAACCCGATATGACGCGCCGAGCTTTTATCCCGGCGCGTTGGTGTTGGGCACCGATCAGGCAGCTTGCGCTTCGGCCTGGCGCAGGGCGCGGTTGAGGGCGCTGAACAGCGCGCGGAAGCTGGCCGTGGTCAGGTTTTCGTCGATTCCAATGCCGTGTAAGGGGCGGCCGCTGTTAAGACGAATTTCCACATAGGCCGCTGCCTTGGCATTGGTGCCGGAGCCAATGGAATGCTCGTGGTAATCCATTATCTCGACCGATACGGGTAACCCTGCAACGAGTGCTTCGAGAGGCCCCTTGCCCAGCCCACGCCAGTGCAAGGTTTCGCCCTGGTTCAGGACCTCGACGTCGACGGCACTGGTGCCGTTTTCTTCCTGCAGTCTGTGTCGGATCAGCGCGTAGGGACTGGTTGCCTGCACGTATTCCCGATCCAGCAGCTCATGGATCTGCGCGCCACTCATCTCCAGGCCGAGCCGGTCAGTTTCGCCTTGCACAACCTGGCTGAATTCGATCTGCATACGGCGTGGCAGGCTGATGCCATAGCCTTGCTCGAGCAGGTAGCTGATACCACCCTTGCCTGACTGACTATTGACTCGAATGACCGCGTCATAGCTGCGGCCGATATCTTCGGGGTCGATCGGCAGGTAGGGCACTTCCCACAGGGAGTCGGGTTTGCGTTGGGCAAAGCCCTTGCGAATGGCGTCCTGGTGCGAACCCGAGAACGCGGTGTGCACCAGATCACCGACATAGGGATGTCTTGGGTGCACGGACAGCTGGTTGCACTCTTCGACTACCTTGCGCACGGCATCGATATCGGAAAAGTCCAGCTGCGGATGAATGCCCTGGGTATAGAAGTTCAGCGCCAGGGTAACCAGGTCGACGTTGCCTGTGCGCTCGCCATTACCGAACAGGCAGCCCTCGACCCTGTCAGCTCCCGCAAGAAGGCCGAGTTCTGTGGCGGCGACGCCGGTGCCGCGGTCGTTATGGGTATGCAAGCTGATCAGCACACTGTCACGGCGGCTGATGTGCCGGCCGAACCATTCGATCTGATCGGCATAATGATTGGGTGTGGCAATTTCGACCGTGGCGGGCAGATTGAGGATGACCTTGTTGTCGGGCGTCGGCTGCCATACGTCGAGTACGGCGTCACAGACCTCTACGGCAAACTCCAGTTCGGTGGAGGTGAAGATCTCCGGCGAGTACTGGAAGGTCCATTGGGTATCGGACTGTTCTGCGGCCAGCTGTTTGATCAGGGTGGCGGCGTTGATGGCGATGTCCACGACGCCTTTCTTGTCCTGGTTGAACACGATGCGGCGAAAGCTCGGCGCGGTGGCGTTGTACACGTGGATGATGGCTTTCTTGGCGCCACGCACGGATTCGAAGGTGCGTCTGATCAGATCTTCGCGCGCTTGGGTGAGCACCTGGATGGTTACGTCATCGGGGATGTGACCATCGTCGATCAGGCTGCGCACAAAGTCGAAGTCGGCCTTGGAGGCTGATGGAAAGGCTACTTCGATCTGCTTGACGCCAACCTTGACCAGGGTCTGGAAGAATTTCAGCTTGCGCGCAGGGTCCATGGGCTCGATCAGTGACTGATTGCCGTCGCGCAGGTCGGAGCTGCACCAGATCGGTACTTCGGTAAGCGTGCGCGATGGCCACTGGCGATCGGGAATATCTACCGGCTCGAATGCGCGATATTTGCTGGATGGGTCTTTGAGCATGCTCATGGTCTGCTTCCTTTTCGGCCCTTTACCTTGTGGGTCGGGCGGGTGCTGAATAGGGTGTTGTTGCAGTAAAAGTTAATAGGTGCTGGTTTTTATTGCAATGCGAGTTTTAAATTTGGCAGCAATCGCCAATAAAGAGCGTTTGGTGAGCTTTTTGGTATCTTTGGTGCGGTGTTTTGGAGGATTTTTGCGCGATCCTTGAATCGGTATGTGGTGTCGCTGCTGGGTGACCACCGCTCCCAGCCTGGCAGGATTCCGAAAGCCGCCGTGAATCCGTCCCTGGAGGCTTGGCGGCAGTCCCGACCGCCAGGGATGGCGGAAGTGTCGATTATGCAGGAGCAATCATCGACCTGTTTCAGACACTTTCTGCACCCCGCCAGGCCGTGCGCTCGCCAGGCAAAGGAGTGAGGTTGAGTTTGCTGTCCAAAAGTCAAAAGCAAAACTCCTAGTGTCTCACCCCACCTTCGTCATTCTCGCGAACGCGGGAATCCATTTTGACCTTCGCACAACCCCAGCGAATCATTGGATTTTTCAGGGCATGAATGCGCCAATAAAGATGGAGGGGTCTACGCGTGTATTGTTGAGGCTGACGTTCCAGTGCAGGTGTGGGCCTGTCGCTCTGCCGGTGGCGCCGACTTTGCCGACGTGTGCCCCGCGGCCGACTTCATCTCCTACCTGCACATCGATCGCCGACAGGTGACAGAACATGCTGATGAGCCCCTGGCCGTGGTCAACGAAGACGGTTTTTCCGTTGAAGAAATAATCACCCGTAAGAATCACCTGGCCGGCTGCGGGCGCTTTGATCGAAGTGCCTGTGGAGGCGGCGAAATCCAGGCCGGAGTGGGGGTTGCGCTCTTCGCCGTTGAAGAAGCGGCGCAGGCCGAAGGCACTGGATAGGCGGCCATCTACCGGACGGTCGAATAGCAGGTTGCTGGGCTGGCGGGCACTGAAAGTCTTGTAGGCGTTGATCTGTTCGTCCAGCTCGCGGTTGATGCGTTTGAGATGCTCGGGGTCGGGCGTTACGTGCTGCTGGTTTTTCAGCTTGATATGCTGCTCGGGATATTTGCGGTCGGAGACCTTGAACGCAATTTTTTGCCCGCCCTCTGTCTCGATATGCTCGGTACCGGGTTTCACCGCCAGCGGGATGCCGGCGATGGCGATCCAGCGTTGACCGTCTTCGCGTATTACCAGCAGTGGCTGGTTCTGATACTGCGCGCGGGGCGCTTCGGATTGCTCTGGGAGGGTAACGACGGCTACGCCGCCAGGGACCGGCTTGTTCAACAGCCGGGTAATAAAGCCTTCCGCCTGGGCTGGAAGCGCCGATACGGCCAGGCAGAACAGAATGATCAGGCGCTTGAGTGGCATGGTTAATCCAGTAAGGGGAGGGTGTGAGGGGCGTCGAGATTGTCCTCCACGCGCAGGGCCAATCGGCCGTCGCTGAGCTGCGCCTCGACGCGCTGGCCTGGTTTGGCGTCGGCCTGGCTGCGTAGCGGTTTGCCCTGTTGGTCGAACAGAATGCTGTAGCCGCGGCCGAGGGTGGCCAGAGGGCTGACCACATTCAGAGTTTGGGCGAGACCGTCCAGACGTTGGCGCCGGTGCTGCAGATTTTGTGTCATGGCGCGGGGCAGACGCTGGTCGAGTTGGTCGAGGCGTTGGCGCAACAGTGCCAGGTGCCTGCCGGGATGCTGAGCCTGCAGGCGCGCTTGCAAACGTTCGCTGCGCTGGCCTACCTGGTTCAGATGCTGGCGCATGCCGCGCTTGAGGCGCAACTCAAGTTCGTCCAGGCGCTGGGCTTGCTGGGCCAGGCGTTCGCCGGGATGACGCAGGCGGCGACGCAGGTTTTCCAGGCGCAGATGTTCCCGGGCCAAACGGTCACGCAGGCATTGGCGTAATTGCCGGTGGGCGCGCTCGACCTGTTGCAGCATGGCCTGTTGATCAGGGCTGAGCAGTTCTGCCGCCGCCGACGGGGTAGGGGCGCGCACGTCGGCGATGAAATCGCAGATTGAGACGTCGGTTTCGTGGCCAACCGCACTGACCGTGGGGGTTTGGCAGGCCGCCAGTGCGCGGGCGACCATCTCTTCATTGAATGGCCATAGATCCTCCAGCGAGCCACCGCCGCGGGCGACGATCAAGGCGTCGAAGCCTGACCGGTCGGCCAGTTGGAGTGCGCGGACAATCTGCGGTGCTGCGTCACGACCCTGGACTGGCGTGGGCACTACCACCAGTTCGATAAAGGGTGCGCGGCGACCAAAAACGCTGATGATATCTCTTACTGCGGCCCCGCTCGGTGAGGTAATAACGCCGATGCGTTTGGGATGCGTGGGGAGGGGGCGTTTGCGTTCAACGGCAAACAGGCCCTCTTCCTGCAATTTGGCCTTGAGTGCATCAAAAGCCATGCGCAGTGCCCCGTCACCGGCCGATTCCATGCTGTCGACTATCAGTTGATAATCGCCGCGGCCTTCATACAGACTGACACGTCCACGCACCCTTACCTGCAGGCCGTCACTCAGCGCCATGCGCACGCGGCTGGCGTGCTGACGGAAGAAGGCGCAGCGGATCTGCGCCTTGCTGTCCTTCAGGCTGAAATACAAGTGACCGGAGGAGGGGCGGGCGAGGTTGGACAGCTCACCCTCGACCCATATCTGCGGGAATACATCCTCGAGCAGGCTGCGCGCGCGGGCATTGAGCTGGCTGACGCTGAGCACGTCGCGTTCTTTGGTCAGGCGTTGGAACAGGGCATCATCATTCATGCGCCCATCTTAGCCTGCTGGCGCGCTGCAGAGAATAATCGAGTTGCAATGCGATACTCATTGAGCGTATTGGGCGTGGCGGGTATAATGCCCTGCTTCCATTTTCCCGCTCGGGAGCCCTGCTATGCTACGTGTAAGCCAAGAAGCCCTAACCTTTGACGATGTTCTGCTTGTGCCCGGTTATTCCGAGGTCATGCCGAAAGACGTCAGCCTCAAGTCCCGGCTCACCCGGCGCATCGAACTCAATATCCCTCTGCTGTCTGCTGCCATGGACACCGTCACCGAAGCCCGTCTGGCTATCGCCATGGCTCAGGAAGGCGGCATGGGTATTATCCACAAGAACATGACTGTTGATCAGCAGGCTGCCGAAGTACGCAAGGTGAAGAAATTCGAATCCGGCGTAGTGAAGGATCCGATCACCATCGATGCAGACGCTACGGTTGGCGAGCTGGTCGAGCTGACTCGCGTAAACAATATTTCCGGCGTTCCCGTGCTGTCCAACGGGGAACTGGTGGGGATTGTCACCGCCCGCGATGTGCGTTTTGAAATTCGCATGGAAGCCCTGGTCCGAGAAGTAATGACCGGCAAAGACAAGCTAGTTACCGTGAAGGAAGGTGTCAGCGCCGGCGCGGTGCGTGAGTTGCTGCACCGTCATCGGATCGAGAAGGTCCTGATAGTTGATGATGAATTCCGCCTCAAGGGCATGATGACCGTCAAGGACATCGAAAAAGCCCGCGCCTACCCCAACGCTACCAAGGACGACCAGGGTCGTTTGCTGGTCGGCGCGGCTGTGGGTACCGGTGCCGATACCCCTGATCGCGTTGCGGCGTTGGCAGCTGCCGGTGTTGACGTGGTGGTAGTTGATACGGCCCATGGACACTCCCGCGGCGTCCTTGATCGCGTACGTTGGGTCAAGGAAAACTACCCGGACATCCAGGTGGTTGGCGGTAACATCGCGACCGCCGAGGCCGCGCTGGCCCTGGTTGAGGCGGGCGCCGATGCGGTCAAGGTAGGCATCGGCCCGGGTTCGATCTGCACAACACGTATTGTCGCCGGTGTCGGCGTTCCCCAGATTTCTGCCATCGCTGATGTCGCCACCGCGCTCAAGGATCACGACGTTCCGGTTATCGCTGACGGCGGTATCCGTTTCTCCGGTGATCTGTCCAAGGCGATCGCCGCTGGTGCGTCGGTCGTCATGATGGGTTCGATGTTTGCTGGTACTGAAGAAGCGCCTGGCGAGGTCGAACTTTTCCAGGGCCGCTCCTACAAGGCTTACCGCGGCATGGGTTCCATGGGTGCAATGTCAGGCAGCCAGGGTTCTTCGGATCGCTATTTCCAGGACTCCAGTGCCGGCGCCGAGAAGCTGGTGCCAGAGGGTATCGAGGGCCGCGTGCCTTACAAGGGTTCGTTGGCTGCGATCATTCACCAGCTGATGGGTGGTTTGCGTGCATCAATGGGTTACACCGGCAGTCGCAATATGCTGGAGATGCGTACCAAGCCCCAGTTTGTACGTATCACCAACGCCGGTATGAGTGAGTCCCACGTTCACGATGTGCAGATCACCAAGGAAGCACCCAACTACCGAGTTAGTTGAGTAATCATTGTCTGTGCTGCTGGTGTGACAGCTGATCGAGCATGTCATGCCAGCCGGTATTTACGCCTCCGGCACTGCACAAGTACTGCTATCCTAATTTTTGCGTAACGTCCTTCAGAGAGCCTGCCCTATGGTCCATCAAGATATTCATGCCCACCGCATCCTGATTCTGGACTTCGGTTCTCAGTACACCCAGTTGATTGCTCGTCGCGTACGGGAGATAGGCGTGTATTGTGAGATTCGCGCCTGGGATATGGACGAGAACGAGATTCGTGATTTTGCCCCCAAGGGCATCATTCTGGCCGGTGGGCCGGAATCTGTTCCGCTGCCAGGTTCACCGCGAGCTCCTGAGATCGTGTTCACGCTCGGCGTGCCGGTGCTCGGCATCTGCTACGGCATGCAGACCATGGCCGAGCAACTGGGTGGCAAGGTTCAGGGTTCGGACAAGCACGAATTCGGTTACGCGCGGGTGGATATCGTCGGCAAGAGTGACTTCCTGGCCGGTATCGAGGATCACGTGGATGGTGATGGCCTGCTCAGTCTGGACGTCTGGATGAGTCATGGTGACAAGGTCATCGAGCTACCGACTGATTTCCATATCCTTGCCAGCACCCCGAGCTGCCCGATTGCCGCGATGGGCGACGAAAAGCGCCATTTCTACGGTCTGCAGTTCCATCCTGAGGTGACACACACCCGTCAGGGTCTGCGCATGCTGTCGCGCTTCATTCTCGAGCTGTGTGCATGTGAAGCCCTCTGGACCCCGTCCAATATCGTCGAAGACGCCATCAGCAACGTGCAGGCCCAGGTGGGCAAGGATAACGTGCTGCTGGGTCTGTCCGGTGGTGTGGACTCGTCTGTGGTTGCGGCCCTGCTGCACCAGGCGATTGGCGATCAATTGACCTGTGTGTTCGTGGATAACGGCCTGCTTCGCCTGCAAGAGGGTGAACAGGTAATGGCGATGTTTGCCGAGAACATGGGTGTGAAGGTGATCCGCGTCAACGCCGAGGAGAAGTTCCTCTCGCGTCTGCTGGGTGTGACCGACCCGGAGGAAAAGCGCAAGATCATCGGCCGCACCTTTATCGAAGTGTTCGATGATGAAGCGACCAAGCTTCAGGGCGTGAAGTACCTGGCCCAGGGCACTATCTATCCTGACGTGATCGAATCAGCCGGCTCGAAGAACGGTAAGGCCCATGTGATCAAGTCCCATCACAACGTCGGCGGGCTGCCCGACGATATGGCATTCGAGCTGGTCGAGCCACTGCGCGAGCTGTTCAAGGACGAGGTGCGCAAGATTGGTCTGGAATTGGGTCTGCCCTTCGACATGGTCTACCGTCATCCCTTCCCGGGCCCGGGCCTGGGAGTGCGGATCCTTGCTGAAGTGCGCAAGGAATACGCTGACATCTTGCGTCGTGCAGACCATATCTTTATCGAGGAGCTGCGTCGGGCCGACCTGTACCACAAGACCAGCCAGGCATTCGCTGTCTTCCTGCCCGTGCGCTCTGTCGGTGTTGTGGGCGATGCCCGCCGCTATGAGTGGGTAATTGCGCTGCGCGCTGTGGAAACCATCGACTTCATGACTGCGCGCTGGGCGCACCTGCCCTACGAGTTTCTGGAGACGGTCTCCAACCGTATCATCAACGAAATTACCGGCGTATCCCGGGTGACCTACGATATCTCCAGCAAGCCGCCTGCAACGATCGAGTGGGAATGATCGCGCTGCGGGACCTTGTGCGGCAAAACCGGGTCTCACCTGAACAATTGAGGGAGACTGGATATGCGTGACCAAGGCAATGAGAAAACCCGGAAGAAGCTCGAGCGCCTGGCGTGGTTTCTCGACAGCTCGATCAAGGTGCCAGGCTTCAATGCGCGATTTGGTCTGGATGGTCTGATTGGCCTGATTCCAGGCGTTGGCGACGTTATCTCGGCCCTGATTTCCAGCGTGGTCATCTCGGAGGCTGCGCGCATGGGTGCGCCCAAGACCCTGTTGCTGAAAATGGCTTTCAACGTGCTGGTTGATACTGTCGTAGGGGCAGTGCCCCTGGTTGGCGATCTGTTCGATTTTGCCTGGAAAGCCAATAATCGGAATGTAAGCCTGCTTAATCGCTATCTGGATAGCCCGCGGGAGACAGAGGTTACCAGTCGGGTTTTTGTCTGGGGCCTGAGTGCTGCGCTTCTGGGGTTGGTGGTTCTGGTTGGCTATCTGTTAGTGCTGTTACTTCAAGCCCTGTTCAATGCAGTGGGTGCCTGAGCCAGAGGGCGGTTCGTCCGGCTCAGGCGACTCGCTGTCCGTTTACTCCCCTGAGCTCATGAGCTGGCTGGAGAGCTTTTGTCCCGTCCATTCGATCAGCTGGACGGCAAGGGCATCCGAAGCTTGTTTGAAAGCATCTACCACCCCGGTAATAGCCTCAGAGGCCAATGGCTGTTGAGCGATGAATGTCCTGCTGGCGAGAATGTTTCTGCTGGAGGGGTCAATCAGTCGGGCGTTCAGCTCGATGACGACAAAAGGTCCGGCGTCTGCGTATATAACCTGGAAGCGGCGTAGGTCACTACTCATGTGAATATCGGCACTGAACGAGTTTTCGTCAGTGCTCACTGCCATGAGCGCGCCGCTTTGCTCGAAGGCCTGGGCCAGATGGTCGCGCAATAGCGCGGGTGCCGGGTCGGACCAGCGGGCGCCCTTGTAGTTCTGCAGTTCGTTACCCCGTGGGTTGACCACTATGCGTGGGCTGCTGAGTACGGAGCCAGCCCGAGGTGTGCCGATGCGAAGCGAAAGCGGTAGAACGGTGTTGGCCGAGGCGCTCATGCCCGGTGCCGGCAACTGGTAGACCTTCAGGGATTCTGCTTCCGGGAAGACGGTGCACGCGGTAAGCCAAAAGGTGCTCGACAAAACGGCGCCGGTAAGTAGTTTGCGGTGGCTCTGTTTCAAGGTTCGAACTCCTCCATGCTGTCGCGACCCAATATGAAGCGCGTGGGATTGTCTTCCAGGCGGCGCGTTATGGTGCGCAGGGAGCCAAGGGTAGCGCGCAGCTCGTTGATGGCCGGTTCCAGCTGAGAAAGCCCCTGCATGCCGGAGGTGAAAGCCTCGCTGTTGTCGTTCAGCAAGCTCTCCAGAGTGCCACTGGTACTGGCGATCGAGGTGAGTGCCTCCTCGGCCTGGTTCAGCGTGCGTGCGCCTTGCTGATTGAGAAGCTTGTCGGCACTTGCGACCAGCTCACTGCTACGTTGCAGCGTTTCATTAACCTGTTCGCTGGCTCTGGTCAGTTCATCGAGCAGTAGTGTGAGGCTCTCGCTCTGGGCTGCAATGCCACCTGTTGCGCGTTCGACGTTTGTCAGGGTGCGGCCAATACTGTCGGCATTCTCATCTGACAGAATGCTTCGGGCATTGGACATCAGTTGGTTGACGTTGGTCATCAGGTCTTCCCCGTCGGCCAGTAATGAAGATATAGGTGAGGGCGCGGCAACGATGACTGGAGGCCCTTTCTTGCTGGTCAGCAGCGGGCTGCCAGGGGTGCCATGGCTCAGCTCGATGACCGAGTTTCCGGTAATGCCGGTGAAGGACAGGCGCGCCCGCGTGTTTTCCTTGATAGGCACGTCCGTGCCTACCCGGATTCGCGCCAGAACGCGGCGCGGGTCTTCGGGGTCGAGTTGCAGCGAGTGGATGTCGCCGACCTTGATGCCGCTGTACTGCACAGCGCTGCCGCGTGACAGACCCGTAACAGCCTCGTTGAAGACGACAATATATTCCTTGTATTCGCGGCTGGTGGCCGCACTGCCAAGCCATAGCGCAAATATTATTGCCGCGCCGGCAGCGAGCAGCGTAAAGAGTCCAATCAGCACGTGGTGAGCGCGGGTTTCCATCAGCGGTCATGCTCCGGCTGGTGTCTGTTACGTTCGGTCGCATCGGCCGCGGCGCGGCCTCTGGGGCCATGGAAGTAATCCTGTATCCACGGATCGTCTACGGCAGCCACTCGTTCGAGGGTGTCGGCTACCAGTACTTTCTTCTGGGATAACACGGCAATCCTGTCGCAGATTGCGTAGAGCGTATCAAGGTCATGCGTCACCAGGAATACACTCAGACCCAGCGCATCGCGCAGAGTTCGAATAAGCTCATCAAACGCCGCTGCGCCAATGGGGTCCAGGCCGGCTGTGGGCTCATCCAGGAATAGTATATCCGGGTCCAGGGCAAGTGCGCGCGCCAGTGCTGCACGCTTGATCATGCCGCCTGATAATTCCGACGGATATTTGCCCGCAGCGGTTGCGGGTAGCCCGGTGAGGGCAATCTTCATTTGCGCCAGGTGTTCGGCATCAGCGCGACTCAGGCCGCCATGCTCAATCAGGGGGAGGGCAATATTCTCAGCCACGGTCATTGAAGAAAACAGCGCGCCTTGCTGAAACAGCACACCGAAGCGCCGCTCATGCTGAGATCGAGCCTCGTCATCAAGGGTCTGCAGGTCCTCGCCGAAGACCTCGACCCGGCCTCCGGTGGGGCGCCTCAGGCCCAGAATCGAGCGCAGTAGTACCGATTTGCCGCTGCCGGAGCCGCCAACAACGCCAAGAATTTCCCCGCGGTAAATGTCGAGGTCGAGATTCTCATGAATGGTCTGCGTGCCAAACTGATTGAGCAATCCGCGCACGCGGATCAGCGGTTCATTCCCAGTAATATCGCTCACCAGCCCATCTCCATGAAGAAGAGCGCGGCCAGGGCGTCTACCAGAATCACCACAAAAATGGATTGCACAACGCTGGACGTGGTGTGTTCGCCCACAGACTGTGCACTGCCCGTAACCTTGAAGCCTTCAAGACATCCGATGAGTGCTATCAAAAAGGCAAAAATCGGAGCCTTCACCATGCCTACATAAAAATGCTGAACATCCATGTTCTGCTGTAGCGTGCCCAGAAACATTGTGGGGGAGATGTCCAGGGAGAGCATGCATACCAGGGCGCCTCCGAGGAGTCCGGAAAACATCGCAACCAGGGTAAGAATGGGTAACGAAATCAGCATCGCCAGTACGCGGGGTAGTACCAACAGATCGATTGGGTTGAGGCCCAGGGCGCGAATGGCGTCAACTTCCTCATTGGCTTTCATCGAACCAATCTGGGCGGTAAAGGCGCTCGCTGTTCTGCCGGCCAGCAGAATTGCCGTGAGCAACACACCAAACTCACGCATAAACGAGAAGGCGACCAGATCCACGGTGTAGATGGTCGCGCCAAAGCTTTCCAGGATTGTGGCGCCCAGGAAAGCAACGACAGCACCGACCATGAAGGTGAGCAGCGCTACAATTGGTAGAGCGTTTAGTCCGGTGACTTCAATTTGCGCGACCAGCGAGGTTATTCGCCAGTTACTCGGACGCAGAATATTGCGGCTGAGGCTGGCCAGCACCAGGCCGGTAAATCCCAGCAAATCAACCAAGTGGTGCCAGAACGTCAGCGTGGCGTCGCCAATGCGGGCCAGCAGATCGACTATCAGGAACCCTTGAGTGGCAGATTGAGGCGGACTGGACTCTATGGTCTGGGCTACCCGTTGCAGCAGCATGCCCTGCTTGGGGTCTATGCCGTCATTGCGCTCGGCCAGGGTGGACAACAGCTCCGGTCCAAGCAGCTCGGCTAGTAGCTGGGCGCCGGCTGTATCGAGCTTGGCAAGATCGCTCAGGTCAGCACTCCGGGCGGTTGTGGTCCGGCCCTGCGACAGTCCGATCTGCTCGCGCAGTTCGGCGTAGTGAGCGAGCACCCAATCGCCCCTGATGATCAGATGCGCCGGATCCTGCTCACTGCGTTGGAAAAAACTTTGAGGGTCAGCGCCCGACATCTTTATCGGTATCCGCAATTGAAGGTGGTGGCCATCAGGTCACCCCGATATGCATCAGGACTTGCGTTCGAACCCGTAGTCTTCCGAGAGGGTGCCGGGACTATCACCCTTGGGTGCGTAGTCGCGCGGTGGTTCAAGGCTGTCGAACAATGGCTCGCCATTGGGTCTGCTGCGCGAGACCGGGGGCTCTTCCAGGGCTGCAAGAAGACGCTGGCGGGTCATCTCGTCGGGGGACAGGTCCATCGCACCCTGGGAAAGATGCTCCTGAATTTCCTGATGGTTGCGATTGAGTTGAGCAACCAGGTTGGCTGTGGTTTTGAAGTGGCTGGAAACTTCCTGCTGATATTCCTCGAATCGCAACTGCAGACTCTCCAGCTGGGATCGGGTGCCGGATGAATATGAGCCGCTGACGCGCCTGGCGATCTGTGTCAGCACGATGCCGATAATCACGCCTGCTGCCAGAGCAATAGTTACTGCAATCCACAGGTTTTCGCTTGCTTCCACTGTGCTTCCCCTATTGAACAATTGAGTGTCAGGCCCGCACGTAAGCGGCTGATCAGCTAATGTACTAACGGTAACGACATTTCTCTGCCAAGGCTAGTACCCTTTAGGCTAGCCTGCTTCCGGCGGTGTCTCCGGCGGTTCCTGCATAGCCTTGGACTGCCGCTGGTCGAGGTGGTTTCGTGGATTTGTTCAGGGGGTACAATGAGTAGCAAACTTGAAGAACGGATGTCCATCGCAGGGCCTGCCGGCTCCCTGGAGTTGCTTGTGACGCGCGCTGAGGATCCGGTGGCCCTGGCCGTCATTTGTCATCCCCATCCTCTGCATGGAGGCACAATGACCAATAAGGTGGTGCACACATTGATGCGCTCGGCTCGGGATGCTGGCGCCAATGTGGTCCGGTTCAACTTCCGCGGGGTGGGACGTAGCGATGGTGAGCATGATGAGGGTAAGGGCGAGATCGACGACTGCCTTGCCGTGATCGAATGGGCTCGGCGAGAGCTGCCGGCTCCCGCGCTCTGGGTGATGGGCTTTTCGTTCGGGGGCTATGTTGCCGCTGCAGCGGCCAATCGTCTGGACAGTCCGCCCCAGAAACTGGTTCTGGTAGCTCCTTCGGTAGAGCGCCTACCGTTTCCGGAGCTTTTGCCTCTGAGCACGCCTGCTACGGTGATGATGGGCGAAGCTGACGACGTGGTGGCATCTGCGTCGGTCTTCGGTCTGCTGGAGGGGCGTGATGATGTGGTCGTGGTACGCTTTGCCGACACCGGACACTTTTTTCACGGCCGCCTGCCGGAATTGAAGGATGCGGTTGAACAGGCGCTAACCTGAGAACGCTTTCCGGTACATCGTATAATTGCCAAACTTGATATCCAGGGGGTACAGTTCCGCCCCCTTTCACCTCCGATGGTCAGCATTATGACGCCTCTTGATCGGTACCAGGCGGACCTCAAGCGTCCGGATTTCGTTTACGACCCAGCGCAGGAAAATGCAGTACGTCACCTGCAGCGTCTGTTTGATGATCTGGTTGCCACTGACCAGTCTCGATCCGGTCTGTTCGACAGGTTTTTGCGGAAAAAGCCTGAATTGGTCAAGGGATTGTACTTCTGGGGCGGAGTGGGGCGGGGTAAGACATATCTGGTTGACACCTTTTTCGATGCCTTGCCGATCGAACGCAAGATGCGCACCCACTTTCACCGATTCATGCAGCGGGTGCACCTTGAGCTAAAGGGGCTCAAGGGCGAAAAGAATCCGCTAACCCTGATCGCCAGTCAGTTTGCCGAAGAGGCTCGGGTTATCTGTTTTGACGAGTTTTTCGTTTCGGATATTACCGACGCGATGATTCTTGGCACTCTTATGGAAGAGTTGTTCAAGAACGGCGTTACCCTGGTTGCAACCTCCAACATCGTACCCGATGGGTTGTACAAGGATGGGCTGCAGCGAGCCAGATTCCTGCCGGCAATAGCGCTGTTGAACAGCCACACTGAAGTGGTCAACGTGGATAATGGCGTGGATTATCGCCTGCGCGCTCTGGAGCAGGCGGAGTTGTACCATTGGCCCCTGGATGAGGGTGCGGATGAGAGTCTGCGCCAGAGTTTCGAGAGCCTGGTACCAGATATCGATGAAGTTGTAGAGGGCGATCTGTTGACCGTCGAGAATCGTCCGGTCCAATCGATTCGTGTCTGCGAGGACGTGGGCTGGTTCGAGTTTCGCGAGCTGTGCGACGGGCCGCGCAGCCAGAACGACTATATCGAATTGGCCAAGATCTTCCACGCGGTGTTGATTGCCAACGTGGAACAGATGAATGCGAGCAAGGACGATATGGCCCGCCGGTTCATCAATCTGGTCGATGAATTCTATGACCGCAACGTCAAGTTGATACTCTCAGCCGAAGTCGAACTCAAAGACCTGTATACCGGTGGGCGTCTGAGTTTCGAGTTCCAGCGCACCCTCAGCCGACTGCTCGAGATGCAGTCTCACGAGTTTCTGGCTCGGGCTCACAAGCCCTGATTCAAAAATCAGGAGCTACTGCAGGTTTTGCTGGAATTGGCGCCGGTACTGATTTGGTGACAGCTCGGTGTGCTGTCTGAACAGGCGGGCAAAAAAGCTCGCGTCGTCATAGCCCACATCGTAGCTGATGGTCTTGATGCTGCGGCGGGTAGTACTCAACAGGTTTTTCGCGGTTTCAATGCGCAAGCGCTGCAGGTAGTGCAGTGGCTTATCCCCGGTAGCGCTCTGGAAACGCCGCATGAAGTTGCGAATGCTCATGCCGTGCTGGCTCGCGACATCTTCAAAACGAAACTTGTCGGCAAAGTGCTCTTCGAGCCACTGCTGGATCTGCAGAATGGCAACATCCTGGTGCAGTTTCTGCCCACCAAAGCCAATGACGCCCGGAGTGTAGCTGCGCTGGACTTCATAGAGTGTGTCCCGTGCTACCGCCTGGGCCACCTGGCTGCCGCACAGTTTCTCGATAAGATGAATTGACAGGTCACAACCCGATGTTACGCCAGCCGCACAATAGATGTTGTCAGCATCGGTGATATGTTTGTCTCGACACAGCACCACCTGCGGGAAGCGCTGACTGAATTCATCGAAGAAGCGCCAGTAGGTGGTGGCTTCTCGTCCATCAAGTAGCCCGGCTGCCGCTACCCAGAACACACCGGTTGCTTCCGCGCTAATGAGCGTCCCGCGGGCATGCTCGTCCTGTAGCCAGGGAATCACGCCGGGATAGCGTTCGAGCATCTGATCGAAATCACCCCAGAATGCAGGCAGCATGATCAATTGTGGTCGAAGCGCGCTGAGGGTCGCATCGGTTGCTATGCGGTCCTGGCTGAAGCTGGTGACGGGCAGGCTGTCGGGAGCCACGATGGAGGTGCGAAATCCCGGGGTAAGCCCGTGGCCGCGCCTGCGGCCATCACGCAGGCTAGCCATGTGGAAGAAGTCCTTGGCCTGCATTAACGTGGAGGCAATTACTCCGTCGGTTGCGAGTATTGCCACCTGACGAAGCGGGGCGCGGGATTGGTCGGGCTGAATCATGGTTGTTATCGCTTTTATAAGTTGAATCGGCCAAGCGTTGACTAAAGCATCTTATACTCTGGCACAACTGCCGTGTTGAGTACGATAAAAAGCGCAAATGTCTGTTGATTGTCAGGGTCGGGGTCAATAAACACCAGGCTGCCATGTGCAGCCTGGTGTTCATATGCGCCGTGCTCTCAGGGCGCGGGGTTTGGCTGGCTTTGATGAATCTCGGCGATCGCTTCCAGTACGCCGTCGGGCAGCCCCATATTGATACTGCTCAGGTTCCGATTGAGTTGATCCATGTTGGTGGCACCAATGATGTTGCTGGTAACAAAGGGTTGCCGGGTAACGAATGCCAGCGCCATCTGAGCGGGATCGAGTCCGTGCTCACGGGCCAGCCTCACATACCTGGCGCAGGCTCTTTCGGCCTGCGGGTTGGTGTATCTGCTGAATCGGCTGAACAGCGTCAGGCGCCCTTTTTCCGGCTGGAGCCCGTTCAGGTATTTACCGGTAAGGGTGCCGAAGGCGAGTGGGGAGTAGGCCAGCAGTCCGGTTTGCTCGCGCATGGATATTTCAGCCATGCCCACCTCGTAGGTGCGGTTGAGCAGGTTGTACGGGTTCTGGATTGATGCGATGCGCGGCCAGCCGCGGCTTTCGGCTAGATGCAAAAACCTGCTTACGCCCCAGGGGGTTTCGTTGGACAGGCCGATGTGCCGGATCTTCCCTGCTTTGACGAAATCCTCAAGCACCTCAAGGGTGTCCTCGACAGGAGTGATGGTTTCATCCGGATTGTGCCGGTACCCCAGATTGCCAAAAAAGTTGGTACTGCGGTCAGGCCAATGTAATTGGTAGAGATCGATGTAATCGGTGCGCAGGCGCTTGAGGCTGGCGTCAAGTGCTGCAGTCAGGTGCTCGCGGTTGAACCGGGTCTTGCCTTCGCGGATGTGTGGAAGCCAGTCGCCCGGTCCGGCGACCTTGCTGGCGATGATCCAGTCCTCACGATTAGCGCGCTCTGCAAGATAATTGCCGAGAATCCGTTCGGTTTCCCCGTACGTGTCGCTCTTTGGTGGGACGGGATACATCTCTGCGGCGTCGATAAAATTGACTCCCGCGTCCTTCGCCCGGTCTATCTGGGCGAATGCATCTTTCTGTGTATTTTGCTCCCCCCAGGTCATGGTGCCGAGGCACAGTGCGCTGACCTTGAGCTTGGTGCGGCCAAGAGGGCGATATTGCATGGGTTGCTCCCTGAATAAGGTTGAGTCCGGTTAAAAGATCGTTAGGCTGAGCTAATATGGCATTGATTGTAAATAAGGGTTGTAATTTTTGGCTCCCTTGACATAATGCCCGCCACTTTCGACAGGATGCCTAGCCTGTCGTTGTTGTTTACAGCGCAGATGCCACCCAGACCCACGCAGCCCCCACTGAGTGTCTGTTCTAGGCTTTGTTGTCTTGTAAAAACACATTTCATTCTGTAAGATTCGCCCTCTTATTATTAGAGCGGCCTCTGAGGCTAGGATTAATGAAAACCTTCAGCGCCAAACCTGAAAGCGTAAAACGCGACTGGTACATAGTAGACGCAACTGGACTGACCCTGGGTCGTCTGGCTACCGAAGTTGCTACCCGTCTGCGCGGCAAGCATAAGCCAGAGTACACTCCGCACGTGGACACTGGCGATTACATCGTCATCGTCAATGCCGAGAAAGTACATGTGACCGGTAAAAAGGCACAGGACAAGATCTACTACAGCCACTCCGGTTTTCCGGGCGGTATCAAGTCGATCAGTTTCGACAAGCTCCTTGTTCGCGCTCCAGAGCGCATTATCGAGTCTGCCGTTAAAGGCATGTTGCCGAAAAACCCCTTGGGGCGTGCAATGTACCGCAAGATGAAAGTGTACAAAGGTGCAGTTCATCCCCATGCGGCCCAACAACCCCAAGAACTCAAGTTCTAACAGGAGCTCACTATGTCGGCGACACAAAACTACGGTACTGGCCGTCGTAAAACTGCCACCGCTCGCGTGTTCCTGCGTCCGGGCAATGGCAACATCCAGATCAACAGCCGCACCATCGAGAATTTCTTTGGTCGTGAAACAGCGCGCATGGTTGTACGCCAGCCGCTGGAGCTGACCGAAAACGTCTCCAAGTTTGACGTGTTTGTTACCGTCAAAGGCGGCGGCACTACAGGTCAGGCAGGCGCTATCCGTCACGGCATTACACGTGCACTGATGGAATATGACGAAACCCTGCGCGGTGTATTGCGCAAGGCGGGCTTTGTTACACGTGACGCCCGTGAAGTTGAGCGTAAGAAAGTGGGTCTGCGTAAAGCGCGTAAGCGTCCTCAGTACTCCAAGCGTTAAGTCGCAAGACTTATCCCGAAAACGCCCGGTATCCTCATGGAGCCGGGCGTTTTTGTTTGTGCGACAAAATGCCGCTAACTTGGTGCATGGTCCGCAACGCCCCGTTTTACGATGGTTTGAGCCGAGCAGGCAATGTTGTTTAGTGATAGTTCACCTTGTCAAAAAAGGGGTTTTTCATTACCATCGGATTCATTTTGTGCAAGCGGATTAAAACTCTTAAAAGGGCTCATAAAAGCCTGAATCAGCTGAGATGGGAGACGACTGGATGAGTAATGACGGCGTAAACAACGGCCGGCGTCGCTTCCTGGTGGCAGCCACAAGTGTTGTGGGTGCAGCCGGAGCCGTGGGGGTAGCAGTACCCTTCGTTGGATCGTGGTTCCCGAGTGCGAGGGCCAAAGCGGCTGGCGCACCGGTCAAGGTGAATGTGGGCAAGCTTGAGGCCGGTCAGCAGATCGTTGCCGAATGGCGCGGTCAGCCTGTGTTCGTCTCCAGGCGTACCGAGGAGGCGCTCAAGACGCTGGAAGAGATGACGGACCGTTTGGCTGACCCTGAGTCGGAGTCGGCGGATCAGCCTGATTACGTCGATGGTGTTGCCCGGTCAATCAAGCCGGAAATCCTGGTCGTAATGGGCATCTGCACCCACCTGGGTTGCTCGCCTCTGTTTCGCCCGGAAGTCGCATCGGCTGACATGGGTGAGGACTGGAAGGGTGGTTATTTCTGCCCTTGCCACAGTTCGCGCTACGACATGTCCGGTCGGGTTTTCCGTGGCCAGCCGGCGCCGCTGAACTTGCCGGTTCCCCCCCATAACTATGAGTCCGACGATGTCATCGTCATCGGCCTGGATCCGGAGACTGTCTGATGGGTAAGCTGAACAGCTGGATTAATGAGCGCATGTCGGTCAACAGGGTGGTTGAAGATCACCTGACCAAGTACTACGCGCCCAAGAACTTCAACTTTTTCTATTTCTTTGGCTCCCTGGCCATGCTGGTTCTGGTCAACCAGATCGTTACCGGTATCTGGCTGACCATGAGCTATGAGCCATCCGCTGAAGGCGCCTTCGCGTCGATCGAATACATCATGCGTGATGTTGAATACGGTTGGTTGTTGCGCTATCTGCACTCCACCGGTGCTTCGGCATTTTTTGCTGTGATCTACCTGCACATGTTGCGCGGGATCATGTACGGCTCCTACCAGAAGCCACGTGAACTGATCTGGCTTTTCGGTATGACTATCTACCTGGTACTGATGGGTGAAGCCTTCATGGGCTACCTGTTGCCCTGGGGCCAGATGTCCTATTGGGGCGCTCAGGTGATCATTTCACTCTTTGGTGCGATTCCCTTCATCGGACCGGACCTGGCTCAGTGGGTGCGTGGTGATTATCTGATTTCCGGCATTACACTGAACCGGTTCTTCGCGCTGCACGTGATCGCGTTGCCGATCGTGTTGTTGGGTCTGATTGTTTTGCACATCATTGCCCTGCACGAAGTTGGCTCTAACAACCCTGACGGTATCGATATCAAGAAGCATAAGGACGAGAACGGCAAGCCGCTCGATGGCATCGCCTTCCACCCTTACTACACAGTCAAGGATATTGTCGGTGTGGTGGTCTTCCTGTTTGTGTTCTGCATCGTGGTGTTCTTCTTCCCAGAGATGGGCGGTTTCTTCCTTGAACACCCCAACTTCGAAGTCGCTAACCAGTTGAAGACGCCGGATCACATTGCGCCTGTCTGGTACTTCACGCCTTTCTACGCCATCTTGCGCGCGGTACCGGCTATCGGCGGCTCTGCGTTCCCCGGTGTGCTCGCCATGGGTGCGGCCATTGCAGTGTTGTTTGTTCTGCCCTGGCTTGACCGTAGTCCGGTTCGCTCTATCCGCTACAAGGGTTGGATGAGCAAGTTGTGGCTGGTGATCTTCTGCGTATCCTTTGTGATTCTGGGTATTCTGGGCGCGATCCCGGGTAACGATACCCGCACACTGATCTCACAGATCTGTACCGTACTGTATTTCGCCTTCTTCCTGCTGATGCCCTTCTACACCCGCATGGAGAAGACCAAACCCGTTCCAGAGAGGGTTACTGGCTAATGAAAAAGCAATTGATTGCACTGGTATTTGCCCTTGTGCCCTCGGTCGTAATGGCGGCTGCCACGGGTGTTCCACTCGAGTCAGCGAACATTGATCTGCGCGACAAGGCGTCACTGCAGGACGGCGCACGGACCTTCGTCAACTACTGTATGGGTTGTCACTCTACCCAGTATCAGCGTTACGAGCGGGTAGCAGACGACCTGGGTATTCCGGACGAGCTGATGATGGAGAATCTGGTTTTCTCCGATTCGGCCGCGATCGGTGAGCACATGAAGATTGGTATGCGTCCGGAGGATTCCAAGCGCTGGTTTGGTGCTGCTCCCCCTGACCTGACCAACGTGACCCGTGTGCGTGGCGAAGATTGGGTTTATACCTATCTCAAGACCTTCTACGAAGATCCCTCGCGTCCGATGGGAGTCAACAACCAGGTATTTGCCAATGTGGGTATGCCTAACGTTCTGGAAGAGTTGCAAGGACGTCAGGTGATCGGTTGCAAGGCCATGCCTGTCGAGAAAGACGGCAAGGTGCAAAAAGATCCACTTACCGGCGATACGTTGATGGATGAGCGTTGTGATGTGCTCAAGGTAGTCGAGGGCACGGGCATCCAGAGCGAGGAGGAGTTTGATACCACGGTACGCAACCTGACTGCGTTCCTGGCTTACTCCGGTGATCCCATAAAGCTCGAGCGCCATCGCATCGGTACCTACGTACTGTTGTATCTGGCATTCTTCTTCATATTTGCCTACCTGCTCAAGCGCGAATACTGGAGAGATGTCCACTGATCAGCTGTTTCATTGATCAAATGCGCGCGCCCTTTGGGGCGCGCACTTGTTTCTGGGGTATAATCCCGATCTCGTAATAGACACAGACTGTTTTGAACCGTCTGTGGTTTTTCATGTTCACGCAATCGCGTGCTTTGTGGTTACCGCAATCCGCTACAGGATGAGGGTTGATTTATGGGCGTTACCGCCAACAAGCGTTCCTCGATGGCTTTTTTCTCCGATCCGAGTGATCACTACTGTCACCGCGTACGAATCGTTCTGGCAGAAAAGGGCGTCACCGTCGACGTGATCAACGTCGAGCCCGATAACCATCCGGAAGAGCTGGCGGAAAATAATCCATACAACAGCGTTCCGACGCTGCTTGACAGGGATCTCGTTCTTTACGAGCCCAACATCATGATGGAATATCTCGACGAGCGCTTTCCTCACCCGCCGTTGCTCCCGGTTTACCCGGTAGCCAGGGCTAATACACGACTGCTGATGTTTCGTGTACAGCGTGACTGGTGCGGGCTGGTTGATGCGATCACCAATCCCAAGACGCCTGCTGCGGCTGTTACCAAAGCGCGTAAGGAGTTGCGTGAGAGCTTGATTGGGGTTGCTCCGGTATTTGCCGAGATGCCGTATTTCATGAGCGAGGAGTTCAGCCTGGTCGATTGCTGTATCGCTCCGATTTTGTGGCGTTTGCCCGTCCTGGGTGTCGAACTACCCAAGCAAGCCAAGCCGCTGCAGGATTATATGGATCGGATTTTCCAGCGTGAGGGTTTCCTGGCCAGCCTGTCGGCTGCCGAAAAGGAAATGCATTAATCTTTTCTTGATCAACAGTGTCCCCCGAAGGAGGCCCGCATGGCTCAAATGAGCTCAAGCCGACCCTATCTGGTACGAGCGCTATACGAATGGATACTGGAAAATGACTGCACTCCTTATGTGCTCGTCAATGCCCAGTATCCCCAGACCAGCGTTCCGGATGCCTTTGTCGAAGCTGGTCAGATAGTACTCAATCTCTCGCCAAATGCGATACGGCATCTTGAGATGGATAACGACAGGATCACCTTTGACGGTCGTTTTGGCGGCGTAGCCCAACAGGTCTGGGTTCCTGCCCAGGCCGTGATGGCTATCTACGCACGCGAGAATGGTCAGGGCATGGTGTTCGAGGTCGAGCCTGCGCCGGTTCCGCCTTCCGATGACCCAGAAGCTGACAAGTCAGCTTCCGTCAGCTCTATCAAGGCGGAAAAGGCCAAGAGGCCATCGTTGAAAGTCGTCAAGTAGATTTGCTCTGCACAAAAAACCCGGGCCACGCTTGTAACGTGGTCCGGGTTTTTTGTGGCCGGTAAAGCGCGATTTCAGTCGATATATTCAAACAATTTAACGATTCGCTGTACCCCACCCACCTGCTGAACGGCCTGTACTGCCAGTTCGGCCTCTGCGCGGCGTACCAGACCCTGCAGGTAGACAATACCTGCCTCGGTAGTCACCTTGATGCGTCGACCGGGGATGGCGCTGTCAGCCAGTAGGCGCGCCTTTGCACTGGTGCTTATAAACCCGTCGCTGTTACGCGCCAGCAAGGGCAGTGGAGGGCCTACAGTGAGCTCGTTGTGCACCACCTTCACCCGTTGTACGCGTTGCGCAACTGAGCCGGCCAGATCCTTCAGATCTTGCCGGGGTACCTGACCGGTCAGCAGAACCACGCCGTTGAAACTGGTCACAGAGAACCGGGCGTCACGTTCAAGCTCGATGTTGGATTTGGCAATATTGACGTTGGCTTTGGTCTCAATCAGTTGATCATCAATCGTACTGCCAAAGGTGCGTGTGCCCTTGTTGCTCTCGATAGGCGTATCGCGCGTTGCGGTCAGCACGGAGCTGCAGCCTGCCAGTGAGGCAACCAGCAGCAGGCACAGGGCTATTTTCATTCTTCACTCCCGAAAAGTTGACGGTCGATCAGGTCGCATAGGCAATGGATGGCCAGCAGGTGTACTTCCTGGATGCGGGCTGTCGAGCGAGCCGGGACGCGGATTTCAGAGTCTTCGGGAAGCAATAGTGAGGCCATGGCACCACCATCACGCCCGGTAAGAGCAACCACTAACATGTCGCGATCATGTGCTGCCTGAATGGCCTGCAGCACGTTACCCGAGTTGCCACTGGTTGAAATGGCCAGCAATACGTCTCCGGGCTGACCCAAAGCGCGAATCTGCTTGGAAAAGATTTCGTCGTAGCTGTAGTCGTTGGCAATCGAGGTAATGGTCGAGCTGTCAGTGGTCAGGGCCAGGGCTGGCAGGCTGGGGCGTTCGCGTTCGAAACGGTTGAGCAGCTCCGAGGAGAAATGCTGTGCGTCGCCGGCAGAGCCGCCATTACCGCAGGTCAGGATCTTGCCTTCATTGAGTAGGCAATTGACCATCAGCTGGCTGGCTTGCTCGATGCTTGGCCCAAGTACTTCCATGGCACGGGTCTTGGTTTCGATGCTGTCGGTGAACAGTTGCCTGATACGGTGCTGCATATCCATAGAAAATGACTCGCTAGCAGGTGAATGCTTCACGGATCCAGTTGTAGGAGCCTGGGTCCGCGGGATTGCCGTGTGCGGTTACTACGTCGAAACGGCAGGGATTGTCAGCCAGGTGGGGATGCGTCAGCAGATAATGCTGTGCTGCGGCGATGACCCGCTTTTGCTTGCGCCAGTCAATACTCTCTACCGCGTCGCCCCAGCGGCTGCTGCGTCGGTAACGCACTTCGACGAATACTACTGTATCGGCGTGACGCATGACCAGATCAAGCTCGCCCATCTTGCAACGATAATTGCGGGCCAGCAGGCGCATGCCGGCGTCCAGGAGTAACTGTTCGGACTGACGCTCGGCCAGGTTGCCGAGCTTTTGCTTCTCCGTCAGTTCGCTCATTGCACCCGAGCGGCCGAGGTTGCGGACAGTTGCCCACGCTCCATCACGCCCCAGCTGAGTTGCCGCTGAATACGGCCATCCGGGGCGAGTGTGAGCTCGCCAGTAGCGCCGTTCACGCGGGTGCTGGCATGTTGCTGCATCTGAGGTAGACGCGAGAAGATTCGTTGGGCATCAATGCCCATCGCATAAAGACGCCCTAAAGGTCCTTGAGCCTGAGGCCAGTTGTCGGTTACCTGGCCGTAGAGTGTGTCATTGCGCGTCAGCAGCCATGGGATCTCTGCCACAACAATGCCATCCATATCGGCATTCTGTTGGCCGTCGAGTCCCACCTGGTAGACATGGGATGTCGCATAGACCGGGAGGTCAGCTGCGTACTGGAATGCCAGGGTAGGTTTGATCTGCCTTGCCTGTTGCGGATTGACAGCGATAAAGAGCGCGTCCAGGTCCTGGCGCGGGGTGGGCTGAACGACCACATTGCCATTCAGCGCTCTGGAAACGCGCTGACTCCGTTGCTCGCTCTGACGTATCTGCAAAAGATCGGCAATCTGGCCCGAGATGGCCGCAGGCTGATCAATCACGACGCGGCCAATCAGCACGCCACCCATTTCTTCCCAGCTGCGCCTAAACGACTGATAAGCACGCTCGCCCCAGTCGGTTGTGGTGTGCAAGGCGGCCATTTGTCGATGCCCCTGCTCCCACGCTTGCATGGCAGCGGAACGGGCTTCGTCCTCCGGTGCCAGTCCGAACTGGAACAGGTCCTGTGGATAGGGGCCTTCCTGCTCGGCGTAGTTCAGGGCCAGGGTAGGTATTGGCAGGGTAGCGCGCGTCGCGAGCCGCCCAACACGTGCGCGATCCAGTGGTCCTATCACCCATTCCACGCCATCAGCGCTGGCCTGAGCATAGAACTGATCCAGATCGGAATAGGCAGTGCTGTCATAAAGACTGACACGCGGCTGGTCGAGACCTTTGCTCTGAGCCTGATACTGGGCAGCGAGAAAGCCATCGCGTAACGCTTCTGCGGCGCTGGCCAGCGGTCCTTCAAAAGGCAGCAGCAAGGCTATGTGTTGGGGCCGGCTGGCATGTAGTTCCAGCAACTGTTGAATCGAATCCGGTAGTGGTTGCGCTGCCGGGTGGGCGCTGTTTTCATCGCGCCACGCCTTGATTGCCTGTACCTGTAGATCGATATTGCGAAATTCACGTTCGATCAGTGCCAGCTCAAGCCAGCTGCGTAATTCACCGTCAGCATTTTCAGTCGCTTGAGTGAGTTCTGGTGTTGGCACTTTCTGGAGGTTTTCCCAGATCGCCAGAAGGTTCGCGTTACGCTCGCCGCCGGACAGCACGCCATGCATGAACACGCGCTCGCGCGCCGCTTTCAATGGCTCTCCCGTAGCGCCCAAAGCCAAAACGCGTAATCGCTGGATGGCAACCTGGTCGGTCAATGGCAGATTGTCGATCTGATTCATGGAGGGGTGGCGAAGGGCGCGCAGAGCCATTTCCGGCTGTTTCAGTTCGAGCGCACTACGCGCCTGGAGCGTACTGAAGCGCACTTGCTGGTCCAGGGGCAACTCGCTTTGCGGTATGCGCTCGAGAATCGACAGGACCTGCTGAGCCTGACCGGCATCGCTGGCAGCCTGGGCCGCATAAAGCCGCAGAAGGTTAGCCTCTGCCCCCGAGTACTTGTCCGCATCGGCAAGGATTTTCTCGGCGGACGCCTGTGGCGTGCGCGGTAGCTCGCTCAGGCTCTGGGGAGGGCTGGCGCAGCCGACAAGCAGTACGGCGAGTGCCAACGACAGTATTGGCAGGCGTTTATTGCAGGGCATGCAGCGGTATCCTTACGCAAGGGACACAAAAGGCGTCCCGTTGGATTTCTTGCAGATGTCATCTGCGGCATTGTAACCAAGGGGCAGAGCGCGCGCCATGCACTGGATCACGTCCTGTACAATACGGCGTACACATCGATCGAGATTTGTCATGCTCACATCCACCGGTACTCTTTTCATTGTTGCCACGCCCATTGGTAACCTGCAGGACATGACTCCGCGGGCGCTGGAGGTGTTAGCCGATGTCGGACTGATAGCTGCAGAGGATACCCGCCACAGCGGTCGCTTGCTGCAACATTTCGGCATTTCAACACCTACCACGGCCTGCCACGATCATAATGAGCGCGACAAAAGCGCCAGACTGGTCGAGCGCATGCTTGCGGGTGAAGACATGGCCTTGATCTCTGACGCGGGTACGCCGTTGATTTCCGATCCCGGATACCACCTGGTACGCGCGGCACGGGAAGCTGGTGTGCGAGTCTGTCCCGTGCCGGGTCCCTGTGCGCTTGTTGCTGCGCTCAGCGCTGCAGGTTTGCCTTCTGACCGCTTTGCGTTCGAAGGGTTCCTGCCGGCCAAGGCCAGTGGTCGTCGTCAGCGGCTGCAGGCCCTGGCCAGTGAACCGCGGACCTGGATGCTCTACGAGGCGCCCCATCGCTTGCTCGAGTGCCTGGAAGACATGCTGGATATTCTTGGCCCTGATCGTCAGGTAGTTTTGGCCAGGGAGCTGACCAAAACCTTTGAAACCATTCGTGGCGCGCCGGTTGCCGAGCTGGTCGAATGGGTGCGCGCCGACAGCGATCAGCAGCGGGGCGAATGCGTACTCGTGGTCGAGGCCATGCCCCCGCGGGATGAGAATGAAGGGCTGGACCCGGAAGCCGAGCGGATACTGGATCTGCTACTTGAAGAGTTGCCGGTAAAACAGGCCGCCGCCCTGGCAGCAAAAATTACCGGCGAGAAGAAGAACCGGCTCTATCAGATTGCCCTAGGCAAGACCGCGAGCTGAGAGCCGCGGCCTGCCTGCGGGGGAGCTCTAATCGGCCTCCAGTACCATGACCCGTTGCCCGGCCTTTACCGGCGAGCCAGGCTGCACGTGCACCGCTGTGATCACGCCGTCGCAGGGCGCCAATAGCGGAATCTCCATTTTCATCGATTCCAGAATCACCAGAACGTCGCCGGCTTTTACCTGTGCTCCCTCGACAACCTGAACCTGCCACAGGTTGCCGGCTATGTGACTTTCGATTCCTTGCTGGCCGGCTTGGAGTGGCGCTTCTACACCCGCTTCCGCCTCCGGCTCTTCACTGGAGAAGTCTGCCTGCCCATTGGCAATCCAGCGATCGCGCTCGGCATTGAAAGCGGTTTTCTGGTGCGTCCGGAATGCCTGAATGCTGTCCGCTTCTTCGTCGAGAAAAGCCTGGTAGGCGTTCAGGTGCAGCTCGGTCTCCTCGATCTCAAGTGAATAGCGACCCAGCGGAAAGTCACGACGAATGCGCGTCAGCTCATCGGCAGCGACCGGGTAGAAGCGGATCTGATCAAAGAATCTCAGCAGCCAGGGCTGCCCCCCAAAGGCTTCGACTTCCCGGTAGCGATTCCACATCTGCAGTGTGCGTCCAACGAACTGATAACCGCCGGGCCCTTCCATCCCGTATACGCACATGTAGGCGCCGCCGATACCCACTGAATTTTCTGCTGTCCAGGTGCGCGCCGGATTGTACTTGGTGGTCACCAGGCGGTGGCGCGGGTCCAGCGGTGTGGCTACGGGCGCGCCAAGATAGACATCGCCCAGACCCATGACCAGATAGCTGGCTTCGAAAACGGTGCGGTAGACCTCGTCCAGGTTGGGTAGATCGTTGATCCGACGGATGAACTCCAGGTTGCTTGGGCACCATGGCGCGTCCTTGCGCACGGTGGTCATGTACTTTTCTATGGCCAGCTGGCAAGCAGGGTCGTCCCAGGACAGGGGCAGGTGCACAATGCGTGAAGGTACTTTCAGGTCACGGGCCTGGCATACGTCTTCCCAGACGTCTTCGATAATGCGTAGCAAGCGATCAATCGACAGGGTCTCCGGTTGGTAGTGCACCTGCAACGAGCGGATGCCGGGCGTCAGGTCATGCACGCCCGCCAGGTCCATTGCCTCCAGCGCCTGCATCAGGGCATGGCCACGGAAGCGCAGCACCAGATTCAGTTCCGGTTGGCCAATCTCCATAAGCAGGTGGGTATCGCCGGAGAGTCGCGCGACCAGCCGCGTGTCCTCTTCGCCGATGTCCAGAACGATGGGCGATTCGGGGGCCACAGCGGTAGTGGTTGCCGGGCAATCTGCAGTTAGTCGGGCGATGTCCCGTTGGCGACAGGTTGCCAGTTCACGCGCGGTCTCAAGACTGACCGGAATAAAGCGAATCCGGTCACCGGCCTTAAGCTGGCCCATCTGCCACAAATCCGCCTCGATAAGGGTTACCGGACAGACGAACCCTCCCAGACTGGGACCGTCGGGCCCGAGGATCACTGGCATGTCACCGGTGAAATCCACAGCCCCGATGGCATAGGGATTGTCATGGATGTTCGAGGGGTGCAGGCCGGCCTCACCGCCGTCTTCGCGCACCCATTCGGGTTTGGGACCAATCAGACGCACACCGGTGCGGCTGGAATTGAAGTGCACTTCCCAATCGGTTTCCAGAAAGCGCTGCATGTAAGCCTCGGTAAAGTACTCCGGGGCGGCATGTGGACCGTAGATGACGCGCACATTGCGCACCGCCGGCAGGTCAGTGTGCAAGGCGGTGGGCAGGGAGGTGCCGCTGCTGGTATCGGTCAGTTCCTGCAGATGTAAGACGTCACCGGCGCGCAGGGCACGACCGGCATGACCGCCAAACTGCCCAAGGGTAAAGGTGCTCTTGCTGCCCAGATAGTCTGGCAACTGGATGCCACCGCGAATGGTCAGATAGCTGCGCGCACCGGAGCCGGCGATGGTGCCGATTGCCAGTTGGCTGCCGGCCTTGATTAGCAGGCTGGTATGCATGGCTTGCGGCTTGCCATCCAGGTTCAGCGGAATCTCGGCGCCAGTCACGGCAACCACGGCGTTGGTGTTGAACGTTAGGGTGGGGCCGCTCATGGTAATTTCCAGACCGGCGGCGTTTTGCGGGTTGCCCAGCAGACGGTTACCCAGTTGCAGCGCCAGATTATCCATCGGCCCTGATGGGGGCACCCCCACCGACCAGTAGCCCAGGCGACCGGGCACATCCTGCACCGTGGTCTGGGTGCCGCCGCTGATGACCTCGAAGGTGCTGGCCTGGTAGGTCAGCTCATCCAGGCAGCGGGTCCAGGGTTCGCCAGAGGAAAAGGGCGCGTAGGTGAGGATCTGCCGCAGGTAATCACGGTTGGTCTCCACGCCATACAGCAGTGTGTCGCCCAGCGCCTGATGCAGTGCCTTGCTGGCTTGCTCGCGGGTTGGCTCCCAGCAGATGATCTTGGCGATCATCGGATCGAAATAGGGTGGGATTTCGCAACCAGCCTCTACCCAGCTGTCGATTCGCAGCGCCTCGCCGCCGGCAGCGGGAAAATTCACAGCGGTCAGCAGGCCCGGGCACGGCTGGAAGTCGCGGCCTGGGTCCTCGGCATAGACCCGCGCCTGGATCGCATGGCCACGGGCATCCAGGCCCACGCCCAGTTGGGCGAGTGGCGGCAGATCACCTGCGGCCAGTTGGATCATCCAGCTAACCAGATCCACGTCCCAGACTTGCTCAGTGACGCCATGCTCGACCTGCAACCGGGTGTTTACCTCGAGAAAATAGAATTTCGCAGCCTCGCTGTCATAGACAAACTCAACGGTGCCGGCGCTCCGGTAGCGCACGGCACTGGCCAGGCGGATGGCTGCTTCGCAGAGTGCTTCGGCCATGCCCTCGGGCAGGTTGGGCGCGGGCGTTTCCTCGATCACTTTCTGGTTGCGTCGTTGTACCGAGCAGTCACGCACGCCCAGTGCCAGCACCTCACCCTGTCCATCACCGAATACCTGTACTTCCAGGTGGCGGGCGCGCTGGATGTATTTCTCGATAAACACGCCAGCGTCGCTGAAGTTGTTCTGGCCCAGGCGTTTGACGGTTTCGAAGGCCTCGCTCAGTTCGGCTGCGCTGTAGCACACGCGCATACCGATACCGCCACCACCGGCAGTGCTCTTGAGCATGACCGGGTAGCCGACCTGCTCGGCTGCGATCAACGCGGATTCAAGACTGTCGAGCAGGTCCGTACCCTCGAGCATGGGTACGCCATGCTCCTTGGCCAGGGACCGGGCAGTATGCTTCAGGCCAAAGACGCGCAGTTGCTCAGGCGTTGGGCCGACGAAGGCAATGCCGGCTGCTTCGCAGGCCTCGGCGAAGGCGGCGTTTTCCGAAAGAAAACCGTAGCCAGGATGGATGGCCTTTGCGCCGCTGTGTTTTGCCGCCGCGAGAATCTTGTCCACATCCAGGTAGGTGCCCGTCGCCCCACCTTCACCCAGGGAGATCGCCTGGTCGGCCTGCTGGATATGCAGACTGGCCGCATCGGCCTCGGAGTAGACAGCAACACCCTTGACCTCAAGATCCTTCAGTGTGCGCAGGATCCGGCAGGCAATGGCACCGCGGTTGGCTATGAGTAATGTATCGAACATCGTGGATATTCCTCGGCCAGGTCGTCCTGGGTTACCTGTTCTGTGCTCCGCGGGTCGTCCCAGCTGAAGCTGCAAGCCGCCAGCGACAAGCTGCAAGCGGCTACATTCAAAATCGCATCAATCGATCGCTGCACGGCCAACTTGAAGCTTGCCGCTTGAAGCTTGTAGCTCACTCAGCCCCAAACCAACACCTCCGCGGGCGTCGGGTTATAGCCGTTGCAGGGGTTGTTGAGCTGCGGGCAGTTGGAGATCAGCACTATGATGTCCATGTGCGCGACCAGCTCGACGTACTTGCCGGCGCCGGAAATGCCGTCTTCGAATGTCAGGCCGCCCTCGGGGGTGACCGGGACGTTCATGAAGAAATTGATGTTGGCGCTGATATCTGCCTTGCCCAGCCGGCCATCGTGCAGACAGGTGCGCAGGAAGTTGTCGCGGCAGCTGTGCATGTAGCGGGTGTTGAGCGCGTAACGCACGGTGTTGCTTTCCTGGGCACAGGCGCCGCCCAGGGTGTCATGCCGGCCGCAGGTGTCGGCGGTGATGGTCAGCATCGGTTTGCCCAGATTGCTGAAAAGGACACTCCCGGTAGTCAGGTAGACGCTGTTCTGCTTGCGCAGGGTACGCTGTACGTCATAGCGCTCGCGGGGATTGCTGGCGCTGTAGAAAAGGGTATCTACCGCCTGGTTGCCTTCCAGGTCGTGCAGACGCAGGGTCTGGCCGGCCTTGATGTCGAGCATGAAGGGTTCGCCTGCGCCCACTGTGGCGCGGTGGCTGGCGGTCTCGGCGGTCTTGTCGCTGTGGGTCAATGTCATGGTGGCGGCCCTCAGAGGTGAATGCGGTCGGTGTTGTGCAGGCCGCGGGTATTTTCTTCGCGGGTCTTGCGGCACAGCACAGTGATGCCGTCGTCGGCGACCTGATGCCAATCCAGCTGTACCGGTTTGGGTGCATAGTCGGGCGCGGGGTCCAGCGGATGCTGCAGGGCGGTCAGTACCACCAGCGTGTCCATTGGTGCGTAGAGCTCTATGTAGTCTCCAGCAACCGAGTTGCCCGGATGGAAAACGAAGCGGTCCTGGGCATCCACGGCGACCTTGCTGAACAGATTCAGGGTCATCAGCAAATCCGCCAAACTCAGGTTCCACTTGCCCATTTCCACCAGCAGATTGTCCATGCCGTTACGGAAGAAACCGTTGCGTAGCTCCTGGTAGCTGCCTGCGCCGTATTTTTCCTTCACCTCTTCGGCGTCGAGTACCCCGCCGAAGCTGTCACTCCAGCCACAGGTGTCGGTGACGATGGCCGCGAGCACCCGACCCATGTCGGAGTAGAGGCAATGGCCGGCGGTGAGCTTAGCGGTGTGCTGGCACTTGAGGCTGTCGGGCAGGTTCAGACGCTCACTCTTTTCATGGGCGTTGAACAGCATCAGGCTGACATTGGCACCGCCCTCGAGGTCGGTGATTCGCAGCAGTTGACCGCGCTTGAGCACGAAAGAGGTATGGCCGCCGCCGGGCAGAATTTCGCTATAAAGGGTAGGGCGCAATGGCGCGGGTACACTCATTGGGTGGCTCCTTGCTGATCGGATGAAAGCGCTTTTGGGGCAACGTGATCGGGCAGCGCATCCAGTGCCTTGCGCGCCGCCAGACGATCGCTGTTGAGGGGAATGTCGTAGGTAATGCGAGCGCCATAGGCGCCGGGAGCCTGCGGGTCGGTGCGCACCTTGTCGAATACCAACAGGCGGGTGCCCAGGGTGAAGCCTTCGGTCAGGTCATGGGTGACCATAAATACCGTAAGGCCGGCCTTGCGCCACAGTGACAGCAACAGTTCATGCATGTCCTTGCGGGTTCCCGGGTCTAGTGCGCCGAAGGGTTCATCCAGCAGTAGGATGCGTGGCGCTTTAACCAGCGCCTGGGCGATGGCCAAGCGCTGCTGCATGCCGCCGGACAGGGCATGAGGGTACTTGTCGATGGCATCACCCAGGCCGACTGCCTCGAGCATTTCGATACTTTTCTTTCGGGCTTCCTGTCTGGCCTTGCCAAATAGCCGGCTGAGCAAAGGCGCTGCCTGCAACTCAAGACCAAGCATGACGTTGCCCAGCACGGTCAGGTGCGGAAAGACCGAATAGCGTTGGAACACCACGCCGCGCTCTGGGCCCGGTTCAGCCACCAGGGGCTGATCGTCCAGCAGTATGCTGCCCTTGCTGGGCGTTTCCTGCCCCAATAGAAGGCGCAGGAAGGTGGACTTCCCACAACCGGAGGCCCCTACCATGGTGATGAATTCACCGCTGGCGACTTCCAGGTTGAGATTTTCGAGCACTACGCTCTCATCATACTGCTGCCATACATGGCGGATAGATATGGCACTCATATCAGCGGCCTCCCTTTGGCTCGAACCAGGGGAACATCACCCTGCCTAGCCCCTTTAGTGAACGGTCCATGATGAACGCGAGCAGGGTGATCCACGCGACGTAGGGGAGTATCACGTCCATGGCCAGGTAACGGCGCACCAGAAAGATGCGATAGCCCAATCCGTCGGTGGAGGCGATCGCCTCGGCGGCTATCAGAAACAGCCAGGCCGGCCCGAGCGCCAGGCACAGGCCCTGGAGTAGACGCGGCAACAGTTGTGGCAGTACCACCCGGATAGTTACCTGCCAGGTGCTGGCGCCGAGCGTTTGAGCCTTGACCAGCAGTTCGGCGGGAATCTCGCTGACCCGTTGCTGCATATCGCGGATCAATACCGGCGTGATGCCGATGACTATCAACATGACCTTGGACAGTTCTCCCAGGCCCATCACGATGAACAGAATAGGCAGAATCGATAGCGGTGGAATCATCGAAATCACCGTTACCAGCGGGGAGAGCGGAGTGCGTACCAGGGGGATAAGCATCATCAGGCCCAGCCCCAGGCTAACTACTGCGGCAATGCCCAGGCCGGTAAACAGGCGCTTGAGGCTGGAGGCCGAATCCACCCACCAGAGGTATTCGCCGCTGCGCCGGTCCGGAGTGAACGCCATCCGATCAACCGCGTCGGCCATCTGCGTGAAGCTGGGTAATAGCTTGTCATTGGGGTTTTCAGCCAGGCGAGCCTGAGAGCTGTACAGATAAAGCAGAAGCAGCAACGCGAAGGGGAGCAATATCAGCCCGAGCTTTGATACTTTGCCAGGGGTGCGGTTCATCAATCGTGACATGGGCAGCTCCATGGGTTACAGGTAACGAGATCTCAGGTGTCTGAGGCTCTCCCGGGCTTTTGTCCCGCCGTGTAACCCCCTGCCGGAGGTCGACAACTCTCGGACCAGTCACCTGTCAAACAGGTCGGAACCCTAGTTGTCCATTGGTAGCAAGTTGTATCAGGCATGTGCCCGGCAACGCATCAGGGATCCTATGGACCCGAGTCTCGTATGCTCAATAGCCTAATGCAGGGCCTGTGCCACTTTGGGTCGTCGTCGATTTTTCGGGGCCTGCACCGCAATGGGGCAAAAATGGCAGATGGAATCGAAGCTATTCATGCGCGATTGTGGTGCAATCAATGCGCCAGTACGGTGCAAGGGCAAGCAACGCTTGCCGCGCTGGCCGAAGACGGATAATCTCCTTCCCAAGAGTTGGCTGGGCAGTCGCCGTATCGCTTGCGGTAGGGAGGAAAGTCCGGGCTCCATAGGGCAGAGTGCCAGGTAATGCCTGGGGGGCGTGAGCCTACGGAAAGTGCAGCAGAGAGTAGACCGCCGATGGCCCTGAAAGGGGATCAGGTAAGGGTGAAAGGGTGCGGTAAGAGCGCACCGCGCGACTGGTAACAGTTCGTGGCATGGTAAACCCCACTCGGAGCAAGACCAAATAGGAACCCATCGGTGTGGCCCGCACTGGGTTCGGGTAGGTTGCTAGAGGCAGTCAGTGATGGCTGTCGTAGAGGAATGACTGTTCACGACAGAACCCGGCTTACAGGCCAACTCTTATTTTTTTCAAGCGTCATATTCGATCGAACGGCGCGCAGTGAAAACCCTTCTTGTTAGACCAAAAAAATCTTACACCTAATGTATTACATTAAGTAATACGGCCATGTTCTTGTGATTGCTCAGCTTCGCCATCAAAAGTTGAAGCAGATTCTCTCTTGTACCCCCATTTTTTGTACTAACTCCCTGCCATATAAAGGATTTTCCGTGAAGTCCTTACTTGACGGTGCGTGCGTGCGGTTCCTATAGTGTGCCGAAGTGGTGTGAAGTGGGTGAAAGTGGATAATTTTGGTAATTCCCTTCCTCTCACAGACCAATTCGAAAAGGGGAAGCAGCAGCGTGTTTCGTGGAGCAAATGCTATCAATCTGGACGCCAAGGGGCGGCTTGCGATGCCGGCGCGTTATCGCGACCGTCTCGTGGAGCTGTGCGCCGGCCAGTTGGTAGCCACTATTGCGCTCGAAGAACGCTGCCTGTGGATCTACCCGATGCCTGCCTGGGAGGCGGTAGAGGCCCAGTTGCGCAAGGCCCCCAACCTCAATCCGGCAGTCAAGCGTCTGAATCGACTGTTGATCGGTAATGCCAACGAAATCGAGCTGGACAGCAATGGTCGCTTTGTTGTGCCACCGCTGCTGCGTGAGCATGCCGGACTGGACAAGAAAGTCATGCTCGTTGGGCAGCTGGACAAGTTCGAGCTGTGGAGCGAAGACGCCTGGGAAGCCACCACCGCTGGTTACCTGGACCAGGAACAGAGTCTGGGCGAGCTGCCGGACGTATTGCAGACCTTGAGCCTATGAACGTGCCAAACATCTTTTCCCACATCAGCGTACTGCTGAATGAGGCCATCGAGGGTCTCGCCATCAAGCCCGAGGGGCTTTATATAGATGGCACCTTCGGTCGCGGGGGACATAGCCGCGCGCTGCTTGCCCGGCTCTCTGCGCAGGGCCGGCTGCTCGGCTTCGACAAGGACCCGGAAGCTGTCCGGGTCGGTGCAGAGCTGGCGGCCGAAGACGGCCGCTTCGTCGTTATACAGAGGTCTTTTGCCGACATGGCCGAAGAGCTACGCCAGCGTGGGCTACATGGTCAGGTCGACGGCGTTCTGCTGGACCTGGGCGTGTCTTCTCCTCAATTGGACGACGCAGAGCGTGGCTTCAGCTTCATGCATGATGGTCCGTTGGACATGCGCATGGATCCGACTAGCGGCCAGAGTGCGGCCCAGTGGATCAACAGCGCCGCCGAAGCGGACATCGCGACCGTGCTCAAGGAGTACGGCGAAGAACGTTATGCCAAGCGCATCGCCCGAGCCATCGTCAACCGCCGCGCCGAGCAGCCCTTTACCCGTACAGCAGACCTCGCCGAAGTGGTGAAAGTGGCCAACCCTGCCTGGGAAAAACACAAGCACCCGGCAACCCGGGCGTTTCAGGGTATCCGCATCTTTATCAACCGCGAGTTGGACGATCTGGCGGATGGCCTCAAAGCCGCGCTCGACGTGCTGGCGCCGGGCGGACGTCTGGTAGTTATCAGTTTTCACTCGCTGGAGGATCGACTGGTAAAGCAGTTCATGCGCCGTGAAGCCAAAGGTGCGCCGCTGCCCCGTGATCTGCCGATTCGCGCTGCGGATATTGATGTCAGCATCAATCTGGTGGGCAAGGCAATCATGCCGTCAGCTGCGGAAACGGCGAATAACCCCCGTGCGCGCAGCGCCGTACTGCGCATCGCCGAGAAACGTCCGTGAGCACTCAGGCCGAGCTTTCACTGGAGACCCGGGAGCAGAAGGGGCTGCCGCGTAGCAGTGGCTGGCTGTTCATTGTCTGGGTGCTGGTGGTAATCAGCGCTCTCGCCGTGTCCTACAGCTCGCACTGGAGCCGCGTGTTACTGAACGAATTGGCCGCCGAGATGGACCAGCGTGAGAATGCCCAGGCCGAATGGGGCCGGTTGATACTCGAGCAAAGTACCTGGACGGCCCACAGCCGTGTCGAAGCACTGGCCACCAACGAGCTGAAAATGCGCGTGCCGGAAGCCAGTGAAGTGATACTGGTGAAACCATGATTGCGCTCAAGCCCAACGGTAGCCTGCATCCGTGGCGCTTTCGCGTGGTGATCGGCGTGCTCGCGGTATGCAGTGCCTTGATCAGTTGGCGGATTGTCGAACTGCAGGTAATGGACGGCGGCTTCCTGAAAAACCAGGGTGACAAGCGCAGCATGCGTCATACAGTCATACCCGCCCACCGTGGCCTGGTGACCGATCGGCATGGCGAGCCCCTGGCAGTCAGCACGCCGGTCCTGACCCTGTGGGCCAACCCGAGCATCCTGATCAACCATGAGTCTCGCTGGGATGAGCTGGCCAAATCACTGGGCACTGATCCCAAGACGTTTGCCGAACGGTTGCGGGCAAACGCCGGAAAGGAGTTCATCTACCTGCGCCGGCACATGACGCCCCAGGACGGTGAAGCGGTGACAGGACTCAAGGTTCCGGGTGTCCACAGTATCGAGGAATACCGCCGCTTCTATCCCACCGGTGAGGTTGCCGCGCATCTGGTCGGTTTTACCAATGTGGATGAAGCCGGTCAGGAAGGTCTCGAGCTCACGTACAACGATTGGTTGCAGGGTGTGCCCGGCAAGCGTCAGGTACTGCAGGATCGCCGTGGCCGTCTGATCAAGGATGTGCAGGTGGTCAGCAATGCCCGGCCGGGCAATGACCTGGCCATGTCCATCGACCTGCGCCTGCAATACATCGCCCACCGCGAGCTGCGTGAAGCCCTGAAGAATTTTGGTGCCAAGGCCGGCTCCGCTGTGCTGGTTGATATTCGTACCGGCGAGGTTCTCGCCATGGCCAACCACCCGAGCTACAACCCGAACAACCGCTCCAACCTGAAGCCGGACATGATGCGCAACCGCGCATTGATTGATGTTTTCGAGCCGGGCTCGCCGATCAAGACCTTTACCGTTGCTGCTGGCCTGATGAGCGGCCGTTATCAGCCAACCACGGTGATGGATACCCGTCCAGGTACCATGCGTGTCTCGACCCTGACTGTCAGGGATTTTCGCAATTACGGCATGCTCGATCTGTCCGGCGTGATCATGAAGTCGAGCAACGTCGGCGTGGTCAAGATCGCCCTGGATATTGGTGCGGAGCAGATTTTCACGCTGCTGCAGGATCTTGGCTTGGGCGAGTACACCGGGCTTGGCTTTCCCGGCGAAAGTACCGGCCATATGCCTAATCATCGCAAATGGCCGCAGATCGAGACGGCCACACTGTCCTACGGCTACGGTCTGTCGGTTACTGCAACGCAGTTGGCTCAGGCCTACGCAACCCTGGCCAATGGCGGCAAGCGTCTACCGCTCTCATTGCTCAAGGTCAATGAGCTGCCCCAGGGTGAACAGGTGATACCCGAGGATGTCAGCAGACAGTTGCTGACCATGCTGCGCGGCACGGTAGATGGTGAGGGCGGCACCGGCTCACGGGCTCGGGTGCCCGGTTATCAGGTAGGTGGCAAGACCGGCACCGTGCACAAGACTGAGAATGGCGGCTACGCCGAAGATCGTTATCGGTCGGTATTTGCCGGTATCGCTCCAATTAGTAATCCACGCTTCGCCGCAGTGGTAGTGATAGATGAGCCAAGCAAGGGCGAATATTACGGTGGCCTGGTGGCGGCGCCCGTGTTTGCTGAAATCATGTCCGGCGCGTTGCGTCTTCTGAATGTGACGCCCGATGACCTGCCGGCACTGCAGCAGGTCGAATTGCCGCCCCTTCAGGTCGAGGAGGGTTCGCGCGGATGATGACTCTCCAGCAGTTACTTCCTGAATGGCAGGGCCATTCCTGCAGCATTGAGCACCTGACCCTGGACAGTCGCCAGGTACGACCCGGGAGCCTCTTTATTGCGGTGCCGGGCTCGCGTCAGGATGGCCGAGACCATATTGCACAGGCTGTGAAGGCTGGCGCGAGCGCGGTTGCCTATGAAAGCGCCGATGGCTTCAAACCTGAACCCGTGCTGAATGATAACGGCCATACGCTGATGGTGCCGGTGAGCGGTCTGGCCGTTGAGATTTCAGCTATTGCCGGGCGCTTTTACCAGGAACCCAGCCGGGATTTGGGTCTGGTCGGTATTACCGGAACCAACGGCAAGACCAGCGTCAGTCAGATGCTGGCCCAGGCGCTGAGCGCGCTGGGCAAGCCCTGCGGCGTAATCGGCACCCTGGGCAGTGGTCTGCTGGACCAGCTCGTCGATCACGGCATGACCACGCCGGATGCCATCAGCGTGCAGCGTCAGCTCGCGCAGATGCGGGATCAGGGTGCCGGCTGGGTATGCATGGAGGTGTCTTCCCATGCGCTGGATCAGGGGCGTGTCGCGGATCTGGAATTTGACTTGGCCGTATTTACCAATCTCAGCCGTGATCATCTGGATTACCACGGCGACATGGCGAGTTACGGCGCAGCCAAGGCCAAACTGTTCGACCGTCCTTTACAGGCTGCGATCATCAACCTCGATGATCCCTTCGGTCTGGAGCTGATCGAGCGCAGCCCCTCGCGTTGCTTTACCTACAGCCTGAAAAACGCTGATGCGGACCTGTATTGCAGCGATATTGAGTACACCAGCGAGGGCATCCGCGCTGCGCTGCACACCACGCGACGCCATTCAACGCTGCAGAGCCCGCTGTTGGGCGAGTTCAATCTGGCGAATCTGCTGGCGGTGATTGCGACACTACTGGCTCTCGAGGTGCGACTTGATCGGGCGACTGCGTTGGCCGCCGAGCTGGCGCCCCCTGCCGGTCGCATGCAGCGCCTGGGCGGCGGTAATCGGCCGCTGATTGTTATTGATTATGCCCATACGCCCGATGCCCTGGAAAAGGCGCTTGCTGCGGTCCGCGCCCACGCCCAGGGAACCTTGACCTGTGTGTTTGGTTGCGGCGGGGATCGAGATAACGGTAAGCGGCCTTTGATGGGCGAGGTGGTCGAACGTCACGCTGATCATCTGATCGTTACCGATGACAACCCTCGCACCGAATCCTCGCATAACATTATCCAGCAGATACTCGCCGGTATGCAGCGCCCTGACTCGGCCATTGTGATTGCTGACCGCAGCGCCGCCATCCGCAACAGCATTCTGCAAGCCCAGGCTGGAGATTTGATTCTCCTGGCCGGCAAGGGCCACGAAACCTATCAGGAGATTGACGGCGTGCGTCACCCTTTCAGCGATATCGAACAGGCTACCAAAGCCCTGCAGGAATGGGAGGCAGCCCGTGCTTGAAGCCATGCGTCTCTCTCAGCTGCTGAAACCCCTTGGCAGCAGCCTGGTCGGCCAGGATGCAACCTTCGACAGTGTCACTATTGACGCGCGTGCCGTAGCCCCTGGTGGTTTGTTTGTTGCGCTGGCTGGTGATCACGTCGATGGCCATGACTTTGTGACCCAGGCCCGTGAGAATGGCGCCGCCGCTGCAATGGTCGCTTATGCGGTAGACGATCCATTGCCCCAACTGCTGGTGCATGACTGTCGGTATGCGCTTGGCCAACTTGCGGCTCTGGCGCGCAACGCCTTTTCTGCACCGGTGATTGCCATCACCGGCTCAAGCGGGAAGACCAGCGTAAAGGAAATGCTCGCTGCCATACTCCGCGAGCGCGGTCCCGTACTGGCTACCCGTGGCAACCTGAATAACGAGCTGGGTGTGCCCCTGACGCTGCTTGCGCTTGAATCAACGCATGAGTTTGCGGTGATCGAGATGGGTGCAGCAGTACAGGGCGATATCGAATACAGCATGAACCTGGCAAAGCCGCAGATCAGCGTTCTGACCAATGCCGGGATGGCCCACGTCGGGCGCTTCGGCAGCCCGGAGAAAATTGCCCTGGCCAAGGGCGAGATACTCACGGGCCTGCCTGCCGACGGCAAGGCTGTCATCAATCTGGACAGCCCCTGGTTCGAAGACTGGTACCAGTCCCTGGGCCGCCGTACGTCGCTGGCCTTCAGTCTCACCAATCCGACCGCACAATTGCGCGCCGAGTCGGTGGAGCTGGACGAGCGTGGCTGCCCCGGTTTCCTGCTGGTCACGCCCAAGGGTTCGATCACCGTCCAGTTGAACTTGCTGGGCGCTCACAATATTGCCAATGCGCTCGCAGCAGCTGGCGCCGCGTTGCATCTGGAAACCGAGCTTGAAGTGATTCGCCGCGGCCTGGGTAGGGTGCTGCCGGTTGCCGGTCGGGCCAATCCGCTTGCCGGACGCAATGGTGCTTTGGTGATTGATGACAGTTACAACGCCAACCCCGCATCGGTCAAAGCCGCAATCGACATCCTTGCCAGCCTCGATGGTCGCCGCATTCTGGTACTAGGTGATATGGGGGAACTGGGCGAATGGGAACAACAGAGTCATCGCGATGTGGGTATCTATGCCCGGGAAAAGGGGCTTGATGCCTTGTTTGCGGTCGGCAGCCTGTCTGCACTTGCAACTGAGGAGTTCGGCGCTGGCGGTCATCTGTTTGGCACCCGGGAAGAGCTGGTGGCGGCACTTGCAGCGCAGCTCGATGCCAATACCCGAGTACTGGTAAAGGGTTCGCGTAGTGCGGCCATGGAAAGCGTGGTTGCAGCCCTGACTACCACTGGTGCGTCCGGCGGTACTGACAACAATAACGACAAGGCCAACTGATATGTTGTTGCTTCTGACTCAATATCTGCAGCAGTTCTACACCGGTTTTGCGGTGTTTCAGTACCTGACCCTGCGCGGTATTCTGGGCGTTCTCACGGCCCTGGGTCTGGCCCTGTTCCTGGGTCCATGGATGATCCGCACGCTGAGTTTTCGTCAGATTGGACAGTCTGTGCGCAACGATGGGCCCCAATCGCATTTATCCAAGGCGGGTACACCGACCATGGGCGGCGCGCTGATTCTGGTCGCGATCGGCATCAGCACGTTGCTCTGGGCTGATTTGAGCAACCTGTACGTGTGGGTTGTGCTGGGAGTGACCTTCTCCTTCGGTGCAGTTGGCTGGGTGGATGATTACCGCAAGGTAGTGGAAAAGAACTCCAAAGGCCTGCCATCGCGCTGGAAGTATTTCTGGCAGTCGGTGTTTGGTCTGACCGCAGCAATCGTACTCTTCATGACCGCGACCAACCCGGTAGAGACCACGTTGATTCTGCCGTTTTTCAAGCAGGTCGAATTTCAGCTCGGGATCTTCTTTGTTGTATTGACCTACTTCGTGATCGTCGGCTCGAGTAACGCCGTCAACCTGACCGACGGTCTGGATGGTTTGGCGATTCTGCCAACGGTCATGGTCGGTGGCGCGCTGGGTATCTTTGCCTATCTTTCCGGCAACGTGCGCTTTGCCGAGTATCTGTTGATTCCCTATGTGCCAGGCGCAGGCGAGCTGATCGTATTCTGCGGCGCATTGGTTGGGGCCGGGCTGGGGTTTCTCTGGTTCAACACCTATCCCGCTCAGGTGTTCATGGGCGATGTGGGTGCGCTGGCGCTGGGCGCTGCGCTTGGAGTCATTGCGGTGATCGTTCGGCAGGAGATCGTGCTGTTCATCATGGGCGGTATCTTTGTCGTGGAAACCCTGTCGGTCATCGTCCAGGTTGCCTCGTTCAAGCTCACCGGTCGCCGCGTATTTCGCATGGCGCCAATTCACCATCATTTTGAATTGAAGGGCTGGCCCGAGCCGCGGGTAATAGTGCGGTTCTGGATCATCACCGTCGTACTGGTGCTGGTCGGTCTGTCCACATTGAAACTGCGTTGAGGAAAGTGTTGTGTCACTGATTACCACGGACAAGCAGCGGATCATCGTCGGCCTCGGGAAGACCGGGCTGTCGGTTGCGCGCTATTTGGCTGGCCGCGGCCTGTCATTTGCTGTGGTGGATACACGCGAGAATGCGCCGGGTCTGGATCAGCTCAAGCGTTTTGCGCCGATGGCTGATCTGTACCTGGGCGAACTGGACCCGGCTATCCTCAATCGTGCCTCGGAGCTGATTGTCAGCCCAGGTATCGCGCTGGCTGAACCGGCCTTGCAGGCGGCCAAAGCTGCTGGAGTCAACCTTGTTGGCGATGTGGAGCTGTTTGCCCGTGAGGCAAAGGCGCCAGTCATTGCCATCACTGGCTCCAACGCCAAGAGCACTGTCACAACGCTGGTGGGCGACATGGCAGCGGCAGCCGGCAAGCGGGTGGCCGTGGGCGGCAATCTGGGAACGCCGGCATTGGACCTGCTGGATGAGAAGGCTGAGCTGTATGTGTTGGAGTTGTCGAGTTTTCAGCTGGAAACAACCGACAACCTGAACGCTGAAGTGGCTACGGTTCTGAACATGAGCGCCGACCACATGGACCGTTACCCCGGCATGGTTGCCTATCATCAGGCCAAACATCGGATCTTTCGTGGTGCGCGTCAGGTGGTGGTGAACCGGGACGACAGTCTGTCTCGGCCGTTGCTCAACGAACAGCTACCCTGCTGGACCTTTGGCTTGTCGCGGCCGGACTTCAAAGGCTTCGGGCTGATCAAGGAAGAGGGCGAGCAGTATCTGGCATTTGAATTCAAGCCGCTGATCGCAATCTCAGAACTCAGAATGCGTGGCGCGCACAATCATGCCAATGCGCTGGCTGCTCTGGCTCTGGGGCATGCTGTTGGGTTGCCCATGGACGCCATGCTGCAGACGCTGCGTGAATTCACCGGTTTGCCACATCGCTGCCAGTGGGTCGCCGAGCTCTCGGGCGTGGATTATTACGACGATTCCAAGGCAACCAACGTGGGCGCCGCCCTGGCAGCGATAAAGGGTTTTGCTGCCGATTGCAGCGGCAAACTGGTACTGATTGCCGGCGGAGACGGCAAGGGTGCTGATTTTGCTCCGCTCAGCAAGGCGGTTCGCGAGCATTGCCGGGCGGTGGTGCTGTTAGGTCGGGATGCGCCCTTACTGGCAGACGCCCTGGACGGTTGCACCCGGCTGGTCCGCGTCAACACCCTGGAAGAGGCTGTACAGGCAGCAGCCGAAGCCGCGCAGATGGGTGATATCGTGTTGCTGTCGCCTGCCTGCGCCAGTCTGGATATGTTTCGCAACTTTGAAGAACGTGGTCGGCTATTTGCCGAGGCTGTAGGGAGGTTGCCGCAATGATCGGTATCGCTACCCTCAAGGAGTCAGCCGCGCCCCTGTTAGGGCCCCGCCGTTTCGATATGGACATGCCGTTGCTGGTGGCCGCCCTCTGCCTTTTGGGGCTTGGACTGGTCATGGTTTCTTCTGCTTCCATGGAAGTGGCTGCGGGTCAGTTGGGTAATCCCCTGTTCTATATGATCAGGCAGCTGATTTACGTGCTTATCGGATTCGCTGCACTGGTCTTTGTGATTTCGGTGCCAATCCGCCTGTGGGAACAGTTCCGGTTTCCCTTGCTGTTCATTGGTATCGCTCTGCTGGTGGCCGTACTGATCCCCGGCATCGGCCGCGAGGTTAACGGCAGCTGGCGCTGGATCGCCGTAGGGCCTATCAATATTCAGCCCTCGGAGCTTGCCAAGCTCTTCGCCGTAGTGTTTCTTGCCGGCTATCTGGTGCACAGGCAGGAAGAGGTGAAGGAAGGCTGGTTCGGTTTTATCAAGCCGTTCATGGTGCTCTTCCCGATGGCTCTGTTGTTGATCGCCGAGCCGGACTTTGGTGCCACAGTCGTTCTGATGGGCGCAGCCGTGGGCATGCTGTTTCTTGGCGGTGTAGGCCTGTTCCGATTCATCCTTCTGTTCGGTTCGATTGCGATTCTTGGTGGGCTGCTGATCGTCATCGAGCCCTACCGGCTGCAGCGCCTGACCGGTTTCCTGAATCCCTGGGAAGATCCCTTTGGTACCGGTTATCAGCTTACCCAGGCGCTGATCGCGTTCGGCCGTGGCGAGTGGCTGGGCATCGGTCTGGGCAACAGCATTCAAAAGCAGTTCTATCTGCCCGAGGCGCATACCGACTTCGTTTTCGCGGTTCTGGCCGAGGAGTTGGGCCTGGTCGGCGCACTTTCGGCATTTGGGCTGCTGGTTTTTCTGGCCGTGCGCAGCCTGTATATCGGTCTCTGGGCCGAGCGCGCCGGCCGGCTGTTTGCGGCCTACCTGGCTTACGGTCTGGCCATCATGTGGATAGGCCAGATATTGATCAACGTGGGTGTGAACGTCGGTCTGCTGCCCACCAAGGGTCTGACCCTGCCGTTCCTCAGTTACGGTGGCAGCTCGCTTGTGGTCTGTTGCATCAGCCTGGGCATATTGCTGCGTATCGACTGGGAGCGCCGCCAGGCGCTGCGGGAGGTGGCCGATGAGTGATCGCGTGCTGATCATGGCCGGCGGTACCGGTGGCCACGTTTTTCCAGCTCTGGCCTGCGCACGCCTGTTTGCCGAGCAGGGCTATGAAGTGCACTGGCTGGGTACCCGTCGGGGCATCGAGGCCGAGTTGATACCCGCGGCTGGTATTCCGATTCACTACATTGATGTCCAGGGCCTGCGTGGCAAGGGCCGTCTGGGCTTGCTCAAGGCGCCGTTCCAGCTAATGCGCGCACTGTTCCAGTCGCTGCGTCTGCTGGCAGTGCTCGACCCGGTGTGCGTGCTGGGTGCTGGCGGCTACGTAACCGGCCCGGGTGGGCTGGCTGGCTGGTGCAAGCGCATCCCGCTGGTGATCCATGAGCAAAATGCCGTGGTGGGTACCTCCAATAGATTGCTCAGCCGCCTGGCCAAACGCCATTGTGAAGGCTTCCCTGGCAGCTTTGCCGATACGCCCAAGCGGCTGACAACCGGTAACCCGGTGCGTGAAGAGATATTTCAGGTGGCTCCCATGAACTGGCAGGCCGATCGCCAGCCGCGGCTGCTGATTCTCGGTGGCAGCCTGGGTGCATTGCCGCTGAACAAACTACTGCCACCGGCGGTGGCACTGCTGGGTGAAGCTGCCAGACCGGACGTGTGGCACCAGTGCGGACGCCAGCACGTGGAACTGACCACGCAAGGGTATGCACAGGCGGGTGTGAATGCGCGCGTAGAGCCCTTCATCGCTGACATGGCCGCAGCTTACGCCTGGGCCGATCTGGTGGTTTGCCGGGCTGGCGCCTTGACCATCAGCGAGCTGGCTGCAGCTGGCCGCCCCGCATTGCTGATTCCGTTGCCCCATGCCATTGACGACCACCAGAGTGCCAACGCGCATTTTCTGGCAAGCCAGCAGGCAGCGCTGCTGTTGCCGCAACACAGCCTCAGCAGTGAATCACTGGCTGAGCAGCTCAATTCCCTTTTTACCCAGCCGGAGACTTTGCAAGCGATGGCCGATAATGCCCGCCGCCAGGCCACACCCAACGCGACTGCGGATGTTGTCCGCGCCTGTCAGGAGGTGATCCATGGCTGAACCACGCCAGAAGGCCACATTCTTTCTGCCGGAGATGCGCAGGATCCGTCGTATCCATTTTGTCGGGATCGGCGGCGCCGGTATGTGCGGTATTGCCGAAGTACTGCTGAACCTGGGTTATGAAGTGTCCGGCTCGGACCTCAAGCGCTCTGCCGTCACCGACCGCCTGGAGAGCTTTGGTGCCCGGGTGGATATTGGTCATCGCCCGGAAAATGTGCAAAAAGCTGATGTGCTGGTGGTATCCAGCGCCATCAATACCAGCAACCCGGAAGTTGCTGCGGCGATGGAGAGACGGATTCCTGTCGTGCCCCGCGCCGAAATGCTGGCCGAACTGATGCGCTACCGCCACGGCATAGCCGTTGCCGGTACCCACGGCAAGACCACCACCACTAGCCTGATTGCATCGGTCCTGGCGGCGGCAGGTCTGAGTCCGACATTTGTCATTGGTGGCCGTCTGACCAGCGCTGGTACCAACGCGCAGCTGGGTGAAAGTCGTTACCTGGTAGCTGAAGCCGACGAAAGCGATGCGTCTTTCCTGCACCTGCAGCCGATGACGTCGATTGTCACCAACATCGATTCCGACCATATGGATACCTATGGCGGGGATTTCAACAAGCTCAAGCGGACCTTCGTCGAGTTTCTCCACAACCTGCCTTTCTACGGTCTGGCAGTGGTATGTATTGATGATCCGGTGGTGCGCGAGATCATGCCGCAGATCAACCGCCAGGTAGTCACCTACGGGCAGTCCGAAGACGCCGACATCCGCGCCATAGATATTCATCAGCATGGGATGCAGACCCATTTCACCGTGGTGCGTCACGGCCATGAGAATCTGGATGTGTCGGTCAATATGCCCGGCGTGCACAACGTACTGAACTCACTGGCGACCATTGCGGTAGCCACTGATGAGGGTATTGACGATGCGGCGATCATCCAGGGCCTCAGGGGTTTCGAGGGCGTTGGCCGGCGCTTCCAGGTGTATGGCGAATACCCCTTTGCCGACGGCGAGGTCATGGTGGTTGACGACTACGGCCATCACCCTCGTGAGGTCGCGGCAGTCATCAAGGCTGTTCGCGCCGGCTGGCCGGAACGCCGTCTGGTTATGATCTATCAACCGCACCGCTTTACCCGTACCCGGGATCTGTACGAAGACTTTGTGCAGGTGCTGGGCGAAAACAATGCACTGCTGCTGATGGAGGTCTATCCCGCCGGTGAAGAGGCCATTCCCGGTGCGGATAGCCGCAATCTGTGCCGCAGCATCCGTCAGCGCGGGCAGCTGGATCCCATCTATGTCGAGCGCGATGCAGATGTCTTCCCGCTTGTTGAAGCCGTACTCAAGCCCGGCGATATCCTGCTGACTCAGGGCGCAGGTGATATCGGTGGGTTGGCGTCTCAACTGGTAGATGGCCTGCAGAAATTGGCCGTCCGTGATGTGGAGGGCCAGGCATGAGCAACGTCACAGATTTTGGGCGAGTGGCAGTGCTCTATGGCGGTCGTTCTGCTGAACGCGCCGTATCGCTTAAATCCGGCGCCGCCGTGCTCGCCGCGCTTCAGTCGGCGGGTGTGGATGCCTATGGCATTGATGCGGGGCAGGATCTGGCCAACCAATTGATCGCAGATCGCCCGGATCGTGTGTTTATTGCCCTGCATGGTCGTGGTGGCGAAGACGGCAGCCTGCAGGGTCTGCTTGAGAGTTTGCAGCTGCCATATACCGGAAGCGGCGTAATGGCGTCCGCGCTGGGTATGGATAAGCTGCGTACCAAGTTGATCTGGCAGAGCCTGGGACTCACCACCCCTGCCTATGCGGTCCTGCGCGATCAGGCTGACTGTGGCGAAATAGTCTCGACCCTGGGTACGCCGCTGATCGTCAAGCCGATCCATGAAGGTTCCAGTATTGGCATGGCCAAGGTCCAGGATGTGGACGGGCTGGAGCTCGCCTGGCAGTCAGCACGCCAGTATGACGACGTGGCGTTGGTGGAAAAGTGGATTACCGGCGCCGAGTTCACCGTAGCCATTCTTGACGGTCGCGCGCTGCCGGCAATACGCCTGCGCACGCCGCACACCTTCTACGACTACGAAGCCAAATATCTGACCAATGACACACAGTATATATGCCCATGCGGGCTGTCACCGGAGCGCGAAGCCGAGCTGGGCGAGCTGTGTCTAGAGGCATTCAACGCCGTAGGTTGCCGGGGTTGGGGCCGAGTGGATGTGATGCAGGATGAAGCAGGTCAGTTCTACCTGCTGGAAGTCAACACTGTGCCCGGCATGACCGATCACAGTCTGGTGCCCATGGCTGCAGCTGCAGCGGGCATGTCATTTACCGAGCTGGTGCTGGCGATTCTCGCCAGTGCCCGCTACTGAGGGAACGGTATGTTGCGGCAGATGGTCAGAGACCCGCGGGCAGGCAAAACCCGGAGTCGGCGTGTAGCGCCGGGCCAGGGCGCCGTGCGTGTGGCTCCGGTCGCTGCGCGCAGCTGGCCGAAGCTGTCACTGAGCCGGCCATCGTTTGACGGCGCTTTGACGCGGATCAAGCAGGTGATCTGGCCGCTGTTACTGATCGGTCTGGGAGTGGGGCTGTACGAGCTTGGCAGCCGCATTCTGCCGCTGGCGGACCAGCCGATTGAATTGATCAGCGTGCAGGGCGAATTGCAGTACATCGATCCGGTAGCGGTGCAGGCCGTTATTCAGCCGTACCTGAACGAGAGTTTTCTGGGCATTGATCTGAATGCAATGCGCGGTGATCTGGCGGAGATGCCCTGGGTCGCCAGTGCTGCGGTAACGCGGGTATGGCCCAGTCAGCTGATCATCCATCTGGATGAGCAGTTGCCAGTCGCTCGCTGGGGTGATGCCGCTCTGCTGAACAACGCGGGCAAGGCTTTCACCCCGCAAGATATCAGCCAGTTTGCGGAGCTGCCGCAGCTGGATGGCCCACAGCGGGCCAAGCAGCGCGTCATGCAGTACTACCAGCAGTTCAATCGGCTGCTACGGCCTTATGGCCAGGGTGTTGCGAAGCTCGAACTGCGTGAGCGGGGCAGCTGGTTTCTGACCACCCAGGATGGCATCCAGGTGCTTCTGGGTCGTGATGCTCTGGTGGACAAGGTGCAACGTTTTTTGACCATCGATCAGCTCATGCTGGCCGAATACAGACCACAGATAGCGCGGGTTGACCTGCGCTACAACAATGCGATGGCAGTGGCCTGGCGCGAGCCGGTCGCGCAGCAATTAATCAAAGAGTGACAGGATCTTATGGCGAGCAAGCAGGGTAGCAGAATGATTGTCGGGCTTGATATCGGGACCTCCAAGGTGGTCGCGCTGGTCGGTGAGATCGGTGTGGACGGCACTCTGGAGATCGTGGGTATCGGCTCGCACCCCTCGCGCGGCCTGAAGAAAGGGGTGGTGGTCAATATCGAATCCACTGTGCAATCAATTCAGCGGGCAATCGAGGAAGCGGAGTTGATGGCCGGCTGCGAAATTCACTCGGTATTTGCCGGGATTGCCGGTAATCACATTCGTAGTCTCAATTCCCACGGCATTGTGGCAATTCGTGATCGTGAAGTGGCACAGGCAGACATTGAGCGGGTGCTCGACGCAGGCCAGGCGGTGGCCATTCCCGCTGACCAGAAGGTGTTGCACATCCTGCCCCAGGAATATGTGATCGATAACCAGGAAGGTGTGCGCGAGCCGCTGGGCATGTCCGGCGTGCGCTTGGAAGCCAAGGTGCATCTGGTGACCTGCGCACTGAATGCCGTGCAGAACATTGAAAAATGCATCCGCCGCTGTGGGCTGGAAGTCGAAGATGTGATTCTCGAGCAACTGGCCTCCAGCTACGCAGTGCTGACCGATGATGAGAAGGAACTGGGCGTGTGCATGGTTGATATCGGTGGCGGCACCACGGATATCGCGATCTTCACCGAAGGCGCGATTCGCCACACGGCCGTAATTCCGATTGCCGGAGATCAGGTTACCAACGACATCGCCATGGCGTTGCGTACCCCGACCCAGTACGCAGAGGAAATCAAGATCCGCTACGCCTGTGCGCTGGCCAAACTGGCCGGCCCGGAAGAAACCATCAAGGTGCCCAGCGTGGGCGAGCGTCCCCCGCGCGATCTGTCCCGTCAGGCCCTGGCCGAAGTGGTCGAGCCGCGGTATGACGAGCTGTTCACGCTGATTCAGGCCGAGCTGCGACGCTCCGGCTTCGAAGACATGATTCCGGCCGGCATCGTGCTGACCGGTGGTACATCGAAGATGGAAGGTGCTGTGGAGCTGGCCGAAGAGATTTTCCACATGCCGGTACGCCTGGGCGTACCACAGGAATTCAAGGGGCTGACGGATGTGGTGCGCAACCCCATCTATGCCACCAGTGTAGGGCTGTTGCACTACGGCAACCGGCATAACGCCGCGGCTGCAAGCAGTTCGGAAACGAGCAAGGAATCAGCGCTGGTACGTGTCAAGCGATGGTTCAAGGGCAATTTTTAAGAGCCGCACAAAAGCGGTCTGGCGCTCGCGCAAGCGAGCAATGCAGTAAACGAAACGAAAACGAAACGAGTTAGTACTCGAGGAGATGGAACCATGTTTGAATTAATTGATAACGTTCCGCAAAACGCAGTAATCAAGGTTGTTGGTGTCGGTGGCGGCGGTGGTAACGCCCTGCAGCACATGGTTGTCAACAACGTCGAGGGCGTCGAGTTCATCTGTGCCAACACCGATGCACAGGCACTGAAGAACGTCAGCGCCCGCACCATCCTGCAGTTGGGCCCGAATGTGACCAAGGGTCTTGGGGCTGGCGCCAATCCGCTGATCGGCCGTGAAGCGGCGATGGAAGACCGCGAACGCATCGCTGAAGTGCTGCGTGGCGCAGACATGGTGTTTATCACCGCCGGCATGGGTGGTGGTACAGGTACAGGTGCGGCGCCAATCGTTGCCGAAGTGGCTCGTGAAATGGGTATCCTCACAGTCGCAGTCGTCACCAAGCCGTTCCCGTTCGAAGGCCGCAAGCGCATGCAGATCGCCGAAGAGGGCATCCGTGAACTGAGCGAGCATGTGGATTCGCTGATCACCATTCCCAACGAGAAACTACTGACCGTGCTGGGCAAAGACGCCAGCCTGCTTGCCGCGTTCAGCAAGGCCAACGACGTGCTGCTTGGCGCCGTTCAGGGCATTGCTGACCTCATCATGCGTCCGGGTATGATCAACGTCGACTTTGCCGACGTGAAAACCGTAATGAGCGAAATGGGCATGGCGATGATGGGTACTGGCCACGCCAGTGGTCCGAATCGTGCACGTGAAGCAGCAGAGGCGGCAATTCGCAGTCCGTTGCTGGAAGACGTGAACCTGATGGGCGCAAGGGGTATTCTGGTGAATATCACAGCTGGACCAGATCTGTCCCTGGGTGAATTTTCCGAAGTCGGTAGCACCGTTGAAGAGTTTGCCTCCGAGACTGCTACAGTGGTGGTGGGTACCGTTATCGATCCAGAGCTGCGTGACGAGCTGCGCGTGACTGTTGTCGCCACAGGCCTGGGCGCGCGGATGGACAAGCCCGTGAAAGTTGTCGATAACACGAGCGCCCCGGCACCTGCGGCTCGTCAGCCACAGGAAAGTACCGCGCCTAACTACCGTGATCTGGATCGTCCGACGGTTATGCGTAACACGGGTGGACAGGGCAGCAACGCGGCAGCCGCACGTTTGAGTCAGGCACCAGAAGATCTGGACTACCTGGACATTCCGGCATTTCTGCGGCGCCAGGCAGATTGATCAGACTTGATAGGTCTAGTCAATCACGCGAATAGGGCTGATTGGTGTTCAATAAAGGTGGACTTTGCTATGATACGCGCCACTTTACCGAAAATCGTTGGCCATTTTCGCGACTTTTTCGCCACTACAGCGGAAGTATAAAAGCATGATCAGACAGCGCACACTGAAGAACATCATCCGGGCCACTGGTGTTGGTCTGCATTCGGGTGAGAAGGTTTATCTCACGCTGAAACCAGCGCCAGTGGGGACTGGAATAGTGTTCGTCAGGACGGATCTGGACCCTGCGGTCGAGATACCGGCCCGGGCAGAATTTGTGGGCGAGACGACGATGTCAACGACGCTGGTCAATAACGGCGCCAAGGTAGACACCGTCGAGCACCTGTTGTCAGCGATGGCTGGCCTGGGCATTGATAATGCTTATGTCGAGCTCAGCGCCTCTGAGGTGCCGATCATGGACGGCAGCGCCGGTCCTTTTGTGTTCCTGATCCAGTCCGCTGGTATCGAAGAGCAGGACGCCGCCAAGCAGTTTATCCGTATCAAGCGTGAAATTACCGTAGAAGAAGATGGCAAGACTGCCAGCTTTTTGCCTTTCGAAGGGTTCAAGGTCTCTTTCGGGATCGACTTTGACCACCCGGTGTTTCGCGGTCGCAGCCAGTTTGCCAGTGTGGATTTCTCCAGCACTTCTTTCGTCAAGGAAGTCAGTCGTGCCAGAACCTTTGGGTTTATGCGCGACATAGAACATCTTCGCTCGCAGAATCTGGCGTTGGGCGGCAGTGTGGATAACGCCATTGTGGTTGATGAGTACCGTGTATTGAACGAAGACGGCTTGCGCTACGAGGACGAATTCGTCAAACACAAGATACTTGACGCAATCGGCGATCTTTATCTGCTTGGCAAGAGTCTGGTGGGTGAGTTCCGCGGACATAAATCAGGCCACGGCCTGAACAACATGTTGCTACGCGCCCTTCTTGCCAATAAGGAAGCGTGGGAGATAGTGACATTCGAAGATGCAGGTACTGCGCCTATTTCCTTCATGCGCCCGGCTGCGGCAGTCTGAAGTTTCGTTTCGTGTAATCTCGTTTCGTTTCGTATGGCCACTTCGGTGGCCATTTTTTTTGCTCGAATTTTGTTCAGGCATCCTTGTGATGGTAAGCCAGTCTCTCCAGTGCAGCCTTCAAACTCGGATCATTGACTTGATCTGCCGTATCTTTCAGTGCCCGCGCTGCCACCGCTGAGCGGCGCATCGGATTCAGTGCTGGTGGTTTTTTGACCACTACAGGCTGTACCTTGCAGTGAATTTTCGTTAGAGTTGCGAACTCATTGAAGGCCTGAAGCTGTCGAATCAGGCGTTTTTGCTGGTAACGCATCCGGGTAGCCCAGTGGCTGTCAGATACGGTCAGGCGAAGAACGCCCTCACGCAGCGAGGCTACGCGACAATGTTCCCTTGCAGCAGGCTCCAGCAACGTATCCAGCAGAACTTGCAGCCGCTCTATATTTCTGGCTCTGGCGTATAGACCCTTGAGGGTTGAATTAGTTCGAATCAAATCGCCGGGCCGGCGGGCATCGAGGGGATGAAAAGACATGGCATTTGCCGATTGGAGTTATTGAGCAGCGGTCATCGTATCAGAACCGCATAACTCGTAGTTTGGGGATTTTTAATTGAACATCATTATTCTGACTGACCGGCAAGGCGCGGCCAGGGCGATCAGCCTCAGCTTGCCAGTCCTTCTGGCTGCACTAGTCGCATTGATCGCGATGCCGGTTAGCGCCGTAGTGCTGACCTGGTCCCTGTTGAGCGACCCGGCTGCTGAAATCCAGCCCTCGCAGGTAGATGCCGACGCTGTCTGGGAGCAGACATTGGCTGATCTGGCCAGCAGTGAAGCTGATGAAGAGGGCTCGCACGCGCAATTGACGCACATGACCCAGCAATTGGCCCGCTTGCAGACCCGGCTAAGTCGCCTTGATGCGCTTGGCGAACGCTTGACCGAATTGGCCGAGCTGTCCGACGGCGAATTTGATTTCAATTCCGAACCGGGTGTGGGTGGTCCTGAGCTACACAAAAACAGTGTCAGTCAGGAATCCGATGTGCAGTCAGTCATCGATCGCCTCGCCGATCGAATCGATAACCGGACTCAGCAGATGAAACTGCTCGAGCAGTTGATCATGAACCGGTCGGCTGACAGCAACGCCATGCTCGATTTCATGCCGGTGCAGGATGGGTATGTTTCCTCCTCCTTCGGGCGGCGCAGTGACCCCATGACTGGCCGAATCGCCATGCATACAGGCACCGACTTTTCGGCACCCCGTGGCACTGCCATTTTTGCCGTGGGTGCCGGCGTGGTGACTTTCTCGGGCCGTAATGGCGCTTATGGCAACATGGTCGAGATCTCACATGGTGATGGCTACAAGACCCGCTATGCCCATGCCCACGAATTGAAGGTGGAGAAGGGTGATCTGGTCAGCAAGGGCCAGGAGATCGCGACTGTCGGTTCCACTGGCAGGTCAACCGGGCCGCATCTGCACTTCGAAGTTTACCGCAACGGCATGGCTGTCAACCCGGCCCGCTACATCGCCTTGAAGTGATTCTGCCCTGAAGTGATCTCACCTGGAACAATCCGAAAACGTCCACAGACCTGTGGACGTTTTCGTTTCTGCCTTACACTCCAAGGTTCTGCTCTGTTTACAGCCAGCAATACTGGCGTAATGCCGTCTCTCAGTCGTAGCGCTCATTGCCCCCGACTTGTGCAGGTTTATTGTGCAGCGCGATTCAGAGTAGAATGCTTGTTTACGGTTTGGCCCGGTATGTATCGGCCGCGCCGCCCACCCTCAAACGGATATCAAAGTCGACTATGTTTGCGCCTTTATTGAAGAAACTGTTTGGAAGCAAAAACGAGCGTGAGTTAAAGCGCATGGGCCGGGTCGTCAACGCGATCAACGCCCAGGAAGAGAAGCTGAACGCCCTGAGCGATGAGCAGTTGAAGGCCAAGACAGCCGAGTACAAGGAAAGGGTAGGCAAGGGCGAAAGCCTCGACGCGATAATGCCCGAAGCCTTCGCCCTGGTGCGTGAAGCGAGCAAGCGGGTAATGGGCATGCGGCATTTTGATGCCCAGATGATTGGCGGCATGACTCTTCACGAAGGCCACATTGCCGAGATGAAGACCGGTGAGGGTAAAACCCTGGTAGCCACATTGCCGGCTTACCTGAACGCGCTGTCCGGCAAGGGCGTACACGCGGTTACGGTCAACGATTACCTGGCCCGCCGTGACGCCAACTGGATGCGTCCGCTTTACGAATTTCTGGGTCTGACCGTGGGTGTCGTTGTTCCTTTTCAGGATCCCGAGGACAAGAAAGCCGCCTACCGCTGTGACATTACCTACGGCACCAACAACGAGTTCGGTTTCGATTACCTGCGCGACAACATGGCATTCCGGCTGGAAGACAAATTCCAGCGCGAGCTGAATTTCGCCATTGTCGACGAGGTCGATTCGATCCTGATTGACGAAGCCCGTACCCCGCTGATTATTTCCGGCCCTGCCGAAGACAGCTCGCGCATGTACGCCGCGATCAATAAGCTGATCCCCACACTCAAGCGCGGCTACCTTGCCGAAGAGGGCGTGGAAGAAGTCGAAGGTCATTACTACATCGACGAAAAAACCCGTCAGGTAGAGCTCAACGAGTCGGGCCACCAGTTCGTTGAAAGCCTGCTGGTCAAGGAGGGGTTGCTCCCGGAAGGCGACAGCCTTTACGCCGCGCAGAATCTCAACCTGCTGCACCACGTGCATTCAGGCTTGCGTGCGCACACGCTGTTCCATCGCAACGTCGAGTACATCGTACAGAACGAACAGGTGGTGCTGGTGGATGAGCACACCGGTCGTACCATGCCGGGTCGCCGTCTCTCCGAGGGCCTGCACCAGGCCATCGAAGCGAAGGAAGGTTTGAAGATTCAGGCCGAGAGCCAGACCCTGGCCTCGACGACCTTCCAGAATTACTTCCGTCTGTATAACAAGCTGTCCGGTATGACCGGTACAGCTGACACCGAAGCATTCGAGTTCCGCCAGATCTACGGCCTGGACGTGGTGGTTATTCCGACCAACAAGCCCATGGCGCGCAAGGACTACAACGATCTGGTCTACCTGACCATCGATGAGAAATTCGCTGCCATCACCGCTGATATCAAGCACAGCATGGGTGAAGGTCGCCCGATTCTGGTGGGTACTGCGTCGATCGAATCATCCGAGGCGGTGTCCCGTCTGCTGGACGCGGAAAAGATCCCGCACAAGGTGCTGAACGCCAAGCACCACGAGAAAGAAGCCGAAATTATCGCCCAGGCCGGTCGCCCTGGCGCGGTAACCATCGCCACCAACATGGCGGGCCGTGGTACCGACATTATTCTCGGCGGTAGCTGGGAAGCGGAAGTAGCCAGTCTGGAGAATCCGACTGACGAGAAGATCGCCCAGATCAAAGCCGAATGGCAGCAGCGGCATCAGCAGGTGCTCGAATCCGGCGGTCTGCACATCATCGCCTGTGAGCGGCATGAATCACGCCGTATCGACAACCAGCTCCGTGGCCGTGCCGGCCGCCAGGGGGATCCGGGTTCCAGCCGCTTCTATCTGTCGCTGGAAGATAACCTCATGCGCATCTTTGCCTCTGACCGGGTGAAGAACTTCATGAAGGCGCTCGGCATGGAGAAGGGTGAGGCGATCGAGCACCGCATGGTCACCAATGCCATCGAAAAGGCTCAGCGCAAGGTTGAAGGTCGCAACTTCGATATCCGTAAGCAATTGCTTGAGTACGATGACGTCGCCAACGAACAGCGCAAGGTTATCTACGGCCAGCGCAATGCGATCCTGGCGTCGGAAAACGTCTCTGACACCATCCAGGCCATTCGTGAAGACGTAGTGGCTGGTGCCATCAGTCAGTACATTCCGCCCCAGAGCGTGCCGGAGCAGTGGGATGTCGCGGGTCTGGAGCAGCACCTGAGTGCCGAGCTGGCGCTCAAGGTGCCGTTGCAGCAGTGGCTGGATGAAGACGACACCCTGCACGAAGAAGGGTTGCGTCAGCGCATTCTGGACGAGCTGGTGAGGGCCTATGCCGAGAAGGAAGAGCTGACCGGCGCCGATGCGCTGCGCACCTTCGAGAAGCAGATGTTGCTGCGTGTGCTGGACGATTTGTGGAAAGAGCATCTGGCGACCATGGATCACCTGCGCCAGGGTATTCACCTGCGCGGCTACGCCCAGAAGAATCCCAAGCAGGAATACAAGCGCGAAGCCTTCAACCTGTTCGAGGAAATGCTCGAGTCGGTCAAGCACGACACCATTCGTATCCTCAGCCACGTGCAGGTACGCCGTGAAGACGCTGCCGAAGAAGAAGCGCGTCAGCGCCGCCAGGCAGAAGAAATGGCCAAGCGCATGCAGTTCAAGCATGAGCAGGTAGAGCCGCCTACAAGCGCAGGCAGCGAAGAAGGTGAGAGTGAGCAAAACGAAGCTGCATCCGCCGCCCCGGTCACCCGCGAAGGACCCAAGGTCGGCCGCAACGATCCTTGCCCCTGCGGATCCGGCAAAAAATACAAGCAGTGCCACGGCAAGATAGCCTGAGCTAGCGCCATCGCCCGAGCCAGTGCTCCGCCTTACCCGGGAGGGCCTTCGTCATTCCCGCGAAGGCGGGAATCCACCCCGACCATTGGCGTTCTAGCCACCACCGTCGGTCGAGATGGAACTCGACCTCCCCGGATGGGCACGCCGCCCCTGGGAGTGGCCGAGTTCCACCTCGGCAAGGTTGTTGCCGCCACACCGCCGGCCGAGATGGAACTCGACCCTCCCGGGCGGCTACAATATCCCTCTTATTTCATCCGGAGATTGCACCATGCCCGTCGGACTTGGCCCCCTACCTGTTTTGCATCCCGTTCCAGGCTTTCGCCTGGGCATCGCCTCCGCGGGCATCAAGCGTGCGGGCCGTAAGGACGTGGTTATCATGGAAGCCGCTGAGGGCTCCAGCATCGCGGGTGTGTTCACCCTCAACGCCTTTTGTGCTGCACCGGTAACGCTCTGCCGTCAGCATCTGGGCCAGTCTCCACGTTACCTGCTGGTCAATACCGGCAACGCCAACGCAGGCACCGGCAATCCCGGTATGCAGGCAGCCCTGAAAACTTGCGCGGCTCTGGCGGAGCTGGTCGGCGTCGACAGCAAACAGGTGCTTCCCTTCAGTACGGGTGTGATTGGCGAGTTGTTACCCGCTGATAAGGTAATAGGCGCCTTGCCGGCTGCCCTGGAAAACCTTGACGAGAACAACTGGGCCCAGGCCGCGGAGGGGATCATGACCACCGACACCCTGCCAAAGGGTGTCAGCCGTCAGATCACCCTCGCAGGTGAAACCGTGACAGTAACGGGCATATCCAAGGGCGCGGGTATGATCAAGCCAAACATGGCCACCATGCTTGGCTATATCGCCACTGATGCAAAGGTAGCGCAGCCTGTGTTGCAGGGTTTGTTGCGCGAAGCGGCCGATCTCTCCTTCAACCGCATCACCATCGACGGCGACACCTCCACCAATGATTGCTGCATGTTGATCGCCACGGGTCAGACGCAGGCGGTTGAGATAACAGAGGCCGCAGGCGAGGACTACACGCTGCTGGCCGATACAATCAAGGCCGTCATGCTTGAACTGGCGCAGGCAATCGTCCGTGACGGGGAAGGGGCTACCAAATTCGTTACCGTGCAGGTGAATGGTGGGAATAACCGGGATGAGTGTCTGGATGTGGGCTACGCCATATCGCACTCTCCCCTGATCAAGACCGCACTTTTCGCCTCCGATCCCAACTGGGGTCGTATTCTTGCCGCGGTGGGTCGTGCAGGTGTGCCGGACCTGGATGTGGAGAAGATCGATGTATATCTCGATCAGGCCTGTATTACCCGCAACGGAGGCCGTGCCGAGGAATATACAGAAGCGCAGGGCGCAGCGATCATGGCCCAGGCGGAGATCACCATCCGCATTGAGCTTGGCCGAGGCGAGCATTCAGAAACGCTATGGACAACCGACCTGTCCCACGAATACGTGCGTATCAACGCCGAATACCGAACCTGAAGCGCCGGAGTGACGGGCCCAGCCCCGTCACTCCGGTCCCAGTACCTCTTAATCGCGTCAGTCCTCCCGTCACTCCCGCCAGTCTTCCCGTCACTCCCGCCAGTATCCCCGTCACTCCCGCGAACGCGGGAGCCCATTTTGACCTACCGCTTTACCAGCAAAAACATCAAGGCCCACAATACTTCGCAGCTATCACTGTGCGCTCGACCCGCCACCGCCCCACCTGATTGATTACCAATTTCCGCCCCTCTGCGCCCGACTTGGAAGGGCAAAACCGAAAGGTACCGGCCTGAAAGCCACCATTGAGAAGCTCGGTCTGACCATGGGCATTGAACCGCACATACCTGGAAACCGGCTTGTTTGCGTGTACGCGCAGTTGGGTATCCGGAGGCAGATGGCGTAAAACCTTTTCTCCCCCATCGGGCACCCCGTCGTTATTGGTGTCGACAAAGATCACCCAGCCCTCGTTCCAGTCCCCGCTGATAGGGGCGAGGGTCAAAGTGCGGTTCATTCGCACGGCCTCATCCCTGGTCATTGTCAGACCCAAACCCAGATTATTGAGTCCTGTGCTCATTCGCTGCTGGTCTATCATGCTGCCGAAACCGGGGACCGCAATGCCGATCAGCAGCGCGAACACTGCCAGCGCCACCATAAGCTCAATCAAAGTAAAACCACGGGAACGCATGGGGTATCCTCCCTGAAATGTGAAACAGGCCTACTGCCGTGTATGCCTTGAAAATGACGTCTCGACCTGTCATCACCTCGATCTTACCGGTTATCGAAACGAACGCGACCGCTTGCGGCGGGCTTTCTATAGTGTCAGCACGTGATAAAGGGGATTTTGATGAAAAGTGTGAAGGGTTTCACTCTTATTGAGTTGATGATCGCAATAGCGGTGCTGGCTCTGGTCACCGTTATTGGTTTTCCCGCGTTTAGCGGGATCTTCGAACGCTCACGCGCTGACTCTGATCTCAGCGATTTGCTCCGTGCATTCAGTTTGGCGAGGCTTGAGGCTATCAATCACAGCGAGGATGTAAATGTTAGCGCCCTCACTGATGATGATTGGACTCAGGACCTGGAAATTGTTCGCGATGGGACAGTCATACGGCGTTATGCAGGGCTTCCCTCTGGAGCGACTATTACAGCCACAGGTGATGTTGACACGATTGTGTTCGACAGCCTGGGCGGCCTGAAAACGCCGGCCAATTCTGTCGTATTCAATTACACCCGGGGCGACTCTACCAAAAGTATGGTGGTGTGCCCGACCGGGAGAATTCTCACGGGAGCGTCCTGCATATGAGAAGTAAACTCGGATTGGTACGCAGCAAACGTCAGCGCGGGGTTTCGTTGCTTGAAGTCATGATTGCCGTTTTTGTAACGGCTATTGGTGTGCTCGGAGCTGCAGCAATGCAGCTTAATGCGTTGAAATACACCGACAGCTCGCGACTCAGCTCACAGGCGAGCTTTATCGTGTATGACGTAATAGATCGCATCAGGGCGAATGCCGACCCGGTGCAACTGGATCAATATGATATTGCGAACATAGAGGCCGTGCCCGGCTCAGCAAACAGTGTATTGGCCACTGACCTGATCGATTTCGCCAATGCAGTCAGTGCTTTGCCTGATGGGGCTGGCTCGATAGACGTTAACGGCTCGCAAGTCAGTGTGGAAGTGAGCTGGTCGGAAGGTCGTGCTGGCGGATTAGACGCTGAGGGTAATGTCCAGCGAGGCGAACTGGCGATCACGACCAACGTGGCAGTCAATGCAGTGGGAGCGGCCCCATGAAGTTCAAGAATAGCAGCAAGGGTTTCGGTCTTATCGAGATCATGATTGCGCTGGTGCTGGGCTTGGTGCTGGTGCTGGGCATAACCCAGATTTTTGCCAGCAGTCGTCAGACCGCGTTAGTTCAGGATGCCTCCGCCACCTTGCAGGAAGATGCACGTTACGTGCTGACTCGTATGACGCAGGAGTTGCGCATGGCCGGCATGTTTGGGTGCCTCTCACTTGCGTCGGGCTCCATTACAAATGTACCGGCTGCCTTTGACAATCCGATTGCCTGGGATGGTCCCAACGCTACGCTGCGGATTATCACCTCCAACGCGACACAGGCGGTGGGTCAGAGTTCCAACGCCGACTGGACGCTGGTGACAGACTGCCGGACTGGTGGAAGTGTGGAGGTGGGGTCGGCTACCCCACCGGCTGGTGAGATCGCACTGCCCATCCGCCAGATCGAATATCAACTCGACGCTGCTGAGAATGTCCTCCAAGTACGTTATGGCGGCGGCGCGGGTTTCGAACCACTGATAGGTAACGTCAAGTCCCTGGATATCCAGTTTGGTGTTGCAGCTAACGCTGGTGATACCTACGTGACTGGTAACTATGTTGCTCCAGGGTTAGTCCCCAATCCGGCCGTTATTCGCAGCGTACGAATTGCACTCGTGCTTGAAGACGAAAATCAACGAACCGCCGAGCAGGAATACACGGTGGTTGCAGCCTTGCGGAATCGGTTGTTATGAGGAAGCCCTTTATGTTCAATACCACACCGAAAAAGGCCCAGGGTGGCGTGGCTTTGTTCGTTAGCCTGATTTTCCTGCTCCTGCTGACCATTGTTGGTGTGTCAGCAATGAAGAGTGCGACCTTGCAGGAAAAGATGTCGGGTAATACCCGATTCAAAACTATCACCTTCCAGTATGCGGAAGCTGGTTTGCGCGAAGGTGAGGGCTTTATTGCCAACCTCAACAGCGCGGCCGCGCTGGCAGCTTGTGCGCAATGTAATGGTAATGGGTGCCGAACACCCGACTTCGATAACGCAGCTGCCCAGAACGGTAACAGCGCTTGCGGTATATGGAGAGCAGCGACTGATGGCAATAGTCTCTATCAGATTCAGAAACTGGGTACTTCCAGCGCAGCCATTAATGTCGACCCAGGCGAAAGTGTGATGTTGTATCGCGTCACCTCAGTGGCAACTGTGGGCAATACCACTACCGCGCTGGAGAGTATTTATGCAAAGAATTAATCAGTTTGTCTCCGCGCGATTACCAAGCCAGCCGACACCGGTTACGGCAGGGAGAACTACAATGAAAAAGTTAATCAGCTTTGCCTCGGGTGTCCTGTTGAGCGGATTCGTCACCGCTCCAGTTTACGCCTTCTCTCCCGTGCAAGCGCCGATTCTGAGTGCCTCAGCTGTGACGCCGAACGTACTTGTTCTGCTGGATAATTCGGGGAGTATGCGGAACGCGATAGCTCCTTCAGGAGTAGCAGCTAGCAACTACGATAATGTGGCTTATGCTACAAGCAGGGTTGAAAGGCGATGTAATTTCTTTGGCTGTCGTAATGTGACCGTCGAATTATACCTTGAAGCGGACAACGATAATATAACACTCGGAAATTTGAGCAGAGGTATCGGGTCATTATGTAGTACAGGCCGTGTTGCCTTGTACCTTTTGAGTGGTAATAACGTAAGCGACCGTCGCTGTTTTATGCTTCCAGATCCAGTTGGGAATGGACTTACTCGATATACCAGAAAATATTTATCCTATATTTATAACACTTGGCCTTCTACCTCGAACAACGGGGTCGACTTGAGGAACGTTTTGCCTGACGATTATCGTATGAACGTTGCACGGGAGGTGACCAATCAAATCGTTTCTGATAACCGAGGTTTAAGATATGGGCTTTTTACTTTCAACCCACCTGCTGATGGTAATCGCGGACCGGGTGGGTCTTTACAAATCGAGGTCAAGGATTTTTCTGAAACCGTTTCTCCTGCCGGTTCAGTGATCACTAGTGCGTCTCAGGCTCAAACCAATTTCGAGGACTTTGTAGACGAGGTGAATGATGTAGATGCCTCGACCAATACTCCACTGGCTGAAAGTTATTATGAGATGACGCGATATCTCAGGGGGCTGGCTCCCGATCAAGGATTGCAGACTCTATCGGGCAGCAGTACTTACGAGAGTCCTATTGAGTACCGTTGTCAGCGAACTTTCAGTATCGTGGTAACTGATGGTCTGCCGACCTTTGACCGAAGTTTCCCTAATGACGACCCCAAGCGCAATAATCCCAGTGTGACCGGCAATAACAACCTGCCTAACTGGGATGGTGATAGTGGAAATGACGGTAATGATTCATCGGGCGACGCCGAGGGTGACACGCTCTTTCTAGACGATATAGCCAAATTTGCTTACGATATTGACTTGCGCGATACGACCGCACCTGACTTGGCTGGCAAAAGCTTTAACGCGGCAGGCTTTGCTAAACAGAACATGCAGACATACACCGTCGGCTTTGCTACCAGCAACGACATGCTTGAAGATGCTGCTGATTACGGCAATGGCGAATATTACACTGCCAATGATGCTAGCGAGTTAAATGATAGTCTGTCTAAAGCAATCAACGCCATCACTGCTCAGGCAGGTTCCGGTGGGGCAGGTGCTTCGAGTTCCGCGACTTTAACCGCCGATACGGTCTATTACAAAACCCTTTATGAGCCCTCCTCATGGAGTGGCACGATTGAAGCATATCGTCTCAACTCCGTTACAGGGCGCGCCGATACGTTGCTTTGGACTACGGATAACACCTTCACACCAAGCCTCAATCCCGCGAGTTATCAGGGCTATAACACCGCTACTAACGCGCCGGTAACTCTCGCTTACGGTAATCTTTCCCCTGCGCAGCAGGCACAGTTGAATGGTTCGGTAAGTTCGCCTATTACGGGTGCTGATTTGTTGTCCTGGAGCAAAGGCGCATCGATTAGCGGATTACGCAGTCGTTCAGTTTTGCTGGGCGATGTCGTCAACTCTTCCCTTGAGCGAGTAGCTCCCGAAACGCAAAGCGTGTCTGCGATTGTTGGAGATTTAAGTTACGATAGTTACTTGGCTTACAAGACTTCTGAGCTCGAGACCAGTCTGATCGTTAATGCCAATGACGGTTTTTTCCATATTCTAAACGCGGACAATGGTCAGCACCGTTATGGCTACATGCCCTCAAGTGTGCTCCCTTCCCTGAATATCGTAGCTGAACCTGATTATGCCGAGTCCGGCACTCACCGGTTCCTGGTAGATGGGCAGATATCGGTATCAGATGCCCAGCTTGGCTCTACCTGGTCAACTGTTGCCGTCTCTGGAATGGGCGCAGGCGGCAAGAGCATGTTTGCTGTCAGGTTATTCCAACAAACCGCTACCAATCCAAATACGCCATCTGCGCTCTGGGAGCTCTCTCCTCCGGCTGCCAATACGCCGTCCAACCAGTGGAATGACCTTGGCTACACATACTCCCGTGCTGCGATTGCTAGAACCAAGGATAACCAGTGGGTCGCAGTTTTCGGCAATGGATATGGTAGTCATACTGGCAAGGCAGCTCTTTACATTGTCGACCTGGCAACGGGCGCCCTGGTTCGCAAGATTGTTGTAGATGAGAACACCTCCGGGACAGCAGCTGAGCAGGCGAGGGGCTCGGGGCTGGCCTCTCCACAGATCGTGGTAAACGCGCAGCACCAGATCGAGAAGATCTATGCCGGTGACCTGCGCGGCAATCTCTGGAAGTTTGATACCTCTTCGACATTGGAAAGCGACTGGTCTGCAAGCAAATTGTTTGCTGCTGGTTCAACACAGCCGATTACAACGTATCCGCTGATTACCGAACATCCCCAAGGGGGGCACCTGGTATCGTTCGGCACGGGTAAGTTGGCCGAAGCCCCAGACAAGCTGACAAAGACTCAGCAGGCGTTTTACTCGATCTGGGACTCTCCGACAAACACCGGGGAGGTTGTGCTGGCAAATCTGCAGCCTCAGTCCATTACTGATGAGGTTACGATCGGTGGTCAGGACTACTTCCGCACCAGCGCCAACCCGGTCGACTTCAACACGCAGAAAGGGTGGTATCTGCCTTTGATTTATAACGGTGTCGCCGAGGGTGAGCGGGTGATCTTCCCGGCTCAGACAACAGAGGGCCGGGTAGTCTTTGTAACGGCGATCATTGATGCTGAGGACCCTTGTGTTAGCTCGGGTAGTGGTCGACTTGTTGAGCTCGATCTACTCACAGGCGGTATGCTCAATTATGAGGTGCTGGATACCAACAGGGATGGCAGGATCGACGATAATGACTCGATTGTTGCGGGCATCGATATCAATGAGGGGCTACCTGGTTTGCCTGTCATTATCGATCGAGGTGATGACAAGCCGACGCAAACCAAAGCTGTCTTGCTGTCCACAGGTCAGACTCTATTCCTTGATGAAAGAGCTGCCGCTTCTGGGCTATCCCGTCGTATCATGTGGCGACAGCTGCAATAAGGAAGTGCTATGAGAAGCAAGGGATTTACTTTGATCGAGGTCATGATTGTGGTCGCCATTGTAGGCATTCTGGCGGCCATCGCGTACCCGAGTTATGTTGAGTACACGAAGAAGACCCGTCGCGCGGAGGCCTCCGCGGTGCTGTTTGAGGCCGCGCAGGTGACGGAGCGTCAGTTTTCGCGTACTGGTGCCTACGCCGGCGCGCCGATACCCACTCGCAGCCCTATAACAGGGGACGCTGTTTATAACGTGGCTCTCGCCAACGGAGCGGGCACTGACGGAGGCTATCTTATTACGGCTACCGCAGTTGCTGGTGGTGTAATGGCGGGAGATGACTGTGCAACCATGACGATAAATGCGCTGGGTCAGACAACTCCGGCAGACGATAAATGCTGGAGAGAGTGACGCCTTGCCAGGCGCTATCAGACTCTTTCCAGCAACACCCCACTCTCCATATGGTGGGTATAGGGAAACTGATCAAAGAGTGAGCATCGGGTTACCCGGTGCGTGCTGGACAGGTCCAGCAAATTCGCCGCCAGGGTTTCCGGATTACAGGAAATATAAAATATTCGCTTGTAGCCCCTGACCAGCTCCAGCGTGGCCGGATCAAGACCTGCTCGGGGTGGATCGACGAACACCGTACCGAAGTCGAAGCTCTGTAGGTCGATACCCTGTAACCGGCGGAATTCGCGTACGCCAGTCAACGCCTGGGTTACTTCTTCACTTGCCAGCCGCACCAGGGTGACGTTTTCTACGCCGTTCATTTCCATATTGGTAATAGCTGAATAAACCGAGCTTTTGGCCAGCTCGGTGGCCATCACCTTGCGAAAGCATGTCGATAGCGGCAGCGTGAAGTTGCCGTTACCGCAATAGAGCTCCAGCAGGTCGTCATCGTTGCTGCCGGCAGCGTCCTGAGCCCAGCTCAGCATGTGCTGATTCACGTTGCCGTTGGGCTGGGTGAAGCCGCCTTCTACCTGTTGGTAGCGCCAGGTCCGGCCATTGACTTCCAGTTCTTCAATGACATGGTCCCGTGAAAGCACACGCTTACGGCCTCGGCTTCGGCCAATCACCAGGATGTCGAGCTGGTCTGCAAGGCGCTGCGCAGCCGCGTCCCAGGTTTCATCAATCGGGCGGTGATAGCACAAGCTGACCAAGGCTTCGCCCGACAGCGTGGTGAGAAACTCGACCTGAAACAGCTTGCGCCCCAGCATTGGTTCGGCTCTGCAGGCTTCTAATAACGGCCCCATCAGTTCGTTGATGCGACGGCTGGCGATGGGCAGTTGGTCGATCAGGATTGGCTTGTATTTGTTGCCCTTCTCAAACATGGCGTAGTACGGCTTGCCATCCTCATACCAGAGCCGGAATTCGGCTCTCAGGCGGAAATGCTCCCGCGGAGACTCGAACACCTCCGGTTCAGGGGCGTTGAAGGGTTTCAGGAGCTCAACCAGGCGCTGGCGCTTGGCTGCAAGTTGCTGTTCGTATTCGGCAGGATCGAAGGACAGGCTCATCAGTTGAACAACGCAAGTTTGATGATGAAAAGGGCCGCCAGAGCATAGAGGCTGGGGTTCAGATCACGCCAGCGGCCGGCCAGTAGCTTGATCAACGTCCAGCTGATAAAGCCCAGTGCAATGCCGTTGGCGATGGAGAAGGTCAGCGGCATGGTGATGGCCGTGATAACCACAGGGGCTGCGACCGTCAGGTCTTCCCAATCGACCTGTACCAGGCCGCCGGTCATCAATACAGCAACAAACAGCAACGCAGGTGCCGTGGCAAAGGCAGGAACGGCGCCGGCCAGTGGCGAGAAGAACAGGCTGATCAGAAACAGTAAGGCCACAACGCAAGCGGTCAGGCCGGTACGGCCGCCTGCAGCCGTGCCTGCCGCCGATTCTATATAGCTGGTAGTGGTGGAGGTGCCCATGGCGGCGCCGGCCATGGTGGCGGTGCTGTCGGCCATGAGGGCGCGGCCCAGGCGCGGTAATTTGCCGTCTGCTTCTACCAGGTTGGCCCTCTGCGCCACGCCGATCAGTGTTCCCGAGGTATCGAACAGGTCTACGAACAGAAAGGCGAAGATCACGCTGAGCATGCCTATCTCCATGGCTCCGCGGATATCCAGTGCCAGGAAGGTCGGTTCAAGGCTCGGCGGTGCCGAAACTACGCCATTTGCCTGGCTAAAGCCGGCAAGCAGGCTGATGCCGGTAATCACCAATATACCGATCATCACCGCTCCGGTGATTTGCCGATACGCCAGGGCTACGATAATGGCGAATCCCAGGCCTGCCAGCAGCGGTGCGGGTTGCGACAAGTCACCCAGGGTCACCAGCGTGGCAGGGTGGTCAACGACCAGGCCGGCGTTCTTCAGTGCGATCAGCGCCAGAAAGAGTCCAATGCCGGCGGCTATTGCTGAGCGCAGTGCCATTGGAATGCTGTTGATGATCCATTCGCGGACCTTGAATATGCTCAGCAGAAAGAACAGAAAGCCTGAGATAAAGACCGCGCCCAGTGCGACTTCCCAGCTGTAACCCATAGAACCGACGACGGTGTAGCTGAAGAAGGCATTCAAACCCATGCCCGGTGCCAGTGCAATCGGGTAATTCGCCCACAGGCCCATGATCAGCGAGCCGATGGCTGCCGCCAGACAGGTCGCTACGAAGGCAGCACCGGGATCGATACCCGCGTCTGCCATCATCATCGGGTTGACGAAAATGATATAGGCCATGGTCAGAAACGTCGTCAGGCCGGCAATCACTTCGGTGCGCACGCTGGTGCCGTGAGCTTGCAGTTGGAATAGCTTTTCCAGCATGGCGGTATCTCGTTTAGGGAGGACGAAAAAGGCCGGCATTGTAACGGACTGGCGCCGTTTAATGAATTCCTCCCAGCTTTATGGCAGGCTTTATGGCTAATTTCCAGGGAGTACCGGTATGAGCGATACCTTTGATACAGACGAAAAGCGCGTCAGCTACGGCATTGGCCGACAGATGGGCGACCAATTACTGACCAGCAACATCCCTGATCTGACGATTGATCTGGTGGTCGCTGGCCTGCGCGATGCTTTTACTCAGCAGCCGAGCCAGGTGGACGAAGCTGCACTGCAGGAGGCCTTCCAGGGTTTGCAGGCGAAAATGCAGGCCGTTGCTGAAGAGGCGGCTCGCGAGGCAGGCAAGGCAGGAATCGATTTCCTGGCACAGAATGCGGAGCGCCCTGGTGTGATTACCCTGGACTCGGGTCTGCAATACGAGGTCGTCAATGCGGGCGACGGAGCGACTCCTGTCGCGTCCTCCACCGTGCGCACCCACTACGAAGGTACCTTGATTGGCGGGGAAGTGTTCGACAGTTCATACAAGCGCGGCGAGCCTGCGGAGTTTCCGGTGGGCGGCGTTATTGCCGGCTGGACCGAGGCCTTGCAGCTCATGCAGGAAGGCGCCAAATGGCGGCTGTTCATCCCGCCGGAACTGGCTTACGGTGGCCGCGCCGCGGGTAGCATTCCGCCGCACAGCACGCTGATATTCGATATTGAGCTGATCAAGGTACTTTAAGATCGCTTCGCGACGGGGTCGGCGCTCCTACCGGCAGGAGCGCCGGCTCCGGCCCGAAGGGGTGGCTCAGAAGCGGCGTTCGATCGCGAACTTGGCCAGCTGCTCCAGAGAGTCGCGGTAGACCGAAGGTGGCAGCACCTGGAGCAGCTTGACCGCTTCGTCGATGTGCGTGCGCGCGAGTTGCGAGGTGTAATCCAGCGCCCCACATTCACGCACAGCTTGCTGTATTGCCGTGATGTCTTCGATTCCGCCCTTCTGGATCGCCTGGCGCACTTTCTGCGCCTGCTCAGCCGTTCCCTCACGCATGGTATAGATCAATGGCAGGGTAGGTTTGCCTTCGGCCAGGTCGTCTCCCACATTCTTGCCCATGGCCTCGGCATCGCCGGTGTAATCGAGTACATCATCGATCAGCTGGAAGGCGATGCCCAAGGCATTGCCGTATTGGCGCAAGGCGTCAATCTGCTCCTCGTTGGCTCCTGCAAGAATGCCCGCGCTGTGAGTTGATGCCTCAAACAGCATCGCGGTCTTGCTGCGGATAACTTCCATGTAGGTGGCTTCGTCGGTGCCGGCGTCGCGGACCTTGGTCAACTGCAGTACTTCACCCTCGGCAATCACGTTGGTGGCGTTGGCTAGCACCTGCATGATGCGCATGTCACCCATTTCGACCATCATTTCAAACGCACGGGAATACAGAAAGTCTCCTACCAGTACGCTGGGCGCGTTGCCCCACTTGGCGTTCGCGGTAGAGCGACCGCGACGCTGGTCGGATATGTCGACTACGTCGTCGTGCAGTAGGGTGGCGGTGTGCAGAAACTCGATAATTGCGGCCAGGCTGTGTTGGCGTTCATCGCTCAGGCCGCAGGCCCGGGCGCTGAGCAGTACCACCAGAGGTCGCAGGCGCTTGCCTCCGGCGTTGATGATGTAATTGCCGATTTTCTCAACGAGAGGAACGCGCGAATGCAGCTGGCGAATGATCAGCTGGTTGACTGAGTCAAAATCATCGGCGACTGCGTTGTAAAAAGGCAGGGTGGACATTAACTGCACATTCCTCGTAGGTTGCGCGGCATGCTAGGCGGCAGGCCCCGCGCTGTCAAGAAAGCCGCTGCCTGGTAACCTATAAAAGGCTGTTAACAGGCCTGTTGGGTGAAGAAGGTAAGTCTTGCGCAAGCGGCACGCATTGCGTAGAATTCCCGCCCCTGAAAACCGTATTTACGGCTAAGCAGATTTACAGCATCCCTGTTTTAACAATGGCAAGGTAGGGCCCGATAGGCGGGTTCACTTGCAGCCATGCCGGCCACTAACGATTATACCCAAGCGCCGGGTGAGCAGGATTACGGAGAAAGCATCATGTACGCAGTGATTGTTACCGGTGGTAAGCAGTACAAGGTCGCCGAAGGCGAATACCTGAGAGTAGAGAAGCTGGACGTTGAAACTGGCGCCAGCATTGATTTCGACCGCGTGCTGCTGATTGGCAATGGCGATGACGTACAGATCGGCGCGCCTGTTGTTGAAGGCGCCAAGGTGACTGCTGAAGTTAGCGCCCACGGTCGTGGCGATAAAATCCGCATCATCAAGTTCCGTCGTCGCAAGCACCACATGAAGCGTCAGGGCCACCGTCAGTGGTACACCGAAATCAAGATTACCGGCATCTCTGCCTAAGCCCATTGAGGAGATAAACACCCATGGCACACAAAAAAGCAGGCGGCTCCACACGTAACGGTCGCGATTCCGAATCGAAACGCCTTGGCGTGAAAATGTATGGCGGCCAGGCAATCATCCCCGGCAACATCATCGTTCGCCAGCGCGGCACTGAATTCCATCCCGGCAAGAACGTCGGCATGGGCAAGGATCACACCCTGTTCGCCAAAGCGGCTGGCGTGATCAAGTTTGAAGTGAAGGGCAAGTTGGGTCGTCGCTACGTAAACGTCGTAGAAGCCTGATACCACCCTCGGTTCGAAAAAGCCCTGTCTGACGACGGGGCTTTTTTGTTTGTTCTTTTTGTAGCAACCTTTAGTCCATCCCGTTGCGGGAGGGAGCAAGATGAAATTCGTTGATGAAGTGTCCATCACGGTCAAGGCCGGCGATGGGGGCAATGGCTGCATGAGCTTTCGCCGGGAGAAATTCATCCCCAAGGGCGGGCCTGACGGCGGTGATGGTGGTGACGGTGGCTCCATTTATCTGGTGGCCGCGGAAAACTGCAATACCCTGGTTGATTACCGCTACAAGCGGCGTTTCAACGCCCAGCGTGGCGAAAACGGTCGTGGCAAGGACTGTTCCGGCGCCAAAGGTGAGGACATGTTCCTCGAGGTGCCGATTGGCACTACCGTGATCGATGCCGGTACTCAGGAAATAATCGGTGACTTGACCGAAGCCGGTCAGCGCCTGCTGGTTGCCCAGGGCGGTTTTCATGGTCTGGGTAATACCCGGTACAAGTCCAGCGTGAATCGTGCGCCGCGGCAGACGTCGCAGGGTAGCCTGGGTGATCTGCGGGACCTGAAGCTGGAGCTGAAAGTTCTGGCGGACGTGGGTCTGCTCGGTTTGCCCAATGCGGGCAAGAGTACGTTTATTCGCGCGGTATCTGCAGCCAAGCCAAAGGTAGCGGATTATCCGTTTACCACCATGGTGCCAAATCTGGGTGTTGTGGATGTTGGGCAGTTGCGCAGTTTCGTGATTGCGGACATTCCCGGTGTTATAGCCGGTGCCGCTGAGGGCGCAGGCCTGGGAACGCGATTCCTCAAGCACCTGTCGCGCACTCACCTGTTGCTGCACCTGGTCGACATGGTGCCGCCGGATGACAGTGATCCGGTGGAGTCCATCGAGACGATCATTCATGAACTGGGCAAGTTCAGCCCCGCGCTAACGCTTCGTGAGCGCTGGCTGGTGCTGAACAAGTGCGACCAGTTGATGGAAGACGAGCAGCAGGCGTTGCTGGATGACGTGGTCGAGCGGCTGGAGTGGGAGGGTCCGGTGTTCGTCATTTCCGCCTCCGAGCGTCAGGGTACCGACGAGCTGGCCAAGGAAGTAATGAATTGGCTGGACGAGCGTACGCTGCGTATGCAGGAAGATGAGGAGTACGCCGCTGAGGTGCGCGCTCTGGATCAGCAGATCGAGGATGAAGCCCGCGCCCATATCCAGAATCTGGACGATCGCAAGGCGCTGCGCAAGCAGGGTCTGCTCAACGAAGATGATGATGCGGATGATGACGACGAAGATGACGAAGATGGTCCGGAGATCATCTACGTGCATTGATTGCTGATACTGCTGCCTACTGGGAGTGTCGAGTTCCATCTCGACGAGGCGGCGCCAATCACGCCACCGTTGGCCGAGATGGAACTCGGCCCTCCCGGAAAGCTAGTCTGTCTGGCGAGGCCCGTTCGCGTTAGCTGCGGATAGGGTTAGAATGCGCTAATTCTATTGACTCTTCGTTTCTGGATCGAATATGCGTGACAAAGTAACCAACGCCCGTCGCTGGGTAGTCAAGATCGGCAGCGCCCTGTTGACCGGTGATGGTCGCGGTCTCGACAAGGAGGCGATGGCGGTCTGGGTAGAGCAGTTGGTCGAGCTGCGTAAAAGCGGCGCGGAACTGGTTCTGGTTTCATCCGGCGCCGTAGCGGCAGGCATGAGTCGTCTGGGCTGGACTGAGCGCCCCAAGACAATCCACCAGATGCAGGCGGCGGCGGCAATCGGCCAGATGGGTCTGGTGCAGGCCTGGGAATCCAGTTTCCAGGCTCACGGTTTGTCTACTGCCCAGGTTCTGCTGACTCACGATGACCTTTCTGACCGCAAACGCTACCTGAATGCCCGCAGCACCCTTCGTGCCCTGCTCGATCTGGGCGTCATCCCGGTGGTTAATGAAAACGACACCGTGGTCACTGACGAGATCCGCTTCGGCGACAACGACACCCTGGGCGCGCTGGTGACCAACCTGGTCGAAGGCGATCTGCTGGTCATCCTTACCGACCGCGATGGCTTGTACACCGCTGACCCTCGAAGCAATCCCGAGGCAGAGCTGGTGCGCGAAGCAATGGCGGACGATCCGTCTCTGGATGCGATGGCGGGCGGCAGTGCTGGCGCGCTGGGCCGCGGCGGTATGCTCACCAAGCTGCGTGCAGCGCGGCTGGCGGCTCGTTCCGGTGCGGGTACGGTGATTGTCGGTGGCAGGATTGATCGTGTCATAGGGCGGCTACAGGGCGGCGAGGAGCTGGGTACGCTGTTGCTGCCAGAGAAAGGCATGCTGGCAGCCCGCAAACAATGGCTCGCAGGACACCTGCAGACCCGCGGTCGGCTGATTATCGATGAGGGCGCTGTAAAGGCCCTGGCCTCCGGACGCCGCAGCCTGCTACCCGTAGGTGTAGTCGCTGTTGAAGGTGCTTTCCGCCGTGGCGAAATGGTTGTTTGCGTTGGGCCTGACGGCAAGGAAGTGGCGCGCGGACTGGTCAATTACAGTGCCCTGGATGCCAGCCGCATCCTCGGCCAGCCAACCGATTCGGTGGCCAAAATACTGGGATATATCGATGAGCCGGAGATGGTGCATCGGGATAATTTGGTGCTGGTATAGGTTGAACGCAGGCGTCACCGTCCTCACACCTTGTTGTATGGCTTTGGGAGAAGGAATCCCTGAAATGTGGAAGCGGATACGGATACTCAGCGCGAACAACTTAGCCTCATGAAGTGCATGACAGGCAAGATCCCGCTGTGCATTGATCTTGACGGCACACTACTTCGGTCGGACATGTTGCTTGAGAGCGGTCTGGCGTTCCTGCGTCAGTACCCTCTTGGCGTGATCAAGCCATTCCAATGGTTGCACGAGAGTAAGGTCAAGCTAAAGGAGGAGCTTGCCAGAGCTACCGAAATAGATGTGACTGTACTTCCCTATGACCCGGCCGTTCTGGAGTTGATCGAAAACGCGCGCGGTGAAGGGCGTGAGATAGTTCTTGCCACTGCGAGCCATGAGATATTGGCCAACCGCATTGCCAAACATCTTCAACTGTTCGACAAGGTTTTGGCGACCAACGCCAGCCGGAACCTTTCAGCTCAGAGCAAGTGTGACCTGCTGGTTGAGCATTACGGCCGAGGCGGGTTTGACTATGCCGGCAACTCTTCAGACGACATATGCATATGGACTGCAGCTCGCCGAGCCTATGTGGTCAACCCTCAAGCTGGCGTTCTGATTGCGGCGAGGCGAAAGGGCAATGTGGAAGCTGTCATGGATTCTGGCCGGGCGGGGATACGGGTCTGGTTCAAGGCGTTGCGGATTCATCAGTGGCTAAAGAATTTACTGATTTTTGTTCCCCTGCTCGCTGCGCATCAGTTCGATCAAAGCTCGCTTCTTCTGCAAGGCATTCTTGCCTTTGTTTTTTTTGGTTTATGCGCATCATCGGTTTACATCTTCAACGACCTACTCGATCTTGAGGATGACCGTCACCATTCGACCAAGCATGCAAGGCCGTTTGCCTCGGGGGCGCTGTCCATCAAAGCTGGCTTGCTGGTCTTTCCGGCCCTGCTTGTTGTCGCCTTTACGGGCGCTGCACTATTTCTGCCATGGAAGTTTGTCGCCGCATTAGCTTTGTATTATTTCATCACATTGACATACTCGCTCTGGCTGAAGCAGCTAATGACGATCGATGTCATTACATTAGCGACGCTTTATACGATGCGCATTATCGCTGGTACCGCAGCGTTCAACTTATCCCCCACTTTCTGGCTGCTGGCCTTTTCCATGTTCGTTTTTCTCAGCCTTGCGCTGGTCAAGCGATATGCCGAGCTCAACGCGGCGCGAAGTAGCGGCGAGACCGAAAAAACCCGTGGTCGAGGATACTTCCCTTCCGATCTAGAAATGGTTGCATCACTTGGCGCCTCCTCGGGCTATCTGTCTGTGATGGTCCTGGCATTGTATATCCACGATCAGGAAACTACCGGGATGTATACGGAACCACGCCTCATATGGCTGGCTTGTCCGCTACTGTTATTCTGGATTACCCGCATTTGGATGCTGACCCATCGCGGGGTCATGGATGATGACCCAGTGGTATTCGCCATCCGCGACCGCGTAAGCCTGATGGTGGGTGTGCTGTTCGGTATGGTTTTCTGGATTGCAGCGTAATGGATACAGCTCTTTCCTGGGGGCGTTATCCCCATTTTCCCCAAACCTTGCATCCTCTTGTTTGGCGCAATCAGGTTGCTGATCAAATAGCCTCTATCGCGCGTGCGCATGGAGAACTGCTGCCTTTTGGAAACGGCAGAAGCTACGGAGACAGCTGTCTTGCGACATCGGGCCACGTGCTTCAGATGCGCTCGTTGGACAGGTTCATTGCAGCTGACTGGGTAAACGGTATTCTTCGCGCCGAAGCTGGAGTAACGCTGGGCGAGATCCTGCAGCTCTCGATTCCGCGCGGTTGGTTTCTGCCAGTCACACCCGGAACGCAATTCGCGACACTGGGCGGTGCGCTAGCCAACGACGTCCACGGGAAAAATCATCATATACGCGGCACATTTGGCAGTCATGTGAATCAATTTAGTCTTGTCCGCTCCGTCGACGGTGCGCTGATCTGCTCACGAGAAATACACGCAGAGCTTTTCGCGGCGAGCATTGGAGGGCTCGGCCTGACTGGTGTGATCGAATGGGCCGAAATTCAGCTTATGCCGATATCGTCGAGCCAGATCAGCGGCGTCGTTAGACGCTTTGATAATCTAGACCGATTTTTCGAACTGTCAGAACAGTTAGATGACCAACATGAGTACAGCGTTGCTTGGATTGATTGTCTGGCCACGGGATCCTCAGCGGGCAGAGGTGTTTACTTCGTCGGTGATCACGCCCCTTCCGGTACTCTCGATCACAGCTCGCCCCCCCGATTTAACGTACCTTTTGCTCCCTCTGTTTCGTTAGTTAACAATCCGTCGTTGCGGATATTTAACGAGTTGTACTGGCGCAAGCACCAAAGCGCCCCCACCCCGCAGCGCAGCGATTATCAACCGTTCTTTTACCCGCTGGATGGTGTGTCCAACTGGAACCGTATTTATGGTCGAAGCGGATTTCAACAGTATCAGTGCATAGTGCCGCATCACTCCGCACGAGAAGCAATACGCGACCTGCTGGATGTAATCTCAAGTTCCGGCCAGGGTTCATTCCTCGCAGTTCTTAAGCGCTGTGGCAACGGTATAAGCCCCGGCCTGCTGTCGTTTCCGCAGCCGGGTATTTCTCTAGCCTTGGATTTCCCCCAGGTTTCAAAGTTGGCAAGTCTGTTCAACCGGATGGATCTCGTGGTTCGCGAGGCAGGGGGCCGGCTTTACCCAGCAAAAGATGCACACATGTCCGGGGCGGACTTCCGCTCCGGGTATCCAGCGTGGGAGCAGGTCGAGTTGCTGCGTGATCCCTCACTTAACTCTAGATTCTGGAAACGGGTAACGGAATGAATCTACAAATAACGAACGGAGAATACGCTTTTTCGCTCAGCGTAGCGGGAGATTTTTTATGAGTCAGGCTAATCAAAACACGAGTTCTTCGGGTCGATGGTTGAATCTCTTTGCTAAAGGGCTGTTGTTGTTTGCAATGCTCGCGGTTTTGGTTCCGTTGTTGCCACTTATGCCTGTGGCTGGTCTTGATCCTTCGTGGCGACTGGGAATGAACGTAGGTGTGGCCGAAGGAATGAAGATCGGTGAAGATATCATATTCACCTTTGGCCCCTATGCGGCTGTTTTTACTCGGTACTTTCATCCGGCAACGGACGAACTGATGGTATGGGGTAGTTTATTTCTGGCCTTTGCCGGCTGGGTAGCAGCTCTCATGGCGGCAGGTAGGCGCTCTTCTCTCCCGCTGGTAATATTGGCGCTGGCGTTACCAACTAGCCTTTTCGCAAGAGATGCTCTTTTGTTCTTGCTCCCACTTTTGATTGGATTAGCGATAGTTGGGCTTCGCGATAGATATCATAGCCGGTTAGCAAGTGCGCTCGTGATGATTATTGTGCTTGCCCCGCTTGGCTTCTTGCCCCTGATTAAGGGAACCCTCCTGATCGCTTGCATAGCGGTAATGGTTTTGGCTGCGGTGTTGCTGATCGCCCGGCGAGAGTGGCTTATGGCCACGCTTACAGTGTGCATCCCGCCTATCGTTATAGTTGCAGCGTGGCTTATCGCAGAGCAGCCGTTAGATACACTACGGATTTATATTACGAATATGCTGCCGATCGTTCAAGGTTACACTGAAGCCATGGCGTTGACGGGATCTTCTCTTGAAGTCATAGTTTACTTGGCGGCTGCTTGCACCATATCCCTGGCGGTGCTCTTGCAAGAGCAGCCGCGTTGGGAAAAAATATACGTATTTCTGATGTTCTGCTTGATTCTTTTTCTTTCCTTTAAGTCGAGTTTTGTTCGGCACGACGGCCATCACGCTCTGATAGCTAGCATTGTGCTTATTTTGGTGTCTATTTGCACTTTGCTATTTCGCTTTAATCGAGCTTCAGGTTTTGCGGTTGTTATTGCGTGCACGAGCGGTTTTTTTATCAGCGCTAGTTACTTGCACTCTCCAGTGCGAGACTATCTTTCATCTAATAAAAATGTTTATGGTGCGGCCGCCTATGGAGCCTATCTTAGGCTTTTCCAGCCGGCATCACTTAAAGCTTCCTACGATCTATCGTTAGAAAACCTCGGGAGACTTTCTCCGATACCACTGTTAGAAGGAGGATCTGATATTTACTCCCATCAGCAGTGGGCGCTCATAGCCTCGGGGAACAACTGGGCCCCCCGCCCAGTCTTTCAGAGTTATTCAGTTTATACGGACTCGTTGGCCGAGCAAAACCGAGCTTATTTAGCTAGTAATAGCGCACCTGGTAACATTTTTTTTAATGTGGAGCCCATTGACGGGCGTTTTCCTGCGATAGAAGACGGTTTAAGTTGGCTGGAGCTGCTTGGGAGATATAAACCTGTGCAGTTCCTTCAGTCCCATTTACAGCTTGAGCGCACAAGCGGTTACTCCATGTCTCGGCAAGAGATTTTCAAAGGAACCTACAGGCTGGGAGAGCTTGTAACTATTCCGCATCGAGATACGCCAATTTTTATGAGCATGGATATCACCCCTTCACTCCTTGGCAGGCTTGTTTCTTTTTTATTCAAGCCGAATCAGCTTAAGCTAGTGGTCCGGCTGCAGGATGGAAGAACTTATAGTTATCGCTTCATAGCGACCATGGCTCGCAGTGGCTTTGTGGTCAGTCCGCTCATTAATAATACTAAGCAATTCGGATTTTTCTGGGGGCGGACAAATTACTTATCTGCAGAATCAGTGGAATCGGTCCAAGTGACAAGCAGTTCGTGGGGGAGTTGGTTCTGGCAAGAAAACATTCACGTAGTGATCGAATCATTGGATGGTGTTTCCAAGTTCGCGGTGGAGGATATCTATAAATTTTCGAAAGCTGAGCCAAACCTATTTAGCGAAGCAGAAACGCGAATGGTAACCTGTGAAGGTGCTTTTAAAATTGTGGATCGGGTGTCAGCTGCTGATGAAATTCTCCATGCAAGTGGCTGGCTGATAAGCTCAGAAAAACAACCCCTTGTGCCTGCATTAACCTACTTTGTGCTGCAAGACTCAGAAGGGGTATCACACTGGTTCGAGACAAGCTCCGAAATACGGCCTGAGATAGGCGATCATTTTGGCGATGAAAAGCTATCAGCTTCAGGGTTCTCGATTGCCGCGGTGGTGGGCAAGCTACAAGGTAGTTTTGAGGTAGGGTTGGCTTTCGTTCAGGAGGGCGCGGTCCACAGGTGCTCAAATATACGTTCAAACTTGGAAGTTCGGGCCCGCCAGCCTGATTGGGAACAGAGTACAGAATGAACATATTGATTCTAGGGGCCACGTCGGCCATCGCCGTCGCTTGTGCTCGGGGTTGGGCGGAGCAGGGGCACACTTTCTTTCTTGTCGGCCGGGACGAAGAAAAGCTTGAGCAGATTAAGAACGACCTTGATGTCCGGGGTGCCAGCTCGGTGATTCTCTTCAAGATGGACGTGAACGACCTGGATACACATCCCGAGATGCTGAATGCCTGTCTTCGCGAGCTGCACCATATAGATGTTGCTCTGGTCGCCCATGGCACACTCCCTGATCAGACTAAATGCGAAAACGATGTAGGTGTGCTGCTGGATACTTTCGCAACCAACGCGGTCTCGACAATTATGTTGCTTTCGGTGATCGCCAACCATCTGGAGATCCAATGCAGTGGAACCCTTGCGGTCATATCTTCGGTGGCAGGTGATAGGGGGCGCCAGAGCAACTATGTATATGGGGCGGCGAAAGCTGCAGTTTCGACGTTCTGTGAAGGGCTGCGCGCTAGGCTTTACAAGGTGGGAGTTCATGTTGTAACGATCAAGCCTGGATTTGTCTCGACCCCTATGACCGCAGGTCTTGACCTACCAAAAAAGCTCACTGTGTCGCCTGAGCGTGCTGGCCAAGCTATTCGTAGAGCCATTGAGCGCAAAATGAATGTTGTTTACGTGCCCGGTTTTTGGTGGTGGATCATGCTTATCATCCGCTCGATGCCCCACGACATACTGAAACGAACCCGTCTGTAATCCGCGGCTAGCATTATGTTTATGGAGAGCCGCCAGGTGTCCTCTGCGATCCATCACGCTGATGATGTCATTTGACTGATGCCAACGAGGTCTTTCGCTGATGAGTTCACTGTAATTTTTTCGAATTACAGGCACCGCTAAGTGATTGGTAGACTAAAGCCATCAGTACCAACCAACTGGATCAAGGATTACGCTGATGTTGCTGACCGATAAAATTGTTTTGCCTGGGGGCGCCGGGCTGGTTGGTCAGAATCTGGTGGCGAGGCTTATTGCCAAGGGCTGTTCGAACATCGTTGTGCTGGATAAACACCAACACAACGTGGATGTGTTGAAATCGGTACATGGCGGGGTGCTGGCAGAGTGTGTCGATTTGGCGCAGCCGGGCGATTGGCGACAGCATTTCGAAGACGCCAAAGTGGTAGTGATGCTGCAGGCGCAGATTGGCGGAACAGAGTACGAGGAGTTTCTCCGTAACAATGTCGAGGCTACGGCATTGATACTATCAGCAGTTAAAGAGCACCAGGTTTCGAAGCTCGTGCATATCAGTTCCTCGGTTGTGGTTTCTGTTGCTGGCGATTTTTATACCAGGACCAAGATCCTGCAAGAAAACCTGGTATTGGAGAGCGGGATTTCGTGCCCAATCCTCCGGCCGACTCTGATGTTCGGGTGGTTTGACAGGAAGCATCTGGGCTGGCTTTCCCGCTTTATGAAGAAGGTGCCCGTATTTCCTATTCCTGGTAATGGTGAATACATGCGGCAGCCATTATATGTCGGAGATTTCTGTAACGTGATCATTAGCGCCATGGAGGGCCGGGCAGCGGACGGGATCTATAACATCTCCGGTCATGAAAAGGTCGATTACATAGATATTATTCGGCACATCAAGCGCGTGACCGGCGCACGGACTGTCATAACCAAGATTCCCTACAGCATGTTTCATTCTCTACTCTGGATATGGGCACTGTTCGACAGAAATCCGCCTTTCACGACTCAGCAACTGGCGGCGTTAACCGCCAAAGATGAGTTTGAAGTGATTGATTGGCCGGCTATTTTCGGTGTTCAGTGCACGCCTTTTGCGGAAGCGATCAACGAGACGTTCAATGATCCCCGATACAGCCACATTGCTCTGGAGTTCTGAATATGGGTAAGCGCGTAGCAGTTTTAGGCGCAGGTCCGATGGGGCTGGCAGTTGCGTATCAATTAGCGCTGGATGGCCATCAGCCGATTGTCTTCGAGGCGGATGATCGAGTGGGCGGCATGGCTGCTCCGTTTAACTTCTCTGGGTTGAATATCGAACGCTACTACCATTTCCATTGCACCTCCGACGACGCATTTCTTGAGCTGTTGGAGGAGCTGGATCTGACGGACAAGATGCACTGGGTGGCTACCAGAATGGGTTACTGGTACCAGGGTGAACTTCAGCCCTGGGGCAATCCAGTTGCATTGCTGAGATTTCGAGGGCTTGGCATGATCGCCAAGTTTCGATACGGATTGCATGCTTTTCTGTCAACCAAACGCAATGATTGGACGCCGCTGGATGACGTGGAGGCGACGGGCTGGATCAAGCGCTGGGTAGGTCCAGAGGCGTACGAAGTGTTATGGCGCAAACTTTTCGATTACAAGTTCTACGACTATTCAGATAACCTTTCTGCGGCATGGATATGGAGTCGCATCCGCCGTATCGGTCGCTCCAGATACAATCTGTTCAAGGAAAAGCTTGGGTATCTTGAAGGCGGATCAGACACTCTCCTTCAAGCTATGCGTGCGTCGATTGAAGAGCGGGGCGGAGAGGTCAGGCTCAATACGCCGGTTTCGCGAATCGTTATGGAAGGGGGGAGCGTCCGTGGTATCGAGGCGAAAGGCCAGTTTGATCCTTTTGAAAGGGTCATAAGCACGATCCCTTTGCCTTACATTCCTCAAATTGCCCCGGATCTGCTCGTTGAGCTACTAGACCGTTTTTGTTCCGTGCGGAACATTGCCGTCGTTTGCGTAATTGCGAAGTTGAACAAGCCGGTCAGCTCGAATTTCTGGGTGAATATCAATGATCCGGACATGGATATACCCGGTTTGGTCGAATACTCGAACTTGTATCCCCTGGAAGAAAGTATCGTTTACGTGCCGTTTTACATGCCGGCAGAGCACCGGAAGTTTGCCGATCCTGATTCGGTTTTCGTGGACAAGGTGCGAAGCTACCTCAAGAAAATCAACCCGGCTTTGGATGATGATGACTTCCTGGATATTCATGCCAGCCGCTATCGCTTCGCGCAACCGATTTGCGAGCCGGGTTTTCTGCGCAGGCTTCCTCCGCCCAAGTTGCCGATAGCGGGACTGTGGGTCGCTGACACGTCCTATTACTACCCGGAAGACAGGGGGATATCGGAAAGCGTTAAGTTCGGACGTGCAATCGCCAGAGACGCCGCAGGATGATCCGGCAATTCCTTTCCGGAAAATTCCTGGCGTTTCTAATAACGGGTGGCATCGCAGCGCTGGTCAATCTGGCGTCGCGGATTGTTTATGACGTTTGGACCAGTTTTTCTACTGCCGTGGTTCTAGCCTACCTTACCGGAATGGTGACCGCTTTCGTGTTGGCCAGATTGTTCGTGTTCCGTGAGACCCGGCAGTCTTTACGGCTTTCTGCAGGGTGGTTTGTTCTGGTGAACTTCGTGGCGATTTTGCAGACATGGGGGCTCAGCATGTTTCTGGCTTTCGTAGTGTTTCCGTGGCTCGGGATTGAAAGGTTTGCGCGCGAAGCAGCCCACGCGATTGGGGTTGTTGTTCCTGTGTTCACTAGTTATCTCGGTCATAAATATTATTCTTTCCGGTAATCACGTTTGAATTTCAGTCGCGCCGTACTCGGGCTCATCGTCCTGTCTGCACTCTACTTGCTTGGCTTGATCTGGGCAGATACCCGAAACGACACTTTCAAGCTGATGGACCAGGTCGTGCGGGTTCTTCCAGTATTGGTTGGTTTCGCATGTTTGTCATGGTTCGTCCGCTATCTGAGGTGGCATTGGTTGCTTAAGCGGGCCGGGTATCGGACGGGGTGGATCTTCGGTTATCTGGCTTACCTTTCAGGTTTCGCTTTTACGGCAACGCCAGGCAAGATAGGAGAGCTGATTCGAATCCGATATTTGGATCGCCAGTCGGTGCCTGCTCAGGTCGTTTTCGGGGCGTTTGTATATGAAAGATCGTTCGACCTGGTCGTAGTGTTTCTGCTGGGTATGGCTGCATTTGGTGAGCACGGCATTCTTTGGCTAAGCGGTATCTTCGTAGTGCTTTTCACCAGTGCGGTTCTGCTGCTTGGACGCTTCCCGCAGACACTGCACGTAATCGAGAGTTTTGTTGTCAGGTACGGGATGGATCGGTTGGGCGGGATGGTGAAGGTTGTCGAGGATGGGCTCATATCCTGCCGGGTTTGGATGAACGGCCCTGACGTTGCACTCTCTTTTGGGCTTGGCTTATTGGCGTGGTCGGTTACCGCTCTTTCTTTTTGCTACCTGCTTGAATGGCTCAATCTGACAATCCCTTTTCTGAGCGCATTCGGTAGCTATCCGCTGGCGATGCTTGCTGGCGCGGCGTCCATGTTGCCCGGCGGCATCGGTTCGACGGAGATTTCTCTGATAGCGATTCTGGGTGTCTATGGTATTTCGGTGGAGGTTGCAGCTGTCACCGCGATAGCGATTCGAGTCGCAGGAATGTGGTTTTCCATTCTTTTTGGATTTGCTGCTATAGGAATTCTGGAAATGTCCGAAAGAAGAGAGTCTCGGCGTTAGTGCGGGATGGGGCCGCCTTTTCTATTTCTAAACAACACCCACAAAAAAACCGACTCAAGGCCGGTTTTTTCTTCCACAAGAAACGCAGATCAGGCGGCGGTAGCCATTGCCTTGATGTGTGCGTTCAGGCGGCTCTTGTGACGAGCGGCTCGGTTCTTGGGGATGATGCCCTTGTCAGCCATGCGGTCAATAACCGGCACTGCTGCGGTGTAGGCAGTCTTTGCTTTTTCCAGGTCTTTGGCGTCGATAGCCTTGACCACGTTCTTGATATAAGTACGAACCATGGAGCGCAGGCTTGCGTTGTGATTGCGGCGCTTCTCGGCCTGCTTGGCGCGTTTCTTGGCTTGAGGTGAGTTTGCCACCGTCGTGCTCCTCAGAAAATCGTTATGAATAAGGGTACAAATAAGGCCGCGTACTATGCCGCCAGCCTGTACCAATGTCAAGGGGTGTCGATCGGCTGCAAACCAGAAGTTTCAGGCCGTTTACCGTGGGGCAGTAGCTTGAGGCTTTTACGCTCCGGCCACAAGCTTTTGCTAAGGCTCGGTTCTCGCCAGAGAGTACGTCGGGAGGCTATCATCGCGGCTTTACCTGGCGACTCGAATCCATGACTGAGCAGGTCCCTCCCGCAGCTCCCGAACCCAAAGCCCCGACGTTACTGCGTTCAGGCATGGTTGTGAGCATCATGACGCTGCTCTCGCGTGTACTCGGGATGGTGCGCGACGTGGTGGTTGCGGCCTATTTCGGTTCCCAGTCCGAAGCCGATGCCTTTTTTATCGCCTTCAAGATCCCCAATTTTCTGCGCAGACTCTTTGCCGAGGGCGCTTTTGCCCAGGCATTTGTGCCGGTGCTGTCCGAATATCGCGCCAAACGCAGTCTGGAGGATGTCAAATACCTGGTGAACGGCGTTGCCGGGACATTGGGAATCACTCTGGTTGCCATCACGGCGCTGGGGGTTGCGGGCGCGCCGGTGCTGATAACCATTTTTGCACCGGGTTTCCATGGCGATACGGAAAAGCTCGCCCTGGCGACCGATATGTTGCGTATCACCTTTCCCTATCTGCTGTTGATCTCACTTACTGCCCTCTGCGGGTCGATACTGAACAGCTACGGTCGATTTGCCGTGCCGGCTTTTACCCCGGTACTGCTCAATCTGAGCATGATTGGTGCGACGGTTCTGATGACGCCCTATTTTGCCGAGCCCATCATGGCGCTGGCGTGGGGCGTGTTTATTGCCGGTGTAGTGCAACTGTTATTCCAGTTGCCGTTTCTTGCGCAGATCAAACTGTTGCCGATGCCGCGCCCCAACCGCAAGCATGAGGGGGTCAAGCGCATCATGACCCTGATGCTACCGGCGTTGTTCGGTGTGTCGGTAAGCCAGATCAATCTGCTGCTGGATACTGTGCTCGCGTCCTTCCTGGAAACGGGCAGCATTTCCTGGCTGTACTACGCTGATCGTCTGTCAGAGCTGCCGCTTGGCGCCTTTGGTATCGCGATTGGTACGGTCATTCTGCCAGCGTTGTCCCGCCAGCACGCGGGGGAGGACCCCAAGGCGTTTTCTGCCACTCTCGACTGGGCGATTCGCATGGTTTTGTTGGTGGGCGTGCCGGCCGCGTTGGCGCTTCTGCTGTTGGCTGAGCCGCTGATTGCCACCCTGTTTCACTATGGCGCCATGACTGAACGCGACACTCTGCAAGCCGCCGCCGCACTGAGAGCTTATTCAATAGGCGTGATGACCTTCATGCTCATCAAGGTATTAGCTCCGGGTTATTTCGCGCGCCAGGACATCAAGACGCCAGTAAAGATCGCGATCATCTGCATGGTGGTCAATATGGGCTTCAACCTGATCCTGATCTGGCCTTTGGCCCACGTTGGGTTGGCGCTGGCAACCTCATTGTCAGCCGTGCTCAATGCGAGTCTGCTCTGGTGGGGGTTGCGCAAGGCAGGCATCTATCAGGCCCAGGCGGGCTGGGGGGTGTTCGCTTTCCGGTTGGTCACAGCCTGCATCGCGATGGCATTGGTTATCGTTTGGATGGTGCCGGGTATCGAGCAGTGGTTCGCCTGGGCGTGGCAACGCAAGGTGCTCGAGATGGCTCTTTTGGTTGGCGCCGGCATAGGTATCTTTGTGTTGACGCTAATCGCCACAGGAATGCGCATGCGTCATCTGCGTCAGGGCTGACAGCAGCCCCGAAAGCCGAGGTGGAACTCGGCCATTCCCAGGGGTGGTTTCCCGGAGGGTCGAGTTCCATCTCGACCAGCATCCTGGCGGTCAACTCGGCGCCTGCGCATGACGCGCACACCGCTTACCCTGTATACTCGCGCGTTTGATCCCTCAGCCAAACAACGAGCATTATGGAACTGGTCCGCGGTCTACATAACCTGCGCCCCCGGCATCGGGGTTGTGTAGCGACAATCGGTAACTTCGACGGTGTGCATGCCGGGCATCAGGCCATTCTGAAGCGCCTGCGTTCGCACTCTGCCCGTATGGGACTGCCCGGCTGTGTGGTGATTTTCGAACCGCAGCCTCGGGAATACTTCGCGCCCAACGCCGCGCCCCCGCGCCTTACCCGCTTGCGCGACAAGCTCATGCTGCTTGAAGCTGAAGGGGTTGATCGCGTGCTTTGTCTGGCCTTTAATCGCCGGCTACGCGAGCTCAGCGCAGAGGAATTCGTTCAGCAGGTGCTGATCGACGGCCTTGGTGTAAAGCATCTGGAAGTGGGTGACGACTTCCGCTTTGGTTGCGATCGCAGTGGTGATTTTGCTTTTCTGGAGGGTAGCGGCGAGCGCCACGGCTTCACCGTCGAGGCGGCCAATACGGTGGCAGAGAGCGGCGACCGCATCAGTAGCACGCGGTTGCGCCAGGTGCTGGCCGACGGCGACTTCGAGCTGGCTGAGCGTCTGCTGGGGCGTCCATTCAGTATCAGCGGTCGTGTGATGTACGGTCAGCAGCTGGGCCGCACCCTGGGTGCACCCACCGCTAATGTGCAATTAAAACGCCTGCACGCACCGCTCAAGGGGGTATTCCGTGTGAGTGCGGTGCTCGACGAAGACCCTTTCAAGGGGTCACATCAGGGCGTGGCCAACATCGGCATGCGTCCCACGGTTGAAGGTGATGGCCAGCCGCATCTCGAGGTCCATCTGCTGGACTTCAAGGGCAATCTCTATGGCCGCCACCTCACCGTCCTATTTCATGAAAAACTGCGTGACGAACAGCGATTCGATTCCCTGGATGCCCTGCAGGCAGCTATCACGGCAGATATTGCAGCTGCCCGCGCCCAATGGGCCTCTGACTCAAACAAGTGAGCCTGGACCAGATGACTGATTACAAAGCGACGCTGAACCTGCCAGAAACGGCATTCCCGATGAAAGCCGGCCTGCCCAACCGTGAGCCGGAGACGCTCAAGCGTCTTGAAGGTATCGACCTGTACGGCAAGATCCGCGAGATCAGCCGCGGCCGGCCCAGCTTTGTGCTGCACGATGGCCCGCCCTACGCCAACGGCGATATTCATATTGGCCACGCAGTCAACAAGATCATCAAGGACATGATTACCCGCTCCAAGACGCTGTCGGGCTTTGACGCACCCTACGTGCCCGGCTGGGACTGCCATGGTTTGCCGATCGAGCACAAGATCGAAGTCACCCACGGCAAGAATCTGGAGCCAGCTAAAACCCGCGAGTTGAGTCGTGCCTACGCGGCCAAGCAGATCGAAGGCCAGAAGACCGACTTCCAGCGTCTGGGTGTGCTCGGGGAGTGGGATAATCCCTACAAGACCATGGATTATGCCAACGAGGCGGGCGAGATCCGTGCGCTGGGCAAGATGGTCGAGAAAGGTTTTGTATTCAAGGGTCTGAAGCCGGTCAACTGGTGCTTCGACTGTGGCTCGGCCCTGGCTGAAGCTGAAGTGGAATATGCCGACAAGCAGTCGCCAACCATTGATGTCGGTTTCCCCTGCGCCGAACCTGCCAAACTCGCCGCCGCCTTTGGCCTGCCAGAGCTGAGCAAGCCGGCGCAGATGGTCATCTGGACCACGACTCCCTGGACGATCCCGGCCAACCAGGCGCTGAACGTGCATCCGGAATTCAACTACGCCCTGGTTGATGTCGGTGACCGATTGCTGGTGCTGGCTGAAGAACTGGTCGAAAGCTGTCTGGCCCGTTACGGCCGTGAAGGCGAGGTTGTTGCTGTTACTACCGGCGACACGCTGGAGTTGATCAATTTCAATCACCCGTTCTATAAACGCAAGTCGCCAGTTTATCTGGCTGATTATGTCGAGTTGGGTGCGGGTACCGGTATCGTGCACTCAGCGCCTGCCTATGGTGTGGACGACTTTCATACCTGCAAGCGCTACGGCATGGTCAATGACGACATTCTCAGCCCTGTTCAGGGCAATGGTGTGTATGTCGAATCGCTGGAATTCTTCGGTGGCCAGTTCATCTGGAAAGCCAACCCCAATGTGGTCGCCAAGCTTGAAGAAGTCGGCTGTCTGCTGGCCCACGAGCAGGTCAGCCACAGCTACATGCACTGCTGGCGTCACAAGACGCCGGTGATCTACCGCGCAACAGCGCAGTGGTTTGTCGGCATGGATACCGAGCCGAAGGAGGGCGAGAGCCTGCGTAAGCGCGCTCTGGCCGCTATTGAAACAACCGAATTCGTTCCCGCCTGGGGCAAGCAGCGCCTGCACAACATGATTGCCGGCCGTCCTGACTGGTGCATTTCGCGCCAACGCAACTGGGGTGTGCCGATCCCCCTGTTTTTGCACAAGGAAACCGGCGACCTGCACCCGCGCACGCTCGAGCTGATCGAAGAAGTTGCCAAGCGAGTCGAGCAGGGGGGAATCGAGGCCTGGTTCAAGGCAGACGCACAGGAGCTGCTGGGTGCCGAGGCAGAGCAGTATGACAAGATCAGCGATACGCTGGACGTCTGGTTCGACTCCGGTACCACCCACTGGCACGTTATGCGCGGCTCACACCCGATGGGTCACGAACAGGGCCCGCGTGCGGACCTGTATCTGGAAGGCTCCGACCAGCATCGCGGCTGGTTCCATTCATCCCTGCTGACCGGCGCCGCCATCGATGGCCACGCGCCCTACAAGGCGCTGTTGACCCACGGTTTCGTCGTCGACGAGAACGGCCGCAAGATGTCCAAGTCCCTGGGCAACGTGGTCGCACCCCAGGAAATCAACAACAGCCTGGGTGCAGACATTCTCCGTTTGTGGGTGTCCTCGACTGACTACTCGGGCGAGATGGCGGTTTCCAAGGTGATCCTGCAGCGCAGCGCAGACGCCTACCGCCGTATTCGTAACACCGCTCGATTCCTGCTCTCGAACCTGACCGGCTTCGATCCAAAAGAGCACCTTCTCGATCCTGAGCAGATGCTGGATCTGGATCGCTGGGCAGTTGATCGCACTTTGCTGCTGCAGCAGGAGATCATCGAGGATTACAACAGCTACAAGTTCTGGAACGTGTATCAGAAGGTGCATAACTTCTGTGTACAGGAGCTGGGCGGCTTCTACCTGGATATCATCAAGGACCGCCAATACACCACTGGTGCCAACAGCACTGCGCGGCGGTCCTGCCAGACGGCCATGTATCACATCGTGGAGGCGCTGACGCGCTGGATAGCCCCTATCCTGGCGTTCACCTCTGAAGAGTTGTGGGAGCACCTGCCGGGCGAGCACAACGAATCCGTGATGCTCAATACCTGGTATGAACAGCTGGCCGCGTTGCCAGAGAGTGCTGCGTTCGGCCGTGAATTCTGGGAAGAAATCATGGCAGTGAAGGTGGCAGTGAATCGCGAGATGGAAAATCTGCGCAAGGAAAAAGTCATCGGCGGCAGCCTGCAGGCGGAAGTGACCTTGCATGCCGACGAAGCACTTGCGGACAAGCTTGCGCGCCTTGGCGACGAGTTACGTTTTGTGCTGATTACGTCCCAGGCGGCTATTGCGCCGCTGGATGCTGCGGGCTCAGACTCGGTCACAACAGAACTACCGGGCTTAAAGCTGAGTATCGTCAAATCCGGTCACGCCAAGTGCGCCCGCTGCTGGCATCTGCGCCCCGACGTGGGCTCACATGCTGCGCATCCCGAACTCTGCGGTCGCTGCATAGATAACATCGAAGGCCCGGGTGAGGTGCGCAAGCATGCCTGATTTGCGTCAGGGAGGCCTGCGCTGGATCTGGATTTCCGTACTGGTCATTGCACTGGATCTGCTGACCAAGTGGGTCGCCTTGAATCAGTTGCAGTTACACCAGCAGCTACCGGTCATTGATGGATTGTTCAGCTTTACCTTGGCCTATAACCCAGGTGCAGCCTTCAGTTTTCTGGCGGGTGCAGGCGGCTGGCAGCGCTGGTTCTTTACCGCGATTGCGGTTGGCGTGAGTGTCATGCTGGTGATCTGGATGGCCCGTTTGCCGCGCAGCAGGCGGTTGGAGTCGATTGCACTGGCGCTGATCCTGGGCGGCGCGCTGGGTAATCTGTACGACCGGATCATGCACGGTCATGTAGTCGATTTTATTTTGGTGCACTGGCAGCAAAGTTGGTTCTTTCCGGCCTTCAACATCGCCGATAGCGCCATAACGGTCGGTGCAGCGCTGTTGATTCTGGACATGTTCATAACCAAACCCGCAAAGGCAAACCCATGACTGAAACGCGCATCAACCATGACACCCAAGTGACGCTGCATTTCACCCTCAAATTGCCTGGTGGTGAGGTGATAGACACGACCACCGATAAATCTCCGGCCACGTTCAAGGTAGGCGACGGTAGGTTGCTGCCGGGCTTTGAGCAGAGCGTATTCGGCCTCAAGGCGGGGGATCAGCGCAGCTTTCAGATAGAGCCAGAGCGCGGCTTTGGTCCGGGTAATCCGCAGAATATTCAGAGCATTGCGCGAGACCAGTTCAATGAAATGGAGTTGGAGCCAGGTCTGCTGGTGATTTTCCGCGATGCGGCCGGCGGAGAGATGCCCGGTGTGGTCAAGACCATCCATGACACCACGGTGGACGTTGACTTCAATCACCCGCTGGCCGGGAAGACAGTGACCTTTGATGTCGAGATTCTGGATGTGCAGCCGGTTTGAGGCGTAGTTGTTGAGTCCAGATGCGAATGGATCCCCGCGTTCGCGAGGATGACGATTTGGGGGAGGAGCGGAGTCCTGTTTTGGCAGCGCGTAGCGCCCGCTTCAGGCGCAAGCGCTAAACCAAAACCTCGTCACTCTCCCGCACGCGGGAATCCACGGCCGCCTGTCAGGGTGCGCTCGTACTTGTACCCGTCATTCTCGCGCACGCGGGAATCCATTCTGACCTTGTTGCATACACCATTCCATCAGACCAGCCCCCATCGATTCTGTCCCGCTTATCGTGGATAATGCGGTCATTCAGCACCCAACCACGAGGCTCTCCATGCAGATCAAATTGGCCAACCCCCGCGGCTTTTGCGCCGGCGTAGACCGCGCCATCGAGATCGTCAATCGTGCGCTCGAAGTGTTCGGGCCGCCGATCTATGTGCGGCATGAAGTGGTGCACAACAAGTTTGTGGTTGAGGACCTGCGCAATCGCGGTGCGGTCTTCGTGGAAGAGATAGAACAGGTCCCTGACGACGTTATCGTGATCTTCAGTGCCCACGGCGTCTCCCAGGCGGTACGAAAGGAAGCTGAAGATCGCGGGCTGAAGATTTTCGACGCTACTTGTCCGCTGGTTACCAAGGTGCATATGGAAGTGGCACGCTATAGCCGTGATGGGCGCGAGTGCATCCTGATCGGCCACGCGGGTCACCCTGAAGTTGAAGGCACCATGGGTCAGTACGACGCCCGCAACGGCGGAGCCATTTATCTGGTTGAAGACGAGAATGATGTCGGCAAGCTGGAAGTGAAGGATCCCCAGCGATTGGCTTTCGTCACCCAGACGACGCTTTCCATGGACGATACCGCTCGGGTGATAGACGCGCTCAGAGCACGTTTTCCGGCGATTGATGGGCCACGCAAGGATGATATCTGCTATGCCACCCAGAACCGTCAGGATGCGGTCAAGCAGCTTGCGGCGGGGTGCGATCTGGTATTGGTGGTGGGTAGTCCGAACAGCTCTAATTCTAATCGGCTGCGCGAGCTTTCCGAGCGTATGGGTACGCCGGCTTATCTGATCGACGGCGCTGAAGAGATCCAGTCAGCGTGGCTGGATGGCGTAAAGCATATCGGTATCACCGCGGGCGCCTCTGCGCCGGATGTTCTGGTGCGCCAGGTTATCCAACATCTCCACGGTTTGGGTGCGACTGGCGAAGAGGAGTTGGCTGGTCAGGAGGAGAATATCGTCTTCAGCATGCCCAAGGAGTTGCGGGTAGTTTCGCTGGACTGATCAGAGGTCAGTCTTGGGCTTCCATAATCCGGATATGCCCGCGATGCCCTGGGCGCCAGCCTGAAAAGCCTGCTCCAGATTGTCAGTCGACAGCCCGCCCAACAGGTAAACCGGGATATTCACCTGCGCAATCAGATTTCGTGCTTCTTCCCACCCCATGCCTTTGGCTTCCGGGTGCGAAGTCGTCGGCAGCACCGGTGAGAGAGTCACGAAGTCTGCGCCGATCTCTGCTGCCATTCGTAATTCCTCTGCATCATGACAGGAAGCGGCCAGCAGATTATTGCCAGCTGGAGCTCCTTCGCGGCCAGGCAGCCGCTCCCACTCTGGTGCGGACCTAGGCCCGAGGTTGGGCGCTTGCACTGACCTTGGTGGGACCGGCGGCCCCGCCGGGAATGGTTCTCCCTTCCGCCATCCGGCTCTGTGCAGCTCTCGCAGCTGCGACGCAGTCACATGCCATCCATCGCCGCTCGCGGGTGGAGTCGCGGCCTTGAGCAACCAGATAAAGTCGTCGCCAAAGCTCTGCATCAATCTGGTCGTCAGCTGCTCATATTTGGCGGGCTGCATAGCTGTCTGCCTAAGCTGAACCATGGTAAGGCCCCGTTTACGGGCATCATCCAGTCCGGCAACAAGCGTTGAACTATCCTCGCAGTCGGGGGTAATCAGGTAGCTTTCCGGTAGTTGTGCGGCGGTGACGATAGGCACATTGGCTTGAGGAAAGTCGTACAGCCTCAGCTCGCCGGGTAATACCCATTGAACAGGCTGACCCTCGGCGCCATGGGCCTCGCCATTGAAATCATCTACAAGCCAGACATCCAGACGCACAGACTTGTCCGGATAATCGTGGTCGATATCAATCAAGGGCCGGGCAGAGGTGACCTCAATGCCCAGCTCTTCTTCCAATTCCCGTTTGAGGCCCTCGTAACGGTCTTCACCCGCGTCAAGCTTGCCGCCAGGAAACTCCCACAGTCCGCCCTGATGCGCGGCTTTGGGGCGCTGAGCAATCAGAATGCGGCCGCTCCGGCGAATCACCGCGGCCATCACATGGATCCGGGTCCGAGTCATCGCGCTATTGCTGCGGCAGATCGCCGGAATACAGATCCTGTTCCAGCTCCTCGCCGGGCACGACGTGTTCTTCGGAAGCCCAGGCCCCCAAGTCAATCAAGCGGCATCGAGGGGAGCAAAAAGGCCGGTCGGGAAAGGCTTCATCCCAGGTGACTGGAGCGGTGCAGGTAGGGCATTGCAGATTCAGGGTCATATGGTGTCTCCGGAAGCCAGTTTCAGGTATTGCTGGTGCAGCGCATCCACCTGCTTGTGGAGCGCTGCCAGGTCCTGATCATTGCTGACTATGTCGTGGGCATGTTTCAGACGCTCTTCCCTGGATGCCTGGGCTTGCATGATAGATCTGACCTGCTGCTCTGGCACATTGTCCCGTAACGCGGTCCGCATGAGCTGCGTTTCCTCCGATACATCCACCACCAGCACACGATCGGTCATCTTGTGCTGCCCGGATTCAACGAGCAAGGGAGAGACCAGCAACGCATATGGCGATGTGGCAGAAGCCAGATCAGTAATAATCTCTTCGCGGATCAGCGGGTGCAGCAAGCCCTCGAGCCATACTCTCTCTTGCGGATCGCTGAAGATTTTTTCGCGTAGTGCGGCTCGGTCCAGCTCACCGGAAGTCTGCAGGACAGCGTCACCGAAACGATCAACTATGGCGTGAAGAGCCGGCCTGCCTGGCTCGACCACAACGCGAGACTTGATATCGGCATCCACAACGTGAATGCCATGTTTAACTGCAAAGTGCAGTGAAACGGCAGACTTGCCACTGCCAATGCCGCCAGTTAAACCAATGATCATTATTCAGAATCCGGCAATTTGAAGATATTTGCCGGTTATTGTGTCACCCCAGATCAGCGCAATCCACCCGGCGATCGCCAGGTAAGGGCCAAAGGGCAGGGGAGTGGCATTCGACTGGCCGCGGGTCTTGAGAATGATGATGCCGAGAATGGCACCCACCAGCGAAGACAGCAGTATGGTCAGGGGCAGGATCTGCCAGCCACCCCAGGCGCCGAGCATGGCCAGAAGCTTGAAATCACCGTAGCCCATGCCCTCCTTGCCGGTTATCAGTTTGAACGCCCAGAACACCAGCCAGAGGCTGAGATAACCTGCTACCGCGCCCCAGAGGGCGGTGTGCAGGTCAGTGAAAAGTCCGAAGCTATTGGCTATAAGTCCTAGCCAGAGCAGGGGCAGCACTATCGCGTCCGGCAGCAACTGTGTATCGGCATCAATCAGGCTGAGACAGATAAGCGCCCAGGTGAGCACCAGCATGCTACCTGCCTGCCAGCCGAAGCCGAATTGCCAGGCAACCACCATGGACAAGACAGCGGTGAGTAGCTCGACAGAAGGGTAGCGCAAGCTGATGTGCTTCTGACAATGCCCGCAGCGCCCGCGGAGTAGCAAATAACTAATAACGGGCAGATTCTGCCAAGCCTTGATCTCGGTATTGCAGTGGGGGCAATGGGAGTGGGGAAGGACGATATTGAATGTTGGCTCCGGGGCCAATTCGACATCCGGCTCGAGCATTTCTCTGCTTTGCCTGAGCCAGGCGCGCTCCATCATGATGGGCAGGCGATGAATCACCACATTCAGAAAACTGCCCACAATCAAACCAAGCAGGCCGGCGAGCAAAATAAAGGCCAGCACATGGCTGGCCAGATAATCAATAAGGGTCATGGTTCAGACGACGGCGCCCAGCTGGAAGATCGGCAGGTACATCGCGATGATCAGGCCGCCAACCAGAATGCCCAGAACCACCATGATCATGGGCTCCATCAGGGTCGTCAGGTTATCCACGGCGTTATCCACCTCGGCCTCGTAATAGTCGGCTACCTTATCGAGCATGCCGTCAAGGTTACCCGACTCTTCACCGATGCCAGCCATCTGGATAGCCAGTGACGGAAACACGTTTGTGGTCCGCATGGAGAAATTAAGTTGCGAGCCTGCGGAAACGTCTTCCTTGATCTGCATAACAGCGTTGTAGAACACCACGTTACCCGCAGCACCAGCCACCGAGTCCAAAGCGTCAACTAGCGGCACACCCGCGGCAAAGGTGGTGGACAGTGTGCGGGCATAGCGAGCCACCGCAGCTTTGTAGATAATGTCGCCAACGATGGGCGCTTTCAACAAAATCCGATCCTGGGCGTCACGGAACTTCTTTGATCGCAAGTGGGCCTGGGTGTATGCGTATCCGATGATGATAAAGCCGATAAGAATGATGAACCACCAGGACTGCAGCCATTCCGAAAGCCCAATAACCATCAGAGTGAATGCCGGCAGTTCAGCACCGAAATTAGCAAAAACTTCCTTGAACTGCGGTACCACCTTGAGCAGCAAAATTGCCGTGACCACAATTGCGACTACAACCACCGCGATGGGGTAGGTCATTGCCTTCTTGATCTTGGCCTTCAGGGCCTCGGTCTTTTCCTTGTAAGTCGCAATACGATCCAGCAGTGATTCAAGACGGCCCGATTGCTCACCCGATTCGACCAGGTTGCAGAACAAATCATCAAAATACTTCGGGTGTTGGCGTAGGGAGTCAGCCAGCGTATTACCTGCGGCTACATCGGTCTTGATTTCAAGGATCAATTTCTGGAAATTCGGGTTCGCGGTACCTTCGGCGATGATGTCAAACGCCTGAATAATAGGTACGCCCGACTTCATCATGGTCGCTAGCTGGCGGGTAAAAAATGCCACATCCAATGGCTTGATCTTCTTGCCGCGGCTGGCAAACAACGTGGATTTCTTGTTGACCTTGGTAACCAGCACTCCCTGCTTGCGCAGCTGGGCCTTGACCAGAGCAGGATTGGTGCTCTGCATCTCGCCGGATACCTTGGTGCCTTTACGATCCTTACCTTCCCATTTGTAGGCGGAAGGCTGTATTTCCTTTACTGCAGCCTTCCTTTTAGCAGGAGCGGCCTTTCTTTTTATCGCTGCTTGTTGCGCCATGACTTAATCCTTGGTCACACGGTTGACTTCCGCCAGGCTGGTCACACCCTGCTCCACCTTCATCAAGGCTGATTGGCGCAGGTTGCGGAACCCTTCGCTCTGGGCGACGTCTGAAATCTCGATGGAGTTGCCATCTTCCATGATAATACGCTGCATTGCCGGCGTGATCTTGACTACCTCATAAATCCCCACACGTCCTTTATAACCATCTTTACAGCTTTCGCAACCCACAGGGCCATAAATTGTGATTCCGGCATCAATTTTTTCGGCGCTGAAACCCTCTTCCAAGAGTACGTCTCGAGGTACTTCCATCGGTTGCTTGCATTGCTTGCACAAGCGCCTGGCCAATCGCTGGGCGATGATCAGGTTGACTGATGTTGCGATGTTAAATGAGGGAACGCCCATATTGCGCAAGCGGGTCAGAGTTTCGGCAGCACTGTTGGTGTGCAGTGTGGAGAGCACCATGTGGCCTGTTTGCGCAGCTTTGACTGCGATTTCCGCCGTTTCCAGGTCCCGAATCTCACCCACCATGATGATATCCGGATCCTGGCGAAGGAACGCCCGCAAGGCCTTGGAGAAATCGAGCCCTTGTTTCAGGTTAACGTTTACCTGATTAACGCCCTCAAGGTTGATTTCAACCGGATCTTCCGCGGTGGAAATATTTCGCTCCACGGTATTCAGAATATTAAGGCCGGTGTACAGCGACACCGTCTTGCCCGAGCCAGTAGGGCCGGTCACCAGAATCATGCCCTGTGGTTTGGCAAGGGCGGTCATGTACATCTCTTTCTGATCGTCCTCATAACCCAGCGCATCAATACCCATTTTAGCGCTCTCAGCATCCAAAATACGCAATACGACTTTTTCGCCCCAGAGGGTGGGCAGGGTGTTCACTCGAAAATCGATAGCCTTGTTTTTGGATATCTTCATCTTGATCCGACCATCCTGCGGTTTGCGTCTCTCAGCCATGTCCATTGCGGACATCACTTTAAGGCGTGCAGCGATACGAACGCCCAGCTGCACAGGAGGTTTGGCTACTTCGTGCAAAATACCATCTGTACGAAAACGTACGCGGTAGATCTTCTCGTAGGGCTCGAAATGCAAGTCTGAAGAACCCATCCGCACTGCATCAAGAAGCATCTTGTTGACGAAGCGAACAATAGGGGCGTCATCTGCATCGCCGCCGACTCCCTCGTTTTTGTCATCGTCCTTGACGCTCTGTACATCGAGTGCGTCCAGGTCCTCGTCAGCCATATCGCCAAGACCGCCAGTGGGGCTGTCGAGAAATTTCTCAATTGCCGCTTGCAATTTATCGTCTTCGACAATGACCGCGTCAGTCATCAAGCCGGTATTGAACTGAATATCGCTCAGGGCCTGCTGATTGGTCGGGTCTGACAGTCCAAGGAAAAGACGCGACCCTCGCTTAAATAGTGGGATGACGCTGTGCTGGCGAATCAGCTTTTCACTCACCAGGTCTCGCGGCTGTGATTCGCCGTCAATTGCAGTGAGATCGCAATAGGGATAACCGAATTCTTCAGCGCATAGCATGGCGAGGTCTTTGGCGTTAGCCAGCTTGTGCTGAACCAGATAGGTAATGAAGGGGATCTTGTCCTGCGTTGCCTGCTTGCTGGCCTTGCTGGCAGCCTGTGCGTCCAGGAGTTGATCCTGAACAATGCGCCGGGCCAGGCCGGAGAGAGCGGGAGTATCCATAGGCTAAGGCTGTCTCGATCCGTTATTAGTAGCATTTCATTTGGGACTATAGTACAGCAGTGCCTGACAGGAGACATAGTCTCTGCGCAAAGATCACCGATGTGACAAATTACGTCACACAGTGACGAGCTAGGTGATGAATTTCCGGTAACAAGTGGTAGCATCTGAAACGCAGGGCAGCGTAGCCGGGCTATCATGGATCTGGCACGGATTATGCATTTAGAAAAGCAGCCTCTAGGCTAAATCACATAAATGGAGTTGACTATGAAAGCTCAAAAAGGTTTTACATTGATCGAACTGATGATCGTTGTAGCGATCATCGGTATTCTGGCTGCCATCGCGCTGCCGGCATACCAGGATTACACTAACCGCGCTAAGGCCTCTGAGATTGTTCTGGCTGCTAGCTCGGCGCGGACATGTGTGACTGAGATAGTTCAGTCTGAAGGTTTTTCAAACCTTGATACTTGTTCCACAGGTTTTAGCTCGACCCAGTATGTTTCTACTCTTCTCGTAGACGCAAGTTCAGGCGAAGTTACAGCAACAGGTAAGAACTTCGGCGAGACAGTGACTGTTACCCTAACTCCGTCGGATACTTCCACAAACCGTATAGGCGAGTGGGTATGTTCTGGTCTGCCTCTTAAGTGGATGCCGGGCTCTTGCCGCGGTTGATTTAGTAGACTAAAAACCCCGGCCTTCATGCCGGGGTTTTTTTATGGTGAATATGAAAAAATTAATAATTTCTCGATCTTTAATTTTACTTGCGGCACTTATGCTGCTTGGTCTTGCATATTATCCAGGTACAACCGGCGCCTTATATTATGATGACTATTCGAATCTCAGTGGATTAACCACCCTCGCCTCTTCCGGAGACATTCAGTCATTCGTGTTTGGTGGACATTCAGGGCCTTTAGGAAGGCCATTGGCGCTTCTAAGTTTTGTGCCGTTCGCTGATGGTTGGCCCAGAAACACACAAGCAGTTTTGTTGTTCAACGTACTCATACATCTGTTGAATTTTCTATTGCTGGTTTACATAGGTCATCGGCTAGTAAAGTTGTCGGAAGCTAAAGTTGTAGGGAGTTCTTTTAGGGTATCTGTCGCAGCTGCTTTTATGTGGGCCATATTGCCAATATTAGCGTCTACGAGTTTAATTGCGATTCAACGTATGACTGGTTTAGCGACCTTGTTTGGTCTTTTTGGCGTGAGTTTGTTTTTGCACGGATATAAGTTTTACCAAAATAGCCCAAATAAAGCGATGTTAATACAGGTTGGAGGCGTAGGGGCATTTAGTGTTCTCTCGGTGTTCAGCAAAGAAATTGGTCTAATATTCCCCGTTTATGCGCTAGTAATCGAGTTATTATTCGCTCGCAAGGTGCCAGAAGCTCAAGCTTTTCAAAATATTAGGCGTTTGACATTACTCCTCCCATTATTAGTGATTTTATATCAGATTTCGCCATTGAGTATTAATTGGTTTGAATATAGCGAACACCGAGGGTACACACCCTGGGACAGACTGCTGACCGAAACTTATATCCTTTGGCAATATCTTTTTTCAGCTTTTTTCCCTCAATCCCCAACGTCATATGGGCCGTTTCACGATTATTTTGGGGTTCTTGGTTTTGAACTGAAAACTATACTCGCAATGTGTGGTTGGGCAGTTATTTCGATTTTAGCTTTTAAAATGAGAAAGCGAAGTGTTTGGCTTTTGTTTGCTTTGGCGTGGTACTTGACAGGGCACCTGATTGAGTCCACCACCGTGCTGCTGGAGCTATATTATGAGCATCGAAATTATACTGCTCTATATGGTGCTGTATTGTCCCTGACTGTAACAGTTTTCATGGTCCGTGGCCGAGTCGGTAGAATTGTTAGATATTCTTATGCTATTTACTGCTGCTTGTTACTTGTAATATTATATGGTCTTACAAATTTATGGGGGCAGCCCGCAAAGGCTGCTGATGTTTGGAATCAAAAGCATCCCGGTTCAGTTAGAGCCGCTTTGCATTCTGTATTTATTGAAATGGAAGGCCTACCCAACGGCCAAGCCAAAAATTTGTATGATGCTAACCAAGACTTTATTGTTAAAGAGAAGCATGCAATCTCATTAAGAATAATGGATAAGACTTTCAAGGCATGTCCAGACTGCATAAATATTAGAATACAAGCATTGTTATTTGCCTGTGTGGTTGAAACGTCAGATCAAATCCTTGAACGGTTCAAATCACTTCTAGAACTTGTACCCTCAGGAAATTTAGATCAAAGTGTAATAAATTTGTTATTTGATCTGCATGAATTTATCGCCTCTCAATCATGCGGTGATTTGGACTACGGCCACCTTTCAGGACTGCTGGATGCTATGATTGAGAATAAGGCAGCTCAGGTACCTGAATACAATACAAAGCTATTTTTCTTGTATGCAATGACTGAGGAAGGTAGGGGTGATATATCAAATGCTCTTACCAAGCTTGATATCGCTGAGCAGGCCGGGCCTCAGGTTGCTCCAGTTTTGCAATATCAGGTTTACCTGCACCTTAAAGACGGAGACAAGAAATCTGCTTACGATGCAGTTAGACGCAGAGAAAAGTTATTAGCTAAACCAGATACGAATAGTAAACTAGCGTCGATGATTCAAGAACTTAAGTCAGAGATTGAAAGCAATGATGAAACTCTCAGAAGAAGTAGTAAAATTGAAAATATCGGTGGTAATACCGGCCAAGAATGAGGCCGCAACCATAGGCACTGTAGTGGAAACTGTAAGGGCACTTGCGCTTGATTTGGAAGTTATCGTGGTTGATGATGGGTCAGACGACGATACAGGAATAATCAGCTCTGTTGCTGGGGCAATAGTTATTAAGCACCCCTATTCTAAAGGGAATGGGGCGGCGATCAAGACCGGTGCGCGACATGCTAAAGGTGATGTTCTGGTATTTATGGATGGGGATGGCCAGCACGATGCTGATTCTATTGTGAAGCTTGTTGATCGCCTGCTTTCGGGGCACGATCTTGTCGTAGGGTCGCGCCAACGAGGATCTCAGGCCAATGTGTGGCGTGGGACTGCTAACCGATTTTATAACTGGCTTGCAACATACATGTCCGGGCATAAAGTGAGTGATTTAACTTCAGGGTTTAGAGCGGTACGTGCAGAAAAATTTCGGGAGTTTATTTATTTATTGCCCAACGGATTTTCTTATCCAACCACCAGCACTATGGCATTTTTTAGGGCTGGTTATTCGGTAGCATATGAGCCTATCCATGTCGCAAAACGGGTTGGTACTAGCCACATCAGGCCTTTAAAGGATGGCACTAGATTTGTTTTAATTATATTCAAAATTGGAACGCTTTATTCTCCCTTGAAAATATTCGCCCCAATTTCACTTCTTATTTTCATGTTAGGTATGGGATGGTACGGTTATACCCTTTCTGCATTTGATAAGTTTACTAATATGAGTGCTTTATTGTTTACCTCTAGCGCAATGATTTTCTTGATGGGGCTAATATCCGAACAGATAACAATGCTCATGTATAAGAGAAGTGAATGAGAAATATAGAAGGTAGTGCTTGGTTGGTCGGGCTTGGAGAGAGCGCCCGGATAAAGCTTGTGTGGAGTAGTTTTTTCTTGGCGGCTATTATTGCTCTCGTGCTGGCAGCTATTTATCTCCTAAAAACAAAATCAAAACTTCCTTTAGATTTAAACTTTTCACCTGTAGCGACCATGTTGGTAATGGCTTTGATGTTGTCAGTATATTTCCTGTCAGCGTTTCTTTGGCAGCGATATCTTCGAATTTACAATATATTTAGAAGCTTTCAAGACATACTAATTGATACCGGTTTTTTGGTAATAGGTAAATATTTCCCAGGAAAAATAGTTGGGATTCTGGGAAGAGGTATTGTATCAAAACAAGGGGTCAAGCTCAGTCGTATAAATTCCATCGTTTCAGTTGGGGAGCAAATTTCCTCCTTGTGTATTGGAGTCCTAACGGCTGGCTGGGTGATTGCGCTAGTTTATATTTCGGGCCTGGTGTCTCTCTCAGTCGTAACTGTATGTTACTTTTTTCTGTTATGTATATCCATCCGATTTTCGACTTCTGTTACGTCAATGGTTCTAGGAAAAGGTTTGTCGGTAACAACAGTATCGATCTATAGTTCCTTCACGCTTGGTATAGGATATGCTTCAACATGGCTCTTTACCGGAATCTCAATAATACCTCTGTTTGGAGAGGGTTGGTTGGCTGGTAGTACTGGCCTTCTGCTTGCCGCTTTTTTAATTTCAGTGATAGCTGGCTGGCTTGCTTTTCTTGCACCAGCAGGTATCGGCGTGCGAGAAGCCATATTTACAAGTTTGGCAGGTTCAATTGTTCCTTGGGAGCATGCATTGTCATGGGTGCTTATGCATCGGCTGATTTGCTGTGTCATTGATGTAATGTTTGGCGTCACATGCGTGGTATTAACAACATTTCGCTATGGTAAAAAATGAAAAAATTTATCAGCGCACCTGCTCCCCGTTTTATTATGCGTTTCTTTGAAATTGATCGCCTGCTCCGTCGGTACGTTTTGTCTTACAAAAGAGCGATTAGGGTCGCAGAAATAGGTCCGGGGCTTGGTGATGTTGCTGCTTGGTTTAACAGTTTTGTTGCTTGTGAATCGGTAGTGCTGGTCGAGTCATCTATAGATGCTAGGGATCTTTTGGTTCAACGGTTTAATGAAGCTAATAATGTAAAGATAGTCGATAGTTTTGACTCTGTAGGGAAGGAGTTCGACCTGATTATGGCTTTTGAAGTCTTGGAGCATATTGAAGATGACCAGAATTTTTTGAGTAATATACACAGCTATATGACTGCTGGTGGGTTGTTTATTGGCTCGGTACCGGCTTACATGAATAAATGGCAAGCGGTCGATGTTTGGGCAGGTCATGTTCGCAGATATGAGCGCTCTGAGTTGAAAGAAAAGTTGGAGGTGGCAGGTTTCTCAGTTATTACTATTGATATATACGGATTTCCTGTAACTAATGCCCTTTACTGTTTGCGAGAGCTGTATTATAAGAAAGCCGCTGTTCTAAGTAGAGATGCAGCCACCGCTCAAAGCGGTATATCTCGAAGTGGACTGCGATTCTTTAATAAAAGCATAGTTTTCTTGTTGCTTTGGTTTTTTAAAAATATACAGAGGGCCCCAATGGTTCGCGACTTTGGCGACGGTTTTATCTTTCTCGCTAAAAAAAATGTTTAAAAATTCATATTGAATAATGCTGTTGTTAACTTGGCTCGAATCACATCGATAGATAAATGAGTGAAATACATTTTTCTGCCTTCGATTCCAATTTTCTCTAAACGGTCCCTGTTGTCCCAACACCAGGTGATATTCTCCGCTAGTGATTTGGGGTCGTTTTGTTTGGTTATCAAACAATTTTCTTTATGCTTGAAATTCTTTACCTCGTTTGTTTCTCCAATAATGGTTGTTCGGGCAAGGGCTAGGCATTGTGATGTTTTTCCGGTAATAACGCGATGCGCTTGCTTGGTGCCACCGAAAGGCCCGCCCAAACAGACGTCTGCCATGGGTATATAGAAATCAATCAGTTGGTCGAAAGGAACGCTTTCTATATATTTGTAGCTCAACGTTGGCGTTCTTTTTGCAAAAGCTTTTTTTAGTGTCTTCTCATACTCCAACTTACCACCAATGAAGATGAAATGTAACGGAATGTCGGGGATAAAAGCGATAGCGTCAACGATAGTGCTAACGCCGTGGAGGGGTAAAAAAGATCCATAAAATAGTATGGTTAAAGATGATTCTACCGGTGTCCGGGTTAGGTGGTCTATTTCTATGGCGCCCACAGGTACTGTCACTATTTTTTTTTCGCTGATAGAAAAGGTTTCTGAGTAATATTTTGAATGTGAGTCAGTGTCAGTGATTATTAGGTCTGCGCTCTTTAAAATCGTTGATTCCACTATTTTAATAATATTAGAAATAATTAACCCTGCTTTTCCAAGTTTACGTTCTTCTACCAATGATGCATATGGAGACATTAGTGCGTCAATAACAATGGGCCTATTTCCTGCAATCAATTTTAATAGCCAATAGAGCTCGTGCCCCCTGAAGCCTAATATATATATATCCGGTCGTCCTCTGAATGCTTGAATAATAAGCTTCAAAGTTGTTTCTAGGTATCGAAAAGTATTTGTACTAGAGTTTGTCGCGACGGTGAGGTGGATTTTTTCTTCTCGTTCTAAGGCCTGGATAATGCTCAATGTTCTTATATATTTTGGAGCCTTGTACGCAAGTGCGTAACAGACCTTTAGTTGAGGAGTTGGCTCAAGATTCGACTGCGTTTTCAATGCTCGTACGCCTTATGTTATGCGGAAACAATTTGTGGATGAATTGGAAGGCGCCCTCGCGTATCGATTAATAGCTTGGGAAAGATTGTTAGATTACCGTAGTTGAATGCGTCATGGTCGGTGGCCAGTACGAGGCAATCATAGGCAGCTATCGCAGCGGGTGTTAGGTCGACCGATTTCAGGTCAAAACTATAATCCCGCTTCTGCGGAAAAATAGGCACATGCGGATCCGAATACTCCACTAGCGCCCCCTTATCCTGCAACAGCGCCATGATTTCCACCGCGGGTGACTCTCTTGTGTCATCAATATTCTTCTTGTAGGCCAAGCCCAATACCAGAATCCTGCTGCCCTTGACCGGCTTGCCGTGATCATTCAGCGCGTCTGCTACCTTCTGTACTACCCAGTGCGGCATGTAATGATTTATCTCACCAGCCAGCTCTATGAAACGCGTATTGATCCCGTATTCCTTGGCTTTCCATGTCAGGTAGAAGGGATCTATGGGTATGCAGTGGCCGCCAAGGCCGGGACCCGGAGTGTAGGGAACGAAACCAAAAGGTTTGGTGGCGGCTGCCTTGATGACTTCGTGGATATTGATGCCCATTTTGTCGGCGACGATCTTCATTTCATTCACCAGGCCGATATTGACGGCCCGGTGAATGTTTTCCAGGAGCTTGGTCATTTCAGCGACTTTAGGCGTGCTTACGGGCACCATGGTTTTTATCGCTAAACTGTAAAGCGATACTCCGAGGTCAAGGCAGCGCTGTGTGGTCCCGCCTATCACTTTAGGAATGTCTGCGGTCTGGTATTGGGCGTTGCCTGGGTCTTCTCGCTCTGGTGAGTACACCAGTGCACAGTTTTCTCCGGGTATGAAGCCCTTGGCGCGTAATCTCGGTTCCAGCAATTCTTCGGTGGTGCCGGGCCAGGTCGTACTTTCCAGACTGAGTATCTGACCCTCACGGAAGTAGGGGAGAATGCTGTCTACCGTGTCCGTTACATAGCTCAGGTCGGGTTGGTGATGACTGTCTAGTGGCGTTGGGACGCAGATGATCTGAATATCAACGTCAGTGGTGAGAGCGAAGTCGTTGGTAGCGATGAACCCTGCCGCCTGGGCTGTTGCAATCTGTTCTGACGTTATGCGCTCGATGTAGCTGTGCCCGCCGTTCAGGGTTTCCACTTTGTGCACGTCTATGTCGAAGCCGGTGACCCTGATGCCCACTTGCGCAAACCGCAGCGCTAACGGCAAGCCCACGTATCCCAGGCCGTAGATGCCCACATGACAGATCCGCTCGCTGATTCGCTTTTCAAGGGTTTCGAGCGATGTATTAGCGGGATAGGTCATGGTGCTGGCATTGTCTGTTTGTTGCTGCGGCATGGGTTGGTTCCTTGACCGTGACGATGATGCTGGTAAGTGATCATTGCAAAGAGGCTGAACAGGAGCAAGGTTTCTTCTGGTCCTTTTGGTCGAGCGCTGTGTGGATGCTCTTGAAGGCCTGCGCTTGGAAAAATAGAGCTATTACTCTATCCTCGATTTCCCAATAAAAATAATGAGGTATCTGCTATGTCGTCTTCCTTATCCCCGTCTGCCGTTGCTTTACTGGGCCTTGCGGCCTGGATGCTGATTTTGTTGTTTGTGATGGTCAATCAACGCGGGCTCTTGGTGTTGTCGGGCAAGATGAAAGTCAACGCATTTGCTCCAGACGGCAGTAATACGCCGGAGGGCTTTGGTCGTCGCCTGGTTCGCGCGCATGCCAATTGTGTCGAGAATCTGCCGTTGCTTTTTGCGGTACTACTCTATGCGTTGGCTACAGGTAATAGCGCTGTAACGGATGGCCTTGCGCTGTTGCTTTTAGCTGCGCGGATTTTTCAATCGGTTATGCATCTGATCAGTACGGCTCAGATTTTTGTCTGGTTGCGTTTTGCCGGTTTTCTAGTGCAGTTGTTGATTGTCGCGTGGTGGTTGCTGCGGTTGTCCGGGTTGGCTGGTTAGGTCTAGCGCTGAAGATCAGGGACAGGGCAAGGCGGATAGCCATGCCCAACCGTGTTCAATCAGTTAGACCCCGTTGATACAGACCTCGGCTGGCGGGCGCTATGTAAATTCTGTTTAAAGTCGGGTTCTGTTTGACAAGGATCAAACGCAAGTGGGTTTGGTGCGAGTAGCGTCTTACCGGACACAGGTCGCTCACAAGGTTTCCCATGGCGCGTATATCGGTTTTTTTCTGGGGTTTGATTGCACTGGTCACGGGCATCTGGTTTATGTCGGACACCCTGTGGGTCAGCCCGTTTGCGTACTTTCCGTTTCGCAAGGTATTCGTGCAGTACTCCGGAATCCTGGCGGTGTTCATGATGTCTGCGGCCCTGGTGCTGGCATTACGGTTGCGATTGCTGGAACGTTGGCTCGGTGGCCTTGACAAGGTTTACCGCGTGCATAAATGGCTGGGCATTGGCGCCCTGGTATTGGCTACTTTGCACTGGTGGTGGGCGCAGGGTAGCAAGTGGATGGTGGGCTGGGGCTGGCTGGAAAAGCCGGCCCGCAGAGGCGCCGGACAAGAGCTCGCCGGCATCGAAACCTGGTTACGCAGCCAGCGCGGGCTGGCAGAAACCTTGGGGGAGTGGGCGTTCTATATTGTCGCGCTATTGATTGTGCTGGCTCTGGTAAAGGCTTTTCCGTACCACCTGTTTCGCAAGACCCACAAGCTGCTGGCGGTGGCGTTCCTGCCTCTGGCCTGGCATAGCTTTATTCTGATGAATTTCGATTATTGGGCCGACCCTATCGGATGGCTGACGTTCCTTGTTGTGGTGGCGGGTAGCGTAGCGGCAGTGTTGCTGCTGTTAGGCTGGCCGTCGAGGGCGCGACAGGTGTCGGGCGAAGTGGTCTCGGTGCACCATTATCCCGGTCTGCGGGTGTTCGAATGCCTGGTCAGGGTGGAGGATGGCTGGCAGGGTCACCAGCCGGGTCAGTTTGCCTTTGTTACTTCCGACCCCCGGGACGGTCCGCACCCCTATACCATTGCCTCAGACTGGGATCCGCAGACCCGTTTCCTGAAGTTTGTTGTGAAGGAGCTGGGTGATCACACCCGGCTGGCCAGCGCGAAGGTGTGCCAGGGTATGCCGGTAACGGTGGAAGGACCTTATGGTGCTTTCAACTTTGAAGATGACAGCCTTACCCAGATATGGGTGGGCGGCGGGATTGGTATTACTCCCTTTATTGCCCGCATGAATTACCTGGCCAGGCATCCGGATCACCGCACCGTATACCTGTTCCATACCACAGAGGATGTCAACGAAGAGGCGCTCGATAAGCTGCGCGCCGATGCCGAGGCTGCAGGTGTCAATCTGATCATTCGGCGTAGCAAAGCAGAGGGCAGGCTGACAGCGCAGGATATCCGTGATGCTGTGCCCGATTGGCAGCAGGCCAGCCTGTGGTTCTGCGGCCCGGTGAAGTTCGCCAGTGCGGTGTTCGGTCAGTTTCGCAAATGGGGCGTACCGGCCAGGCGCATGCACCGGGAGTTTTTTGATATGCGTTAATGGTGTTGGTTGGGCCAGATTTCGAATCAATGGAGATCAATGGGGGGCAGAGTCATCGATCCCTGGGTATCAGTCAGAGCGTATTTGGTCGTTGCCCGGGATCCTGCGTGCGTGGGTAAGGACGAGCCAAGCCCAAGTGATCTGGGCTAAGAGCTCCACGAAAAGCCGGCAAGTATTAACCACGACACGGCAATGAGCAGCGCAAGAATCGCGCCCAGAAAGGCAGCCCTCAGCTTTGTACCCGCTTCAGGGAAGGTCACACTGCCAGTAGAGCTCTGCGAGAGAAAAGCTCATGGGCGACAATGCGAGTGCGAAGATATGGTTCATCCATGATTTCACTTGTTCATACTCCTGGGTAACGGTAATTCGCTTTTGATAAAAACTAGATTGCCTATTGATCGCTGTCAGTGAGAGGGATGGGGCTCTGAAGGGCGCAGCGGAAGGTGTACTCCGAAATGCTGTCCCATTCTTCATTGAGTGCACTGGGGAGCGACTCTGGCATGCCAATACGTGAAAAGCTGAAATCCATGTTACGGACAATCCTTTCGGCGCCCTCGTCGGGCCCTTTTGGATCAGTTATCTCCGGATTTTCCCGATACCATGTTTCCGAGAACCAGTCGTTGACCCATTCCATACCGTTGTCGGCCATATCGTAAATGCCTAACGGATTGGGGGGCAACCGGCTTCCCACTGGGACGTACTCTCCGGTGTCGTGGACTCGCTCGGATAGCTCGGGATGAGCGCTTAGTGGTTGTCCGTCATGGGTAGAGTAGATCCAATTCTTACTGCCTCGGTTGCGTCCAACAAACTCCCATTGGGCCGAGGTGGGTAAATCCAGTGGCAGGTCGGTCAGGCTGCCTAGCCACTGACAATAGTTCTTGGCGTCCTGCCAAGTGACTCGAGCAGGCTTTTCGACAAATAGGCGGCTAGCCGGATCTTGCTCAAAAGGATTTCTTTCCCACGTCTTGGACAGGCCCCGCTCGATCAATGGCAGGTCATTCGCTAGCAGATAGGTATCAAAATCATGCCATGTGGTCTTGTATTTACTCAATGAATAGCTGGACAGAGTTACTTTATGAGGCTGGTCTTCTTCAATTGTTGGCGGGAAATAGGGTCGCCATACGCCATCTTCTCCGACGGCGCCGAAGTCGCCCATGATAAAAGTGCCGCCTTCGATGAAGGCCAGGTTGTCTCGGGTTCTTTCGGTTAGCAGGGTGACGAGCTTAGGCAGATCATAAGTTGCGTTAGGAGGCTGACTGTTCTGACAACCATTGAGAAGTGTGCTGCAGCTAATCAATATCGTTACGAGAGATAGGTTACGCATAGTAGGTTCCCGTCAGTTGGACATGTTTGGCTAGTTGCACTGGTTGGTTGGGGACCGCCCGCTTTCCCCGTAGTTCGCTCTCGATACGGTCTATCTGCAGGCTGGGAAACAGGCGCATTAGATTGCGTAAGCGAGTGCGGTTGTGGGCGAAGCTGCCCTTTGTGCCTGCCGGATTGATGCGGGTGACGGTTTCCTCGTAGTCACGCCAGCTCTGGCTAACTTCAAGGAGAGATAAAACGGCTCTTTCACGGCGGTTATAACCCATCGTATAAGTGTCCCAAAAGCTCGGGCCGTAGTCGAAACAGAAAATGTCCAGAAGACGACCCTTTACTTCAGGAGGTGCGTACCTGACCCAGCTTTCACCCCCCCTGGCGAGGTCGGAAATGACGTTGTTGGCCGTTGTTATGGCCAACTGTTCTCTTTCAAGGGCGCTTCTGTGATCAGATCTGATTCTATTGATATCGTCGCCGATTCGTTCGGCAATTCTTGTACCCAAGCGCACCGTTACGGCAGCATGAGTTGCGCCAGCAAGGATTCCAAGAAAAGCAAAGTTGATCAACTGACCAAACGCATCAGAATCAATATCCTCAACCTTATGAAAATCCACGGTGAGTAGGCTGTTGTAGACGCACTTGACCATAGCCAGGAATGTACCCGCATCTACTTCGGCACCTAATTCTCCAGAGGCGCCAGCGCCTGCTACCAGACCGGCCTGCACGTTAAAGTAGAATTTGTGCGTCCGGGCGCTCCACTTGAGTTTCAACTTGGCTTCACCACCCAGGCCAAGAGCAGCGCCAGCTCCCACTCCGAGGGTGCACAAAGCTGTCCATGCGGCTGGCTCAGCAAGCGTGTCCTGCCATTCCACGCTGCCTTCCAGCTTGCCGTCGGCGCGGACGCCGGCGAAGGCGCTGGCTTCTGCGGATGCAGGACCGTCGTTGCTTTGGCTGCTGCTTGAGCCCCCGGTGCCGCGCAACTGCGGGAGGCCATTTTTCATGTCGACATGCACGTTGGCGCTAAGCAGGGCGCTGGCGCCGGCAAAGCCGGTTAGTTCGGCCTTGATCAGAGCGCGAAACTTACCCAATGATGCTTCCTGCAAACTGTTGAATTCATCTCTATAGCGAATTATCCACTCACTGTCCTCCTCGGCTGGCCAGGAGCTTTCAGCATGAGCTTTCGCTTCTATGAGGTTGGCGCTGACGCTGGCCTTGGCTGCGACGTGGGCATTCATCTTCTTTGCGTCGAAGCCGGCGTTCAGGCTGGCGCCCATGGCATAGCGCATGGCCTGTGCTTGGGTGCCGATGACGATGGGCGGCATGCCGTCGACAGGTGTCCAGCGCGTTGGATCACTTTGCCATTCGAGCAGACACCAGTCGGTAAAACTACTGTGAAGGGTCAGCTTGGCTTTTAGCGTAGGGCTGCGCATATCCTTGGCTATTGAGTCGATCAGCTTCTGACCGTCTACTCTTCCGCTGGCAGGGTCATACCAGCCTTTGGTGCTCGCTCTGTCCTGAGACTCGATGCTGTAGCTGCGGTGGCGCCGCCAACCTGAATCCTTCCGTACATAGGCATAGTGCCGATTGCCCATCAGTCGCCTTATTTCGGTGAGCTGCATGGGCTCGGTTGGCTTGGCGCTGTCGATTACCCGCTCTTGCTGGAGGCGCTCGATAAAGCTGTCCTTGAAACCGGCGATGCTTTCCTCAGTGCCTTCCATTTCAGAGTGAAACTGCTGGATAAGCTGCTCCAGAACGGCCTCCTCTTGCTGAATTTCCCGTTGGTGCTCTGCGGTCAAGGGGATGAAAACGGCTTCATCTGCCTGGTGCAGCAGGTCCACATAGTCGTCTGCGCACTCACTGCAATCGGTGATCTGCCCAACCTCACGGGTTTGCCGGGCGTCGTCTGTGTCAGGCAGTCGGAGGCGCTGTTGCGGATAGATACTGTTGGCATCTTCTATCTCGGGGTTCAAGCGCATCAGTGTGGCGATAGTGGTGCCGTTGGCCCGCGCGATCAGACTGAGGTTGTCCCCGGATTTGACGATATATTCCATGGCTAGACGTCCTTGTTCAGACCAAAGAGCTGTTGTTCGGAGAATGCCAGGCGCTGATCGGCCGTATGGGTTTGATCGCCGAGGTACTCAGCCCAATAGGGACTGCTTAGCTCCTGGGGAAAGCGCCAGGCCAACTCGAGGTAATGGAGCGTCTGATGCTCAAGCCTGAAGCCATAGTCATGGGCTTTTTTGATCAGGGCGGCGATGTGCTCGCGTTGGTTCAAGTAACCCGCATGACCCTGATTGCAGCCCAGGTGATGCGTGGCCTTGTCGATAAATCGTTCATGTTCATCGGTTTGCCATTGAGAAAGTTGTTCCTCGCGAAGTAGGTACCAACCCTCCTCGTTGAGACCCCGAGGCTTGCCGTTGGCCGTACTGACGTATGCTTTCCACGCGCTGCCATCGTGAAGAAGCCATTGAGATATGGGGCCAGACCATGACTCGAATTCTTCAGGACGCATGGTGCTGAACAGTCTGTCGGCCCAGGTAGGGGCGTAGAAACGGCAATAGGCCAGTTGCCGGGAAGGTAGCAGTACGCTGATCAGGCTACGCAGATGATCGGCAATGGTGTCCTTGCCGGCTGCCGAGCGCAGCACTAGACCATAGTCTTGCCAGGTTTCAGGCTTGGCCAGCAATTGCCCTCCCGCACTGGGCTTGACCAGCCAGGGACTGGCTTCAATGACCTTGGCATGTCTGGTGCCGCGAAACAGCGGTACGATTGTGGGGTGGTCATCATGGGTATATGCGGTGAATGGTACGTCCATGTTCAAACCATCCAGCAACAGGTAGCAATCGTCGGAATAATCAGGAGCTGATGCCTGCCGTACATTCATGCGCTCAGACATGGACAAGCCTCCAATGGGCAGTGGCCATCCGGTTGGCGGTGACACTGGCTGGAGAGGAGCAGGTTATCTCTGGCCGCTGACTTGAGCCGGGACAGATCATTTGGCTGTGCATTCAGCGTCAATTGCCCTGCGACAGCCCGATCGGCAGCGCCAGGTATAGTAGGTAGTTGAATGCTTACGCCCGATCCCCGCCCGGCACTTCCCCCCGCATTAATCTTGACCGCCGGCCCGATCAGCGTCACCCCACTGGGATCAAGCTTCAGAAACGAGCCGCCACCTTTGGCGGTGAGTTCCATACCCGCATCAATCACAACCTTGTCGCCGGCGTAATAGTGAATTTCGTTACCTGCCTGGATGAACTGGCCGGTGCCGAGCTTGATGTGTTGGCTGGTGCCGACTGTCAGATGATCGTTGGCCTTGATCTCGGTTTTGCGATCGCTGTGGGTGGTGTGGTGCTCTTCGGCCATGAACTCGGTGTAGCTGTTGGCCTCCACACGATCGTGGCGTTCGTTGCCGACGCGGATCTTCTTGTCGTTCTCAATGTTTTCATCCCAGTCGCGCTGGGCGTGGATGTAGATCTGCTCCTGATCTTTCCTGTCTTCGATTCGCAGCTCGTTGTAGCCGCCACCACCCGGGGAACTGAGGGTCTTGAACACGCTGCGGGTTTTGTTGGCGGGTAGTTCATACGGGACTGGGTGGGTCTTGTGGTAGAGGCAGCCGGTGACCAGTGGCTGGTCCGGGTCGCCTTCGAGGAAGGTGATCAGTACTTCCATCCCTACTCTCGGGATGGCGATGCCGCCGTATTGATTGCCTGCCCAGCTGGACGAAACTCTAAGCCAGCAGCTCGTGCGCTCGTCGCCCTGGCCTTCGCGATCCCAGTGGAATTGCACCTTGATGCGACCGTACCTGTCGCAGTGGATCTCTTCGCCTACTGGGCCGGTAACCACGGCGGTCTGGGTGCCGAGCACTTTGGGTTTGGGGTGGTCGAGTTGCGGGCGGTAATGAATATCCCAAGGGGCAGCGGTGAATTGGTTGCGGTAGCCCTGAGTAAAACCGTCTGACTCCTTGGTATCACTGGTGACGGACTCTTCCAGTACCTGGGGCTGCTTGCCCTCGTGCCGAATGCTGAGGACTAGCCACAGGTCGTTCCATTCGGTGCGTGGATGCTCTGACAGGGTCAGGAAATGGCCGGTGACCAATGTGGGGACATCGCTTTTGCCCTCGGCGAGGCGGTAGTCGCTGCGGTGGCGTTCCAGGCTGCGTTTGGCTAGCTGTTTGCCGCGGGCGCGTTCGGTAAAGCGGCCGGGGTAGTCGTAGTCTTCCAGGTCGGGCAGGGGGGTGGGTGGCTGTTCGCTTTCGGCTGGCTGCTGTGCTTTGTGTGCGGCTTCCATCACCAGGTGAGGCTTTTCAAAGTCGTAATCGCGGCGGGTCACTCTGGTGGGGCGGGTTTCGAAGCGCATGGCGAAGCGTTTGATCACCGGCTCGTCGGCAACAAGGCCACTGTCTTGTATGTAAGCGGTGGGGCGATCCAGCTTGGGAAAGCCGGTCTGATCATCACCGAACACCAACAGGTGGTTATCGGTGCTGTGTTCAAAGTGGTAATGGATGCCTTCTTCTTCACACAGACGCTGGATGAAATGCAGATCGGTTTCGTCGTATTGGGTGCAGTAGACCCGCTGGGGGTATTCGCTGTTGAGCTGGAAGCGGAATGTATCTGCCTGGATGCCATGGTCGTTCAATACCCGGGCGATGATCTGCGGCACGGTGAGATGCTGAAAGATGCGCTGGTTGGTACGGTGGCCGAGGTAATACAAATGTGGCACCAGGTCGATGTGGTAACGGGTCAGGCGCTTGCCGGCGTCGCCCTGGGCAACGCGGTGGATCAGGCCATGGATGCCTTTACCCTCGCCGGCGAATCTGAAGAAAACCGGCTGCTGCAGCAGTGCTTCAATATTCAGATCAGGGCGTTCGCTAACCAGTTCCAGCTGGAAGCGGTAGGGCTGGCTGATGGCTTCGGTGCCGGTGAATGACAGCACTTTGAAGTCGTGGGCGATGCCTGAGATTTCCAGCGTAAAAGCGGCCATGTTGGCAGGGGCGAACATCCATTGTTCCTTGTGCTTGGGCTGTGGAGCGGCAGCATTATTGCAGATCGAGAAAATGAAAAACGTGAGGTGGTCGGCAAAACGGGCAGCGGTTGGAGGTTTCGCCAGACGTTGGTTGGAGGTGCGGGATAGAGCTGGCAAAGTGCGCAAGAATTGGCGCAGTTGGTTGTGGCCGGGAAGGTTGTTGAGCCGGTCACATAGGTAACACCACAAACCGGCCACATAGGTAACACCTATGTTGGCCGTATTACTCGTCCCC
>NZ_BMFF01000004.1:441879-462769 GCF_014637955.1 Halopseudomonas salina | reverse complement strand
CTGTCGTTTCTTGGTCATGACACACCTCCTGCTAGGGGCTACCTAACTATAGAAGGTGTCTACTGGTTGTGGGTAACTCGGATGGCTAACGCCTGGGTCAGAGCAAAGACATGTTCTGGCTGATAGTTGCCAACCAAAGCGCTCTGGATAGTCTCAATGCTCGACTTGCAGCGAGTATCACGCATGGCTGCCAATGCTGCTTCGCTCCGCTCACCAGCAACAATAGCCCGGATTATCCTCATGCCAGTGGCCCCAGTAATATCTGCTACTACATGGTGCAATTGGATGTTCATGTGAGTAAGCGCTTTCTGCATGTGCTGGATATGGGCGGCAGCGTAATCCAAATGCCGTTCCCTCAAGCGTAGGTAGCTACGTAAAGCAGCGATCTCACGATCCGGATGAAAACTTGCACGGAGCAAGCCGCAGGCATGCAGGCGCTGAATCCATTGCGCGTCATTAACGTCGGTCTTGCGACCAGGAACGGCTCGAGCATCGCGGGCGTTGGCCAATACGACGTGCAAACCGTGGCTTTCCAGAATCTCGTAGACGGGAATCCAGTACACCCCTGTGGACTCCATCGCTACGGTAGTAACCCCGATATCGGCCAACCATTGAGCCATGCACTCGAGGTCAGCTGTGAACGCTCTAAACGTTCGCACAGGTTGCTCAGCAAGGTCGGCTGGGACCGCCACGACATGGAAGCGAGATCCGATATCTATGCCGGCTGCGTGGTCATTGATGACCGGTAAACCGTTACGTACTGAGTTGAGCTTCTTCATGAGAATCCTCCAGCAAAGAAGTACTGGACGGGGACTCGGATCAGATCACATTCCTAAACGGGGTCGCCAAAAGGCGCCACCAATAACGGGTCCGCAGCTTCCCCTGGATCATGTTTTTTGACGGGGACTAAGCCTCCAAAGAGCTAACGATCACTGTCCAGCAGAAGAAGTCTAGCTGGGACTCAGCGGAGCGGAAGTGTTTCTAATCTAGTGGGCCGCGGAGCGCCGGGGAGGCGGTTTTTTAGAGCATCGCAATACCTGTCAACAAAGCTAGGTACAGATTCCTTCATTTCCCAATCACGAAAGTCGATGCAGAGTATGATTTCTAGTTCGCATCGCCCTTGTTTTTTGTTAATTTTAACGAAGTCGACTCTCTTAAACTCAGATCTCGGGCTCTGGAAAACAATACTGCACGACTCCGGAAGCTCAGTGGGGGAGACGTTTCTTAAGCGCATCAAATGAAATTTTTTGTACAGCTTTTCTTCCGACTGTGGGGCGATATCTATCGAGTACATATAGCCATCAGGTGGCTCGGAAGAATACCACGCCTCCACTTCAATACCGCCTATCTGTAGGGTCCTCTTCACAGATTCCATATGATAATCCTTCCTTTAATATTTAAGGCGCAATTGATAGGAGAAGGCTGGGATAAAAGAGTGTTTCTACCGAGAATTTTCATCTGACCACAATTACCAGGTTCCTGTTGTTCAAGAGATTTTGCGTTGGGTCTCTTTGTAGGCTACTAATCCGAGCGATTTTGCTATCAAGCCTAATAGCTTAATGTCAATATGTTTGGTCGTTGGGCTCTCGTAGATATACCGCCACTTAACAAAGGGGTCGTCCCCTAGATTAATTAAGTGCTCGCGGAACAAATCTTTACTAGTATTCTGGACCGCGAGGTCCGAAAAGCATTCTACGATTAATAGTTGATAGGTATTATCCAGTCGATCAAATAGTTCTGAATATTTATGGCCTCGGAGATTGTCTTCAATTTCACCAAGATCGGATTTAGATCGAGCCGCGGGCTTTTCTATGGCTATGAAGAATTTAAGTAGAAGCTCGATAGCGAAGCTGCGACACATTATTGCAGGTGCTATGAACTCTGTTGCCTTGGTAGTGATAATCGTGGAGAGTATGATTTCTGCTGACTCGTTGTAACAGTTGGCTAGGTCATACAGGGTCTTGTATAGTGGTTTGCTTGGCCTTACCAAGGTACCACGACTGCTTTCCTCGCCAGTACCGGATCGGTTCATATGACTCAAGATCCTGACTATTGGAATGGGTCAGCAAAATTTATAAAAACTAAACAAAGGCGTATTGCTCTGCGATTAATGTTCATCTGACCCCATTTATTCTCTTTAGAAAAATAAATCTGTCCCCTTTACTCCTGGTAGCGCGGTGGCAGTCGCTGCAGCTCTACTTCTGAGAGAAGCTCAGGAGCGATAGGTCCGACGGGGAACACAACTCCACGGTTGTTTAGAATCTGGATAGCTTTTTTCTGCCAGGTAGCAAAAGGTTCGCCTCGGCCTTCTGATACTTCCACGTATCTACCTAGCTGGCGCAATCGGTAGCTGTAGCCTTTTTCTAGTAGCTGGACAACGCGCTCGAATTGATTGAAGGATGCGGCGTAAGTCGCAATAGTCCCCCCAAACTTGTCCATGGGACGATTAATATCTGCTTTTTCCAACAGCAATTCCCAATGCCGCCAATCATCTGCCTCGATCCCGCGTGACAATGCTTGCGTAAGCCCGGTGCGCTCGGATTTTAGATCAAAAACGTTAGCTTCGGCCCCCGCTTCCAGCAATGCCTTGAGCGGCCCTGGGTCACTGCGACCTGCCGCAATGTACACTACAGAACTAAATTCATCGCCTATGGCCTGATTTGGGTCTGCCCCAACCTTAAGGAGCGCTTGGACACCCTCGACGCTATCACAACTCACGGCCCACGCCAGAGGTGTAAGCCCTTCCAACCCTGACCCGTTTGGATTTACGCCGGAGCTGGCATAAAGGTTAACGGTCTCTGCGTCGCCTCGGCAAGCAGCTTCTGCGATCCGCCGCAGGGACGCGTCTTCAAAAACGTCTTTGGCGGTCATTCTACCTACGCTATGTTCCAAGCCTGCTACTTGTTGCGTTCCCGCCAACAAGGCTATAAAGAACAACCAAGATCGAGGGTGAATAAAACCGGCGAACGTTCTTATTCCATATCGATTCATTATTGGCTCCACTGCCTGTGGTGAGATGTGCTTGCCATCGAACATATCATCGTTTCCATAAGATGCTGGTGAACCATTTTTTTTAAGAATATTTCCGTTCATGTGAGTATGCATCACCAAAAAAACTAGAAAATAAATCTGTTCCCTTTATTTCTTAAAATAAATCTGTCCCCTTTATTTTATGTCCCATTTATTTCTTCTTTTTTGATAGATATTTATCGAAACGGCCATCTAACGCTCCGGCTCGAGACGTATAATGTGAGTGGTGATCAAGGTCAGGTCTGGCTTTTTGCCATACCGGCCGTCCCGGCATTGCAAAAGGCAAGACATGACCCCCGGCTTCCCCGATAAATTCAGCGCCGGGCAACCACCGATGCGGGGGAGGGCAAAAGGCAAGACCAGATCCCGGTTACTCCTCGATCAAAAATGCATTGCTGCCTGCTCGTATTTAGATAGCTGGCATACTCGCCCCTTCAATTGTTCTATGCCATAGCCAGAAACATTAATTGGCTGCATAGTACCTCCACCTGAAATATTTTCAGACCACCAAAATCTCGCTTCTGTGTCACGAAAATTAAGCCATGCTCTTTGTGCGTCTCTTAATAACAATTTTTCTTCAGCAGGGAGAATGTCCATCAGCTCGCGATACACACGATTTAATTCTCTGTCCCAGCCTTCATGAGCGTTTCCTTGGGCATTACGAATATCCACCGTGGTTCCGCCGCTTTGCTCCAACTCAAGCGCGAATTGGTCGTCGATAGGGTGAATGCGGCCAGTGTCACAGAACACATCTGCAGCGTACGACCATGGCGCAAATGTTGCGAGTGCAATAATAAAGAATATCGTTTTCATTATGGATCCATTAGTGCCGAGGGGTGGCTTATTCAGGTCAGGATATTATCATCTTCGGACAAGGGATGAGGGCAATAGGGTGGCAAGGTATCTGACCCCGATCCGGCACCTTAATCCTGTGGTGGCTCATTTAAGCTTTTGATCAAGCGCTCTAAATAAAGCTACTTCCCAATTGGCTGCGGTAAGGTTTGCTGCGACAGTCTTTTTGTTTACGATCTCAACCCGTGTTTTGGTATTTCTTTGAATAGGTTCAACAAAGATTGCAACGTTCTCCCCGTAACTGAAGGCGGTCATGGATCTTTGAGCCAAAATCTTCCCTTCTGTTTTATTTGCTGACACTAAGTCTAGTTTTGAGCTTATTACCACTTCCTTTGTCGATTGCCACACAGTATCAAAATCTTTCTCGTAAACTTTAGTAGTACCTTGTCCTTTTGCAGCTTGCGCGTCTGCCAGTGTTGAACATCCGGAGATAAGAAAAGTAGACATTAAAATAATAACCGAAATTGAGCGTAACATTGAGTATCCCTATAGTTGTTAAGAAATAAAAGCGTTAAACAAATATATCCACTTCGTTTTTGCAATAAATTTTTCAGTCTTGCTTGGAGTTAGCTGACTTTACCATTGTATATGACGGTGGTTGCGCCTTCTTTCTTGATGCTCAACTTATTCCCTTCAGCAAAGGCTTCGACAGTCTCTGAGCAGCCATCAATGCTGGCTTTGCTATCAACATATTCACCTTTAGTGTCGTAGCTGAAGACGTATGTCGTCGCCGGGCAGGAGTTGCCACTTTCGCCTGTTGAGACAACCAAAACGTATCTATCTGGTCCGAATGCATAAACTTTTTCGATTTTAACATAGCCTGTAGCTTCGGGATCTTCTACAACCTGTTCCATGAGGTTTGCTACACCAGCTCTGGATTGGTAATTGAGAGCGGTGCCAAGATCCATATAGGCCGTATCGAATGGGCCTGCCGTATCACCAGAAATCAGTATGGCTTCATATTCAATGCTTGGAGCTGCTGGCGCTGCCGCTTCGGAAATCGGGGCGTCTAAAGTCTGCGATCCAGGTGAAATGCACTGACCGCTTTCGCAAATCCGATCCCCCTTGCAATCCGTATCCTTTCCGCACATAGACGGGGGCTGGTTTGTCTGCGCGGTATCTTCTTCGACCTTATCGCATCCTGCAACGGCTAAGGTTAGCATCGTGACGAGAATAATATTTTTCAAAGTAAAGTCCTTGTAGTTAATAGATCGTGATTATTAACCAGATACTTGCCCTGGTCGAATGAAGTGACCCTGAAGTGCTCATCTGGCCCCAGTTACGCCTAATCACGTTATAGAGGATAAGAGCTTCTCTTTCTCTTTTTTAAATTCGTTAGAATCTAAAATCTTCGCCCTGGCCTCTTTAAACTCCTCATCTGACAAAGCGCCTAAAGTGAAGAACTTTTCCAACCTCTCTAATAAATCGAAAAGGGGCGTTTGCGACAATGCTGGAATTACATTGTTTGAGATGTCTTTTTTATCGCTAAGCTCTTTAATCCACTTGTTGGCAAGACTCGCCATGGCTTTGACAGTTGACTTGTGGCAGTTGTCAATAACCAGCATTCTGTTTCCTAGATCAATAGATATTTTCCCTAACACAAAGCCTTGAGAAGCCGAGACAGCTTGTACACGCTCGTGGCGAATACTCTGAGAGTCGACAGAACTTGTAAGCATCGCTGCATCAAGAAAAAGAAATCTGTCGCTTGTGAGCGCAACAAGCCATGTATTGGTTCCAAAATCGAATGTATTGGATGTATCGCTCTGTTTCATGACTCCTGATGTTAAAGCAAAAACAGTTTCATTTTTTTCTAAATACTCTGGCAGGACATTCAGTTCTTTTCTCGTGCCAAAAGAGTCGAGTTCAACGTCATTTAGTTGGCAAATGGATTTCCAATCTCTAGTCTTGGTGTGCTCAGCGTATTTTTCGTAATTTTCCATTCTTTGTCCATTTTTAATTGGAGTATGGCGATTGGCGATTAGCTTAAATGCACTTGCATGCAGTTAGCGGGTATTCCAGTACGTTAGTCCGGGCAGGTCTTCTCGCTTAGCTAAACAATAAACTGTTTATCTCACGCTAACAGTTACCTTATGAAGGAGAGAATGCTTGAAGTATAAGACCAAGGGCATCCATGCCACCAAAGAGGGGACTGCGCGTCAGCAGCTACTGGCATAGTGCTACGGTTTTATAGCCGGGCGCAACGAAAAATCCCCGCCCATAGCCAACAACCGCCCGCAGCTATCCGCAGCGCAGTTGGGTTCTATCTAGAGGGGAAGGGGTAAAACAACCGGAGCAGAACGCCCCGGCTTTAGTTCGGAGGTATCAACCCCGCCGACGAAACAACGGCTGTGGCTGATCAGTAGCCGCCTGATACACCTCTGAAAAGTCCTTCAGACTCTGCAGGGCTTCCTCGGCATTACGGTCTTCACGAATCACATAGGCATCAAAGCCGCAGCGTTTCATGAGGAACAGCTGATCGCGCAGTACGTCGCCGATGGCGCGGACTTCGCCTTTGTAGCCGTAGCGGTCGCGCAGCAGGCGGGCGTTGGAGTAGCTGCGGCCGTCGCTGAATACCGGGAAGTTCAGTGCGACGACCTGAAAGTGTTCCAGGTCGTCGGCAATGGCTTCCACTTCTTCATCGCTGTTCAGCCACACGCCGAGGCCGCCATCGCGGGCTTTGAGGGCGTGGGCGTGATCCAGCCACAGGGCCAGCGGTACGATCAGGTCGTCACAGTTGGACATGCCATCCAGGGTGGTGTCGGCTGGCAGCAGGTGCCAGGTTTCCCTGACCAGTGCTTCGCCCTTAATGAGTTGCTGCATATACACGCTCCTTGAAGGGGTCCATGCCGATACGCTGGAAGGTGTCGATGAAGTTCTCTTCCGGTGTGCGTTTCTCCAGGTATACATCCACTACCTTGGTGACCACGGCGGGCATTTCTTCGGCGGCGAAGGAGGGGCCGAGGATCTTGCCGATAGCGGCGTTGCGACCACTTTCGCCACCCAGGGAGACCTGGTAGAACTCGGCGCCTTTCTTGTCCACACCCAGAATGCCGATATGGCCGACGTGGTGGTGGCCACAGGCGTTCATGCAGCCGGAGATATTCAGGTCCAGATCGCCGATGTCGTGCAGGTAATCCAGGTCATCGAAGGTGCGCTGGATGGCTTCGGCAATCGGGATGGACTTGGCGTTGGCCAGGGAGCAGAAGTCGCCACCGGGGCAGCAGATAATGTCGGTCAGCAGGCCGATGTTCGGCGTGGCGAAGCCTTGTTCCTTGGCGGCCTGCCAGAGTGCGTGCAGGTCGGCCTGGCGTACGTCGGCCAGTACCAGGTTCTGCTGGTGGGTCACGCGCAGCTCGCCGAAGCTGAAACGGTCGGCCAATTCGGCAGCAGCGTCCAGTTGGCGATCGTTAGCGTCACCGGGTGCAACAGCGGTCGGTTTGAGCGACAGGGTAACGGCGGCGTAACCGGGCACCTTGTGGGCGTGCACGTTGCGCAGGGCCCAGTTGTTGAAGCCCTTGTCCGCTTGACGCTGTGCCAGGTAGGCGTCGTCGTCACCACGCAGGGTTTCGTAAGCGGGCGCGCTGAAGTGGGTTGCGACGCGCTTGAGCTCATCTTCGGTCAGGGTGGTCGGGCCATCCTTGGTGTGCTGCCATTCGGCTTCCACACGCTCGGCAAACACGGCCGGGGTCAGGGCCTTGACCAGAATCTTGATGCGCGCCTTGTACTTGTTATCGCGACGGCCATAGCGGTTGTAAACACGCAGGATGGCGTCGAGATAGCTGAGCAGGTGCTGCCAGGGCAGGAAGGCATTGATCTCGCTGCCTACCATGGGCGTGCGACCCAGACCGCCGCCAACCAGCACGCGGAAGCCGATTTCGCCAGCATCGTTCTTGACCACGTTCAAACCTATGTCGTGCACGCCGATGGCGGCACGGTCTTCGGTGGCGCCGTTGACGGCGATCTTGAACTTGCGCGGCAGGAAAGCGAATTCCGGGTGGAAGGTCGACCACTGACGGATGATCTCGCACCAGGGGCGCGGATCCACCAGCTCGTCTGCGGCCACGCCGGCAAACTGGTCGGTGGTGGTGTTACGAATGCAGTTGCCGCTGGTCTGGATGGCGTGCATCTGTACTTCGGCCAGGTGCGCGAGAATATCCGGCACGTCTTCAAGGGCAGGCCAGTTGAACTGTACGTTCTGGCGGGTACTGAAGTGGGCGTAGCCTTTGTCGTATTCGCGGGCAATAAAAGCCAGCTTGCGCATCTGCGTGGAGGAGATCAGGCCGTACGGAATGGCGATACGCAGCATGGGTGCATAACGCTGAACGTAAAGGCCGTTCTGCAGGCGCAGCGGCAGGAATTCGGGGTCGGTCAACTCGCCGGCCAGATAGCGGCGGGTCTGATCGCGGAACTGTGCTACACGTTCCTCGACAATCCGTTGGTCATACTCGTCGTAGATATACATTCTGACAACCTGTCGGTAGTAAGGTTGGGGAGCGCGAAAAAGGACGCAGCTCTACCCATTCGGCCGAAACTTGAGGCGGGAAGATAGCAAATTTTCGATATGCACAAAAGGAATGTTTATGTATATGTTTAGATCAGTTTGGAAGGGTTTGTCGGCCCTGTGCAGCCTTTATATGCACTAATGCTCCGCATGTTTGACAGTTACGCCATCACCAGCTTAACGTATCGCCTGTATAGACCCAAAGTTGTTTACAAAAACAAGAAAGGACATGGCCATGAACGAGCAAGAAATGCAGGATTCAGGTAATAACACCGATAGCCACCTTGATGCCTTTGCGGCGGTGGCGCTGATTCTGATTGCCGTGGCGACTGCCGTTTTCTGGGTTAGCCAGCACTAAGCGAATTCCGACTTCGCCCGGCTCCGGGCGAAGTGTTCGGGTTTGTCATCGCCAGGCAAATGAGCCTCTTCGCTACAGTCCCGCCAGATACAACACCAGATTTACCACTGCGACAATAATCAGTACGAAAGCCAGCGTAAAGCCGATCCCGAGCAGAATGAAATGGCTAGGCTTGCCCTTGGTGAAGTCGCGCTCGCGCGCCTTGCTGCTCTGCACACCAAGAGCTGCCCATAATACGCTCATGAAGGTCTGGCCGAAGGTCATGCCGCCTTCGTGCTCTTCTTTTTTCTGATCCTGCTGATCACCCGTGCTCCCAGTGCTCATAGTCTCTCCGGCCTGTGTTTTGTCAGATGATCGCACATCGGGCGTCATATGCGAATGTCTGCCCAATGCCGGCGGCGCCAGACCAGTGCAAAGATGACCGAGTTGGCGGCGCGGTAGCAGCTTTGCAGTATCCAGATGGTCAGTAGCCCGCCGCCCAGTACCGGCCCGGCCAGATACGCCAGCGGCAGAAATACCAGCCACTGGCTGCCCAGATTCACCGCCATCACTGTGCGGCTTGCGCCGGCGCCCAGCAGGGCCTGGGTGAGCACCAGGGCGGTGGCATCTAGCGCCATGCCGATGCCGGTTACCCGCAAGGGCCATTCGCCGAGCGCCAGCAGCTCCGGGTCCTGGGTGAACAGGCTCAACACCAGATGGGGTGCCAGCCAGAAGGGCATGCCCATCACAAACAGCGCACACACGGCAACGCGCGCCACATCCCACCCCCAGCGGTAGGCTTCTTCGGGTTTGCTGTCCCCCAGGCTGTGGGAGACCAGGGTAGTGGCGGCCATACCCAGGCCGACGCCCGGCAGGATCAGAAACAGCGAGAGGTTGACCAATACGTGGGCGATTGCCAGTTCGGAGGTGCCAATCTGCGCAACGATCCAGAACAGAGTGGTGATGCCGGTGGCGAAAAAGAACTGCTGCAGGGAGTTGGGAACTGACAGGCGCAGCATGGCGCGGATATCACGACTGCGCGGTCGTGTGCGCAAAAATCCGTGGTGACGCCCCTTGTGCCAGGTGATGGCCACGTACATACCGGCGCCGATAAACATGGCAATACAGGTACCCAGGCCCGAGCCGGCTGCGCCCAGCTCGGGTAAGCCGAAGCGGCCGAAGATCAGGCCGTAGCTGATCAGCACGTTGAGCAGATGCATGACGATCAGAATCTGCAGATACAGTCCGGTCTGGCGTATGCCGTTCCAGTAACCACGAAAGGCAAAGTTGGCCCCTACCGCGAATATGGCCAATGCCCGCCACTGGAAGTAACCGGTACCGATCTCCTGCACCGCGGTGTCTGCAGATAGAAAGGCCATGATATTGGCCGCCTGAAACCAGCCAATCAGTGTGAGGGGTATCGCCAGGATGAGGGCAATCAGCAGGCCTTCGTTGAGCGGCCGGGCCAGGTGCGCGGTATTACCCTCGCCGCGCCGCCGCGCCACCATGGCTTGCACGCCGGCGCCCAGACCCATGACCAGCGCTACCGCCATGAAGTTGATGTAACTGCCCAGACCCACGCCGGCCAGAGCCGCACTGCCCAGACTGCCGACCATGGCCGCATCCACCAGATTCAGCAGGCTCTGGCTGAGCATGCCGCCCATGATCGGCAAGCCCAGAAAGGTGATGGTTCTGAGCTTGTCGCGGCCTGGCAGGATCGACATCAGCCGATCAGTTGTCGTAGGACAGGTTCGGCGAGAGCCAGCGTTCGGTGACGCTCAAGGGAGCGCCCTTGCGCTCGCTGTAGGATTCGACCTGATCCTTGGTGATCTTGCCGACGGCGAAGTACTTGGACTGCGGATGGGAGAAGAACCAACCGCTAACCGCCGCGGTCGGGAACATCGCAAAGCTCTCGGTCAGGGTCACGCCGCAGTTGCTTTCCGGGTCCAGCAGACTGAACAGCGTGCTCTTTTCGGTATGATCCGGGCAGGCTGGATAGCCCGGCGCCGGACGGATGCCCTGGTACTTCTCGCGAATCAGTGCGTCGTTATCCAGGTCTTCCTGCTCGATGTAGCCCCACAGCTCGGTACGTACCTTGCGGTGCAGCCACTCGGCGCAGGCTTCTGCCAGGCGGTCAGCCAAGGCCTTGACCATGATGGCGTTGTAGTCGTCGTCCTTGTCTTCGTACTGCTTGGACAATTCTTCAGCACCGATACCGGCTGTGGTGATAAAGCCGCCGATATAGTCCTGTTTGCCGGAGTCCTTTGGCGCAACAAAGTCCGCCAGGCTCATGCTCGGCTTCTTGTCCGGAGTCACATTCTGCTGACGCAGCTGATGCAGTTTGGCCAGGGGCTGGCCGTCGGCGTCCTGCAGTTCAATATCATCATCGTCAACCTGGTTGGCCGGCCAGAATCCAACTACGGCCTTGGCCTTGATCTGCTTCTCGTCGATCATGCGCTTGAGCATGGCCTGGGCATCGGCAAACAGGGAGCGGGCCGCTTCACCCACCACGTCATCTTCGAGGATGCGCGGATACTTGCCGGCCAGATCCCAGGAGATAAAGAAGGGCGTCCAGTCGATGAATTCGGCGATCTCTGCCAGATCGATATCGTCCAGGGTGCGTGTGCCGGTGAAGGACGGGGCAGGGGGCTCATAGCTATCCCAGTCCAGTTGAAACTTGTTTGCGCGGGCCTGCTCGTAGCTCAGGTACTCGGTGCGGGCCCGGCGGTTGGCGGTGCGCTCGCGGACCACTTCATATTCGGCGCGAATTTTTGCCACGTAGTCCGGCTTGATCTCCTTGGACAGCAGGCTGGTTGCCACGCCGACTGCGCGCGAGGCGTCGGTCACGTAGATCACTGCATCGTTCTTGTAGTGCGGGTCGATCTTGACCGCGGTGTGCGCCTTGGAGGTGGTCGCGCCACCGATCATCAACGGCAGGGAAAAGCCCTGGCGCTGCATTTCCTTGGCAACATGCACCATTTCGTCCAGCGAGGGCGTAATCAGACCGGACAGGCCAATGATGTCGCACTTCTCGGCGATGGCGGTCTTGAGAATCTTTTCTGCCGGGACCATCACGCCCATATCGACCACGTCATAGCCGTTACAGCCAAGTACCACGCCGACGATGTTCTTACCGATGTCGTGCACGTCGCCCTTGACTGTGGCCATGAGGATCTTGCCCTTGGCTTCTGGCTTGTCGCCTTTTTCTGCTTCGATAAAGGGAATCAGGTGGGCCACGGCCTGCTTCATGACGCGGGCCGATTTGACCACCTGGGGCAGGAACATCTTGCCGGCGCCAAACAGATCACCGACGATATTCATGCCGGCCATCAGCGGGCCTTCGATCACCTCGATCGGGCGGGCACATTGCTGGCGGGCCTCTTCGGTGTCCTCGACGATCCAGGCTGTGATGCCCTTGACCAGGGAGTGCTCCAGACGCTTGTTCACGTCCAGGCTGCGCCACTCTTCGGTCTCGGCTTCCTTGACGCTGCCATCGCCTTTGTACTCGTCGGCAATGGCCAGCAGGGCGTCGGTAGCTTCCGGATTGCGGTTGAGCACCACGTCTTCAACAATGTCGCGCAGCTTCTTGGGGATTTCGTCATAGATCTCCAGCTGGCCGGCGTTGACGATACCCATGTTCAGGCCGGCGCGGATCGCGTGCAGCAAAAACACCGAGTGGATGGCTTCACGCACCGGGTTGTTGCCGCGGAACGAGAACGAGACGTTGGATACACCGCCCGAGGTCAAGGCGTGGGGCAGCTCGGCGCGGATGTAGGCGCAGGCGTTGATAAAGTCGACTGCGTAGTTGTTGTGCTCTTCGATGCCGGTGGCGATGGCGAAGATATTCGGATCGAAGATGATGTCCTGGGGCGGAAAACCGATCTCGTCGACCAGGATGTCGTAGGAGCGCTTGCAGATCTCGCGCTTGCGCTGCTCGGTGTCGGCCTGGCCTTTCTCGTCAAAGGCCATGACCACCACTGCCGCGCCATAGCGCTTGCACAGGCGCGCCTGCTGCTTGAACTGCTCAACGCCTTCCTTCATGGAAATGGAGTTGACGATGCCCTTGCCCTGAATGCACTTGAGTCCGGCTTCGATGACTTCCCACTTGGAGGAGTCGATCATGATCGGCACGCGGGAAATATCCGGTTCGCCGGCAATCAGGTTGAGGAAGGTGACCATGGCCGCCTTCGAATCCAGCATGCCTTCGTCCATGTTGATGTCGATGATCTGCGCGCCGGATTCGACCTGCTGCAGCGCGACTTCCAGGGCTTCGGTGTAGTTGTCTTCCCTGATCAGCCGGGCAAAACGAGCAGAACCGGTGATGTTGGTACGCTCACCCACGTTGACGAACAGCGAGCTGCGATCAATGGTGAAGGGTTCCAGACCCGATAGGCGGCAGGCCTTGGGGATGTCCGGTATGGCCCGCGGCGGATAGCTCGCTACGGCCTCGGCAATGGCGCGGATGTGCTCGGGTGTGGTGCCGCAGCAACCGCCGACGATGTTCAGAAAGCCTGCTTCGGCAAACTCTTCAATAACCGCTGCGGTCTGCTCGGGCGTTTCGTCGTACTCGCCGAATTCGTTGGGCAGGCCCGCGTTGGGGTGCGCGGAAATATGCGTGTCGGCCTTGTTCGAGAGCTCTTCCAGGTACGGGCGTAGATCCTTGGCACCCAATGCGCAGTTCAAACCGACTGAAATCGGCTTGGCGTGGGCGATGGAGTTCCAGAAGGCTTCGGTGGTCTGGCCCGACAGGGTGCGGCCGGAGGCATCGGTAATGGTGCCGGAGATCATGATCGGCAATTCAAAACCCTGCTGCTCGAAGACTTCCTGCACCGCAAAGATCGCCGCCTTGGCGTTCAGGGTGTCGAAGATGGTCTCGATCAGAATCAGGTCGACGCCGCCCTCGATCAGGCCCTTGGTCGACTCGATGTAGTCGGCTACCAGCTCATCAAAGGTCACGTTGCGATAGCCGGGGTTGTTCACATCCGGAGAGATGGAGCAGGTGCGGCTGGTCGGCCCCAGTACGCCGGCAACAAAACGTGGGCGGTCAGGCGTTTCAGCGGTTTTCTCGTCACAGACCCGGCGAGCCAGGCGTGCGCCTTCGACGTTCAGCTCGTAGGCCAGGTCCTGCATGCCGTAGTCGGCCTGGGATACCCGGGTGGAGTTGAAGGTGTTGGTCTCGATGATGTCCGCGCCGGCGTCAAGGTAGGCCTTCTCCATCGCCGCGATGGCGTCGGGCTGGCTCAATACCAGCAGGTCGTTATTGCCCTTGAGGTCCGAAGGCCAGTCGGCAAAGCGCTCACCACGAAAATCCGTCTCCTCGAATTTGTAGCTCTGGATCATCGTACCCATACCGCCGTCGAGAATCAGAATCCGCTGACTCAGGGCAGAATGAAGTGCTTGGAGGCGGGCAGAACGCTCAGACATGGTGGCTCCGAAGGTGTACGCAAAGCCGGCAAGTTTAACAGATAAGCGCCGGGCAGGTGGTAAACAGGTGTATGGCAAGTTGTGGCCAGTCGCTACAGGAACTTTCGGCCTGTCGCCGGTCACAGGAAAGACATTCTGTTTCTGTAGGAGTTTACACATGGCTACTTCCCTTGAAGGCAAGCGCGTTGCAATTCTGGTAACCGATGGTTTCGAGCAGGTGGAACTGACCAGTCCGAAGGACGCGCTCGAGAAAGCGGGTGCAAAGGTCGAGATTGTTTCGGACGAATCCGGTGAGGTGCGGGGCTGGAATCACACGGATCCGGCGGATGCATTCAAGGTCGATACCACTTTCGATCGTGTGCGCAGCGATCAATACGACGCGGTGCTGCTACCGGGCGGTGTGATCAATGGCGACAACATCCGGATCAATGAAAAGGCCCGTACTTTTTTGCGCGACGCGGCTGGGGATAACAAGCCCATTGCGGTGATCTGCCATGGTGGCTGGATTCTGGCCTCTGCCGATCTGGTCAAGGGCAAGCGCATGACCAGCTGGCCCTCGCTGGAAGATGACCTGCGTAATGCCGGTGCCCATTGGGTCGATGAGGAAGTGGTGGTTGATGGCTCGCTGATCAGTAGCCGCAAGCCCGATGACCTGCCAGCATTCAATCAGGCGCTGATTTCAGCCATGGGCAGTTGAGCCAATAATACCCTACCAAAAAGGTATGTCTTTATCCGCGCGCTTTGATCCCGTACAATGCCGTCAAACAGACATTGAATACGAGGCACTATAATGGCAGGCATTCACCTCACCAAGGCAGCGGAAGAGTATCTGGCCGAATTACTGGCCAAGCAGGATACGCCCGGTATCGGGATACGGGTGTTCATCACGCAGCCGGGCACGCCCTATGCGGAAACCTGTATCGCCTATTGCAAGCCAGGTGAGGAGAAACCCGAAGACAGAACGATCGAGCTTGAGTCTCTCAAGGTGTGGATCGATGCTGTCAGCGAGCCCTTTCTCGAAGACGCTGTTGTCGACTTTGCCACCGACCGCATGGGTGGCCAGCTGACCATCAAGGCGCCGAACGCCAAGGTGCCGATGGTCAACGATGACAGCCCGCTGAATGAGCGCATCAACTACTTGTTGCAAACCGAGATCAACCCCGGTCTGGCCAGTCACGGTGGCGAGGTCAAGTTGATTGACGTGGTCGAAGACGGCGTTGCGGTATTGCAGTTCGGCGGCGGCTGTCAGGGTTGCGGCATGGTGGATGTGACCCTCAAGGAAGGCATCGAAAAGACCATGATTGCGCGGATTCCCGAGATCACAGGGGTACGCGATGTAACGGACCACACCGTGAAGGAAAACGCCTTTTACTAAGCGCTTTAAAGCCGGGTTCAGAAACCGCCATGACGGCCGATAAGGGATATACTGTGCGGTATATCAACTAGCATTCATCAGTGAGGTTTGTCATGGCCGGAGTTCTGGATACAGTAGATCAGCGCACCCGGCTGGTAGGCGAGAACCGCCTGGAAATATTGCTGTTCAGGCTCGCCGGACAGCAACTGTTTGCTCTCAACGTATTCAAGATCCGCGAAGTATTGCAGCTGCCCCGCCTGACTCAGCTACCGGCGCGCGCGCCCCACGTGGTGGGTGTGATTCACCTGCGCGGTCAGACTATCCCCGTTATTGATCTTTCCGGCGCCATCGGCATGCGGCCCCAGGCTGTCACGCCTGAAAGCACTATCATCGTCACCGAATACAACCGTTCCGTGCAGGCCTTTCTGGTCGGCAGCGTCGATCGCATCATGAACCTGAACTGGGATGCGGTACTGCCGCCGCCCCGTGGTGCAGGGCGCTCCCATTATCTGACAGCGATCACCCGCCTCGACGACAACCGGCTGGTCGAAATCATTGATGTGGAGAAAGTGCTCGCTGAAATAGTGCCCTTTAATGCCAAGGTCAGTGATGGCCTGCTGGATGAGGCGCTGTTGAACAAGGCGCGTGGGCGTGAAGTGCTGCTGGTGGATGATTCGCCTACCGGTATCGCCCAGCTCAAGGAAACCCTCTCGCAACTGGACCTGACTTTGCACGTGGAGACCGACGGCTTGCGGGCCTTGAAGCGACTGCAGGGGTGGGCGGATGAAGACCCGAATATTGCGTCCAGGCTGCTGATGGTGATCACCGATGCCGAGATGCCCGAGATGGACGGCTACCGTCTGACGTCGGAGATCCGCAAGGACCCGCGCTTGAGCGCGCTTTACGTGGTGCTGCATACCTCGCTGTCGGGCAACTTCAACAAGGCGATGGTCGAGAAGGTCGGCTGCGACGGCTTCCTCTCCAAATTCCAGCCCGACCAACTGGTAGAAGTGGTCCGCGAGCGGCTCAGGTTGATCGATGCCTGAGCTGCCCTGAGCGCTACGTGCTCAGTCACCAACTACACGCCCCGTTGCACGGGGCGTTGTTGTTTCTAAGGCCGGTAGGCTTCCAGGTAACGCTCATGCTGTTCCATTACCGGCTGGCGAATACCCATCTTCTGACCGTAGATCACCGCGTAACTCAACACGCTCTGCACGTAGGTGCGGGTCTCGTCGAAGGGGATTGTCTCGATCCAGATATCGGAGGGGATAGTGGGCATCTCGCGAGTCCACTGGCGCACGCGGCCGGGGCCGGCGTTATAGGCTGCCGAGGCCAGCACCCGGTTGCCCCGGAACATGCTATTCAACTGCGACAGGTAAGCGGTGCCCAGGGCAATGTTGCGCTCAGGAATCAGCAGTTCATTTGGGTGCCCCAGGCTGATGTCATACCGTCTGGCAGTTTCCCGCGCGGTAGCTGGCATCAACTGCATCAGACCCGTCGCACCGGCGTGGGAGCGGGCATCGGCCATAAAGGCGCTTTCCTGGCGGGTGATGGCATACACCCAGGTTGAATTCAGCTGGCGGGCGGCAGCCTGGGCGCGGATCGGCTCCTGGTAGGCCATCGGGAAGCGGATATCCAGATCGTCCCAGTGTTGCGCCAGACTGATGCCGCGGATAGCTGGAAAGTACCATTCCATCTCGCGGGCCATCATGGCCTGGGCAATCAGCTCCTCGCGGCTGAATATCTTGCCGACGTGGTACCACTCGCGGCGTGCATCGACCACCTGGCCGCGCGCGTAGAATTCCCTGGCGCGGCGTATGCCGCCGGCCTTGCTTACCCGCGCAAATACGGCTGGTTCAACCTGAGCGGTCTGGTGGCGCAGGGCGTAGGGCTGGTTGCTGCGCTCGGCGGCCAGAAAGCCATAGAAGTCCCGTTCGTTGGCCAGCTCCTGGTAATCGTGGCGCAGCTCACCGACCTCCGGGCGCGCCAGTTGGGCGCTGCGCAGTTGCCAGTAACGCCAGCGGCTCTGGTTACCCAGTGAGGCGGGCAGGTTGCTGGTCAATTGTTGAGCGGTTTGCCATTGCCCTGTACGCAGGGCCAGGCGGATACGCCATTCGGTGACCTGGTCATCCAGCATCTGGGGATCGTTGGCGGCCATGAAGGCCAACGCTTCGGGTGCATGCCTTTTGGCCATACGCACACCGATGTCTCGGGTGATGGCCAGACGGTCTTCCTGTTTATAGGGCAGGTCGCTGTAATAGGGCCAGAAGGCCAGAGCCCGTGCGGGATCGTCGCGGCTCAGGCGGCGCAGCGATACGGTTGCAATATCCGCCATTTTGTCGGCGGGCTGACCCGCGCTGGGGCGGTAGCGTTCACTCTCGACCAGTTTTTCGGGACCGGTGGCCGTATTCACGAAGAGTTCGGCAAGGGGCGTCTGCCCCGGCATGTAGCGCACCAGATAGCGTGCCAACGCGTCCTGGCGATAGAGCAGGGCTTCACGGATGCGTGCCCAGGCGACGTCTTCGGTCAGGCCGCCGGCCTCACGCCAACGGTCAAAGAGCGGATCGCAGGCGTTGGGCTGGGAGCGGCCTACGGTCCAGAGCTCGGCTGCGCGGCTCATGGCGGCGCTCTGGTTGCCCTCACGCCAGCTTTGCAACGCCAACTGACAGTCAAATTCGGCAGCCTGGCTGGCGGTGTCGTAGTTTTTGCGCAGACGGCTCCAGTCGCCCTCGCGTACCAGGCGGCGCAGCCAGTCATTCTTCAGGCGCTGAGCAAAGGGCAGGTCGCCATGGGAGACCAGAAAGTCCTCGATTTCCCGATGGGGTGCCGTTTTGACTCGCGTTTGAAGCGATTCCAGTAAAAGGTAGGGATACAGAGGGTAATCCCGCAAGCCTGCAAGCAGACTGGCGTAACGCTGCTGCTGGCCGGCCTTGAGAGCGGCCATGGCCTGGTCATAGGTCTGCCGCTGCTGCTGGATATCCGCTTGCGCAGGCAGGCTGGAGCCCAGCAGGGTTGCCAACAGTAGAGCGGTGAGGGTTTTCAGTAGTGCGGGAAAATAGAGCTGCATCATGGGTCCCGAGCGGGGTGGAGCGAAAAATGGGCAATCCAGGTGTGCGGTCGACTGACATTCCGCAACGAATCTCAAGCTTAGCTGTTTGTCAGGCACCGTCATAGGGGGCGTCGACAAAGTGTTCAACTATGGCATGCAGCGCCCGAGCACAGCAGGTAGAATGCCGTCCTGAACAATCAAAAGGTGTTATATGGCGCTGCTTTCGTTTACCGATGTATCCCTGGCCTACGGGCTCAATCCGCTGCTGTCGAAGGTAGGCTTCCAGCTTGAACGCGGGGAGCGCGTGTGTCTGATCGGACGCAACGGAGCCGGCAAGTCGAGCCTGTTCAAGCTGCTCAACGGCGAACAGCCCGCTGATGAGGGGGAAATCTGGTATGCGCCGGGTCTGAAGATCGGCCAGCTGCCACAGGAGCTGCCCAAGGCCGATGACAGCATCGTTTACGACGTGGTCGCCCGCGGTCTGGCAGGCGTCGGCGAGCTGCTTGCCGAATATCACCACCTGATTACCGGTGAGATGGGCGACGCCGAGCTGGCGCAGTTGGAAAAGGTACAGGAGCGTCTGGAAGCAAAGGACGGCTGGCGGCTGGACCAGTTGGTAGAGACCACTTTGACCAGACTGGGTCTGCCGGCAGACAAGAAAATGTCCGAGCTGTCCGGTGGCTGGCGTCGCCGCGTGCTGCTCGCCCAGGCACTGGTCGCCGAGCCTGATGTACTGCTGCTGGACGAACCGACCAACCACCTGGATATCCATACCATTGCCTGGCTGGAACAGGTGCTGCTTGATTTTCGCGGCGCTGTGCTCTTTATTACCCACGACCGTCAATTCCTGCAGGCGCTTGCTACACGCATCATGGAGCTGGATCGCGGGCAGTTGATCGACTGGCAGGGCAATTACGTCAGCTTCCTGGAGCATAAAGAGCAGCAGCTCGCTGCAGAGGCTACAGCCAATGCGCTGTTCGACAAGCGACTGGCCCAGGAAGAAGTCTGGATCCGCCAGGGAATCAAGGCTCGCCGCACCCGTAATGAGGGTCGCGTACGTGCGTTGAAGGAAATGCGCAATGAGCGCGCCCAGCGCCTGGAGCGTCAGGGCAAGGCCAGCTTCCAGCTGGAGACGGCAGACTCCTCGGGCAAGCGGGTTATCGAACTGGATAACGTCAGCTTTGCCTGGCTGGGTCACGTGCCATTGGTACGCAATCTGGACCTGAACGTTATGCGCGGCGATCGGATTGGTCTGATCGGTAACAACGGCTCGGGCAAGAGTACCTTGCTCAAGTTGCTGCTCGGTCAGCTCGAGCCGACCAGCGGTACCGTCAAGCACGGCACCAAGCTAGAGGTTGCCTACTTCGACCAGCTTCGCGCCCAGTTGAACCTGGAGCAGACGGTCATCGATAACATCTCCGAGGGCCGCGACTTTATCGAGATCAACGGCGAGCGTCGCCATGTGATCAGCTATCTGGGTGACTTCCTGTTCTCGCCCGAGCGTGCGCGCACACCAGTGAAGGCGCTCTCCGGTGGTGAGCGGGCGCGGTTGCTGCTGGCGCGTCTGTTCAGCAAGCCCGCCAACATGCTGGTGCTCGACGAACCGACCAACGATCTGGACGTGGAAACCCTGGAGTTGCTGGAAGAAGTGCTCTCCGGCTTTGACGGTACCGTGCTGCTGGTCAGCCACGACCGGGCCTTCCTGGACAACGTGGTGACCAGCTCGCTGGTGTTCGAGGGTCACGGCAAGGTACGCGAGTACGTAGGTGGCTACGCCGACTGGTTGCGCCAGGGCGGCAAGGTCGAGTCGCTGGCCGAATGGGATTCCGGGGCCATGGCACCTGATACCCCTGAGGCGCCCGCTGCTCCGGAACCCGCCCCGGCAGCGCCCGCCATTGCCCCAACAGCAGCCCCGGCCCAGCCGAAGGTCAAGTTGAGCTACAAGCTGCAACGCGAACTCGATGCCTTGCCCGCGCAGATGGAAAAGCTCGAAACCGAGCTTAAGGCGATACAGGCGCAGGTGAGTGAAGCCAGCTTCTATCAGCAGTCCGTGGAAAAAACCACCGATGTGCTGGCAAAAATGGAGTTGAAACAGGCCGAGTTGGATAAGGCGATGGAGCGCTGGGCGGAGCTTGAGGATATGGCGGGGGGCTAGGCATTCGGACCAATCGTCATCCTCGCGAAGGCGGGGATCCATTGGGTGGTGCGGCGCGCGCGGAGCTGGTCCGGAACTGCGGAAGGTCAAAATGGATTCCGCGTGCGCGGGAATGGCGACAGAGTATCAGGGCGCGCAGGGGTATTGGCTAGACACCGCTTGGATTCCCGCCTTCGCGGGAATGACGG